>NZ_SJEX01000079.1 GCF_005930495.1 Modestobacter excelsi | reverse complement strand
CTGCCCGTCCCCCGGCCCGTGCACGTCGTGCTCGCCGGCGGCGGTACCGGCGGGCACATCGAGCCGATGCTCGCCCTCGCCGACGCCCTCACCCGCCGCTCGGTGGCCGGCACCCCGCCGCGGATCACCTGCCTGGGCACCGCCCGCGGCATGGAGACCCGGCTGGTGCCGGCCCGCGGCTACGACCTCCGGCTGATCCCACCGGTACCGCTGCCCCGCAAGCCCACCCCGGACCTGCTCCGGGTGCCCGGACGGGTCTGGCGCGCCGTCGCCGACACCCGTGCGCTGCTCACCGAGCTGGGCGCCGACGTGGTCGTCGGTTTCGGCGGGTACGTCGCGCTGCCGGCCTACCTGGCGGCCCGCCGGGCCGGGGTCCCGGTCGTCGTGCACGAGCAGAACGCGCTGCCGGGGCTGGCCAACCGGATCGGCGCCCGGGTGGCCGCCCGGGTGGCGGTCACCGTGCCCGGCACCCGCCTGCACGGCGCCGTGCAGGTCGGCATGCCGCTGCGCACCTCGATCACCGGGCTGGACCGGCCCGCTCGGCGCGCCGAGGCCCGGGCCGCCTTCGGCCTGGACGCCGACCGGCCGACCCTGCTCGTGTTCGGCGGCTCCCAGGGCGCGGCGTCGCTCAACCGGGTCGCCGCCGCCGCCGCCGACGCGCTCACCGCCGCGGGGGTTCAGGTGCTGCACGCCCGGGGGCCGAAGAACACCGACGTCACCGTCCCGGCCCGGCCCGCCGGCGCCGCGCCCTACGTCGTCGTCGACTACCTGGAGCGGATGGACCTCGCCTACGCCGCCGCCGACCTGGCGCTCTGCCGGTCCGGGGCGGTCACCGTCGCCGAGCTCTCCGCCGTGGGACTGCCGGGGGCCTTCGTCCCGCTGCCCATCGGCAACGGCGAGCAGCGGCTCAACGCGGTGCCGGTGGTCGAGGCCGGGGGAGGGCTGCTGGTGGACGACGCCGAGCTGACCCCGGCCTGGGTCACCGAGCGGCTGGTCCCGCTGCTCACCGACCCGGCGGCGCTGGCCGCGCTCGCCGCCGACGCCGCCGCGGTCGGCACCCCGGACGCCGACGAGCGGCTGGCGGACATGGTGCTCGGGGTGGTGGGGAAGTGAGCGCCGCGGACGTCGCGGCGTGGAAGGACCCGATCCCCGCGCTGGGCGACCTCGGCGCGGTGCACTTCATCGGCATCGGCGGGGCCGGGATGAGCGGCATCGCCCGGATCATGCTGGCCCGCGGTCTGCGGGTGTCGGGCACCGACCGCCGGGACTCCCCGACGATGCGGGGGCTCGACGCGCTGGGCGCCCGGGTGGAGGTCGGCCACGACGCCGCGCACCTCGGTGACGCCACGACCGTCGTGGTCTCCACCGCGATCCGGGCGGAGAACCCCGAGCTGGTGGCGGCCCGTGAGCGGGGCCTGCGGGTGGTGCCCCGCGCGGTGGCGCTGGCCGCGGTGATGGCCGGGCGGCGCAGCGTCGCGGTGGCCGGCACCCACGGGAAGACCTCGACGACGTCGATGCTCACCGTCGCCGTGCAGGCCTGCGGCGTCGACCCGTCGTTCGCCATCGGCGGCACCCTCAACGAGTCCGGCTCCAACGCCCACGCCGGGCAGGGCGACGTCTTCCTGGCCGAGGCCGACGAGAGCGACCGGTCGTTCCTGCTGCTCGCCCCGCACGGGGCCATCGTCACCAACGTCGAGGCCGACCACCTGGACAACTACGGCGACCTGGCCGCGGTGGAGGAGGCGTTCGACGCGTTCGTGCGGACCGTGGCCGCCGACGGGTTCCTCGTGCTCTGCGCCGACGACCCCGGCGCGGCCCGGCTCACCGAGGTGGCGGCCGGGACCTCGGCGCGGTTGCGCACCTACGGCCTGCAGCCCGGGGCCGACCTGCAGCTGGTCGACCTGCGGGTGGGCCCGGACGGCACCCGGTACACCGCCGTCCTCGACGGGCAGTCCCTCGGCGAGGTGCACATCCGGCTGCCCGGGGCGCACATGGCGCTCAACAGCGCCGCAGCGCTGCTGGCCGGCCTCGAGCTCGGGCTGCCCGCGGCCGGCCTCATCGGCGGGCTGGGCCGGTTCGGCGGCGTGCACCGGCGGTTCGAGCTCAAGGGCGTCGCCGCCGGCGTCCGGGTCTACGACGACTACGCCCACCACCCCACCGAGGTCGCCGCGCAGCTGCGCGCTGCCCGGGCCGTCACCGGGTCCGGGCGGCTGCTGGTGCTGTTCCAGCCGCACCTCTACAGCCGGACCGCGCAGTTCGCCGCGGGCTTCGGCGAGGCGCTGGGACTGGCCGACCAGGTCGTGGTGATGGAGGTCTACGGCGCCCGGGAGGACCCGGTGCCCGGTGTGACCGGCGCGCTGGTCGCCGACGCGGTGCCGTTGCCGGCCGACGCGGTGGCCTTCGAGCCGTCCTGGTCGGCCGCGGCCCCGGCGATGGCCGCCCGCGCCCGCCCCGGTGACCTGGTGGTCACCATGGGCGCCGGCGACGTGTCGATGGTCGGCCCCGAGGTGCTGGCCGCGCTGAGCGAGCCCGACGAGGGGGTCGAGCCGCCGCACGGGGACGGGTCGGGGCCGGCGCGGTGAGCCGGGCCGCGACGACCCGCGACCGCGCCCGGGGCGGACGGCGGGGCGGCGGCACGGGCGGCGACGCGCCGTCCCCGGTCACCCCGCTGCGTCCCCGCCGGCGCCGGTCGCGGCGGCGGCCGCCCCACCCCGGCCGCCGGCTGCTCGTCGCCCTGGCCGGGACCCTGCTGGTGGCCGGCGTCGTCGCGTGGCTGGTCCTCGCCAGCCCGGTCTTCGCGGTGCGCACGGTGCAGGTCGACGGTGAGGCCCGGCTCTCCGCGGAGCAGGTGGTCCAGGTGGCCGGCATCACCGAGGGCACGCCGCTGGCCCGGGTCGACACGGCCGCTGCGGCCGCCCGGGTCGCGGCGCTCCCGCAGGTCGCCTCGGTGGAGGTCACCCGGGGCTGGCCGCGCACGGTGGTCGTCACGCTGGCCGAGCGCGTGCCGGTGGCGGTGGTGAGCGACGGGGGCACCCGGCGGCTGGTGGACGCCGGCGGCGTGGTCTTCGAGACGATCACCGGCACCCCGCCGGACGGCGTCGTCCCGCTCGACGTGCCCGACCCCGGTCCGGACGACGCGGCGACCACCGCCGCCCTCGGGGCGCTGACCGCACTGCCGCCGGACGTGCGCGACGAGGTGACCGGCGTGGCCGCGCGGAGCCCGGACGCCGTGACGCTGACCCTGACCGACGGCCGGTCGGTGCTGTGGGGGAGTGCCGCCCAGACCGGGCGCAAGGCCGAGGTGCTCGGGGCGCTGCTGGAGCAGATCGACGCCGGGACGCTGGACCCCGCCGGCACGCTCGACGTCAGCACCCCGGACTCCGTCGTCCTCCGGTAGAGCGGCGCGGCATGCGGAGCATCCCGCGCCCTGCTCCACCGGGACCCGGAAGATGCTCGGCGCAGCCGAGACCTGGCCCCTCCACTGGCACAGTGAGTGGGTGACCGAGCTCCCGATCAGCCGATTCCCCGTCGCCCCGCTGGCCGACCTGCCGCCGGACCTGCAGCAGCGCTTCACCGAGGTCGCCGACAAGAGCGGCTTCCTGCCCAACGTCTTCGCCGCGCTGGCCTGGCGTCCGGACGAGGCGCGGGCCTTCTTCGCGCTGCACGACGCCCTGATGGACAAGGACACCCCCGGGCTCACCCAGGCCGACCGGGAGGTGCTGGTGGTGGCCACCAGCGCGGCCAACGGCTGCCTGTACTGCGTGGTCGCCCACGGCGCCCTGGTCCGGATCCGCGCGCGGGACCGGCACCTGGCCGACCAGGTCGCGGTCGACTGGCGGAAGGCGCCGCTGTCCCCCCGGCTGCGGGCGGTCGTGGAGGTCGGCGTCCGGCTCGCCGTCGACCCGGTGGCGGTGACCGCCGAGCAGCAGGACGCGCTGCGCGGGCACGGGCTCACCCAGGACGACGTGTGGGACGTCGGGGCCATCGTCGCGTTGTTCGCGCTGTCCAACCGGCTGGTGCACTGGGCGGCCGTGCCGCCGAACGAGGAGTTCTACCTGCTCGGTCGGGTGCCCCGCAGCTGAGCCCCGAGCACGACAGGGCCGCGCTGGACGGGCGGCGCGCCGACACGCCCGGGCAGAAAAGAGTCTCGACGTGCGCTCCGTCGCACCGACGGACGTGCCCACCGACGTCTGCACCCGGGCATGAGACCGTGGTGCAGCATGTCGTCACGGCTCGTGAGCTCTATGTGACAGACGGGTCGGCGGGTTCTGGTGTGACACCGCCCGGTGGACACGCCGACCCGGGGAGGGTGCTTGCCGCCCGATGGGGGCACACCTAACTTCGTCCCCACATGGACGTAGTTGACATAACTATAAGGCTTAACCTGAGGATGAGGGTCCAGTTGGGGAGCGCAGCATGACACCTCCGCACAACTACCTCGCGGTCATCAAGGTCGTCGGCATCGGCGGCGGCGGGGTGAACGCGGTCAACCGCATGATCGAGGTCGGCCTCAAGGGGGTCGAGTTCATCGCGATCAACACCGACGCACAGGCACTGCTGATGAGCGACGCGGACGTCAAGCTCGACGTCGGCCGTGAGCTCACCCGCGGCCTGGGCGCGGGCGCGCAGCCCGATGTCGGCCGGCAGGCCGCAGAGGACCACCGCGAGGAGATCGAAGAGGTGCTCAAGGGCGCCGACATGGTCTTCGTGACGGCGGGCGAGGGCGGTGGCACCGGCACCGGTGGCGCACCCGTCGTCGCCTCCATCGCGCGGAAGCTCGGCGCCCTGACCATCGGCGTGGTCACCCGCCCGTTCTCCTTCGAGGGGAAGCGGCGGGCGGTCCAGGCCGAGTCGGGCATCGAGGAACTGCGCAACGAGTGCGACACGCTGATCGTGATCCCGAACGACCGGCTGCTGCAGCTGGGCGACCGGAACGTCAGCGTCATGGACGCCTTCCGGACCGCCGACCAGGTGCTCCTCTCCGGCGTCCAGGGCATCACCGACCTGATCACCACGCCCGGCCTGATCAACCTGGACTTCGCCGACGTCAAGTCGGTCATGTCCGGTGCGGGCTCGGCGCTGATGGGCATCGGCAGCGCGCGCGGTGACAACCGCGCCCTGCTCGCCGCCGAGCAGGCGATCGCCAGCCCGCTGCTGGAGGCCTCGATGGAGGGCGCCCACGGCGTCCTGCTGTCGATCTCCGGCGGGTCGGACCTGGGCCTGTTCGAGATCAACGAGGCCGCCTCGCTGGTCTCCGACGCCGCGCACCCCGATGCCAACATCATCTTCGGGGCCGTCATCGACGACGCCCTCGGCGACGAGGTGCGGGTGACGGTCATCGCGGCGGGCTTCGACCAGGGCAAGCCCGGTCAGCGCAAGGACGCCGTGGCGACGACGGTCGCCCCCGCCGCCCCGCCGGCCCCGGCGCCCGCCGCCGCACCGATCACGCCGGCCGCGCCGCGGCCGGCCTTCCCGGCGCAGACCGGGGAGCGGCTCGCCTCGCCCGCTCCCACGCCCGCTCCCACGCCCGCTCCCGCGGCGGCTCCCACGGCGGCGTCGCCGGCGGCACCGCGTCCGGGCCAGCCCGGCGGCGCGCCGCAGGGCGGTGGCATCACCGTGCCGCCGTTGCCGCCGATCGCCGGGCCGGGCAGCGGCAACCGCCGTCCGCTGGCCTCGGAGGACTTCGAGGAGGAGCTCGACATCCCCGAGTTCCTCCGCTCCCAGTAGAAGGACCCCCGTGCCCCCCACCACTCGCGAGCTCGTGGCGGGCCCCTGCACGGGGGCCGTTCCAGCAGGTCACCGTGAGTGACAGTCCGGCCGCTCCGCCGGCGGTGCGACCCCGACGGGTCGTCACCGACCGGCGGGGCGGCCGTTCCGTGTCCCCGTACGACTCGTTCAACCTGGGCGGGCACGTCGGCGACGACCCGGCGGACGTCGCCGCGAACCGGGACCGCCTCGCCGGTGAGCTCGGTGTCGCCGGGGACCAGGTGGTCTGGATGACCCAGGTGCACGGCACCGGGGTCGCGATCGTGGAGGACGCCGGGGAGAACCCGGTGGCCGACGTGGACGCGCTGGTGACCGCCACGCCCGGCTTCGTGCTGTGCGTGCTGGTCGCCGACTGCGTCCCGGTGCTGCTGGCCGACCCGGTGGCCGGTGTCGTGGCCGCGGTGCACGCCGGCCGGGAGGGCGTCCGGCGCGGCGTCGTGCCCGCGGCGCTGGCGGCCATGACCCGGCTCGGCGCGCGCCCCGGCGACGTCGAGGCGCTGCTCGGCCCGGCGGTCTGCGGGCTGGACTACGAGGTGCCCGGGCACATGCAGGCCGAGGTCGCCCGGGTCGCCCCGGCGAGCGCGGTCCGCACCCGGCAGGGCACCCCGGGGCTGGACCTGCGGGCCGGCATCGCCGAGGTGCTGCGCGGGGCCGGTGTCCGGCAGGTCGTGCACGACCCCCGCTGCACGGTGGAGGACCCCCGGCTCTTCAGCCACCGCCGCGACGGCGTGACCGGCCGCCAGGCCGGCGTCGTCTGGCTCGGGTGAACGCCGACGACCCCCGGCCCCGTCCCGAGGCTCGCCCCGAGCCTGCCAGGGGTGAGGAGGACGGGGTCCTTCCACTGGCCGAGAACCTGCGTGCGGTCCGTGCGCGGATCGATGCCGCCGCCCGGGCGGCCGGTCGGAACCCGGCCGGCGTCCGGCTGCTCGCCGTGAGCAAGACCTGGCCGGCCGCGGACGTCCGCGCCCTCGCCGCGCTCGGGCAGCTGCACTTCGCGGAGAACCGGGTGCAGGAGCTGACCAGCAAGGCGGCCGAGCTGGCCGACCTGCCGGACCTGCGCTGGCACCTGGTGGGCCAGCTGCAGCGCAACAAGGCCGCCGCCGTCGTCCGGCTCGGCGCGACCGTGCACTCGGTCGACCGGCAGTCGCTGGTCGAGGCGCTGGACCGGGCGGCCGAGCGGTCGGGGCGGACGGTGGACGTCTACGTGCAGGTGGACCTCGGCGGTCCGGAGGGCGAGCTCGGCGGGCGCGGCGGGGCCGCACCCGACGACGTCCCGCGGCTGGCCGACGCCGTCGCCGAGGCCGAGGGGTTGCAGCTGCGCGGCCTCATGGCGGTCGCCCCGCGGGGGGAGGACCCGGCGCCGGCGTTCGCCCGGCTCGCCGAGCTGAGCGCGCTCGTCCGCGCTGCCCACCCCACCGCATCGGAGACATCGGCAGGCATGAGCGGCGACCTGGAGGCTGCTGTGACAGCTGGGGCCACCGTGGTGCGTGTCGGTACCGCGTTGTTCGGTGCCCGACCCCTAGCCTCCGATGGACCGGGCGTTCCGGGACCCGTGCGCCCGCGCTAGTCACACCAGCACCACCCGCACCACTGGTCGGCCGCGCAGGCAGACCAGCCGTCCGCACCACGAGTCGTCCTGCGACGAGACCAGAGGGAGACGTCCGATGGCCGGAGCCATGCGAAGGATGGGGGTCTACCTGGGCCTCGTCGAGGACGACGACGCCCGGGGCGGCTACGACCGCTACGCCGCGCGGCAGAGCGACCACGAGTACGCCGAGCGCGGCTACGACGACCACGGTTACGACCGGGGTTACGACCGCTACGCCGCGACCGACTACGTCGACGACCCGGCCGCGCCGGACACCGGTGACCGCTACGGCTACGGCAGCGGCTACGGGGCCTCCGGCTACGACACCGACCACCCGGCCGGGGAGCGCGCGGAGGAGCGGCACGAGGAGCGCGTGCCCGAGCCCGAGGTCTCCCTCGGCCGTCGTCCGGCGACCCCGCGGACCCTCGGCCTCGCCGGGAGCCCGGCGGGCAGCACCGCAGCCTCCCGCCTGGGCGGCGGGCTGAGCGCTGCCGGTGGCTCGGGGATCAGCGCCTCGTCCGGCCGCGGCCGGGCACCCATCGGCCTGTCCGGTGGGGTCTCGGGGTCCGCCGGTCTGGCCATGAGCGAGCCGGTCGCGGCCGAGCCCGCGCCGGCCCCCGCGCCGACGCCGGCACCCGAGCCGAAGCCGAAGGGCTACCGGATCACCACGGTGCACCCCGCCTCCTACAACGAGGCGCGCACCATCGGCGAGCGGTTCCGCGACGGCATGCCGGTGATCATGAACCTGACCGACATGGAGCACGCCGACGCGAAGCGACTCGTCGACTTCGCCATCGGCCTGACGTTCGGGCTGCACGGTAGTATCGAGCGGGTCACGGCCAAGGTGTTCCTGCTCAGCCCGCAGGACGTGGACGTGACGGCTGAGGACAAGGCCCGGATCCGCGAGGGCGGCTTCTTCAGCCAGCCCTGACCCGCCGCACCCGTGCGCCCTTCGCACGAGTGCCCGAACGATCGAGGACCGTGGCTCTCCTTCTGCAGATCATCTCCTCGGTCCTGCTCGTCTTCTTGATCCTGCTCTTCGCCCGGTTCGTCGTGGACTGGGTGATGGTGCTGGCCCGGAGCTGGCGCCCGCAGGGTCTGGTCGCAGCCGGTCTGGAGGTCGTCTACGCGACGACCGACCCGCCGCTGAAGGCCGTGCGCAAGGTCATCCCGCCGTTGAACCTCGGGACGATCCGTCTGGACCTGGGGTTTATGGTGCTCCTGATCGCCGTGATCCTGCTGCGGAGCCTGCTGACCAACCTGGCCTACTCCCTGTGACCTCGCGGTCCCAGCCGGAGCGGGGCGTGGACCACCAGCGGCTCGCCGCCGGTTCGCGCCTGTCTCTGTTCCTCCCGTCCGACCTGAGGTGAGCCGCATGCCACTGACTCCCGCCGACGTGCACAACGTCGTCTTCAAGAAGCCGCCGATCGGCAAGCGCGGCTACGACGAGGACGAGGTCGACGCCTTCCTCGACGTCGTCGAGGCCGAGCTGGCCCGCCTGATCGAGGAGAACAACGACCTGCGGGCGTCCGGTGGTCAGGGCTCCGCCCCGCGGGAGGAGCGTCCCGAGTCCGCGCCGATGACGGTCGCGGCGCCGCCGCCCCCGCCGGCGCAGGTGACGCCCCCGGCCGTCCGCGAGGACGAGGCCATCCGCGCGTCCCGCATGCTGGCCCTGGCCACCGAGACGGCCGAGCGGCACGTCAACGAGGCCAAGGCACAGGCCGACCAGATGGTCGGCAGCGCCAAGAGCACCAGCGACCGGATGATGTCCGAGGCGCGGGCCAAGAGCGAGCAGATGGTCACCGAGGCGAAGAACCGCGCCGACTCGATGCTGGGCGACGCCCGCACCCGGGCCGACACGATGGAGCGCGAGGCGCGCGCCAAGGCGACGGCGCTGGCGCAGGACGCCGAGCGCAAGCACGCCGAGGCGATGGGCTCGCTGGAGGAGAAGCGGGCGAGCCTGGACCGCAAGGTCGAGGAGCTGCGCACCTTCGAGCGCGAGTACCGCACCCGGCTGCGTTCCTACCTCGAGTCGCACCTGCGTGACCTGGACAGCCGCGGCTCGGCCGAGCCGGCCACGAACAGCCGGCAGAACCAGCACGTCAGCGCCTGACCACAGGCCCGACAGAGCCCCTCCGGACCCTGGGTCCGGAGGGGCTCTGTCGTGTGCGCCCAGGCGGTGGCGCACGCCGCTAGCATCCGGCTGTGATCCTGGCCGCGGCGTTGCTGCTCCTGGTCGCCGTCGGACTGCTCGTCGCCGGGCTGGTCCAGGGTTCCTCGACGCTGCAGTGGGCGTCCTTCGCGGCGAGTGCGCTGGCCGCCCTGCTGCTCGTGGTGAGCGAGGTCCGGCAGCGGCGGGCGGAGCGGCAGCCCGGTAGGGCGGCCAGCGGGGGCTCCCACCGGGGCACACCGGTGACCGCCGCCTCCGCGCCGCCCCCGGTGGACCCTCGTCAGGACACGGCAGCCGAGACCGACCACGGGGAGCCCCTGCGGCGGGTGTCACCGCCGCCGGTGCCGCCGAGCTCGCCGAGCATCCCTCGGGTCGCCGGTCCGCCCAGCGGCTCAGGCCTCGGGGACCTCGCCGGCCCGTCCGGGGGCCCGCAGTCCGACGGCGCGGGACTGCGGGCGCCGCTGGGCCCGCGCAGCGCGGAGGGACCCGCGGTCCCCACGCCGGGGGAACCACCGGTCGAGGACGTCGAGTTCACCGACCAGCTGATGGTCATCGACCTGACCGACGAGGTGCTGGTGGTCGACGAGCACCCCCGCTACCACCTGCCCCGGTGCCCGCACGTGTCCGGCCTCCAGACCATCCCGCTGCCGCTGGCCGAGGCCCGCACCGACGGGTTCACCCCGTGCGCCACCTGCGCCCCCGACCACCACCTGGCCGAACGGGAACGCGCCCGCCGCACCTAGCGCTGCTGGCCCCCGTGCAGGGCCCCGCGGCGAGCCTGCGAGTGGTGGGGGGCACGGGGGTCCTTCAGCAGGCCCTGGTGATCCAGAACCGCGAGCCGGCCGGACCCTCGATGCCGTCCCCGGTGCCCGCCTCGTCGGCGTGCACCGTGGTCGCGAGCACCTCACCGGCCAGCGCCTCGGTGTGCTCGGCGAGCGCCTGGGCGACCACGCCGTCCCCGGTCCACCACAGCTCGATCCGGTCGCTGACCGCCAGGCCGGTGGACTTGCGGGCGTCCTGGACCAGCCGGATGACCTCACGGACCAGCCCGGCCCGCTCCAGCTCCGGGGTCAGGGTCAGGTCCAGCGCGACGGTGAGCCCGGCAGCCGAGGCCACCGTCCAGCCCTCGCGCGGGGTCTCGGTGACCACCAGGTCACCCTCCTGCAGCGGCAGCGCGGCGCCGTCGACCGGCACGGTCGCCGAGCCGGCCCGGTAGGCGGCGACCAGCTCCACCGGGTCGGCAGCGGCGACGGCGGCCGCGACCGCCTGCACCTGCTTGCCCAGCCGCCGGCCGACCGCCCGGAAGTCGACCTTCACCGACACGTCGACCAGCGAACCCTCGACCGCGGACAGCTCGGTGAGCTCGGCGACGTTGAGCTCGTCGGCCACCTCGGCGACCAGGTCCCGGGGGAGCTGGGACCAGCCGTTCGCCGCGACCAGGGCGCGGGCCAGCGGCTGGCGGGTGCGGGCCTTGGCCGCGGTACGCGCCGAGCGGCCCAGCTCCACCAGCCGGCGGACCAGCGCCACCTGCTCGACCAGCGCGTCGTCGCGGGCCTCGGCGTCGACCGTGGGCCAGCCGGCCAGGTGCACCGAGTCGGCCGCGCCCGCCGACCCCGGCACGACGGCGGTCTGCCACACCCGCTCGGTGACGAACGGCGTGAACGGGGCCATCAGCCGGGTGAGCCCGTCGAGGACCTCGTGCAGCGTGCCCAGCGCGGCCGGGTCGCCGTCCCAGAAGCGCCGCCGGCTGCGCCGGACGTACCAGTTGGACAGGTCGTCGACGAAGCCGGCGATCAGCCGCCCGGCGGTCTGGGTGTCGAAGTCCTCCAGCGCGTCGGTCACGCCGGCGGTGACCGAGGCCAGCTCGGCCAGCGCCCAGCGGTCCAGCAGCGGCCGCTCGGCCCGCGGCGGGGCGGGCGTGGTCGCCGGGTCCCAGCCGTTGGTCTCGGCGTAGAGGGTGAAGAAGCTCGCGGTGTTCCAGTAGGTCAGCAGCACCTTGCGGACGACCTCGGACAGCGTCTCGTGGCCGACCCGTCGGGCCGACCAGGGCGAGCCCCCGGCCAGCATGAACCAGCGGACGGCGTCGGCTCCGTGCCGGTCCATCAGCGGCATCGGCTCGAGGATGTTGCCCAGGTGCTTGCTCATCTTCCGGCCGTCCTCGGCCAGGATGTGGCCCAGGCACAGCACGTTCTCGTACGAGCTCCGGCCGAACACCAGCGTGCCGACCGCCATCAGCGTGTAGAACCAGCCCCGGGTCTGGTCGATCGCCTCGGCGATGAACTGCGCCGGGTAGGAGGCCTGGAACTCGGCCTCGTTCCGGTGCGGCGCGCCCCACTGGGCGAACGGCATGGAGCCGGAGTCGTACCAGGCGTCGATCACCTGGCGGACCCGCCGGTAGGTGCCCTCCTCACCGGGCACGGTGAAGGTGACGTCGTCGATGAACGGCCGGTGCGGGTCGAGGTCGGCGAGGTCCCGGCCGGTCAGCTCGGACAACTCGGCCAGCGAGCCGACGGCGACCATCCGGCTCGGGTCGGCGTCGTTGCGCCAGATCGGCAGCGGGGTGCCCCAGTACCGGTCCCGGGACAGCGCCCAGTCGACGTTGTTGTTCAGCCAGTCGCCGTACCGGCCCCACTGGATGTTCTCCGGGTGCCAGTGCGTCTGCTCGTTCTGCGCCAGCAGCTGGTCCTTGACCTGGCTGGTGCGGATGTACCAGGACGGCTGCGCGTAGTACATCAGCGGCGTGTGGCACCGCCAGCAGTGCGGGTAGCTGTGCTCGTAGCGGAGCTCGCGGTACAGCACGCCGCGGTCCTGCAGGTCCTGCACCAGGGTCGGGTCGGCGGCCTTGAAGAAGTGCCCGCCCACCAGCGGCACGTCGGCGAGGAAGTGCCCCGACGGGTCGATCGGGTTGACCACCGGCAGTCCGTAGGCCCGGCCGACGGCGAAGTCGTCGGCGCCGAATGCGGGGGACTGGTGGACCAGCCCGGTGCCGTCCTCGGTGGTCACGTACTCGGCGAGGACGACGAAGTGGGTGTCTGCAGGCTGACCCTCCGGGCCCGCGGGGAAGTCGACCAGCTCGAAGGGGCGCTGGTAGTGCACGCGCTCCCAGTCCCGGCCCTGGGTCCGGGCCAGCACCTCGGCGTCCTCGCCGAGCGCGGCGGTCAGCAGCGGCTCGGCGACGACGAAGGTGCCCTGGTCGTTGCGGGCGACGACGTAGCTGACGTCGGGGTGCACGGCGACCGCGGTGTTGCTCGGCAGCGTCCAGGGTGTCGTGGTCCAGATCAGCAGGTCGGCCTTCCCGGCCCACTCGCCGCTGGTGACGGGCAGCCGGACGTAGACCGACGGGTCGGTCAGCGTCTCGTAGCCCTGCGCGACCTCGTGGTCGCTCAGCCCGGTGCCGCAGCGCGGGCAGTACGGCGCCACCCGGTGGTCCTCGACCAGCAACCCCGTGTCGAAGACCTGCTTGAGCGACCACCAGACGCTCTCGATGTAGGACGGGTCCATCGTCCAGTAGGCGGTCGACATGTCGACCCAGTAGCCCATCCGGTGGGTGAGCTCGGTGAAGGCGTCGACGTGCCGCTCGACCGACTCCCGGCAGCGGGCGTTGAACTCGGCGATGCCGTAGCGCTCGATGTCCGGCTTGCCGGCGAAGCCCAGCTCCTGCTCGACGGCGATCTCCACCGGCAGGCCGTGGCAGTCCCAGCCGGCGCGGCGGGGCACGTGCCAGCCCTGCATGGTCTTGAACCGGGGGAAGACGTCCTTGAACGCCCGGGCCTCGATGTGGTGCGTGCCGGGCCGGCCGTTGGCAGTGGGCGGGCCCTCGTAGAACACCCACTGCGGCTTGTCGGCGGAGCCCTCCAGCGACCGGGCGAAGACCTTGTCGGCCTCCCACTGCTCGAGGACCTCGTGCTCGAGGGCGGGCAGGTCGACCTGCGGAGGAAGAGCCGAGAACGGCCCGGAGGGTGCACTCACCACCCCATCATCCCCAACCCCGCCACCGGCTTCACGCAGCCATCGGTCAGCGCCCGTCATCTGGCGGAGACCCGGGTACGGGAGACTCCGCCCATGGGTGCCCGCCGATGAACACGACGGTCACCGTCGCGCTGGCCGTCGGCGCCCTCGTCGTGCTCGTCGCCGCGGTCGCGCTGCGCCTGGCCGACCGGATCGGGCTGCCCTCGCTGCTGCTCTACCTCGCCTTCGGCGTGGCCCTGGGGGAGAGCGGACTGGGCGTCGAGTTCGAGGACGTCGGCCTGACCCAGACCCTCGGGGTCGCCGCGCTGGTGGTGATCCTGGCCGAGGGCGGGCTGACCACCCGGTGGGCCGACGTCCGGCGGGCGGTCTGGCCGGGCATCACGCTGTCCACGGTGGGCGTGGTGGTCAGCGTCGTCGTGGTCGCCGCCGTCGGCGTCTGGCTGCTGGACTTCTCCTGGGCCTTCGCGCTCCTGGTCGGCGCGGTGGTCACCTCCACCGACGCCGCGGCGGTGTTCTCCTCGCTGCGCCGGCTGCCGCTGCCCCGCCGGATGGTCGCCTCGTTGGAGCTGGAGTCCGGTCTCAACGACGCGCCGGTCATCCTGCTGGTGCTGGCGCTGTCCGAGCGGCTGACCGGTCACGCGACGCACGCCTGGTACCTGGTGCTCGCCGAGGTGGTGGGCGAACTGGCCGGTGGCTCGCTGATCGGCATCGGGATCGGGTTCGGCGGTGCGTGGCTGCTGCGCCGGCTCGCGTTGCCGCTGGTCGGCTTCTACCCGCTGGTCACCCTCGCGCTGTGCGTGCTCGCCTTCGCCACCGCGGACCTGGCGCACACCTCGGGCTTCGTCGCCGTCTACCTGTGCGGGCTGGTGCTGGGCAACGCCGCGCTACCGCACCGGGCCGGCACAATCGGGTTCGCCGAGGGGCTGGCCAGCCTGGCCCAGATCGGGTTGTTCGTGCTGCTGGGGCTGCTGGTCTCACCCGACCGGCTGGTCGACGCGCTCGGGCCGGCGCTGCTCATCGGCGGGGCGCTGCTGCTGCTGGCCCGCCCGCTGTCGGTGCTGCTCAGCCTCGCCTGGTTCAGGGTGCCGTTCACCCAGCAGGTGTTCATCGCCTGGGCCGGGCTGCGCGGAGCGGTGCCGATCGTCCTGGCCACCTTCCCGATCGCCATGGACGTGCCCGGCGCCACCCAGGTGTTCGACACCGTGTTCGTGCTGGTCGTCGTCTTCACCGTGGTGCAGGGCTGGTCGCTGCCCGCGATGGCCCGGCTGCTGCGGATCGCCACCCCGATGACCCCGCGGGACATCGACGTGGAGTCCGCGCCGCTGGACGAGCTGGGCGCGGAGCTGATGCAGCTGCGGGTGCCGGACACGTCCCGGCTGCACGGTGTCTACCTGCCCGAGCTGCGACTGCCCGAGGACGCCGCGGTGGTGCTCGTCGTCCGCGACGGGCGGCCCTTCGTGCCCGACCGGGAGACCCGGCTGATGCGCGGCGACCAGGCGCTGCTGGTCTCCGCCCGCGGCTCCCGGGCAGAGGCCGAGCGCCGCCTGCGTGCGGTCAGCCGCGCCGGCCGGCTCGCCACCTGGCGCGGCGAGAGCGGAAGCCCCTCCCAGACGGATTGACACTGCGCGCGCGAGCGCGCTCAGTGGACCGGTCGCGGGGCCCGGAGGGTCCCCGACCGGGACACGGGCAACGGCTCCGTGTGGTCGGGGACGGCTCCTGGCCGCGGTGCGGCCCGGAGGGTCGCGATGTGCTCAGCTGTGCAGTTCCAGGGTCCTCGTGGTGTCGGCGACGACCCGGGCGAGCAGCTCCGGCTCCTCGGACAGCGTGTGGCCGTAGGAGGGGATCGCCTCCTGCAGCAGCGGGCGCCAGGCGTCGATCCGGTCGGGGAAGCAGCGCTCGAGCAGGGTGAGCATCGCCGAGGTGGCGGTGGAGGCACCCGGCGAGGCGCCCAGCAGCCCGGCGACCGTCCCGTCGGCGCCGACGATCAGCTCGGTGCCGAACTGCAGCACGCCGCGCCCGGCGGTGTCCTGCTTGATCACCTGCACCCGCTGGCCGGCGGTGATGAGCTCCCAGTCGCCGGGCTCGGCGGTCGGGACGAACTCCTCCAGCGCCCGGAAGCGGGACTTCTCCGACTGCAGCACCTGACCGATCAGGTACCGGGTCAGCGGGATGTTCGCCCAGCCGGCGCCGAGCATGGAGCCCAGGTTGCCCGCCCGCACCGAGCGCGGCAGGTCCCACAGCGACCCGGCCTTGAGGAACTTGGGGGAGAAGCCGGCGTAGGGGCCGAACAGCAGCGCCTGCTCGCCATCGATCAGCCGCAGGTCCAGGTGCGGCACCGACATCGGCGGGGCGCCCACCTTCGCCTGGCCGTAGACCTTCGCCTGGTGCTGCGCGACCAGCTGCGGGTTGCGGGTGCGGAGGAACTGCCCGCTGACCGGGAACCCGCCGAAGCCCTTGATCTCCGGGATGCCGGCGCCCTGCAGCAGCGGCAGCGCACCGCCGCCGGCTCCGACGAAGAGGAAGCGGCTGCGCACGGTGCGCCGCTTGCCGGTGGCGAGGTCGCGGACCGTCGTGGCCCAGCGGCCGGTGCGCTCGCGACGCACCTTGAGCACCCGGTGCTGCAGGTGCAGCTGCACCCCGCGGCGGACGGCGGCGTCGAGCAGCAGCCGGGTCAGCGCGCCGAAGTTGACGTCGGTGCCGACCAGCGACCGGGTCGCCGCGACGGGCTCCTTCTTCGACCGGTCCGCCATCATCAGCGGCACCCAGGAGTCGAGCTCGGCGGGGTCGTCGGAGTACTCCAGACCGGCGAACAGCGGCTGCGGGGCCAGCGCCTCGTACCGGTTGCGCATGTAGCTGCGGCCGTCCTCGCCGGAGACGAAGCTGATGTGCGGCACCGAGGTGATGAAGGTCTTCGGCGAGTCGGTGAGGCCGGCCCGCACCAGGTGCGACCAGAACTGCCGCGAGACCTGGAACTGCTCGTTGATGCCCACGGCCTTCGCCGGGTCGACGGTGCCGTCGGGGCGGGCAGGGGTGTAGTTGAGCTCGCAGAGCGCGGAGTGACCGGTCCCGGCGTTGTTCCACGGGCCGGAGCTCTCCTCGGCCACCGCGGAGCCGGACTCGAACACCTCGACGGTCCAGTCCGGCGCGACGATGCCCAGCAGCGCGGCCAGCGTCGCGCTCATGATGCCGCCACCGACGAGGACCACATCGGGGTTGGAAGGACCACCCGTGCTCAAGATCTGCCTCCGTGCACTCGGAACGTCTGGGCACCATCGTCGTCCCGTCTCCGGGTCGGCACGCGGTGAACGGCGGTCGACCCCCGTTCTGGGGTGATGAGATGGGTCACAGGTCGAGGGTGCCCGTCGCGCGGCCGCCCCGCAGGACGGCCCGCCCGCTACGCTCGGTCCGGCGGGCGGGCGGTCACGGCTATCGTCGTGCCTGACGTGGCCGACCGGCCGCGCGAGCAGGAGGACGGCGCGGTGACCGAGCAAGCCGATCAGCCGGCGCGCCCCCGCCGGTCGCGGGCCCGGCTGCTGCTGGGCCTCGCGGCAGCCGTGCTGGCCCTCGACGTCGCCACGAAGCTGCTCGTCGTCGCCACCCTGTCCGACCGCGAGCCGCTGCGGCTGCTCGGCGGGGCGCTGTACCTCACCGAGGCGCGCAACACCGGCGCCGCGTTCTCCTTCGCCGAGGGCGCGACCGTGGTCTTCACGCTGATCGCCGTCGCGGTCGTGGTGGTCATCGTGCGCAGTGCCCGGCGGCTGTTCTCCACCGGCTGGGCGGTGGCGCTGGCGCTGGTGCTCGGCGGGGCGGTGGGCAACCTGCTGGACCGCGTCTTCCGCGACCCCGGCTTCCTGCGCGGCGGCGTCGTCGACTTCCTCTCGCTGTTCGACCCCTACGGCCGGGTGTGGCCGATCTTCAACGTCGCGGACTCGGCGATCGTCTGCGGTGGCGTGCTCGGCGCGGTGCTGGCCTTCCGCGGTGTCGAGTTCGACGGCGGACGCAGCAGCAGCCGCACGGCCGACGCCACCGACAGCGCCGGCGTCGGCGAGTAACCGGGTCCGGCCCGGCGCGGCCGGTCCCGCCGGCCACACCCGTCACAATGGACCGGTGATGAGCAGTCCCGGCCCGACCACCTCCGGCGGCCGCCCCGGCGAGCTCCGCTCCCTGCCGGTGCCCGACGGGCTCGAGGGGCAGCGCGTCGACCAGGCCCTCACCCGGCTCTTCGGGGTCTCCCGGGCCGTGGCCGCCGACCTCGCCGACGCCGGGAACGTGCTGGTCGACGGCCGGGCCCGCGGCAAGGGGGACCGGCTGACCGCCGGCAGCTGGCTGGAGGTCGAGCTGCCGCCACCGCCGGGCGAGCCGGCCGCACCGCAGCCGGTCGCCGGGCTGCGTGTCGTGCACGACGACGACGACCTCGTGGTCGTCGACAAGCCGGTCGGGGTCGCGGCCCACGGGAGCCCCGGCTGGGACGGCCCGACCGTCACCGGTGGGCTGGCTGCGGCCGGTTACCGCATCTCCACCAGCGGCGCGGCCGAGCGGCAGGGCGTGGTCCACCGGCTCGACGCCGCGACCACCGGCCTGATGGTGGTCGCCAAGAGCGAGCGGGCCTACACGCTGCTCAAGGCCGCGTTCAAGGAGCGCACGGTCGACAAGGGCTACCACGCCCTGGTGCAGGGGCACCCGGACCCGTCCAAGGGCACCATCGACGCGCCGATCGACCGGCACCCCAAGCACGACTGGCGCTTCGCCGTCGTCTCCGGCGGCCGCCCGTCGGTCACCCACTACGAGGTGATGGAGGCCTTCCCGGCGGCGAGCCTGGTCGACGTCCACCTGGAGACCGGGCGCACCCACCAGATCCGGGTGCACTTCTCCGCGCTGCGGCACCCCTGCGTCGGCGACCTGGCCTACGGCGCCGACCCGACGCTGGCCGCCCGGCTCGGCGTCACCCGGCAGTGGCTGCACGCCGTCCGGCTCGGCTTCGCCCACCCCGCCGACGGGCGCTGGGTGGAGTTCACCAGCGACTACCCCGCCGACCTGGCCGGGGCACTCGCTGTGCTGCGCGCCGAGAACTGAGCTGCGGCGGTGACCGATCTGCCCACTGCCTTCGCCGACTTCGGTCCGGCGCGGCTGTCGGCGGCGGTGATCGCCGCCTACCTGGTGGCGGGGGAGCCGGTCGTCGGCTACGTGCTGCACCGCCGGTTCGAGGGCTGGCTGCGCACCGACCCGGCGGCCCGGCGCTCGTTCTACCGCCGGCTGCTGGTGCTCGAGTGGGGGCTGGCCCTGGTCGGCCTGGTCGTCTGGGTCGCCGCGTCCGACGTCGGGGCCGCGCAGGTCGGGCTGGTGCCGCCGCAGCGCTGGCCCGGCGTGCTCAGCTGGCTGGCGGTGGCGGCGCTGCTGCTGCTCGTGCTGGCGTCCACCCGGACCCTGCGCTCGGGAGCGCTGGCCGGTCCACCGCCGGAGGTGCTCCGCCGGACTCGGCCCGGGGAGGCCCGGCACGCCGAGCCGCCGGGGCACGCGACCCTCGCGCTGCTGCCCCGCAGCCGCTCGGAGCGGCACCTGTTCGCGCTGGTCGGGGTGACGGCGGGGGTGTGCGAGGAGTGGCTGTACCGCGGGTTCTTCCTCGCCGTCGTCGCCGCGCTCGTCCCCGGGCTGCCCACCGCGGGGCTGGTGCTGGTGGCCGGGCTCGGGTTCGGCCTGGCGCACGCCTACCAGGGCCTGTCCGGGGTCCTCACCACCGGCGTGCTCGGCGGCGTCCTCGCCGGGCTGTACCTCGCCACCGGGTCGTTGCTGCTGCCGGTGCTGCTGCACGCCGCCATCGACCTGCGGTTCCTGCTCGTCCCGTCGTCCGCGCTGCCGAGGGCGGTCGCGTGACCGAGCCGACAGAGCCGGCAGGGCCCACCGCGACGACCGCCACCGCCGCCGACCGGCCGGAGGTCGCTGCGCTGCGGCACGGGTGTTCGTCGTCGAGCAGGGCGTCCCCGCCGAGCTCGAGCGGGACGACGCCGACGCCACGGCGGTGCACGCGCTCGGCCGTGGCCGGTCCGGGGAGCTGGCCGGCCGGGTGCTGGCCACCGGTCGGCTGCTGCTCGACGCGGCCGGCCCGGGGCGCGCGGTGATCGGGCGGATGGCCGCCGACCCGGCGGTGCGGGGGCGCGGCGACGGCGCCGCGGTGCTCGCGGTGCTGCAGCGCGAGGCGGCGGCCCGGGGTCAGATCGAGGTCGAGCTGCACGCCCAGGTCGCCGCCCGGCGGTCCTACGAGCGGGCCGGGTACCAGGTCGTGGGCGGCGAGTACGAGGAGGCCGGCATCGCCCACGTGACGATGGTCCGGCTGCTCTGACCGGGGCCCCCGCCGGGCCCGCCGCGGGCGGGCGAGTGCGGGGGGAGGGGTCCTCCGGGGAGTGGTCCGGATCGCGAGACACGTTCCGTCAGACCCTTCGGGTAGACCTCCGGAGGTGCGAGGATCGAGACACCGCGAGCGGCCCCCACCCCGGGTGGCGCCGCCCGTGGTGAGGGCAGTGCCACCCGCAGTGCCACCGGCAGTGCCACCCGTAGTGCCACCCGTAGTGCCAGCTCGACGTCGAACGGCCTTCCCCGCCGGTCACCCAGAACCACCCGCCGCCCCTGCACCTGTCGGTGACAGCCGGCTGCACGACCCGTGAGGAGCACCCCGCACCGTGAGCACCCCGGCTCCAGAGAACTTCGTGCACCTGCACGTGCACACCGAGTACTCGATGCTCGACGGGGCCGCCAAGCTCGGCGAGGTCACCAAGGCCGCCGCGGCCGAGGGGATGCCGGCGCTGGCGATGACCGACCACGGCAACGTGTTCGGCGCCTACGACTTCTACAAGCAGGCCAACGCCGCCGGGGTCAAGCCGATCATCGGCATGGAGGGCTACTACACGCCCGGCTCGCGGTTCGACCGCGCCCCGTTCGACTTCGGCGACAAGCTGATCGACGAGGAGGGCGACGGCGGCAACAACCGCGGCAAGGCCGCGTACACGCACATGACGCTGCTCGCCCGCACCACCGAGGGGATGCACAACCTCTTCCGGATCTCCTCGCTGGCCAGCCTCGAGGGCCAGTACCGCAAGCCGCGCTTCGACCGCGACCTGCTGGAGCGGTACGGCACGGGCCTGATCGCCACCACCGGCTGCCCGTCCGGTGAGGTCAACATGTGGCTGCGGGCCGGCAAGGTCGACAAGGCCCGGCAGGCGGCGGCGGACTTCCAGGACATCTTCGGGCGGGAGAACTTCTACGCCGAGATCATGGACCACGGGCTGTCCATCGAGAAGAAGACCAAGCCCGCGTTGCTGGAGATCGCCAGGGACCTCGGCATCCCGCTGCTGGGCACCAACGACCTGCACTACACCCACCGCGAGGACGCCCAGGCGCACGACGCCCTGCTGTGCATCCAGACCGGGTCGCGGCTCAACGAGCCCAACCGCTTCAAGTTCAACGGCGACGGCTACTACCTGAAGTCGGCCGCCGAGATGCGGGCGCTGTTCCGTGAGCACCCCGAGGCCTGCGACAACACCCTGCTGATCGCCGAGCAGTGCGAGGTGCAGTTCACCGAGGGCGCCGACCTCATGCCCCGCTTCCCGCTGCCCGAGGGCGAGGACGAGACCTCCTGGTTCATCAAGGAGGTCGAGCGCGGGCTGCACAAGCGCTACCCCGGCGGCATCCCGGACCACGTGCGCAAGCAGGCGGACTACGAGACCGGGATCATCTGCCAGATGGGCTTCCCGGGGTACTTCCTCGTGGTCGCCGACTTCATCAACTGGGCCAAGGACAACGGCATCCGGGTCGGCCCGGGGCGTGGCTCGGCCGCCGGCTCGCTGGCCGCCTACGCCATGGGGATCACCGACCTCGACCCGCTGGCGCACGGGCTGATCTTCGAGCGGTTCCTCAACCCCGAGCGCGTCTCGATGCCCGACGTCGACATCGACTTCGACGACCGCCGCCGCGGCGAGGTCATCCAGTACGTGTCGCAGAAGTACGGCGAGGAGCGGGTCAGCCAGATCGTCACCTACGGGACGATCAAGGCCAAGGCCGCCATCAAGGACGCCGCCCGGGTGCTGGACCGGCCCTACTCGGTGGGTGACGAGCTGACCAAGCTGATGCCCCCGGGCGTCATGGGCAAGGACATCCCGCTGTCGGGGATCTTCGACCCCAAGCACGACCGCTACAAGGAGGCCGCGGAGTTCCGGGCCCGGTACGAGTCGGACCCCGGCGCGGCCGAGGTCGTCGACCAGGCCCGCAAGCTCGAGGGCCTGAAGCGGCAGTGGGGCGTGCACGCCGCCGGCGTGATCATCGGCCGCTACCCGCTGATCGACAGCATCCCGATCATGCGGCGCGAGGCCGACGGCGCGATCATCACGCAGTTCGACTACCCGACCTGCGAGACGCTCGGCCTGCTCAAGATGGACTTCCTGGGCCTGCGCAACCTCACCGTCATCGACGACGCGCTGCGCAACATCGTGATCAACGGCAAGGAGCCGGTCGACCTCGACGAGATCAGCAAGGACCTCACCGACCCGGCGACCTACGCCCTGCTGGCCCGCGGCGAGACCCTCGGCGTCTTCCAGTTCGACGGCGGCCCGATGCGGTCCCTGCTGCGGCTGATGCGCCCGGACAACTTCGAGGACATCTCCGCGGTCGGCGCGCTGTACCGCCCGGGTCCGATGGGCGCGAACTCGCACACCAACTACGCGTTGCGCAAGAACGGCCAGCAGGAGATCACCCCGATCCACCCCGAGCTGGCCGAGCCGCTCTCGGAGATCCTGGGTCAGACCTACGGCCTGATCGTGTACCAGGAGCAGGTCATGGCGATCGCGCAGAAGGTCGCCGGGTACTCCCTCGGCAAGGCCGACCTGCTGCGCCGGGCGATGGGCAAGAAGAAGAAGTCCGTCCTGGACGCCGAGTACGTCGGCTTCGAGGCCGGGATGAAGGAGAACGGCTTCTCCGCCGCGGCGGTCAAGACGCTGTGGGACATCCTGGTGCCCTTCGCCGACTACGCCTTCAACAAGGCGCACTCGGCCGCGTACGGGCTGGTGTCGTACTGGACCGCCTACCTCAAGGCCAACTACCCGGCCGAGTACATGGCCGGTCTGCTCACCAGCGTCGGTGACGACAAGGACCGGCGGCCGGTCTACCTGGCCGAGTGCCGGCGGATGGGCATCAAGGTGCTCCCGCCGGACGTCAACGAGTCCTCCTGGGACTTCACCGCCGTCGGCACCGACATCCGCTTCGGCCTGGCCTCCGTGCGCAACGTCGGGCACAACGTCGTCGACTCGATCGTCAAGGCGCGCGAGGAGAAGGGCGCCTTCAAGGACTTCGCCGACTTCATGCGCAAGATCGACACGGTGGCCTGCAACAAGAAGGTCATCGAGTCGCTGGCGAAGGCCGGCGGCTTCGACTCCCTGGGTCACTCGCGGCAGGGCATCGCCGCGATCCACGTCCAGGCGGTCGACTCGGCGATGAGCCTCAAGCGCAAGGAGGCCGAGGGTCAGTTCGACCTCTTCGGCGGTTTCGGTGAGGACGACGACGCCCCCGACCTCGGCGACCCGCTCAGCTCCGCGCTGGACATCCCCATCCCGACCGCGGACTGGTCCAAGTCCGAGCGGCTGGTCTTCGAGCGCGACATGCTCGGCCTGTACGTCTCCGACCACCCGCTGCACGGGGTCGAGCACGTGCTCACCTCGCACGCCGACACGGCGCTGGCCGAGATCATCGCCGGTGGCGTCGAGGACGGCGCCAACGTGACGGTGGCCGGCATCCTCACCGCGGTCGGCCCCCGGACGAACAAGCAGGGCGCCCCGTGGGCGATCGCCACCCTCGAGGACCTCGAGGCCGGCCTCGAGGTGCTGTTCTTCCCCAAGACCTGGGCGGAGGTGTCGGAGAAGGTCGTCCGGGACCAGATCATCGTGGTCAAGGGGCGGATCAGCCGGCGCGACGACACCCCCTCGCTGTTCGCCTCCGAGGTCACCATCCCCGAGCTCACCGAGGGTCCCCGCGGCCCGGTGCTGGTCTCCCTGCCCGCTGCGCGGTGCACGCCACCGGTCGTGGAGCGACTCCGGGAGGTGCTGGGCAGCCACCCCGGGACCACCGAGGTGCAGCTCAAGCTGCTCAACGGCGGCCGGGAGACCGTGCTCCGGCTGGACCAGGGCCTGCGGGTCCGGCCCAGCACGGCGCTGATGGGCGACATCAAGGCGCTGCTGGGACCGACCAGCGTCGCCCTGCTCTGAGGAAGGACCCCGGTCCCCCTCACCCCTCGCAAGCTCGGGGCGAGCCTCTGGACCGGGGCCGTTCCAGCCCCTCACCACGGCCGGCGCAGTGGGTCGTTGCCCGGCGCACAGCTCGGCCAGCGACACTGGGACGGTGACCGACGCACGTCCGCCCGGCCCGGCGGCACCGTTCCCGTCCGCGCCGGCGGTGTCCGACGGGCCGGTGCCGCACTGGCGGCCGGTCCGGCCCGCCGGTGTGCCCGGCCTGCGCGGCAGTCGGCAGGACCTGCGCAGCGCGCTGCTCACCGTGCTCGCGCTGACCGTGGCCGGGCTGCTCGCCGGCGGGGTGTGGACCTGGCTCGCCCCCCGGGCGGACTACCGGGTCACCGCGACCGACGTCGAGCCGATCGGCCGGGCACCGTCCGCGGAGCTGTTCATGGCCGACGACGGGGTGTTCGTGTGCATCCTGGCCGCGCTCGGGCTGGTGGCGGGGGTGGTGGTCTGGCTGCGTCGGCGGCGCCGCGGGGCGCTGACCCTGGTCGCGCTCGCCACCGGCATGCTGGCGGCGGGGGTCGTGGCCTGGCAGCTCGGGCAGTGGGCCGGACCGGGACCGACCAAGGCCGAGCTGGCCGACGTCGGCCGGACGGTCACCACCGCGCTCTCGCTCCACGCCACGGCCGCCCTCGCGGTCGGGCCGTTCGTGGCCGTCCTCGTCTACCTGGTGTCCACCACGCTGACGTCCCGCACCGACCTGGGCCGCACCGAGGACGAGCCGGCCGACCTCCCGCTC
>NZ_SJEX01000078.1 GCF_005930495.1 Modestobacter excelsi | reverse complement strand
GGAGGGGCGCGTGGGGCAGGTGGTTGCCGTCACTGTCCGCTCTTGGACGAACGCGCGGAGTGGTGAGCAGCGGTGCGACGGGTGTGACGGTTGGTACAGGTCGTGCTCCACAGGCTGCTGCCACGGCGTGCCTCGTTCCAGTCACCCACCGGATCCCGTCACGGATCATTAGTCTGGTCGTCATGCCCGACCGCTGTGAGGTCCTCCCCGGAGACTCTGTCGTCGCCCGCCGTGGTGGCGGCCTGCTGTGGGTCGACGCCCCCGGGTCGCCGGCGCTGGTGGCCGCGTTGCACGCCTGCCTGGGGGTCGCCGGCCCCGGCGCCGACCGGGTGCTGGCCGCCGTGGCCGGCCAGGTGTCCCGGCTCGCGGACGGCCCTGCGTCCTTCGCGCTCGTCCTCGCCGACACCACGGGCGGGTCCGCCGCCGGCGTCGCGCTGTGGTCGGGCAAGGGCCAGCCGGCCGTGGACGGCGTCCCGGTGTCCGGTTCCGCAGCCGACGGCTGCACGCTCGCCGCCGGCTTCTCCCTCGGCCAGACCCTCTACGTCGGCCCCGGCCAGTCCGCCGCCGCGATGCCCCCGGGCGTCGCGCTCGACCTCGTCGAGGGCACCGTCCCCGGTTCCGGGGCGCTGCTCCAGCACGCCGCCGCGGCCTCCTCTGCCTCGGTCGCCCCGCCGGCCACCTCGCTGCCCAGCGGGGAGTCCTTCACCGCGGGCTCGGACGCCGGCTTCGGCAACTCCGGCCGGATGGCCGCCCAGGCCCCCGCGACGGGTGGCGAGCAGACCGCGTTCTGGCGGCCCGAGCCGCCGGCTGCGCCGGTGCTGCGCTTCGACGACGGCATGGTCGTCACCGTCGACGAGGACCTCGTGCTCGGTCGCCGTCCCGACGGCCACGACCTGGTGACCAGCGGGAACGCCCGCCCGGTGCCGATCGCCGACACCCAGAACGTGCTCTCCTCCGCGCACGCGGCCATCCAGCGCGCCGGCCGGGAGGTGTCGCTCACCGACCTCGGCTCGCTCAACGGCACGCACGTCGCCGGCCCCGAGGCCACCGAGTGGACCCAGCTCGAGCCCGGCGTCCCGCACCCGCTCGCCGACGGCGACCGGCTGCTGCTCGGCTGGACCGTCATCACGTTCGAGCAGGCCCCCGAGTAAGAAGCGCTGCTGACGACACGGCCCCGTCCCTGAGCAGGGGGACGGGGCCGTGTCACGTCCAGAGGGGTCGGGGACGAGTGATCGCGAGGAGTGGGGCCCGGAGGGTCCCGCGACCGAGCGACTCAGCGGCTCAGCTCAGCCGGGGAACGGCTCCTGGCCGCGGTGCGGCCCGTCAGGGTCGCCATGTCGTCGCAATACCCTCAGCGCCCAGACCGAGCGGTCCGGCAGCCGGACCTCGCCCGGCGGCAGCGCGGTGGGACGCGGCGGCACCCCGGTCGGGTACTCGGTGGCCAGCACCAGCTCGTAGCCGTCCCCCCAGGGCGCCGCGGGCAGGACGACGTCCACCGGCTCGGGGCCGGCGTGCAGCCAGACCAGCCACGAGTCGCCGACGACCGGCCGGCCCCGCTGGTCGCGGTGCCGCAGCCCGCGGCCGTCGAGGTACATGCCGATCGTCTGCAGGCCGGTGTCGAACCAGTCGCGGTTGGTCAGCTGCTCCCCGCCGGGGGCGAACCACGCGAGGTCACGGGTGCCGCCGGTGCCGGGGACCTCGCTGCCCTCGAAGAACGCCTCCTGCCGCAGCGCCGGTGAGGTGCGGCGCAGGCCGACCACGTGGGCCACGAAGCTCCACAGGTCCGCGTCGATGGCGGCCCAGTCCAGCCAGGAGACCTCGTTGTCCTGGCAGTAGGCGTTGTTGTTGCCGCCCTGGGTGCGGCCCAGCTCGTCGCCGGCGGTGAGCATCGGCACGCCGGTGGACAGCAGCAGGGTGGCCAGGTGGTTGCGCACCTGGCGGCCGCGCAGCTCGAGCACGGCCGGGTCGTCGGTCGGCCCCTCGACGCCGGTGTTCCAGTTCCGGTTGTGGCTCTCGCCGTCCCTGTTGTCCTCGCCGTTGGCCTCGTTGCGCTTGTGCTCGTAGGAGACCAGGTCGGCCATGGTGAAGCCGTCGTGCGCGGTGACGAAGTTGACCGAGGCGAACGGCCGGCGACCGTCGGAGCGGTACAGGTCCGAGGAGCCGGTCAGCCGGTAGGCGAGGTCTCGGACGCCGACCTGCGCCCCGGACCACACGTCCCGCACCGTGTCGCGGTACTTGCCGTTCCACTCCGTCCACGGCGGAGGGAAGTTGCCCACCTGGTAGCCGCCCTCGCCGACGTCCCACGGCTCGGCGATCAGCTTCACCGAGCTGACCACGGGGTCCTGGTGGACGACGTCGAAGAACGCCGACAGCCGGTCGACGTCGTGCATCGACCGGGCCAGTGCCGAGGCCAGGTCGAAGCGGAACCCGTCGACGTGCATCTCGGTCACCCAGTAGCGCAGTGAGTCCATCAGCAGCGCCAGCACCGCCGGCCGGCGCACGTCCAGGGTGTTCCCGCAGCCGGTGTAGTCGGTGTAGCGGGACGGGTCGTCGCCGGCACCCGGCCCGCCCAGGCGGTAGTACCCGGCATTGTCGATGCCCTTGAACGACAGCGTCGGTCCGGTGTGGTCGCCCTCGGCGGTGTGGTTGTAGACGACGTCGAGGAGAACCTCGATGCCGGCCGCGTGCAGCGCCTTGACCATCGCCTTGAACTCGGTGACCTGCCCGCCGCCGGTGCCCGCCGAGCTGTAGGCGCCGTGCGGGGCGAAGTAGCCCAGCGTGTTGTAGCCCCAGTAGTTGGTCAGCCCGCGGCGCAGCAGGTGCGGCTCGCTGACGAACTGGTGCACCGGCAGCAGCTCGACGGCGGAGACGCCGAGGGAGATCAGGTGCTCGACGAACGCCGGGTGGGCCAGCCCCGCGTAGGTGCCGCGCAGCTCCGGGGGGACGTCGGGGTGGCGCATGGTGGCGCCCTTGACGTGCACCTCGTAGACGACGGTGTCCGACCACGGGGTCTGCAGCAGCGCGTCGCCGTCCCACGGGAAGGAGTCGTGGACGACGACGCCGCGCGGTACGAACGGGGCGGAGTCCGCCGGGTCGAGGGTGAACGGGTCGCGCGGGTCGTGGGCGAAGAGCGACCCGTCGAGGACCAGGTTGCCGTCGACCGCGCGGGCGTAGGGGTCCAGCAGCAGCTTCGCCGGGTTGTACCGGGCGCCGGAGGAGGGGTCGTACGGGCCGTGCACCCGGTAGCCGTACCGCTGACCGGGGCCGATGCCGGGGACCCGACCGTGCCAGACCTGGTGGGTCGTCTCCCGCAGCCGCTCGCGGTGCTCGGTGCCGTCGGGGTCGAACAGGCACAGGTCGACGGCGGACGCGCCGGCCGACCAGAGCGCGAAGTTCGTGCCCGTGCCGTCCCAGTGAGCACCCAGCGGAGCTGCCTGGCCGGGCCACACCTCGACGGTCCGCGCGCTCCTCGATGCAGTCACCCGGGCATCCTGCCCGACCGGCGGCGCGCCGTGCCGCAGCCCGGTGCCCGGGATCGTCGGCGGGTTGGTTGGATGAGCGGCGTGTGGACAGAGCCGGTCGTCGAGATCCGGGGCGTGGACGTCGTCCGAGGCGAGGCGCACCTGCTGCGCGGGGTCGACTGGACCGTCCGGCCCGACGAGCGGTGGGTCCTGCTGGGGCCCAACGGCGCGGGCAAGACGACGCTGCTGCAACTGGCCTCCGCGCAGATGCACCCGACCCGCGGCTCGGTGACCATCCTCGGCGAGACCCTCGGCGCGGTCGACGTCTTCGAGCTGCGCCCGCGGATCGGGCTGACCAGCGCGGCGCTGGCCCAGCGGATCGACCCCGGTGAGCGGGTGGGCGACATCGTGGTCAGCGCCGGGTACGCCGTCGTCGGCCGGTGGCGGGAGCGCTACGACGTCCACGACCTGACCCGGGCCGCAGTGCTCATGCAGCAGTGGGGCGTGGCCCGGATGGCACACCGGCCCTTCGGCACGCTGTCCGAGGGGGAGCGCAAGCGCACCCAGATCGCCCGGGCGCTGATGACCGACCCCGAGCTGCTGCTGCTCGACGAGCCGGGCGCCGGGCTGGACCTGGGAGGCCGGGAGGACCTGGTCACCCGGCTGGCCGACCTGGCCGGCGACCCCTACGCGCCGGCGCAGGTGCTGGTCACCCACCACGTCGAGGAGATCCCGCCGGGCTACACGCACGCGCTGCTGCTGCGCGGCGGTGAGGTGGTGGCGGCCGGGCCGGTCGAGGACGTGCTGACCGCCCCGCTGCTCTCCGACGCGTTCGGCTTGCCGCTGGAGGTCCAGCGGGAGGGCGGGCGGTACGCCGCCCGGCGAGCCACCCAGCCGGTCGTCCAGGCAAGCTGATCCCCCGCAGGACACCGACGTCCACCGCAGCAGCACGGAGGCCCCCATGGCAGACCCCGAGTTCGTCACCCTCCAGGTGGAGGACGGAGTCGGCACGATCCGGCTCGACCGCCCGAAGATGAACGCCATCGACGAGCAGCTGCACCTGGAGGTCCGGGCCGCGGCGATGCAGGCGGCCGAGCGGGCGGACGTGCGCGCCGTCGTCCTCTACGGCGGCGAGCGGGTGTTCGCCGCCGGCGCCGACATCAAGGCGATGTCCTCGCTCGACGGGTCGGGCATGGTCGCCTGGGGGCGTGAGCTGACCGCCTCCTTCACCGCGGTCGCCCGGATCCCCAAGCCGGTCATCGCCGCGGTCACCGGCTACGCCCTCGGCGGCGGCTACGAGCTGGCGCTCTGCGCCGACTTCCGGGTGCTGGGCACCAACGCCAAGATCGGCCAGCCGGAGATCCTGCTCGGGGTGATCCCCGGCGCCGGCGGCACCCAGCGGCTGGCCCGGCTGGTCGGCCCGGCCAAGGCCAAGGACCTGGTGTTCACCGGCCGGCACGTGGCCGCGGAGGAGGCCCTGGTCATGGGGCTCGCCGACGCCGTCGTCCCGGACGACGAGGTGTACCCGACCGCCGTCGCGATGGCCCGCAAGTTCGCCGCCGGGCCGCCGCTCGCGCTGGCCGCCGCCAAGCAGGCCATCGACGAGGGCCTCGACGGCGACCTGGACGCCGGTCTGGCGCTGGAGAGCCGGCTGTTCGCCGGGCTGTTCGACACCGAGGACCAGAAGACCGGGATGCGCTCGTTCCTGGAGAGCGGTCCGGGGAAGGCGACCTTCACCGGTCGCTGAGCCGGTCGACGGCGGTGGGGGATCATGCCGGGGTGACCGCCGGCGCCCCCACCGACCTCGACCGCTCCGACCCGGGCGGCCGGGCCTGGCTGGAGCGGGCCGTGGCGCTGGTCGAGGCCGACGCGCACCGGTCGGCCGACACCCACCTGCTGGTGTACCCGCTGCCGCCTCGGTGGGGCATCGACCTGTACCTGAAGGACGAGTCGACCCACCCGACCGGCAGCCTCAAGCACCGGCTCGCCCGCTCGCTGTTCCTCTACGCGCTGTGCTCCGGCCAGCTGCACGAGGGCAGCACCGTCGTGGAGGCCTCCAGCGGGTCCACCGCCGTCAGCGAGGCGTACTTCGCGCGGATGCTCGGCCTGCCGTTCGTCGCGGTGATGCCCGCGACGACGAGCACGGAGAAGATCGCGCTGATCGAGTTCCACGGTGGCCGCTGCCACCTGGTGACCGAGCCCGGCACCGTCTACGACGAGGCTCGCAGGATCGCCGCGGAGACCGGCGGGCACTACCTGGACCAGTTCACCAACGCCGAGCGGGCCACCGACTGGCGCGGCAACAACAACATCGCCGAGTCGGTCTTCGACCAGTTGTCGCGGGAGCGGCACCCGGTGCCGGAGTGGGTGGTCGTCGGCGCCGGCACCGGCGGCACCAGCGCGACGATCGGGCGCTACCTCCGGTACCGCCGGCTCCCCACCCGGCTGGCCGTCGTCGACCCGGAGGGGTCGGCGTTCTTCCCCGGCTGGCGCGACGCCGACCCGGCCGCCCCCGGCCGGGGCTCGCGGATCGAGGGCATCGGGCGGCCCCGGGTCGAGCCCTCGTTCGTGCCGACCATCGTCGACCGGATGGTCTGCGTCCCCGACGCCGCGTCGTTGGCCGCGATGCGGCACCTGGAGCGGGTCACCGGCCGCCGGGCCGGTGGGTCCACCGGCACCAACCTCTGGGGTGCCTTCGGCCTGATCGCCGAGATGCTGGCCGCCGGGCGCACCGGCAGCGTGGTCACCCTGCTGTGCGACGGCGGCGAGCGGTACTCCTGCACCTACTACGACGACGGCTGGGTCGCGGCGCAGGGCCTGGACCTCGCGCCGCACACGGCCGCGTTGGAGGCCTTCGCCCGGACCGGGGAGTGGCGGACCGCTGGGTGACCGGGGTCACGGGACCCACCCTGCCCACGGGGTGTTACCCGGAAGTAACCTCGATGATCGGCAGCGAGGCGGGCTTCGCCCGTGCCCCCATGAACCACCGCGGAGGATGGTCTGACGATGAACATCGTCGTTCTGGTCAAGCAGGTCCCCGACTCGGGCAGCGAGCGCAAGCTGGACCCGGCGGACAACACCGTCGCCCGCGCAACCGCGGACAACGTCATCAACGAGATGGACGAGTACGCCATCGAGGAGGCGCTGACGGTCAAGGAGGCCCAGGGCGGGGAGGTCACGGTGCTGACCGTCGGCCCGGCCACCGCCACCGATGCGATCCGCAAGGCGCTGTCGATGGGCGCGGACAAGGCCGTGCACGTCCTCGACGACGCCATCCACGGGTCCTGCGCGGTGCAGACCTCGGCGGTCATCGCCGCGGCGCTGGGTCAGCTGGAGTACGACCTGGTCCTGTGCGGTGCCGAGGCCACCGACGCGCAGCTGTCCGTCATGCCGGCGCTGCTGGCCGAGCGGCTGGGTCTCCCGCAGCTGTCCGGTGCGCGCAAGCTCACCGTCGAGAACGGCATGGCGAAGATCGAGCGGCAGACCGACGGCGGCTACTGGGAGATCGAGGCGCCGCTGCCGGCCATCGTGTCCACCTGGGACACCATCAACGAGCCCCGCTACCCCTCCTTCAAGGGGATCATGGCGGCGAAGAAGAAGCCGGTGCAGACCCTGACGCTGGCCGACCTGGGCATCGACCGGGCCACGGTGGGCCTGGCGACCGCGACCAGCAAGGTCGTGGACTTCGCCGGCCGCCCGCCCAAGGGCGAGGGCGTCAAGGTGCCCGACGAGGGCGACGGCGCGGAGAAGCTGGTGGGCTTCCTGGCCGCCCAGAAGATCGTCTGACCGGTCCGAGACCGAGAGCTGAGGAGACACCGACATGGCAGAGGTCCTGGTCCTGGTCGAGCTCAACCCCGCCGCCGGCGGGCCCCGCAAGACGACGCTGGAGGCGCTGACCGCCGCCCGCGCGCTCGGTGAGCCCTCCGCGGTGGTGATCGGTGCCCCCGGCACCGCCGCCGGCGTGAAGGACGCACTGGCCGAGTACGGCGCGGCGAAGGTCTACGTCGCTGAGTCCCCCGAGGTCGAGGAGTACCTGGTCGCTCCCAAGGCGGAGGTGCTCGCCCAGCTGGTGGCCGAGAAGTCCCCGGCCGCGGTGGTCATCCCCTCCTCGCCGGAGGGCAAGGAGATCGCCGGCCGGCTGGCGATCAAGACCGGCTCGGGGTTCCTGACCGACGTCACCGAGATCGCCCCCGACGGCACCGCCACCCAGGTGGCGTTCGCCGGGGCGACGATCGTGCACTCCCAGGTCACCGTCGGCACCCCGATCTACACGCTGCGCGGCAACTCGGTCACCCCCGAGCCGGCTCCGGCCGCCGGGGCCGAGGAGACCGTGCAGGTGCAGATCTCCGAGGCGGCCAAGGCGACCCGGGTGACCGACCGGGTGGTGGAGCAGAAGAGCAGCCGCCCGGAGCTGACCGAGGCCTCCATCGTGGTCTCCGGTGGCCGCGGGGTCGCCTCCGCGGAGAACTTCTCCGTCATCGAGGGGCTCGCCGACTCCCTCGGTGCCGCCGTCGGTGCCTCCCGCGCCGCGGTGGACTCCGGCTTCTACCCGCACTCCTTCCAGGTCGGGCAGACCGGCAAGACCGTCTCGCCGCAGCTCTACATCGCGGTCGGCATCTCCGGGGCGATCCAGCACCGGGCCGGCATGCAGACGTCGAAGATCATCGTCGCGGTCAACAAGGACCCCGAGGCGCCGATCTTCGAGCTCGCCGACTTCGGCGTGGTGGGCGACCTGAACACCGTCGTCCCGGCTGCCACCCAGCAGATCTCCGCCCGCCGGGGCTGATGAAGGGCCCCCTTGCCCCCCACCGCTCGCAGGCTCGCGGCGGGGCACGGCAAGGGGGCCGTTCCAGGCGGTCCCGTTGAGCGCCGGTCCCTGCGGGGGCCGGCGCTCGCTGCGTCCCGGCGGGTCGGGAAGGGACGGGCCGAGGTGGGGGTTGCGCCCGAGGTGGGAGGACCAGGGGCGCCGGGGCTGCTCGACGCCCGGCACCGGCTGACCACCGTCGGCCTGCTGCTCCTGGTCACGCTGGTGGCCTTCGAGTCGATGGCGGTGGCCACCGCGATGCCCACCGCGGTGACCGAGCTCGACGGCCTGGCCTGGTTCGGCTGGCCCTTCACCGCCTTCCTGGTCGCGCAGGTGGTCGGCATGGTCGTCGGAGGCGACGTCGGTGACCGGCGAGGGGCCCGGGCCGGCCTGGTCGGGGGCGTCGCGGTGTTCGCCGTCGGCCTGCTCGCCTGCGGGCTCGCGGCGGACATGGCCCTGTTCGTGGCCGGCCGCGCGGTGCAGGGCTTCGGCGGCGGGCTGATCTCGGTCGCGCTCTACGTCGCCATCGGGCAGGCCTACGACGCGTCGCTGCGACCCCGGTTGTTCGGTGCCACGGCGGCGGCCTGGGTGCTGCCCGCGCTCATCGGCCCGCTGGTGGCGGGTGCGCTGACCACCTCGGTGGGCTGGCGCTGGGTGTTCCTCGGCCTGCTGCCGCTGGTGCTGGTCGGGCTCTGCCTGGTGCTGCCCGCCCTGCGCGGCCTCGCGGTCCCGGCGGACCCGCCGCCGGCCCGCGTCACCCGTCGCTGGTGGGCCGGCCTGGCCGGACTCGGGGTCGGTGCCCTCCAGTACGCCGGCCAGCGGCTGGACCTGCTCGGTGCCGTCCTGGCCGTCGTCGGACTGGTCGCGCTGGCCGTCGGCCTCCGGCCGCTGCTGCCCAGCGGGACGGTCCGTGCGCGCCGCGGGCTGCCCACCGTGGTGGCGGCCCGGGGTCTGCTGGCCGGCTCCTTCTTCGGCATGGACGCGCTGCTGCCGCTCACCCTGAGCTCGGTGCACGGCTACAGCCCCACGGCCGCCGGCGTCCCGCTGACCGCCGGCGCCGTGGGGTGGGCGGCCGCCTCGCAGGTGCAGGGCCGGTACGCGGGCGCCTCACGGGTGCAGCTGCTGCGGCTGGGCTTCGTGCTGCTGGCCGTCGGGCTGGCCGGCACCGCGGTGACCGCCGTCCCGGGCGTCGGGGGCTGGCCGGCCTACCTGACCTGGGGCCTCGCCGGGCTCGGCATGGGGTTGGGCATGCCCAGCGTCGGGGTGCTGCTGCTGGCGCAGTCGCCCGAGCACCGCCGCGGCGCGGACTCCGCGGCCCTCAACGTCGCCGACGTGACCGCGTCGGCGCTGTGCATCGGCCTGACCGGTGTCCTGGTGGCGGCGGCCACCGCCGGCCTGCTGCCGTTGCGCGCCGTCCTGGTCGTGGTGGCCGCGGTGTACGCCGCGCTGGCCGTCGCCGGCGCGGTCGTCGCCGCCCGCGCTGCCGCACCGGTCGCGGCCGCGGCACCCCCGGCCGGCGCGACTACTCTGGCGGGGCCATGACGTACCTGGACCACGCTGCGACGACGCCGATGCTGCCGTCGGCCCTGGCGGCCATGACCGAGCAGCTGGTCCGGGTCGGCAACGCGTCGTCGCTGCACGCCAGCGGCCGCGAGGCCCGGCGCGTCGCCGAGCAGTCCCGCGAGCAGCTGGCTGCGGCGCTGGGCGCCCGGCCCTCGGAGGTGCTGTTCACCGGCGGTGGCACGGAGGGCGACAACCTCGCCGTCAAGGGCCTGTACTGGGCCCGCCGCGCCGCCGACCAGGGCCGCCGGCGGATCGTGGCCAGCCCGGCCGAGCACCACGCCGTCCTGGACAGCGTGGAGTGGCTGGAGAAGCACGACGACGCCGAGGTCACCTGGCTGCGCGTCGAGCCCGACGGGCGGATCACCCCCGACGCGCTGGCCGAGGCCCTCGGCGACGGCCGGGACGTCGCCGTCGCCAGCGTGATGTGGGCCAACAACGAGATCGGTGCGGTGAGTGACCTCGCCGCGCTCGCCGCCGTCGCGCACGCGGTGGGGGTGCCGCTGCACACCGACGCGGTGCAGGCCATCGGCCAGCTCCCGGTGGACTTCGGGGCCAGCGGCGTCGACGCGCTGACGATGACCGGTCACAAGCTCGGCGGCCCGATGGGGGCCGGTGCGCTGCTGCTCCGCCGGGACGCCGAGTGCACGCCGCTGCTGCACGGCGGCGGTCAGGAGCGCGACGTCCGGTCCGGCACGCTCGACGTCGCGGCCATCGTCGGCCTCTCGGCCGCCACCCGGTCCGCCGTCGACGAGCGGGGTGAGCGCGCCGCGCGGCTGACCGCCCTGCGCGACCGGCTGGTGGCCGGCGTGGTGGATCAGGTGCCCGACGCGCAGCTCAACGGACCGGCGCTGGACGACGTGGTCGCCGGCGGCCCGGGGCGGCTGCCCGGGAACGCGCACCTGTCCTTCCCCGGCGCCGAGGGCGATGCGCTGCTCATGCTGCTCGACGCCCGCGGGATCGAGTGCTCGACCGGGTCCGCGTGCAGTGCCGGGGTCGCGCGGCCCAGCCACGTGCTGCTGGCAGCCGGCGCCGACCCCGCCCGCGCCCGCAGCTCGCTGCGCTTCAGCCTCGGGCACACCTCGACCGACGCCGACGTCGACGCCCTGCTGGCCGTGATGGCCCCGGTGGTCGAGCGCGCCCGGCGAGCCGGCATGGGCGGGCACTGACCGTGCGCCTCATCGCCGCGATGAGCGGGGGAGTGGACTCCGCGGTCGCCGCCGCGCTGGCCGTCGAGGCCGGGCACGACGTCACCGGGGTCCACCTGGCGCTGTCCCCGGACCGGCAGACGCTGCGCAGCGGCGCGCGCGGTTGCTGCAGCGTCGAGGACGCCCACGACGCCCGCCGGGTCGCCGACTCCCTCGGCATCCCGTTCTACGTGTGGGACCTCGCCGACCGCTTCCGCGAGGACGTCGTCGAGGACTTCGTGGCCGAGTACGCCGCCGGCCGCACGCCCAACCCGTGCCTGCGCTGCAACGAGAAGATCAAGTTCTCCGCCGTGCTCGACCGGGCGCTGGCGCTGGGCTTCGACGCCGTCGTCACCGGCCACCACGCGCGGCTCGCCGACGGTGAGCTGCGCCGCTCGGTCGACGCGGCGAAGGACCAGTCCTACGTGCTGGGCGTGCTCACCGCCCGGCAGCTCGCCGGGGCGGTGTTCCCGCTCGGGTCGATGACCAAGGAGCGGGTGCGCGAGCTGGCCGCCGAGCGCGGCTACGCGGTGGCCACCAAGCCCGACTCGCACGACATCTGCTTCATCCCCGACGGCGACACCCGCGGCTTCCTGGCCCGGCGGCTGGGGGAGCAGCCCGGCCCGGTGGTCGACGCGGCGACCGGCGCCACCGTCGGCACCCACGCCGGCGCGTACGGCTTCACCATCGGGCAGCGCCGGGGGCTGGGGGTCAGCGCCGGCGACCAGCGGCCGCGGTACGTGCTGGGCATCGAACCGGTCAGCCGCACGGTGACGATCGGCACCGCGGAGCAGGCCGAGGTCGACGAGGTGGTCACCCACGCGCCGACCTGGACCGGCCGGGCGCCGCAGCTGCCCTGCCGTGCGTCGGTCCAGCTGCGCGCGCACGGGACGCCGGTCGGCTGCACCGTGGCCGCCACCGAGGAGGGCGGCCTGCGGATCGAGTTCGCCGAGCGGCAGCGCGGCGTGGCCCCGGGGCAGTCCGCCGTGCTCTACGCCCCGGACGCCGACCGGGGCGACCGGGTGCTGGGCCAGGGCACCGTGTTGCGCGCGGGTGAACGGTCGGCGGCGCTGCACAACTGACCCTTGGCACGCGCACAGCACGGGGTTAGCGTCTGGACCGCACGACGTTGCGCACGGCTGCTCAAAGCGAGTTCAGACCTCAGTGCCCCGCTGCCGGGCCGAGCACCGCACGGCCCGGTCCTCGTGTCCTGGAGGACCCTTGCGCAGAACGCGCCTGACGATCGCCGTGACCGTGACCGTGACCGTGGCCGCTGCCACGGTCGTGGGTCTGCCCACCGCCGCCTCCGCCGCGCCCAAGGACGTGACCGTCCAGCTGCTGGCGATGAACGACTTCCACGGCCGCATCACCGAGACCACCGGTTCGGACAGTCAGCTGCTCACCGCTCCAGGGCCGGACGGTGCCTACGGGTCGACCGACGACGTCAAGACCGTCGTCGGTGGCAGCGCGAACGTGGCCACCACGGTCAAGACGCTGCAGTCGTCCTTCGACGGCACCACGCAGGGCCCGCACACGTCGCTGTTCGTCGGCGCGGGTGACCTGGTCAGCGCCTCGCCGTTCGAGTCGAGCGTGTTCAAGGACGAGCCGACCATCGAGGTCCTCAACGCCATGGGGCTGGACGTCTCCTCGGTCGGCAACCACGAGTTCGACCGGGGCACCGACGAGCTCCGCCGGATCTCCGCGGCCACCGACGGCACGTACACCGACGACGTCACCGAGTGCGAGGGCATCACGGTGGGCGTCGACGGCTGCTTCGGGACCGACGGCCACGAGTTCGAGGGGGCGGACTTCCCCTACCTCGCCGCGAACGTCGTCTCGAAGGAGACCGGGCAGCCGATGCTGCCGCCGTACCAGGTCTTCACCACGCCGGCGAACCAGAAGGTCGCCATGATCGGCGTGGTCACGAAGACGACCCCGACCATCGTGGCGCCGACCGGCATCGCCGACGTCGACGTCATCGACGAGGCGCAGGCGGTCAACACCTGGGTGCCCGAGCTGCAGGCCATGGGCATCCAGGCCATCGGCGTCCTGGTCCACGAGGGCGGCACGGCCGGCAACGCGGCGCCCCCCACGCCGGCCTACGACGGCTGTGCCGGGCTCACCGGCCCGATCGTCGACATCAACCAGCGGATCGACCCCGCGGTCGACCTGATCGTCAGCGCGCACACCCACAACGCCTACAACTGCAAGCTCGCCGACGGCAAGGGCCACGAGCGCCTGGTCACCCAGGCCGGCTACTACGGCCGGCTGATCACCGACATCCGCCTCTCGCTGGACCGCAAGACCGGCGACGTGAACCGCTCGGCGACCTACTCGGCCACCAACGTGCCGGTGACCCGCACTGCCCCGGACGCCACGGTGCAGGGGATCGTCGACTACTGGAACGGCCGGGCCGCGGAGGCCGGCAACGTGGTGGTCGGGTCGATCACCGCCGACATCACCCGCGCCTACACCACCCCCGCGCCCACCGCGGAGGTGCCCAACCCGGCGCCGGTGGAGAACCGCGGCGGCGAGTCCAGCCTGGGCAACCTGGTCGCCCAGGCCCAGCTCGAGGCGCTGCAGTCCGACCAGTACGGCAACCCGGTGATCGCCTTCATGAACCCGGGCGGGCTGCGCACCGACCTCACGTACGCGTCCAGCCAGGGCGGTGAGGCCCCGGGTCAGGTGACCTTCCGGGAGGTGTTCAACGTCCAGCCGTTCAGCAACACCGTCAACGCGGTGACCCTGACCGGTGCGGCGATCAAGGACGTGCTGGAGCAGCAGTTCCCCTCTGCCGCACGCAGCAGCCAGCTGATCCTCGGGACGTCGGAGGGCTTCTCCTACTCCTACGACGCCGCAGCGCCGGAGGGTCAGCGGGTGATCGCCTCGTCGATCACGCTGAACGGCACGGTCATCGACCCGAAGGCGAGCTACCGCGCGGTGGCGAACTCGTTCCTGATCGGCGGCGGTGACAGCTTCGCGGCCTTCAAGACGGGAACGAACCCGATCACCGGCCCGGTCGACGCGGACACCGCCGTGACCTACTTCGAGAAGCACTCCCCGGTCAGCCCGCCTCCGGCGAACCACGCCAAGCCGGTCTGACCGGTCGGCGAGGCCACCGCGCCGGCGGGCTACCGTCGGCGCCGTGGCCTCCTCGATCGAACTGCCCGACGACGGCAGCACCCCGGGCGACGAGCCCGACGGCACCGACCTGAGGCCGGTCCCCACCGTGTGGGGGCCGGCCTCCGGCGTCGGGTCCCTCCCCGGCACCGACCCGGTGGAGGCGATCCGGCTGGTGACCGGGGAGCTGCCGGACTTCCCGCACCTGCCCGAGCTCCCTGGGCGCGGCGCCGGGGCCGACATGATCGGTCGCACGGCGGCACTTCTGGTCGACCTGCACGTCGACCTGACCCCGGCCGGCTGGCGGCTGGTCACCCGGCCCGGCGCCGACGTGCGCCGGGCGCAGGGGATGCTGGCCCGGGACGTGGACGCGCTGTTCGAGGTCGCCGAGCGGTACACCGGACCGTTCAAGGTGCAGGTGGCCGGGCCGTGGACCCTCGCGGCCGGACTCGAGCGGACCCGTGGTGACCGGGCCGTCGTCGACCCCGGCGCGCGTCGGGACCTGGCGCAGTCGCTGGCCGAGGGCATCGCTGCGCACGTCGCCGACGTCTCGGCCCGGGTGCCCGGCGCCCAGGTCGTCGTCCAGCTCGACGAGCCGTCGGTACCCGCCGTCCTGCAGGGCGGCCTGCCGACGGTCAGCGGCTTCGGGAAGCTGCCGGCGGTCGAGGCGCACGTGGTGGAGGAGCTGCTCACCCTGCTCGTCGACCGGGTGCCCGCCCCGGTCGTCGTCCACTGCTGCGCGCAGCGGGCGCCGCTGGACCTGTTCCGCGCTGCGGGGGCCGCCGGGTTGTCCTTCGACCTCGGCACGGTGCAGGACCTCGATGCCGTCGGCACGGCCGTGGAGGCCGGTACCCACCTGCTCGTCGGCGTCGTCCCGGGGACCGACGCGACGCTGACGCCGGCCAAGGCGACCGCCAGCCGGCTGACCGCCTGGTGGAACGAGCTGGGCTTCCCGGCTGAGCAGCTGCACACCGCCGTCACGCTCACCCCGGCCTGCGGCCTGGCGGGCGCGAGCCCGGCCTACGCCCGGACGGCGATGGCCCACGTCCGCGAGGCCGCGAAGTACCTCCAGCCGGAGTGACCCCCGCCGCCGATGCGGTCCTCCAGGGGGAGCGCCAAAGGCACGCCTTCGGCGTCCGTGCCGGCAGCGCCAAAAGCACGCCTTCGGCCTATGCGTCGGTTGTCGGTGCCCTGTCAAGCGCTCCGCGTGATCTGTGGACGGGTGCCTGACCTGCGAATATGTCTTGTCGGGCACTCCTGATACCGCTAGACTTCGTACACCTGTTCGAAGCAGTGGAGGAGGTGTCCGGTGGGGGAGTTGCAGTCCGCGCTGGACGCCCTGGCCGCCGAGGACCTCGACCTGCTCACCGGCCCGGCGTTGCTGGAGCGGCTGGGTCCGTTGCTGGTGCTGTCCAACCGGATCGCCGCCGAGATCACCCGCACCGTGCGCCGGTGCGAGCTGACCGGCGCCGCGGAGCACGACGGCACGAAGACGGTGGCCTCCTGGCTGCGCGGGCACGGGCACCTGACCGCCGGTGAGGCCGGGCGGCTGGTGCGGTCGGGCCGGGCGCTGGAGCACCTGCCGGCCACCGCGGCGGCGTTCGCCGCCGGCACGCTCACCGCCGCCCAGGTCGCGACCATCGCCCCCATCGCCGGGGAGGCCGAGCGGGCCGCCGCCGACGAACAGGACGTCGACCTCGGGGCGGTCGACCGGGCGCTGGTCGCCGTCGCCGAGGGTGAGGCGCACGACCGGCTGCCGCAGGTGGTGCACCACTACCGGCAGGCCCTGGACCCTGATGGCACCGAACCCGACCCCACCGAGGGGCGCCGGCTGTTGTTCACCCGGCACGCCGAGGGCAGCGGCACCGGCCGCTTCGACCTGGACGCGGTCGGTTTCGAGAAGGTGCGGGCCGCGATCGAGGCCATCGTGCAAGCCGCCCGCCCCCAGGGCGACACCCGGACCCGCGCCCAGCAGCAGGCCGACGCCCTCGTCCAGCTCTGCGACAACGCCCTGGCGTCGGGGAACCTGCCGCTGCTGCGCACCGTCAAGCCCCAGGTGGTCCTCGAAGTCGGGCTGGAGGACGTGGTCGACCCCGCCACCGGCCCGGGTGCGGCCCGCACCGGCTTCGGCGCGCAGATCTCCGCCGCCCGCGCCCGCTGGCTGGCCTGCGACGGTGCCATCTCCCGCATCGTGATGGGCCCCGACGGGGTGCCGCTGGACCTGGGCCGGGACCACCGGGTGGTCACCCCCAGCCTGCGCAAGGCCGTGGAGCGCCGGGACCGGCACTGCGTGTTCACCGGCTGCGACGCCCCCACCCACTGGTGCGAGGTGCACCACCCGGCCACTCCCAGGGGCCCGCGGCGAGCTTGCGAGTCGTGGGGAGGGAGTGGTCCTTACACACACCAAGGTGCATCACGGGTTCCGGATCGAACGAGATCCCGGCGGCCGATGGCACACCTACCGCCCCGACGGCACCGAGATCCTCATCGGACCACTCCTCCGGATCTGAGTCCCCGCTCGTCCATGGGTCCCGGACGGGTGAGCGCGGGTCGTTCGGCGGTTTCTCGTCCGACCCTCCGGATACCGTCAGCGACGTGAGCACCGAGGCAGAGGTGGAGCGGGAAGCCGTCGACGGCGTGGACCAGCCGTCGGTGGAGGCTGCGGTCGACCGGGAGGACCTCACCCAGGTCCCCGACGACGCGCGCACCCGGCACCGCGACCTGTCCGAGCAGCTGGACGGGTACGCGTTCGCCTACTACGTCCAGGACGCCCCGCTGGTCAGCGACGGTCAGTACGACGAGCTGATGGGCGAGCTCAAGGCCCTCGAGTCGGCCCACCCGGCGCTGGTCACCCCCGACTCGCCGAGCCAGAAGGTCAACGGCGGTTTCGGTGCCACCTTCGCCCCGGTCACGCACCCAGAGCGGATGCAGAGCCTGGACAACGTCTTCTCCTCCGACGAGCTGTCCGCCTGGGCCGCCCGTGCCGAGCGCGACGGCGCCGCGGGCGCCGGCTTCCTCTGCGAGCTCAAGGTCGACGGCCTGGCCATCGACCTGGTCTACGAGCGCGGCCGGCTCACCGGCGCCGCCACCCGCGGTGACGGGACGACGGGGGAAGACGTGACCGCCAACGTCCGCACCATGGCCGTCGTCCCCCAGCAGCTGCGCGGCGACGACGTCCCGGACTTCCTCGAGGTCCGCGGCGAGGTCTACTTCCCGGTCGCCGCCTTCGCCGAGGTCAACGCCGGCCTGGTCGAGGCCGGCAAGGCGCCGTTCGCCAACCCGCGCAACGCCGCCGCCGGCTCGTTGCGGCAGAAGGACGCCCGCGAGACCGCCAAGCGCCCGCTCAGCATGGTGGTGCACGGCATCGGCGCCCGCCGCGGCTTCGAGCCCGAGCGCCAGTCGACGGCCTACGAGCAGCTGCAGACCTGGGGGCTGCCGGTCAGCACGCGCTACGCCGTGGTCGAGGACCTGGAGGGCGTGCGGGCCTTCATCGAGCGGTACCGCGAGCAGCGGCACTCGGTCGAGCACGAGATCGACGGCGTCGTCGTCAAGATCGATCAGGTCTCCCTGCAGCGCCGGCTCGGGTCGACCAGCCGCGCCCCCCGCTGGGCCATCGCCTTCAAGTACCCCCCGGAGGAGGCGACGACGAAGCTGCACGACATCCGGGTCAACGTCGGCCGCACCGGCCGGGTCACCCCGTTCGCCTACATGGAGCCGGTCAAGGTCGCCGGCTCCACCGTCCAGCTCGCCACGCTGCACAACGCCAGCGAGGTCAGGCGCAAGGGCGTGCTGATCGGCGACACCGTCGTCATCCGCAAGGCCGGCGACGTCATCCCGGAGGTCCTCGGCCCGGTGGTCGCCGCCCGCGACGGCTCCGAGCGGGAGTTCGTCTTCCCCACGCACTGCCCCGAGTGCGGCACCGAGCTGCGCCCGGAGAAGGAGGGCGACGCCGACATCCGCTGCCCGAACGCCCGGTCCTGCCCGGCGCAGCTGCGGGAGCGGGTGTTCCACGTCGCCGGCCGGGGCGCCTTCGACATCGAGGTGCTGGGCTACGAGGCAGCCATCGCGCTGCTGGAGAGCCACCTGCTCACCGACGAGGGCGACGTCTTCTCCCTCGACGAGGACGCCCTGCGGCGCACCGACTTCTTCACCAAGAAGGACGGCACCCTCTCCGCCAACGGGCAGAAGCTGCTCGCCAACCTGCAGACCCGCAAGGACGTCCCGCTCTGGCGGGTGCTGGTCGCGCTGTCCATCCGGCACGTCGGCCCGACCGCCGCGCAGGCACTGGCCCGGGAGTTCCGCTCGCTGGACCGGCTGCAGGAGGCCGGCCAGGAGGAGCTCGCCGCCGCGGAGGGCGTCGGCCCGACCATAGCCACCGCGGTCCGTGACTGGTTCGCCGTCGACTGGCACCGGGACGTGGTCGAGAAGTGGCGCCAGGCCGGCGTCCGGATGGTCGACGAGGGCGAGGAGGCCGGTCCCGGCCCGCTGACCGGGGTCACCGTCGTCGTCACCGGGTCGCTGCGCGACCACAGCCGCGACTCCGCGATCGCCGCCATCCAGGAACGCGGCGGCAAGGTGACCGGCTCGGTCTCGAAGAAGACCGGCTTCGTGGTCGTCGGCGCCGACCCCGGCAGCAAGTACGACAAGGCCGTGTCGGTGAAGGCGCCGATCCTGGACGACGACGGCTTCGCGGTGCTGCTGGACCAGGGCCCGGACGCCGCGCGCGAGGTGGCCACCATCGGCGACGGGAGCGCTCCTCCCGAGGCTGAGGGGTCCTCCCGCTAGGCCGGGGGCAGCCGGGCGACGGTGGCGGCGAGCCCGGTGAGGTGGGCCAGCCGCAGCAGCTCCGAGCGGCGGAACGCCGGCCCGCCGGAGCGGCCGAGCAGCACCGCCGCGCCGTCGGGGTCCAGCGGCGCGGCCATCATCTCCACCGCCATCTCCTGCCACCGCTCGGGCACCCAGTCCGCGTCGCTGGGCAGCAGCATCGGCGACCTGAGCGGCAGCCACGGCAGGGCGATGCCCTCCAGCGCGGGCGCGGCGTCGGAGGCGGCCAGCAGCGTGACGTCGGTCCGGCCGTCGGCCAGCACCACCGCCCAGCCGGCTCGGAAGACCCGCGGGAGCTCCGTGGCGAGCACCTTCGCGGTGCCCACGCCGGCGGGCGCGAGGGCCTCCAGCAGGTCCAGCTCGCGGTGGGTGTCCAGCGGGCCGGCGAACGGGCGGAGCGACTCCACCTGCACCCCGGGCACGGCAGTCGCCGCGGTGATCAGGCTGTCGGCCACCCGGTCGGCGGGGAGCTCCACCACGACGTCGTCCACGGCGACGCCGTTGCCCCGTTCCAGGACGTCGACGGAGATGATGTCGATGCCGGCGGCGCCGAGCGCGGTCGCGACCGCGCCGAGCGTGCCGGGCCGGTCGGGGACGACCAGCCGCAAGAGATAGGACACGGATCCCTCCGGTGCCGTGCTGCGCGGCCGATCGACGTCGATCGTGAACAGGCCCCAGCCTTCCCCATCCCGGGCCCGGGGACCAGCCCCGCCGCGCGATCGGGCGGGAAGTGGCTCCCGCGTAGAGTGACGGGGTCCTGGAGCGATGAGGAAGAGGGTCCTGACCCAGCATGGACGGCGCAGCATGAGCAGCATCTCGCGGGACGACGTCGCGCACCTGGCGCGGTTGTCGCGCCTGGCGGTCACCGACGAGGAGCTCGACCGGTTCGCCGGCCAGCTCGACCAGGTGCTGGCCGCGGTGGCGCGGGTGGGGGAGGCCGCGGTGGCCGACGTCCCGCCGATGTCGCACGCCGTCCCGCTCACCAACGTGCTGCGCGCCGACGAGGTGAGGCCCAGCCTGCCGCGTGACGCGGTGCTGGCCGGGGCGCCCGCCGCCGAAGAGGGCCGGTTCCGCGTCCCGCGCATCCTGGGGGAAGAAGAGTGACGGACCTCACGCGCATCGACGTCGCCGAGCTCGGCCGGCTGCTGACCGCCGGGGAGGTGAGCGCGGTCGAGGTGACCCGCGCGCACCTGGACCGGATCGCCACCGAGGACGGCCGCCTCGGTGCCTACCTGCACGTCGAGGACGACGCCGCGGTCGCTGCCGCGACCACCGTCGACGAGGCCCGCGCACGGGGCGAGGAGCTGGGCCCGCTGGCGGGGGTGCCGGTCGCGCTCAAGGACCTCGTCGTCACCCAGGGCGTGCCGACCACCAGCGGCTCGAAGATCCTCGAGGGCTGGCGGCCGCCCTACAGCGCCACCATCGCCACCCGGCTCGCCGACGCCGGCACCGTGCTGCTGGGCAAGACCAACATGGACGAGTTCGCGATGGGCTCCTCCACCGAGAACAGCGCCTACCAGGTGACCCGCAACCCGTGGGACCTCGACCGCATCCCGGGCGGCTCGTCCGGTGGGTCGTCGGCCGCGGTCGCCGGCCACCTCGCCCCCTGGGCGATCGGCACCGACACCGGCGGCTCGATCCGGCAGCCGGCCGCCGTCACCGGCCTGGTCGGGCACAAGCCCACCTACGGCTCGGTCTCCCGCTACGGCCTGATCGCGTTCTCCTCCAGCCTCGACCAGGCCGGCCCGCTGGCGCGCACCGTGCTCGACGCCGCGCTGATGCACGAGGTCATCGGCGGCCACGACCGGTGCGACTCCACGAGCATCGACGCGCCGCTGGTCGGGCTGGCCGACGCCGCCCGCGCCGGCGCCGCCGGCGACCTGCGGGGCGTCCGGGTCGGGGTCGTGCGGGAGCTCGGCGGGGACGGCCACACCGAGGGTTACGAGCCCGGCGTGCTGGCCCGCACCCGGGAGGCGGTCGAGGTGCTCGCCGGGCTGGGCGCCGAGGTCGTCGAGGTCTCCTGCCCCTCCTTCGACCTGGCGCTGCCGGCCTACTACCTGATCGCGCCCAGCGAGGCCTCGTCCAACCTGGCCCGTTACGAGGGGGTCCGCTTCGGCCTCCGCGCCGGGGACGACGGCAACCGCGACCTGGACGACGTCATGGCCCTCACCCGCGAGCAGGGCTTCGGCCCCGAGGTGAAGCGCCGCATCATCCTCGGCACCTACGCGCTGTCCAGCGGCTACTACGACGCCTACTACGGGCAGGCGCAGAAGGTCCGGACGCTGATCACCCGCGAGTTCACCGCGGCCTTCGCCGACGTCGACGTGCTGGTCAGCCCCACCACGCCGACCGTCGCGTTCCCGATCGGCACCCGGGTCGACGACCCGATCGCGATGTACGCCGCCGACCTGTGCACGCTGCCGGCGAGCCTGGCCGGGCTGCCGGCCATCTCGGTGCCCAGCGGGCTGTCCGACGGGCTGCCCGTCGGCCTCCAGGTGATGGCCCCTGCGCTCGCCGACGACCGCTGCTACCGGGTGGCCGCCGCGCTCGAGGCCGCGCAGGACGGCGCCCGCGGCCACCGGCTCCTCGACGAGCTGCCCACCCCGGCGGGTGCGGCATGAGCGGCGCACTGAAGGCCGCCTGGGCCCTCACCGTCTTCGTCATCGTGGTCGGCATCGTCGGCTGGGCCCTCAGCGGCCAGGCGGTGTTCGCCGTCTTCATCGTCCTCGGCGTGCTCACCGGCGCGGCCGCCGCGTTCGCCTTCCGCACCACCCCGTCGTCCTCCGAGGAGCTGAAGTGACGACCATGACCACCGGCGACCGCCTGGTCGACTACGACGAGGTCCTCACCCGCTACGAGCCGGTCATCGGGCTGGAGACCCACGTCGAGCTGGGCACCGCCTCGAAGATGTTCTGCGGCTGCGCGACCACCTTCGGCGCCGAGCCGAACACCCACACCTGCCCGGTCTGCCTGGGCATGCCCGGCTCGCTGCCGGTCGCCAACGCCGCCGCGGTCGAGGCCACCATCCGGATCGGCCTGGCGCTGGGCTGCCGGATCGCGAGCTGGTCCCGGTTCGCGCGGAAGAACTACTTCTACCCGGACATCCCCAAGGGCTTCCAGACCAGCCAGTACGACGAGCCGCTGTGCGTCGCCGGCCACCTGGACGTCGAGGTGGACGGGCGTGAGTACCGAGTCGAGATCGAGCGCGTGCACCTGGAGGAGGACACCGGCAAGAACCTGCACGTCGGTGGTTCCACCGGGCGCATCCACGGCGCCGACCACTCGCTGATCGACTTCAACCGGGCGGGCATCCCGCTGGTGGAGATCGTCACCCGACCGGTGCCCGGCGCCGGCGCGAAGGCCCCCGAGGTGGCCCGCGCCTACGTCACCGAGCTGCGCGAGATCGTGCAGGCACTGGGCGCCTCCGACGTCCGGATGGAGCAGGGCAGCCTGCGCTGCGACGTGAACATCTCGCTCAACCCGATCGGCGCCCTGGAGCTGGGCACCCGCACCGAGACCAAGAACGTGAACTCGCTGCGTTCGGTGGAGCGCGCCGTCCGGTTCGAGATGCGCCGACAGGCCGCCGTCCTCGACGGGGGCGGCCGGGTCGTGCAGGAGACGCGGCACTTCCACGAGGACACCGGCACGACGTCCTCCGGGCGCAGCAAGGAGGAGGCGACCGACTACCGGTACTTCCCCGAGCCCGACCTCGTGCCGCTCGCCCCGGACGCCGACTGGATCGAGCAGTTGCGGGCCGCGCTGCCCGAGCTGCCGGCTGCCCGCCGTGCCCGGTTGCAGCAGGAGTGGGGCATCTCCGGCACCGAGATGACCTGGCTGGCCAACGCCGGCGCGCTCGGCCTGGTCGAGCAGACCGTCGCCGCGGGCGCCAGCCCCGGCGATGCCCGCAAGTGGTGGCTGGGCGACCTCGCCCGCCGGGCCAACGAGGCCGGCACCGAGCTCGCCGAGCTGCCGATCACCCCGGCGCAGGTCGCCGAGCTGTCCGGGCTCATCGCCGAGGGCACCATCAACGACAAGCTGGCCCGGCAGGTGCTGGACGGCGTGCTCGCCGGCCAGGGCGGCCCGGCGCAGGTCGTCGCCGCCCAGGGGCTGGCAGTGCTGGGGGAGAGCGACGAGCTCGTCGCCGCCGTCGAGGCGGCGATCGCCGGTGCGCCGGACGTCGTCGCGAAGGTGCAGTCGGGCAAGGTGCAGGCGCTCGGTGCGCTGGTCGGTGCGGTCATGAAGACCACCCGCGGCAAGGCCGACGCCGGCACCGTGAAGCGGATGCTCGAGGAGCGGGTGCTCAGCTCCTAGCGTGGGCGGCGTGGAGCTGCCTGCCGTCGAGCTGCGCCCGCTGGTCCGGGCCGACTTCCCCTTGCTCGGCCGCTGGCTGGCCGAGCCGCTGGTCGTCCGGTGGTGGCACCACGAGAGCACGCCCGAGGCGCTCGAGCGGGACTTCGGCCCGAGCCTGGACGGCGAGGACGTCACCGCGCTGTACGTGGCCGAGCACGACGGCGCCCCGTTCGGTCTGGTGCAGGTGTACCCGATCGAGGCCTACCCCGAGTACGTCGAGGAGCTCACGCCGGTCTGCGTCGTCCCGGCCGGGGCGCTGAGCATCGACTACCTCATCGGCGAGCCGTCCGCCCGGGGCCGCGGGCTGGGCACCGCGATGATCGCCGCCGCCGTGGCGCGGGGGTTCGACGACCACCCCGACGCCGCCGACGTGCTGGTGCCCGTGGCGCTGGGCAACGTGGCCTCGTGGCGGGCGCTGCGCCGGGCGGGTGCCGGCTGGTACGCCGCCGGTGAGCTGAGCCCGGACAACCCCGCCGACCCGCCGGACCACGTCGTCCACCGGTTCACCCGGCCCTCGCTGCTACAGGGGTGAGTCGGACCCCGAGGACGGCGGGACCACCCGCAGCACCCGGTCGTCGTCCTCCTCCGGCGTGCCCACGCCGTCCCGGTTGGACGTGGTGATCCACAGCGCGCCCGTCGGGTCGAGCACCACCGTGCGCAGCCGGCCGTACTGGTCCTCCAGGAACGGCTGGGGCTCACCGACCAGGTCGCCGCTGCCGTCGAGCTGGGTCACCCGCACCTGCCGGCCGTCCATCGCCCCGAGGAACACGTAGGGGCCCGAGACGGTGCAGCCGCCGAGCCCGCCCTCGGCCGCGGGCACCTCGAGCACCGGGTCCGTGCCGTCGGGTCCGACGTCGCCGCTGGGCCTGACGGCGTCGAGGACGTCGCTGCCCGACCGGGCCTCGTCGGTGGCGTAGAGCTGCATCGGGCCCTGGCACAGCGCGGTGACGTCCTGGTGCCCGCGGCTGAGCACCGGCCCGGCGCCCACCGGCTGGCCGAAGACGTCGATGGCGAGCACCTTGCCGGCCAGCGACACCGGGTCCTCGGCCAGCGCGGGATCGCCGGTGTCGCCGGTGCCGACGTAGAGCGTGCCGTCGGGGCCGAACAGCAGCCCGCCGCCGTTGTCGACCTCACCACGGGGGATCCCGGTGAGGACGGGGTTCGGCGTGCCGCCGAGCGGGAAGCGGACCACCCGGTTGTCGGTCGCGGTGGAGAGGTAGGCGTAGACCAGGCCGTCCTCGGCGAAGGTGGGGGACAGCGCCAGCCCGAGCAGGCCGCCGTCCCCACCGGCGTCGACCGGCAGCGTCATCAGCTCGCGGGCGGGGGAGCGGTCGGGGAAGACCTGCAGCAGTCGGCCGGAGTCACGCTCGCCGACGACCGCGCTGCCGTCGGGCAGCACCACGAGGCCGGTCGGGACGGTCAGGCCGGTGGCCACGACGTTCGGGTCGCCGTCCTGCTCGTCCTCGGTCCCGGGCGTGGAGGGCGTGCCGGGGGCGGGAACCTGTCTCTTATACACCTCTGACGCTGCCGACGACAAAG
>NZ_SJEX01000077.1 GCF_005930495.1 Modestobacter excelsi | reverse complement strand
CCCGACGTGACGGGCCTGCCGTGACCCGCCCCGCCGTGACGCGACCCGCCGTGACCCGAGCCGCCGTGACCCGAGCCGCCGCGCTGCGCGACCGGCTCACCGACGCCGGCTTCGCGGCCGGGTGGCGGGCGGTCCGGCTGCTGCCCGGCCCGCTCGCCCGCGGGCTGTTCGCCGGTGGGGGAGCGCTCGCGGCCCGTCGGGGCGGTCGCGGCGTGCGCCAGCTGCGCGCCAACCTCGACGTCGTCACCGGCGGCACCCTGGACGACGCCGCGCTCGACGCCCTCACCCGGCGGGCCGTGCAGTCCTACGCCCGGTACTGGCAGGAGGCGTTCCGGCTGCCGGTGCTCGACCGGGACCGGATCGTCGCGGCCTCGACGATGCTCGGCCAGGAGCACCTGGAGCGGGCCCGGGCGGAGGGCCGCGGCATCGTGTTCGCCCTGCCGCACAGCGGCAACTGGGACGCCGCCGGGGTCTGGCTGGTCGACTGGCTCGGCGGCCCCTTCCTCACCGTGGCTGAACGGCTGCGGCCGGAGTCGCTGTACCGCCGGTTCGTCGAGTTCCGGGAGGGCCTGGGCATGCGCGTGGTGCCGCTCACCGGCGGCGAGCGGCCCAGCTCGACCGTGCTCCGCGAGTGGCTGGCCGACGGCGGGACGACCTGCCTGCTGGTCGACCGGGACCTCTCCGGCTCGGGTGTCCCGGTGACCTTCTTCGGCCGGCGGTCCGCGATGCCCGGCGGCCCGGCGCTGCTCGCCGCGCAGACCGGCGCGGCGCTGCTGCCCGCCGTCTGCCAGTTCGACGGCGACGGCTGGCGGTTCGTCGTCCACCCCGAGGTGCCGGTCGCCGGGCCGGACCGGCTGCGGGAGCGGGTCGGCGCGGCGATGCAGCAGGTCGCCGACGCGTTCGCCGCCACGATCGGCGAGCGGCCCGAGGACTGGCACGTGCTCGGCCGGATCTGGCCCGACGTCGGGCCGGACGGCCGGCCCGCCCCGCCCGGCGCTCCCGCGCCGGCAGCGGTGCCGCGGGAGTCGAGGGAGCCGGCCTGATGCGCATCGGTCTGGTCTGCCCGTACCAGTGGGACGTCCCCGGCGGCGTCCAGTACCACGTGCGCGACCTCGCCGAGACCCTCCGCGGACGGGGCCACCACGTCGCGGTGCTGACCCCGGCTGAGCACGAGGAGAACCTCCCCGCCGAGCACGTCACCTGGGCCGGCCGCGCGGTGCCGGTCCCGTACAACGGCTCGATGGCCAGCGTCCAGTTCGGTCTGGTGTCGGCCGCGCGGGTGCGCCGCTGGCTGCGGGAGGGCGCCTTCGACGTCGTCCACGTGCACGAGCCGGCCCCGCCCTCGGTGTCGCTGCTGGTCTGCATCATCGCCAAGGGCCCGATCGTGGCGACCTTCCACGCGGCGACCACCCGGTCGAAGTTCCTCGCCGTCTGGGGCCCGTGGGTCCGGCCGTGGCTGGAGAAGATCGGCGGCCGGATCGCCGTCTCGGACTTCGCCCGCCGGGTGCAGGTCGAGCACCTCGGCGGTGACGCGGTGGTGATCCCCAACGGCGTGCACGTCGCCGGCTTCGCGGAGGGCCCCTCGCTGCCGGGGCACGCCCGTGGGCGGGGCGGCCCGACGATCGGGTTCCTGGGGCGCTACGACGAGCCGCGCAAGGGCCTGCCGGTGCTGCTCGAGGCGATGCGCAGCGTGGTCCGCGACCACCCCGGCGCCCGGCTGCTGGTCGCCGGCCGGGGCGACCCGGGTGACTTCGCCGACCTGGTCGGGGCGGAGCTGGCGCCGCACGTGACGCTCCTCGGTGAGCTGACCGAGCCGGAGAAGGCCGCCTTCCTGCGCTCGGTCGACGTCTACTGCGCGCCCAACCTGCTGGGGGAGTCCTTCGGGGTGGTCCTGCTGGAGGCCATGGCCGCCGGCGCGCCGGTGGTCGCGAGTGACCTGGACGCCTTCGCGCGGGTCCTCGAGGACGGTGCGGCAGGGGTGCTGGTGCCCCGGGGCGACGCCGCCGCGCTGGCCGGTGCGCTGTCCGGCCTGCTGGCGGACCCCGAGCGCCGGGCGCAGCTGACCGAGGCCGGCCGGCAGGCCGTGGCCGGCTACGACTGGTCGGTGGTCGCCGACCGGATCCTCGCCGTCTACGAGACGGTGGCCCCCACGGGCGGCCTCGGGGTGACCGCCTCGCACGAGGGCGACGCCGCCCTGCTCGGCGCGGCGCCGCACGACCCGGACGGCGATCCCACGACCGGAGGGCCGTTCCGCCGGCGGGTGCGGCGCTAGCCTGGTCCGCTGTGGACCCCGGGACCTGGCTGCTGAGCGCCGCCGCCGTCCTGCTCGTCGCGCTGCTGGCCTGGACCACCTTCACGCTCACCCGGCTGCGCCGGCTCGCCGGCCGGGTGCGGCGGGCGCGGGAGGTGCTCGAGGGGGCGCTGCTGCGCCGGGCCGAGCTCACCGCGGCGCTGGCCCGGGAGCGGACCGACGACCTCGGGGCCGACCTCGCCGGGGAGCTCGCCGACGCCGCAGCCGGTGCCCGGGCCCCGAGCGCCGGCGACCGGGAGGCCGCCGAGAACCGGCTCGGCCGGCTGCTGCGCCGGGTGCCCGAGCCGGTGCTGAGCCCCGAGCTGGGCGACGCCGGGATGCGGGTGGCCCTGGCGCGGCGGTTCTACAACGACGCCGTCCGGGACACCCGTGCGCTGCGCCGCAGCCGGCTGCCCCGGGTGCTCCGGCTGCACGCCGCCCGTCCGCTGCCCCGCTACTTCGACATCGACGACGGGCTGGACGCCGTCCTCGCCGGTTCCCCGCACACCGGCGGCTCGCGGCCGCGCGGCTGAGCCGCCGTAGGGTGGGTCGTCCGTCCCGCCCGACCCGAAGGCAGCACCCCGTGGCCCAGAACGCCCCCAGCACACCCGACCTCCCCAGCACACCCGACCTCCCCAGCGGCACCGGGACCGACCGGGTCAAGCGCGGCATGGCCGAGCAGCTCAAGGGCGGCGTCATCATGGACGTCGTCACCGCCGAGCAGGCCAAGATCGCCGAGGACGCCGGTGCGGTCGCGGTCATGGCGCTGGAGCGGGTGCCCGCGGACATCCGCGCCCAGGGCGGCATCGCCCGGATGAGCGACCCGGACATGATCGAGTCGATCATCGCCGCGGTCTCCATCCCGGTGATGGCCAAGGCCCGGATCGGCCACTTCGTCGAGGCCCAGGTGCTGCAGGCGCTCGGCGTCGACTACATCGACGAGTCCGAGGTGCTCACCCCGGCCGACGAGGCGCACCACATCGTCAAGACCGACTTCACCGTGCCGTTCGTGTGCGGGGCCACCGACCTGGGGGAGGCGCTGCGCCGCATCTCCGAGGGCGCGGCCATGATCCGCTCCAAGGGCGAGGCCGGCACCGGCAACGTCGTGGAGGCCACCCGGCACATGCGTGCACTGCGCCGAGGCATCATGACCCTGGGCAACCTGGACGAGACCGAGCTGTTCGTCGCTGCCAAGGAGCTGCGCGCCCCGCACGACCTGGTCGTCGAGGTCGCCCTCACCGGCAAGCTCCCCGTCGTCCTGTTCACCGCCGGCGGCATCGCCACCCCGGCGGACGCGGCGATGATGATGCAGCTGGGTGCCGAGGGCGTGTTCGTAGGCTCGGGCATCTTCAAGTCCGGTGACCCGGCGCAGCGCGCCGCCGCGATCGTGCAGGCCACCACCTTCTTCGACGACCCGGCCGTGGTCGCCAAGGTCTCCCGCGGGCTGGGTGAGCCGATGGTCGGCATCAACGTCAGCACACTCCCGGAGTCCGAGCGCTACGCCACCCGCGGCTGGTGAGCGCTGGGCGGTCCTGTGAGGTCGTCATCGGGGTGCTGGCGCTGCAGGGCGACGTCCGCGAGCACCTGGCGGCGCTGCGGGCGGCGGGTGCGGAGCCGGTGACCGTCCGCCGGCCCGCGGAGCTCGCGGACGTCGACGGGCTGGTCGTCCCCGGTGGCGAGTCCACGACGATGGCCACGCTCGCCGACCGGTTCGGCCTGCTCGGTCCGCTGCGGGAGGCCGTCCGCGCGGGGCTGCCCGTCTACGGGTCCTGCGCGGGGATGATCATGCTGGCCGACCGGGTGCTGGACGCCCCGGCCGACCAGCGGACCGTCGGCGGCCTGGACGTCGTCGTCCGGCGCAACGCCTTCGGCCGGCAGGTCGACTCCTTCGAGACCGAGGTCGAGGTCGAGGGGGTCCCGGGCGGTCCGGTGCACGCGGTGTTCATCCGCGCCCCGTGGGTCGAGGAGGTCGGCCCCGGCGTCGAGGTCCTCGGCCGGGTCGTGGGCGGACCGGCCGACGGTAAGATCGTCGCGGTCCGCCAGGGTCGCCTGGTGGCCACCAGCTTCCACCCCGAGCTCACCGGCGACAGCCGGGTGCACGCGATGTTCGTGGAAGTGGTGCGGGCGACCCGTGCCCGAGACCTGAGTTCGGACGGTGCCGGCGTCGGCGCCGGCAGTGAGGGGAGAGTGTCGTGAGCGGCCATTCCAAGTGGGCGACGACGAAGCACAAGAAGGCCGGGATCGACGCCAAGCGGGGCAAGCTCTTCGCCAAGCTGATCAAGAACATCGAGGTGGCCGCGCGCACCGGCGGTGCCGACCTGTCCGGCAACCCGACGCTCTACGACGCCGTCCAGAAGGCGAAGAAGAGCTCGGTGCCCAACGACAACATCGACCGCGCGGTCAAGCGCGGAGGTGGCCTCGAGGCCGGCGGTGTCGACTACCAGAGCATCACCTACGAGGGCTACGGCCCCGGTGGTGTGGCCGTGCTCATCGAGTGCCTCACCGACAACAGGAACCGGTCGGCGATGGAGGTCCGCACCGCCATGAGCCGCAACGGCGGCAACATGGCCGACCCCGGCTCGGTGTCCTACCTGTTCTCCCGCAAGGGCGTGGTCGTGGTGCCGTCGGCCGGCACCACCGAGGACGACGTCCTGATGGCCGTGCTCGACGCCGGGGCCGAGGAGGTCCGCGACCTCGGCGACACCTTCGAGGTGGTCTGCGAGCCCGGGGACATGATCGCGGTGCGCACCGCGCTGCAGGACGCCGGCATCGACTACGACTCCGCCGACATGGGCTTCGTGCCCAGCGTGCAGGTCGAGCTGGACGCGGACGGCGCGGGCAAGGTGTTCCGGCTCATCGACGCCCTCGAGGACCTCGACGACGTGCAGAACGTCTTCGCGAACTACGACGTCTCCGACGAGGTCATGGAGAAGATCGACGCTTAGCGGAAGGACCCCCGTCCCCTCGTCCCTCGCGAGCTCGGGACGAGCCTCTGGACGGGGGCCATGGCGTGTCGTACCGGTGCGTGGCCGGTTGCCCCGTAGCGTCCCCTCGAACAGGTGTTCGTGCGAGACTGGGGAGGTGGGCGTCGCGATGGTCGGCCTGCGTGTGCTCGGCATCGACCCGGGCCTGACCCGGTGCGGGTGGGGCGTGGTGGAGGGGCGGCCGGGTGCCCGGCCCACGGCCCTGGGGGTCGGCGTCGTCCGTACCTCTCCCGACCTCGACCTGGAGCTCCGGCTGCTGGAGGTGCACACCGCGGTGACCGCCCTGCTGCGTGAGCACCGTCCCGCCGCGGTCGCCATCGAGCGGGTGTTCCACCAGAACAACAAGGGGACGGCGACCGGCACGGCCCAGGCCGCCGGGGTCGCCGCCCTCGCTGCCGCGCAGGCCGACCTGCCCGTCGCCTGGCACACCCCCAGCGAGGTCAAGGCCGCGATCTCCGGCAGCGGCCGGGCCGACAAGGAGCAGGTGACGTTGATGGTGACCCGCGTGCTGGGGCTGGCGACGCCGCCCAAGCCGGCCGACGCCGCCGACGCGCTGGCCCTGGCGATCTGCCACGTCTGGCGGGCGCCGGCCCAGCAGCGGCTGCGGGTCGCCGCGCTCGCCGGCGGCATCGGTGCGCCGGTGCCGGCCGCGCGGACGCTGCCGCGGTGGACCGGGATCTCCCGGTGATCGCCTCGGTCTCGGGCCGGGTCGCGGCCGTGTCGCCCGACGGCGCCGTCGTCGAGGTCGGCGGGGTGGGGCTGTCGGTGCAGTGCACGCCTGGCACCATCGCCCGGCTCGCCGTGGGGGAGCAGGTCCGGCTGGCCACGAGCCTCGTCGTCCGCGAGGACTCGCTCACCCTGTACGGCTTCGCGGACGACGACGAGCGCCAGTTGTTCGAGCTGCTGCAGACCGCCAACGGCGTCGGGCCGCGGCTGGCGCAGGCGGTGCTGGCCATCCACCCGCCCCGCGAGGTGCGCCGCGCCGTCTCGATGGGCGACCTGAAGGCGCTCATGCAGGTGCCGGGGATCGGCAAGAAGGGCGCCGAGCGGCTGGTCCTGGAGCTGCGGGACCGGCTCGGCAGCACCACCAGCGACACCTCGCTGGACGGCCCCGCCGCGGTCGGCCTCCCCTCCGTCACCCCGGTCGCGCCCTGGCGTGACCAGCTGACCGCCGCCCTGGTCAGCCTCGGCTGGAGCGGCAAGGAGGCCGAGGGCGCGGTCGGCCAGCTGGCGCCGGTCGCCGACGAGCAGGTGGCCGCCACCGGTGCCGTCGAGATCGCCGTCCTGCTGCGCCAGGCGCTGCGGCTGCTGGGCCGGGCATGAGCGGGCCGTTCGACCGCGGGCTGTCCGCGGCCGACGCCGGCCTCGGCCGGGTCCCCGACGACGCCGTCGACCCGCGTGCCGGGGACGAGGAGCGCGTCGTCGAGTCGGCGCTGCGCCCGCACTCGCTCGCCGACTTCATCGGCCAGCCCAAGGTCGCCCGCCAGCTCGACCTCGTGCTGGAGGGCGCCAAGCGGCGGGGCCGGCCACCGGACCACGTGCTGCTGTCCGGCCCGCCCGGGCTGGGCAAGACCAGCCTGGCGCTGATCATCGGGTCCGAGCTGGGCACCGCCGTGAAGATCACCAGCGGTCCGGCGATCGAGCGGTCCGGGGACCTCGCGGCCATGCTGTCCAACCTCGGGCACGGCGACGTGCTGTTCATCGACGAGATCCACCGCATCGCCCGGCCGGCCGAGGAACTGCTGTACATGGCGATGGAGGACTTCCGGGTCGACGTCGTCGTCGGCAAGGGCCCCGGCGCCACCGCGATCCCGCTGGAGATCAACCCGTTCACCCTGGTGGGGGCCACCACCCGGGCCGGGCTGCTCACCGGCCCGCTCCGCGACCGGTTCGGCTTCGTCGGCCAGATGGAGTTCTACGAGACCGCCGACCTGGAGCGGGTGCTGACCCGCAGCGCCGACCTGCTCGGGGTCGAGCTCACCCCGGCCGGGTCGGCGGAGATCGCCGGCCGGTCCCGGGGGACGCCGCGGATCGCCAACCGGCTGCTCCGCCGGGTGCGGGACTACGCCGAGGTGCGGGCGGACGGGCGGATCACCTTCGAGGTGGCCCAGGCGGCGCTGGCCCTCTACGACGTCGACGACCTGGGGCTGGACCGGCTCGACCGGTCGGTGCTCGAGGCCCTGGTCAGCCGGTTCGGCGGCGGGCCGGTCGGCGTGGCCACCCTCGCCGTGGCCGTGGGGGAGGAGCCGCACACCGTCGAGGAGGTGTGCGAGCCGTTCCTGGTGCGGGCCGGCCTGCTGGCCCGCACGCCCCGCGGCCGGGTGGCGACCGAGGCGGCCTTCCGGCACCTCGGTCACCCGGTTCCCCGCGGCGGTCTCCTCCTCAGCGGCGGCACAGGCGACCCGCCGCCGGACGGGCCTTCGTCACAGACGCTGTTCGACGCCTAGACTCCACCGCGCTGGCGCGCAACCCGGGTCGTCCGGGGTGCGGCGCCCCCGGACGCCCCGTGTGCTCAGGGGAGCGAGCCGGCGCCGATGTACCCGAGCGGCCCGCCCCGGGCCGCACCCACCGCGCGCTGACGCTGCGGTAGAGAGGCTCACCAGTCGTGGAATCCTTGCCGTTGCTCATCCTGATCGCGTTGGCGTTCGTCGTCCTCTTCGTGCTGCCCTCGCGGCAGCGGAAGAAGATCGCGGCCAACGCCCAGGCGATGCAGGACTCGCTCACCGTGGGGACGCCGGTGATGCTCACCAGCGGGATCCACGGCACGGTCGCCGGTCTCGGTGAGGGCACCATCGACGTGGAGATCTCGCCCGGCGTCGTCATCACCGTCGCCCGCCCGGCGATCCTCGAGGTCCGCAAGCCCGCCGCCGGCACCGTCGACCCGGGGAACTCCACGGGCGCGACGGGCTTCGTCGACGGCGACGGCGACCCCACCGACCCCACGCGCTGAGCAGGGTCCCGCACATGGCCGCCCGCCAGCTCCCCGCCCGGCGCTACTTCGCCGCCCTCGCCCTGATCATCGTCGGGATGTACGCGCTGATCTTCTTCACCGGCGACTCCCGCACCCCGCAGCTCGGCCTGGACCTGCAGGGCGGGACGACGGTCACCCTCACCGCCCGCACGCCCGACGGCAAGGCGCCCGACCCGGCCGACCTCGAGCTGGCCCGGCAGATCATCGAGCAGCGCGTCAACGGCCTGGGCGTCGCCGAGGCCGAGGTCGTCACAGAGGGCAGCAGCAACATCGTCATCTCGGTGCCCGGTGACAACGGCGAGAAGGCACGCGAGCTCGGTGCGACCGCCCAGCTGCGGTTCCGCCCGGTCGTGACCGGGCCGGAGGCAGCCACCCCGGCAGCCACCGACAGTGCTGCGCCCACCGACTCCGCTGCGCCGACGGACTCCGCGGCACCCACCGGCAGCGCCGCGGCGCCCACCGATGCCGCGGGCACGACCACCGGTGCGGCGACCGACACGGCCGCCCCGGACGCGGACGCGCCCACGGTGACCCAGGAGCAGGCCACCGCCGAGTACGCGACGCTGGTCTGCGACACGACCACCACCTCGGTCGACCGGGCCCAGGACTACATCGCCGCCTGCTCCGACGACGGCACCGCCAAGTACCTGCTGGGCCCGGCCGTCGTCGAGGGCACCGACATCACCAACGCGACCGCCGGCACCGAGACGGCGACCGGCGCGTGGGTGGTCAACGTCGACTTCAACTCCGCAGGCTCGACCACCTGGGCGGCCTACACCGCGGCCAACGTCGGCAACGCCGTGGGCATCACCCTCGACGGCCGGGTCGTCTCGGCCCCGACCATCAACGGGGCGATCAACGGCGGCACCACCCAGATCACCGGGAACTTCAGCCAGACCGAGGCCACCGACCTCGCCAACCAGCTGAAGTACGGCGCGTTGCCGCTGACCTTCTCCCAGGCGACGGCCCAGTCGATCTCCACCGAGCTGGGCAGCGAGCAGCTGAAGGCCGGGCTCATCGCCGGCGCCATCGGGGTCGCCCTGGTGTTCGTCTACGCGCTCCTCTACTACCGGCTGCTCGGCCTGGTCATGATCGCCAGCCTGATCCTGTCCGCGGCCGTGGTGTACGCGAGCCTGGTGCTGCTCGGCCGGCAGATCGGCTTCGCGCTCAGCCTCGCCGGCATCGCCGGGTTCATCGTGTCCATCGGCATCACCGCGGACTCGTTCGTCGTCTACTTCGAACGGCTCAAGGACGAGGTGCGCGAGGGCCGCAGCCTGCGCAGCGCCACCCCGCGGGCCTGGGTCCGCGCGCGGCGCACGATCCTGTCGGCCGACGCGGTGAGCTTCCTCGCCGCGGCGATCCTCTACTGGCTGGCCATCGGTGACGTGAAGGGCTTCGCGTTCACGCTGGGCCTGTCCACGGTGCTCGACCTGGTGGTCGTCTTCCTCTTCACCCACCCGCTGATGGCGGTGCTGAGCCGGGTCAAGAGCTTCGGGACCAACCGGTTCTCCGGCCTCGGCCAGGTCGACCACAGCCGCCGTCCGGCTCCGCCGGCCCGCCCCGACCGCGAGCTGGTCGGCAGCAGCAGCACGAACGGGAGCAACCGATGACCCCCCGCGACCCCCACGATGCGGCGGACGTCCCGCTGGGCACCGATGCCGACGAGACGGTGGACGACGGCGCCGTCCTGACCGAGGCCGCCGACGACAGCACCGGTGACCAGGCGCTGGCCGACGCCGGGCTGCCCACCGAGGGTGGGTCCGCGGCGGCGACCGCGCGCCGCGCGCCGGGCCGCAGCTCGCTGGCGCACCGGCTCTACAACGGCGAGGCCGGGCTCGACGTGGTCAACCGCCGCCGCACCTGGTTCCGCGTCACCGCCGTCGTCGTGCTGCTGTGCGTGCTGCTGATGGTGTTCCGCGGGTTCAACTTCGGCATCGAGTTCGCCGGCGGCAACAGCCTGCGGGTCCCGGCGAGCAGCGAGCAGCTCTCCGACATCCGGCAGGCCGCCGAGGACGCCGGTGCCGAGGTCTCCAGCGCGCAGGTGGTCGGCGGCAACTCCGTGCTGCTGCGGACCGAGTCGCTGGACAACGCCAGCGAGGACGCCGTCGTCGCCGCCGTGGCGCAGGCCGCCGGGGTGACCCCCGAGGAGGTCAGCCCGCAGTCGGTCAGTGCGGACTGGGGCGGGGACGTGACCAACAAGGCGCTCCTCGCGCTGGCCGTCTTCCTGGTGGCGGTGGTGGCCTTCCTGGCCGTCCGCTTCCAGCCGAAGATGGCGGTCGCCGCGATCGTCGCGCTGCTGCACGACATCGTGGTGACCGCCGGGGTCTACGCGCTGATCGGCTTCGAGGTGACGCCCTCGACGGTCATCGGGCTGCTGACGATCCTCGGCTTCTCGCTGTACGACACCGTGGTGGTGTTCGACAAGGTCGACGAGAACACCAAGGACCTGGCCAAGAGCTCTCGGTCGACGTACGGCGAGGCCGCGAACCTGGCGGTCAACCAGACGCTGATGCGCTCGATCAACACCTCGGTCATCGCGCTGCTGCCGGTCGCCGGGCTGCTCTTCGTCGGCGCCGGCCTGCTGGGCGCCGGCACGCTCAAGGACCTCGCCCTGGTCCTCTTCGTCGGTCTGGCCGTCGGCACGTACAGCTCGATCTTCCTGGCCACCCCGGTGCTGGCCGAGCTCAAGGAGCGCGAGCCGGAGCAGCAGCAGCTGCGCAAGCGGGTGCTCGCCCGGCGGGCCGCCGAGGCACGCGCGGCCGCCACCGGCGCAGCGCTCGGTCCGGTGGCCAGCGCGCGCCGCACCCGGGCCGCCACCAGCGCCGCCCGCGGGTCCTCGGTCGCCGTCGCCGAGCGGCCGCAGGCGCTCCCGGACCGTCCGGACGCCGACGTCCCGGTGGAGTCGCCGGCCTCGGTGCGGCCGACCAGCACCGGCGCGACGGCGGCACCCCGGCCCGGGCAGCGTCCGCAGCGACCCGGTGCCAAGCCGGGTCAGCGGCCGGCCGGCAAGAGGCGTCGGTGACCGCCGCCGCCGAGGGGCCGGTCGACGAGCTGATCGCCTCGATCGCCGTCGACGTCCCGGACTTCCCCGAACCCGGGGTGCTCTTCCGGGACCTCACGCCGGTCTTCGCCGACGCGGGCGCCTTCCGCCGGGTCGTCGACGCGCTGGCCGAGCCCGCCGACGTGGACCCGCGGGCCGCGGCGCTGTCCGGGGGCGGCGTGGGGTTCGACGTCGTCGCCGGGGTGGAGGCCCGCGGGTTCCTGCTGGCGGCCGCGGTGGCGCTGGACGCCGGCACCGGGGTCGTGCCGATCCGCAAGGCCGGCAAGCTGCCCCGGGAGAGCATCGCGGCCGACTACGAGCTGGAGTACGGCACCGCCACGCTGGAGGTGCACACCGACTCGATCCGGCCCGGGCAGCGGGTGCTCCTCGTCGACGACGTGCTGGCGACCGGCGGCACCCTGCTGGCGGCGATCGCGCTGGTCGAACGGCTGGGCGGGGTGGTGACGGCGGTGTCGGTGGTCATCGAGCTCGGCGCGCTCGGCGGCCGTCAGCGGATCGCCCCGCACCCCGTGCACGCACTCTGGACGACCTGACCATCCCGGGTGAGCGCGGGCGGCAGTCCGGAGCCCACCGCGGCTAGCATGGGGAGGGTCCACCTCCTCGACAGGGCAGGAGCACCCGTGGCCTCTGACGTCGTCGCACCGCAGACGTCCGACGCGCCCCCCGCGCCTCCCGCGCAGGAGACGGCGCCGCGTGCCCCGCTGCCCGAGCGCCCGGTCGTCCGCCGTCCCGACGACGTGGCCGCCGAACCGGGCGGGGAGAGCGAGTCGGCCCCCCGCCGGCGGGTCCGCGACCGGCTGGCCCGGCGGATCGTCGCCGGCCAGCGCTCCAGCGGGATCCGCCCGGTCCTCGAGCCGCTGGCCGCCCTGCACCGGCAGAGCCACCCCAAGGCCGACCTCGCGCTGCTGCAGCGGGCCTACGACGTGGCCGAGGAGGCGCACGCCGAGCAGAAGCGCAAGAGCGGCGACCCCTACATCACCCACCCGCTCGCGGTCGCCACGGTGCTCGCGGGCCTGGGCATGGACACCACCACGCTGGTCGCCGCGCTGCTGCACGACACGGTGGAGGACACCGGGGTCGACCTGGAGTCCATCCGCGCGGACTTCGGTCCGGAGGTGGCCCACCTGGTCGACGGCGTCACCAAGATCGACAAGGTCAAGTTCGGCGACGCAGCCCAGGCCGAGACCATCCGCAAGATGATCGTCGCGATGTCCCGCGACCCGCGGGTGCTGGTCATCAAGCTGGCCGACCGGCTGCACAACATGCGCACGCTGCGCTTCCTCCCGCCCGAGAAGCAGGAGAAGAAGGCGCGCGAGACGCTGGAGATCCTCGCTCCGCTGGCCCACCGGCTGGGCATGAACACCATCAAGTGGGAGCTCGAGGACCTCGCGTTCGCCACGCTGTACCCCAAGCGCTACGACGAGATCGTGCGGCTGGTCGCCGAGCGGGCGCCCTCCCGGGACACCTACCTGGCCGAGGTCGCCTCCGCGGTCACCGAGCAGCTGAAGGCGGCCAAGATCGAGGCCGTCGTCACCGGCCGGCCCAAGCACTACTACTCGATCTACCAGAAGATGATCGTCCGCGGCCGGGACTTCACCGACATCTGGGACCTGGTCGGCATCCGGATCCTGGTCGACTCGGTGCGCGACTGCTACGCCGCGCTGGGCATCATGCACGCCCACTGGCAGCCGGTGCCCGGCCGCTTCAAGGACTTCGTCGCGATGCCGAAGTTCAACATGTACCAGTCACTGCACACGACGGTCATCGGCCCGCAGGGCAAGCCGGTCGAGCTGCAGATCCGCACGCACGACATGCACCGCATCGCCGACTACGGGATCGCCGCGCACTGGAAGTACAAGGAGAACGCCCGCGGTGGCGGCAGGACCGAGGCCGGCCCGACGCCCGGCTCCGCCGGCGACGACATGCTGTGGCTGCGCCAGCTGCTGGACTGGCAGCGCGAGGCGCAGGAGCCCGGCGAGTTCCTGGAGACGCTGCGCTACGACCTCGGCCCGCAGGAGGTCTTCGTCTTCACGCCGAAGGGCGACGTGATCAGCCTGCCGGGCGAGTCGACGCCGGTCGACTTCGCCTACGCCGTGCACACCGAGGTCGGGCACCGCTGCATCGGCGCCCGGGTGAACGGCAACCTGGTCTCCCTGGACAGCAAGCTGTCCAACGGCGACGTCGTGGAGGTCTTCACCTCCCGCTCGCCCACCGCCGCCCCGTCGAAGGACTGGCTGTCCTTCGTGGGCAGTTCCCGGGCGCGGACGAAGATCCGCCAGTGGTTCACCAAGGAGCGCCGCGAGGACGCCGTCGAGGCGGGCAAGGACGCGCTGACCAAGGCGATGCGCAAGGCCGGGCTCCCGCTGCAGCGGCTGCTCGGTGGTGAGTCGCTGGCGACGCTGGCAGCCGACCTGCACTACCCCGACATCAGCGCCCTGTACGCCGCGGTCGGGGAGAACCAGGTCTCGGCGCACTCGATCGTCGAGAAGCTGCTCATCGCGCTCGGCGGCACCGAGGGCGCGGCCGAGGACATCGCCGAGACCACGATCCCCACCAAGCGGTCGGTGGCCCGCACCGCCGGCGGCGACCCGGGGGTCGTCGTCCACGGGATGACCGACGTGTGGGCCAAGCTCGCCAAGTGCTGCACCCCCGTCCCCGGGGACGACATCCTCGGCTTCGTCACCCGCGGCGGCGGGGTGAGCGTGCACCGCACCGACTGCACCAACGCCGAGGACCTGCAGCGCAAGCCCGAGCGGCTGGTCGAGGTCGACTGGGCCTCGCAGCCGGGATCGGTCTTCCTGGTCGCGATCCAGGTCGAGGCGCTCGACCGGCACCGGCTGCTGTCCGACGTCACCCGGGCGCTCGCCGACGAGCGGGTCAACATCCTGTCCGCGTCGGTGCAGACCAGCCGGGACCGGGTCGCGGTCAGCCGGTTCACCTTCGAGCTGGCCGACCCCGCCCACCTGGGCTCGGTGCTGCAGACGATCCGCAGCGTCGACGGCGTCTTCGACGTCGAGCGCGTCACCGCGTGACGACAGCCGCGGGAGCATCGCAGGGAGCGCCAGCGACCGAGGAGCGGACCGCGGCGCGGAGTCGCGCCATGGACACCGCCTGAAGGACCCCTCGCCCCGGCGAGGGGGCCGGTCGCGCGGAAGCAGCAGCGGGGCGTCGGGGACGGCGGGTCGCGACGACGGCGTGGAGCGGGTCGCCGCGGCCGGTGGGGTCCGCAGCGCGACGGTCGGCTCGCTGAACCGGCCGCTGCGCCGCACCAGCTCGGCGACGACGGCCCCGTGCTGCGCGTCGTCGGTCGCCAGCCAGCCGCGGACGGCCTTGGTGGGGAAGCAGCGGTTCGAGAAGGTGACCGCCAGCTGCCCGCCGGGGCGCAGCACCCGGCCCACGTCGGCGAGCACCTCGATCGGCCGGGTGAGGTAGTCGATCGACACGCAGCACACCGCGGCGTCCACGTCGGCGTCGGGCAGCGGGATGCGGGGGTCGGCGTTCAGGTCGTGGACCAGCCGGTGGGTGGCCGCCGGGTTGGCCGCCAGCTCCTCGGCGTTCATGCCGAGCACCACCAGCTCGGCCGGGGGCGTGCGGAAGTGCGACACCCACGAGGACATCAGGTCCAGGACCCGCACCGGCCGCGGCGCGTCCCCGTCGATGCCCAGCTCGGCGTACAGCTCCCCGACGGCGCTGATCGCACGGTCGTCGATGTGCGTCACCAGCCGGGGGTTGTCGTAGAACCCGGCGTCCGGCCGGTCGTCGCTGCGGTCGAAGAAGCCCGGTGGGAAGCCCGCGTACAGATCGGCGTCCATCGCGCCCAGTGTGCGGCCGGGGACCCCCCGCCGCGCGGCGCTCAGGCGGCGGGGGTCATCGCGGTGATGGTGACGGGCTGGGCCGGTGCGCCGTCGCTGGCGCTGTTGGCGATGCCGGTGGCCGCGATCTCGTCCAGCACCGCGAGGCCGGTGTCGTCGATCCTGCCCACCACGGTGTAGTCCGGCTGGAGCTGGCTGTCGCCGTAGACCAGGAAGAACTGGCTGCCGTCGGTGCCCTGTGAACTGTTCGCCATCGCCACGGTGCCCCGCGGGTAGGTCTCCGACCCGGTCACCTGGGTCGGGAACGTGTACCCGGGGCCACCGGTGCCCTGGCCCGAGGGGTCGCCGCACTGCAGCACCTTGAGGCTTTCCGAGGATGTCTCCCGGTGGCAGGGCGTGTTGTCGAAGTAACCCTGCTTGCTCAGCGCCTCGAAGCTCGCCGCTGCGCAGGGGGCCGCCGCCCGGTCCAGGGTGAGCCCGATGTCGCCGACGTTGGTCGCCATCGTCAACGCCAGGGTCCCGGTGGTGGCGATGTCACCGGACGGCGGGGTGACCGCGACGCCGGCGCTGGGGGTGCCGTCGGTGGTGTAGGTGCACGGCCCCGCGACGGTCGTCTGGCCGGCGGGCGCGGCGGTCGCGGAGCTGGGGGCGCTGCTGCTGGGGGCCGCGGTGGTGTCGCTGCCGTCATCGGCGAGCCCGGTGATGATGAAGAAGGCACCGACGACGGCGAGGACGGCGAGCACCGTGACGCCGATGAGCAGGTTGCGGCGGCGCTTGCGGGCCAGCTGCTCACGGCGCTCCAGCTGGCGCTGCAGCCGTCGCTGGGCCTGCTCGCGGCGCTGCTTGTTCGTCGGCACTCTTCTCGGGCTCCTCGCGCGTGTGCTCGGGCGCGGGGGCGGTCCGCTCCTCGAGCTGACGCCGTCCACCCCGCGGTGTCGAGTGCGCAGTCTAGGGCGGCCACCTGTCCGCTCCCTGGCAGCACGGCTGGGCGGTGATCTCCCCGCGTAACCTGCACGGGTGCTCATCCGCTCCTTCCCCGCCGGCGCGTTCGGCACCAACTGCTACGCGGTCGCCACCGGGGCGGGCTCGTCGGCGCTGCGCCGGGAGTGCGTCGTCGTGGACCCCGGCATGGACGCCGTCGAGCCGCTGGCCCGGATGCTCGCCGAGAACGGGCTGGCCCCGGTGGCCGTCGTGCTCACCCACGGCCACCTGGACCACACCTTCTCGGTGCTGCCGGTGTGCGAGGGCTACGACATCCCCGCCTACCTGCACCCCGCCGACGCCGGCATGCTCTCGGACCCGCTGCGCTGGCACGGGCCCGCGCTCGCGCCGCTGATCGGTCAGGTCGCGCTGCCCGACCCGGCCGACGTCCAGCCGCTGGCCGACGGCGCGACGCTGTCGTTGGCCGGGGTCGAGCTCACCGTCCGGCACGCGCCCGGCCACACCCAGGGCTCGGTCGTGTTCTCCCTCGACCTGGACGACGCCCCGGGGCTGTTCGCCGGCGACGTCCTCTTCGCCGGCTCGGTCGGCCGGGTCGACCTGCCCGGCGGCTCGTGGGACGCGATGCTCGGCTCGCTGCGGGACGTCGTCCTGCCGCTGGCCGACGAGACCGTCGTCCTCCCCGGCCACGGCGCCGCCACCACGATCGGCCGGGAGCGCGCCACCAACCCGTATCTCGCCGAGGCGGCCTCGGCACCGGAGGAACGCTCGCTGTGAGTGAGCATCGCAGCGAGCGCCAGCGAGTGAGGAGCGGAGCGAACTCAGGAGCGAAGCGAGTGATGACACTGTGAGTGAGCCGATGCGGGCCCCCAAGGGCACGTTCGACACCCTGCCCCCGGCGTCGGCGGAGTTCCTCGCCGTCCGGGACACCCTCACCGCGCCGCTGCGACGGGCCGGCTACGGCTACATCGAGACGCCGACGTTCGAGGACACCGCGGTGTTCGCCCGTGGCGTGGGTGAGTCGACCGACGTCGTCTCCAAGGAGATGTACACGTTCACCGACCGCGGCGGCCGGTCGCTGACGCTGCGCCCGGAGCTCACCGCCGGGCTGATGCGCTCCTTCATCGAGCACCGGCTGTACTCCGGCGCGCTGCCGGTGAAGCTGTGGGCCGTCGGGTCGGCCTTCCGCTACGAGCGCCCGCAGGCCGGCCGGTACCGGCACTTCACCCAGGTCGACTGCGAGGCGCTCGGCGTCGACGACCCGGCGCTGGACGCCGAGGTCGTCGCGCTGGCCGTGCAGGGCTTCCGCGACCTGGGGCTGACCCGGTTCGAGCTGCTGCTCACCTCGCTGGGCGACGCGACCTGCCGGCCGCAGTACCGCGAGCTGCTGGTGGCCCACCTCGACAAGCTCGACCTGGACTCCGACACCCGGCGCCGGGCGGAGATCAACCCGCTGCGGGTGCTGGACGACAAGCGCCCCGAGGTGCAGGCCCAGCTGGAGGACGCCCCGCTGATGGTCGACCACCTGTCGGACTCGACCAAGGCCCACTACGACGCCGTCCGCGAGCACCTGACCGACCTCGGCGTGACCTGGACCGAGGCGCCGCGGCTGGTCCGCGGCCTGGACTACTACACGAAGACGACGTTCGAGTTCGTGCACTCCGGGCTGGGCGCGCAGTCCGCGATCGGTGGCGGCGGCCGCTACGACGGGCTCTCCGCGGCGCTGGGGGGCCCCGACCTGTCGGGCATCGGGTACGCCGTCGGGGTGGACCGGACGCTGCTCGCGGTGCAGGCCGAGGAGCTGGACATCGCGGCGTCGGCCGGGGTGCAGGCGTTCGTCGTCCCGCTGGGCGCGGAGGCCAAGCGGTTCGCGGTGAAGCTCGTCGGGCAGCTCCGCGAGGCCGGCGTCCCGGCCGACACCGTCTACGGCGACCGCGGGCTCAAGGGCGCGATGAAGGCCGCCGACCGCTCGGGTGCCTCGCACGCGGTGGTCGTCGGCGACCGCGACCTGGCCGAGGGCGTGGCCCAGCTGCGCGACCTGCGGACCCACGAGCAGGTCGCCGTCCCCCTGGGTGAGCTGTTCGACCGGGTGCGTGGCACGGTTGGGCGGTGACAGTGACCGACGGCATCGCAGAGTCCTCCAACACCCCCCTCGAGACCCGGCCGCTGGGTCGGACCGGCGCCGACGTCTCGGTCATCGGCCTGGGCACCTGGCAGCTGGGCGGTGACTGGGGCGACGTCACCGAGGACGACGCGGCCGCGGTCCTGGACGCGGCGCTGGACGCCGGCGTCACCCTGCTGGACACCGCCGACGTCTACGGCGACGGCCGGTCCGAGGAGCGCATCCGCAAGGCGCTGGCCGCCCGCGGCGAGCGCCCGTTCGTGGCCACCAAGGCCGGCCGGCGTGCCGACCCGTTCGCCGCCGAGACCTACACGCCGGAGAACCTGCGCGCCTGGATCGACCGGTCGCGCCGCAACCTCGGCGTGGACACCCTGGACCTGGTGCAGCTGCACTGCCCGCCGCCGGCCGTCTACTCCGACGAGCGGGTCTACGAGACCCTCGACGCGCTGGTCGAGGAGCAGGCGATCGCCGCCTACGGCGTCTCGGTGGAGACCGTTGCCGAGGGCCTGACCGCGCTGCAGCACCCCGGCGTGCAGTCGATCCAGGTCATCCTCAACATCTTCCGGCGCAAGCCGCTGGAGCAGCTGCTGCCGGCCGCCCAGCGGGCCGAGGTCGGCATCCTGGCCCGGGTGCCGCTGGCCAGCGGGCTGCTGTCGGGCAAGTACTCCACCGACACCACCTTCGCCGCCGACGACCACCGGAACTTCAACCGCAACGGCGAGGCCTTCGACGTCGGTGAGACCTTCTCCGGCGTGCCGTTCGAGGTCGGTGTCGCCGCCGCCCGCGAGGTCGCCGAGATCGCCGGCCCGGACGTGTCGACCGCCGCCTTCGCGCTGCGCTGGGTGATCGACCAGCCCGGCGTCACCACGGTCATCCCCGGGGCGCGCAACGTCGCGCAGGCGCTGGGCAACGTCGCCGCCGCCAACCTCCCGTCGCTGACCGACAGCCAGCTCGCCGACCTCGAGCGCGTGTACGACGAGCGCATCCGCGCCGCCGTGCACGACCGCTGGTAACCGCTCTTCCGGCCCACCCCGCCGCCCACCTGAGAGAGGCACCCCCTTGCTCCGCACCCACGACGCCGGCGCGCTCCGCGCGACCGACGCCGGTTCAACGGTCACCCTCGCCGGCTGGATCGCCCGCCGGCGCGACCACGGCGGGGTCGTCTTCCTCGACCTGCGCGACTCCTCGGGCTACGCCCAGGTCGTCGTGCGCGAGGAGGAGGCGCACGCGCTGCGCAACGAGTACTGCGTGCTGGTGACCGGGGAGGTGCAGCAGCGCCCGGCGGGCAACGAGAACCCGGAGCTGCCGACCGGCGACGTCGAGGTCGTCGCCTCGACCCTCCAGGTCCTCTCGGCGTCCGCGCCGCTGCCGTTCCCCATCGAGACCGCCCAGGCCGCCGGGGACGACGTCCGCTACAAGTACCGCTACCTCGACCTGCGCCGGCAGGGCCCGGCGGCGGCGCTGCGGCTGCGCTCGGAGATCAACCGGATCGCCCGCGGGGTGATGGCCGGCCACGGGTTCACGGAGGTCGAGACGCCGAACCTGACCCGGTCCACTCCCGAGGGGGCGCGGGACTTCGTCGTCCCGGTCCGGTTGCAGCCGGGGTCCTGGTACGCGCTGCCGCAGTCGCCGCAGCTGTTCAAGCAGCTGCTGATGATCGGCGGGCTGGAGCGGTACTACCAGATCGCCCGCTGCTTCCGGGACGAGGACTTCCGGGCCGACCGCCAGCCGGAGTTCACCCAGCTGGACTTCGAGATGAGCTTCGTCGACCGGGACGACGTGCTGGCCGTGGCCGAGGACGTCATCCGGGCGCTGTGGCAGGAGCTGGCCTCCTACGCCGTCCCGGAGATCCCGCGGATGACCTACCGCGAGGCGATGGACCGGTTCGGCTCCGACAAGCCCGACCTGCGGTTCGGCGTCGAGCTGACCGAGCTGACCTCGTACTTCGCCGAGACGCCGTTCCGGGTCTTCCAGTCGCCCTACGTCGGGGCGATCGTGATGCCCGGTGGTGGCTCGCAGCCGCGCCGTGCCTTCGACGCGTGGCAGGACTGGGCCCGCTCGCGCGGCGCCAAGGGCCTGGCCTACGTGACCGTGGGGGAGGACGGCACCCTCGGCGGCCCGGTGGCCAAGAACATCTCCGAGTCCGAGCGGGCCGGGCTGGTCGAGGCCGTCGGTGCGGCACCCGGCGACTGCGTGTTCTTCGCGGCGGGGCAGCGGCGCTCCTCCCAGGAGCTGCTCGGTGCCGCCCGCAACGAGGTGGCCAAGCGGCTGGAGCTCATCGAGCCCGGCTCGTGGTCGTTCCTGTTCGTCGTGGACTTCCCGATGTTCGAGGAGACCGAGGACGGCGACTGGACCTTCATGCACCACCCGTTCACCTCGCCCACCCCGGAGTGGCGGGAACGGTTCGCCGAGGACAAGGGCGCGGCGCTGTCGGACGCCTACGACCTGGTGTGCAACGGCAACGAGCTGATGAGCGGGTCGGTCCGCATCGCCGATGCGACCCTGCAGGAGCGGGTGTTCGAGGTCATCGGGATGTCGACCGACGAGGCCCGGGAGCGCTTCGGGTTCTTCCTGGAGGCCTTCTCCTACGGCCCGCCGCCGCACGCCGGTGCCGCGATCGGCTGGGACCGGCTCACCGCGCTGCTGGCCGGCGTCGACTCGATCCGCGAGGTCATCGCCTTCCCCAAGACCGGGGCCGGCTACGACCCGCTGACCGGCGCGCCGACGCCGATCTCGGACGCCCAGCGGGTGGAGGCCGGGATCGACTTCGTGCCGGAGGAGGAGCCGCTGCCGGGCGAGCCCGGCGCCCCCGGCCCGACCGACCCGACGAAGGCCTGACAGCCCTCCTGTTCCACCGCCTCGACGTTGCCGACGGCGAGTGAACAGTTGCGGTCGCCTTGCACGGCGTGTCGTGCCGTGTCGACGACTACAACTGCTCACTCGGCAGCTCACCAGTTCGCTCCGCGACTGAGCAGGGCGCCGGCCAGCCGGTCGAGCACCAACGTCCGCCGACCCAGGTGGGCGCGGCCGAAGCGCAGCACCAGCCAGCCGTTGCCGGCCATCAGCGAGTAGCGGTCGATGTCGATGCCGAACTGCAGCGGGTCGGCGTGCTGGCGCCCCTCGTACTCGACGGCGATCCGCCACCGGCGGTAGCCCAGGTCGGCATGGAGCAGCGCGCGTCCGAGCTGGTCGTGCACGGGGACCTGCACCTCGAGGTCGGGGAGGTCGCTCTCGTGCACCCAGTACCGGACCAGGCTCTCCGGGCGGGAGGCCGCCTGCCCGGTCAGCAGCGGGGCGCAGGCCCGGGCGCGGACGATCCCGCGCACGCTCCCGACCAGCGCCAAGCGCTCGTCGAGTGCAGCGGCCGACAGGTGCCCGGCCCGACGGAGCGCGTCCCCGATGGCGACGAGTTCGTCGGCCGGCGTTGTTGCAGCGAGGTCCAGCCAGGTCTGCGGGCCGCCCGTGAGCGGCAGTCCGCGGTGCTCGAGGAGGTCGACGTCCGCGACGCTGCGGACATGGACGTGGACACCCTGCCGACGGGGGCGGTAGCTGCCCGGTGGCACCACGACGTGCAGCGGGTGCACCTGCTGCACGGGGGCACCGAGCAGCCCTGCCGCGGTCTGGTGGCTGAAGGCAGCGGTGGCGGGCAGCGCCGGCACGAGCGACCGGCACATCGCGAGCACGGTCAGCGGCAGGGCCCGGGACACGTACACGCCGCGGCTGACCCGGACACCGTCGTCCCGCAGGGCCGCCCGGGTCATCCCGGCCAGGTGGGCGTCCCGGCGTGTGTAGAAGGGCGGCAGCTCTCTTGCGGTCACAGCCCGACGCTCGGTGGCCATGCGAGGGTCGGCGAGGGGTCGGCGTGATCTGTGGATCCGACGGGGGCTGTGGAAGCCGCGCGCCGCATCGTCGAATGAGCAGTTACAGCCGCTGTAGTCGGCGCGTCCGGCCCTGCCGGCGACCGCAACTGCTCACTCGACCGTGGCAGGCGTCAGGCGGCGTCCAGGCGGGCGAGCTGGTCGGGGGTCAGCGTGAGGTCCGCCGCGGCCGCCGAGTCGACGATCGACGCCGGCCGCGAGGCCCCCGGGATCGGCACCACGACGTCGGCCTGGGCGAGGTGCCAGGCCAGCGTCACCTGGTACACCGACACGTCGAGCTCGTCGGCGACGGCGGCGAACTCGTCGGCCGTCGAGCCCAGCGACTTGGCCGCCGGGACCCCGCCGAACGGGCTCCAGGGGAGGAAGGCCAGCCCGTGCGCGGCGCAGTGCGCGAGCTCGCCGGCCGAGGACCGGTAGCCCGGGGAGAACTGGTTCTGCACGCTGACCAGGGCGTCCCCGACGATCGCCCGGGCGGCGTCGATCTGGTCCACGTCGGCGTTGGAGATCCCCGCCATCCGGATCAGCCCGTCCTCGTGCAGCGACCGGAGCGCACCCATCGACTCCTCCCACGGCGTCGCCGGATCGGGCCGGTGGAACTGGTAGAGCCCGATCGCCTCGACGCCGAGCCGGCGCAGCGACCCCTCGCAGGCGCGGCGGAGGTAGGACGACGTCCCGTCCAGCCCCCACTCCCGGCCCTCGCGGGTGTGCCCGCCCTTGGTCGCGATCAACACGGACGAGGTGTCGCCGCCGTAGGAGGACAGCGCCCGGGCGACGATCGACTCGTTGTGGCCGAACTCCGCCTCGTCGTGGGCGTAGGCGTCGGCGGTGTCGATGAGGGTGACCCCGGCGTCCAGGCCGGCGTGCACGACGGCCACCGCGTCCTCCGGCGTGGGCCGGTCCTCCTTGCTCGACAGGGGCATCGCCCCGAGGCCGATCGCGCTGACGGTGGTCGACCCGATGGTGCGCTGCTGCATGGGGCTGTCGTGCCCCGCAGGTAGCGTCGCAACCGTGAGCTCGCTGTTCGACGTGCCCGACGAGGAGCGCCCGGCGGTCGACCCGGGCGCCCCGCTGGCGGTCCGGATGCGCCCGCGGTCGCTGGACGAGGTCGTCGGCCAGCAGCACCTGCTCGGCCCCCGGGCCCCGCTGCGCCGGCTGGTCGAGGCCGACGAGCCGATGTCGCTGGTGCTGTACGGCCCGCCCGGCACCGGCAAGACCACGCTGGCCCACGTCATCTCGCTGGCCACCAAGCGCTCCTTCGTGCAGCTCTCCGCCCTGGACGCCGGGGTCAAGGAGGTCCGCGCGGTCATCACCAGCGCCAAGCGGGAGCTCACCCACGCCGGTCGCCGCACGGTGCTGTTCATCGACGAGGTGCACCGCTTCTCCAAGACCCAGCAGGACTCGCTGCTGTCCGCGGTCGAGGACCGGATCGTCAGCCTGATCGCCGCCACCACCGAGAACCCGTTCTTCTCCGTGGTCAGCCCGCTGCTGTCCCGCAGCCTGGTGCTGGCGCTGCAGCCGCTCAGCGACGACGACGTCCGCACCCTGCTGCGCCGGGCGCTCACCAGCGACCGCGGGCTGGACGGCGCGGTGACCCTCAGCGCGGAGGCCGAGGAGCACCTGGTGCGGGTCGCCGGTGGTGACGGGCGCAAGGCCCTGACCGCGCTGGAGTCCGGCGCCGGTGCCGCGCTGGCGGTGGGCGCGACGGAGATCGACCTGCAGACCCTGGAGACGGCGGTCGCCCAGGCGGCGGTGCGCTACGACCGGTCCGGCGACCAGCACTACGACATCGCCAGCGCGCTGATCAAGAGCATCCGCGGCAGCGACGTCGACGCGGCGCTGCACTACCTGGCCCGGATGGTGGAGGCGGGGGAGGACCCGCGGTTCATCGCCCGCCGGCTGGTCATCTCCGCCAGCGAGGACATCGGCATGGCCGACCCGACCGCGCTGCTCACCGCGGTGGCCGCCGCCGACGCGGTCGCCTTCATCGGGATGCCGGAGGGGCACTTCCCGCTGGCGCACGCCGTCGTCCACCTCGCCACCGCGCCCAAGTCGAACGCGGTCACCGCGGCGATGGGCGAGTCCGTGGCCGACGTGCGGGCCGGCCTGGCCGGCCCGGTGCCGGCGGGGCTGCGCGACGCGCACTACGCCGGGGCCAAGGCGCTGGACCACGGCAAGACCTACGTCTACCCGCACGACCACCCCGACGGCGTCGTCCCGCAGCAGTACCCGCCCGACGCCCTGGTCGGCCGCGACTACTACCGGCCGACCAACCGCGGCGTGGAGGCCGCGATCTCGACCCGGCTGGCCAAGCTCCGGGCGATCGTCCGCCGCCGCGGCTGAGGGCCGTCGGCGGCGGAGGCGACGACGACCGTCGGCCCCCGCGGCTAGTGTTGCCCCACCGGCAGGCACGAGCGCCGGGAACTGGACCATCCGAGACGTCGACGAGAGTCGAGACCCGAGGGAGTGCACGCGTGTCCGCAGGAGAGTGGGCGGGGTTGATCGCAGCCCTTGCCGTGGTGGTGCTGGTCCTCCTGTTGGCGGTGCCGTTGCTGAAGCTCGGGCGCACCCTGGACGAGACCACGCTGACCATCCGCCAGGTCCGGGAGCAGAGCCAGCCGATCCTCAGCCAGGCGTCGACGACGGTCACCCACGTCAACGCCAACCTCGAGCGCGTCGACGACATCACCGGCAACGCGGCCAACGTGTCCAGCAACGTCGCGGCCCTGACCAGCGTCTTCGCCGCCACGCTCGGCAGCCCGCTGATCAAGGTCGCCGCGTTCAGCTACGGCGTGCGCAGCGCTGCCCGCAAGAAGCGTGAGGGCCAGGCGCTGGCCGACGCGCAGCGGTCGGCCAAGGACGAGCGACGGGCGCGCCGCGCCTCCCGGCGGGCCGACTGATGCGCCGGCTGTTCTGGCTGGCCATGGGCGTCACGATCGGCGCCCTCGTCGTCCGCCGGCTCTCCCGGGCCGCGGAGAAGCTGACCCCGCAGGGGATCGCCGGCCAGCTGGCCGACGGCCTGCGCGAGCTGGCTGAGGCGATCGGCGACTTCGGGGCCGACGTGCGGGCGGCCGCAGCGGCCCGGGAGGACGAGCTGCGGGCGGGCACCGGGCTGGACGCGCCGCTGCCCGACCGCAGCCAGGTCGAGCTGCCGCGGCGCGTCCAGCCCCTGTCTCTTATACAAATCTCCGAGCCCACGAGACATGCGCAGAGCTCG
>NZ_SJEX01000076.1 GCF_005930495.1 Modestobacter excelsi | reverse complement strand
CTGCTGGAGGTCGGGTCGGCGGACGGCGTCCGGTCGTCGTCCTGGCCGAGCTGCCAGATGAGCACGAAGCCGGCGAGCAGCACGGCGACCAGCAGCGCGGCGAGGGCGATCAGCCGGCCCCGTCGGCGGGGCCGCGGCGGTGGGGCGGCTGCGGCAGCCGGGGTGCGGTCCGGCGGCGGGCCGGCCGGCAGTCCAGGGTCGCGCACCGGCTGCTCGGTCGCGGGCGCGGCGGGCTGGACGGCGGTCGCGAAGGGGGTGCCGGCCGGCGCGGCCGGGCTTCCGGCGGACGGGACGGCGGGCAGCGCTCGGCCGCCCACCGGGTGGACGTCGGTGAGCGTGGGCGTCAGCGGCGTCCGGGCGGTGAGCACCGCGGTGACGTCCCGGTCCCGGCCGGCGGCCAGCGTGGCCAGCTGGTCGCGGACCTCGGTCATCGACGGTCGCCTCGCCGGCTCCGAGTCGAGCATCCGCATCAGCGGCCGGGTCAGTGCGCCGGCGTTGCGCGGCCGGCTGAAGTCCCCGCCGGCGACCCGGTAGAGCATCTCCAGCGGGTTCTCGGTCATCCCGAACGGCGGGGTGCCCTCCAGGCAGGCGAACAGCGTGGCGCCCAGCGAGTAGACGTCGCTGGCCTCGTCGGGCTCCTGGCCGCGGGCGACCTCCGGGGCGAGGTAGGCCGGCGTGCCCTTGACGACCCCGGTCTGGGTCAGCGAGACGTCGCCGCGGGCCCGGGAGATGCCGAAGTCGGTGATCTTCACCAGACCCTCGCTGCGCCCGCCCTCGCCGATCAGGATGTTGCCCGGCTTGACGTCGCGGTGGACGACGCCGGCGGCGTGCGTGGCGATCAGGGCGTCGGCCACCTGGGCGCCGATCTGGGCCACCTGCTGGACCGGCAGGGTGCCGCGGTCGGCCAGCACCTGGGCGAGGCTGCGCGAGGGCAGGTACTCCATGACCAGCCACGGCGTGCCGCCGTCGTCGACCATGTCGTAGACCGAGACGGCGTGCGGGTGGGTGATCCGCGCGGCGATCCGGCCCTCGCGCATCGCCGCGTCGCGGTGGCCCTCGGTGGCCTGCGGGTCGCTGCCGACCGGGATCAGCACCTGCTTGACCGCGACGTCGCGGCCCAGCACCTCGTCGCGGGCCAGCCAGACCGCGCCCATCGCCCCGCCACCGAGCCGGGAGCTCAGCAGATAGCGCCCGGCCACCCGGGAACCCGCCGACGTCACCCCTGTCCCGATCGCCCGTCCGCCCGGCCGGAGCTCAAGCGGAGACCGGGGCGCCGTAACGGCGCGCGTACTCCGTCTGGGCCCCCTCGGGCAGTGCGTCGTACAGGTCGGCCAGCTGGTCGATCGAGCTCTGCGGCAGCTCGTCGAACAGCTGCGACCAGCTCGGCGGGTCGTCGTGGCTGCGGGTCAGCAGCAGCTCCCACGCCCGCGTCTGCCGGTCGCGCTGGACCCGGTCGGCGACCATGCCGGAGAGGTACTGGTCCTTGGCGGCGTCCTTCTCGGCGCGCGTGGCGTCGGCGGGGAGGTTGCTGGGGTCGGTCTCCTGCAGCGCCGTCACGATGGCCGCGACCACCTCGGGGCGCACCTGCTCGGTACCGCTCATGTCCCGTCCTCCCGCTCCTGTGCCCCGGCTGTCGTTGCCGGGTCCGACAACTCAACCACTCTCGCAGGGTGCGGGCCGCTCGGCAGGGAGGGGACCGGCTGACCGCCCGGGAGGTGCCCGGTAGAGTGACGTCGCACTGGAGGATTCGCCTAGTGGCCTATGGCGCTCGCTTGGAAAGCGGGTTGGGTGCAAGCCCTCGGGAGTTCGAATCTCCCATCCTCCGCACGTAGAGCGCCGTCACGGCGCCGAGCATCAACGCCCCGCCCGCCAGCGCGGTCGGGGCGAGCCGTTCGCCGAGCAGCCCAGCGGCCAGCGCGGTCGCGGTCAGCGGCTCGAGCAGGGTCACGATCGAGGCGACCGCAGCGGGCACGACCCGGACCCCGGCGAAGAACAACCCGTAGGCCAGCGCCGTCGGCACCGCCCCGAGGTAGACCAGCAGCGCGAGCGACAGCGGGTCGGCGGTCAGGTCCAGCCCCGCGGTCAGCGCGACCGGCGTCAGCAGGACGGCACCCGCCGCGAAACCGACCGTCGTCGTCGGCACGCCGTCGGGCACCCGGGACGAGAGCAGCACCACGCCGGCGTAGGCGACCGCGCAGCCGACGGCCGACAGCGCGCCGAGCAGCACGGCGTCGCCGACGTCGCCGCCGGCCGAGACGCCGACCAGCAGCACCAGCCCGGCCAGCGCGACGACCAGCGCCAGCCCGGTCGACCGGTCCGGCCGGCCGTGCCCGAGGACGGCGGAGCCGACGGCCACCAGCAGCGGGGCGAGCCCGAGCGAGACGAGTGTGGCGATGCTCACCCCGGCGCTGGCGACGGCGGCGAAGTAGGCGCTCTGGTAGGCCGCGAGCCCGGCGCCGACGGCGAGCAGTCGCCACCGCAGCCCGCCGGTCAGCGGTGTCCCGGCGGCTGGGCGGCGGGCCAGGTGGACGACGCCGAGGACGGCGGCGCCGATGGCCATCCGGTGCCAGGCGATGTCCAGCGGGTCCAGGCCGGCGCGGTCGGCGACCACGTCGCCGGTGATCCCGGAGGTGCCCCAGCAGAGCGCGGCGAGGACGACGAGGAGGAAGCCGCGGGCAGGGCTGGGCCGGGTGGTGGGGGTGGACATGACGCTCCTGGGTCGGCCGGTCGGAGGACGCGGTCCGGAGCGCGGGCGGTCAGCCTCGCGGCGCTCCGGTCAGGAGTGCGGCGGGGGCAGGACGAGAGTGTGCCCGGTCATGGCGGCAGAGCCTAGCGGGGCGCCGCGGCGACGGCACCGGCGTCGTCGGACCGCCCGTCCTCTACAATGGTGCACGACCCCTCGTGCGGCGTCACCCTGTGAACCTCCCCAGGGCCGGAAGGCAGCAAGGATAAGCGGGCTCTGACGGGTGTGCGGGGGGTCCTTTTCTCTCCTGGCTCACAGGCTCCTCCCAGGTTGATCCCCTGTGATGCACGAACCTCCAACAGGGGAGCTGTCATGCCCAGTCGCCGTACCTGGTGGACCACCGGTGGAGCGGTCGCCGTCGTCGCCGCGGCCGCGATCGGTGGACCGCTGGTCTACGCCGCGCTGGAGGAGGACGCCCCGCCGGCGCCCACCGTGAAGGTCCAGCCCTCGGACGCCGCCCTGGTCGAGGACACCGACGGCACCTGGACGGTGTCCGCGGGCTCGTCGGCCGGCTACCGCGTGCACGAGGTGCTCAACGGCGCCGACGTCACCGTCGCCGGCACCACCGACCAGGTCACCGGCACCGTGGTCATCGCCGGCGGGGACCTGGCCGACGCCGAGGTGACCGTCGACGTCGCCTCCGTCACGACCGACAGCGGGCAGCGGGACTCCTACTTCCGCGGCAACGTGATGGACGTCGACGAGTTTCCGACCGCGACGTTCGCGGTCACCCAGCCGGCCGACCTGCCGGAGCTCACCGGCGCCCCGGTGACCGTGCCGGTGACCGGGGAGCTGACCCTCAAGGGCGTGACCCGGCAGGTGCAGACGGAGGTCTCCGTCGTCCGCACCGGAGCCGGGGTCGACGTCTCCGGGTCGGTCCCGGTGACGTTCGGCGACCACGGCATCGACGCGCCGAGCCTCGGCTTCGTCCGGGTCGACGACCAGGGCGCCGTGGAGTTCTTCCTGCACCTGACCCTCTGACCGCCCGGGACGCGCCGGACCGTCCGTGCGGCTGGGTAACCTCGCCCCGTGGCTCTGGCGCTCTACCGCAAGTACCGTCCGGCGACCTTCGCCGAGGTGGTCGGGCAGGAGCACGTCACCGCGCCGCTGATGAACGCCGTCGACAGCGGGCGGATCAACCACGCCTACCTGTTCAGCGGCCCGCGCGGCTGCGGGAAGACGTCCTCGGCGCGGATCCTGGCCCGCTCGCTGAACTGCGAGCAGGGCCCCACGTCGACGCCGTGCGGGGTGTGCGGCTCGTGCATCTCGCTGGCCCCCGACGGCCCGGGCTCCATCGACGTCATGGAGATCGACGCCGCCAGCCACGGTGGTGTCGACGACGCCCGGGACCTGCGCGAGAAGGCGTTCTTCGCGCCGGTGCACAGCCGCTACAAGGTCTACATCGTCGACGAGGCGCACATGGTCACCACGCAGGGCTTCAACGCCCTGCTCAAGGTGGTCGAGGAGCCGCCGGAGTTCCTCGTCTTCGTCTTCGCCACCACCGAGCCGGAGAAGGTCCTCCCGACCATCCGCTCGCGGACCCACCACTACCCGTTCCGGCTGGTGCCGCCGAGCACGCTGCGCGGCTTGCTGGAGAAGACCTGCGCCGCCGAGGGCGTGCAGGTCGAGCCGACGGTCTTCCCGCTGGTGGTGCGGGCCGGCGGTGGTTCGGTGCGCGACTCGCTGTCCATCCTCGACCAGCTGCTGGCCGGTGCCGGGACCGACGGCGTCACCTACCGGACGGCGGTCGGGCTGCTCGGCGTCACCGACGAGGCGCTGCTCGACGAGGCCGTCGACGCGCTCGCGGCCGCCGACGCACCCGGGGTCTTCCAGGCCGTCGACCGGGTCGTGGAGGCCGGGCACGACCCGCGCCGGTTCGCCACCGACCTGCTCGACCGGCTGCGCGACCTGATCGTGCTCAACGCCGTGCCCGAGGCCGGTGGCAACGGGCTGCTCGACTGCCCGCCCGACCGGCTGGACCTGATGTCCCGGCAGGCGCAGGCGCTCGGCGCGGCGACGCTGTCCCGGCTGGCCGACACCGTGCACGAGGGCCTCACCGAGATGCGCGGGACGACGGCGCCGCGGCTGCTGCTGGAGCTGGTCTGCGCGCGGATGCTGCTCCCGGGCGTCGACGACTCGGCCGCGGCGACCCTTCAGCGGCTGGAGCGGCTCGAGCGGCGGATGTCGATCGCCGGCGAGCACGCCGGCCGTCCGGAGGCCGCGGTCGCCGCCGCGCCGGCCGCGCCCGTGCGCCCCGCCCCGCCAGCTCCCGCACCCGCCCTGGCCCCGGTCGGGCGGCCCGTGCCCGAGCCGCAGCGTGAGCCGGTCCCGGCCGCTGCAGCTGCGGCCCCGCCGGCCGCCGCCCGCCCGGCGTACGTGCGACCGTCGCAGGCCCGCGCGGCCGCCGCCGGTCCGTCGACCGCGCCGGCGCCAGCCGCCGCGACGCCGGAGGGGGACGACGGCTGGCCGGTCACCGCGCGGCCGGGCGCCATGGCGTCTGCTCCCGCGCCGGCACCTGCGAGCGCCGGCGCGTCGTCCGGCGGGGAGGGCCCGCCGGCGGTCCGCCCCCGGCCGCCGGTGGCGGTGGGGGAGCCCGACGTGCCGCTCCCGCCGGAGCCGACCGACGACGAGGACTGGCCGCAGCCGGCCCGCGCGGCCGCACCCTCCGGCCCACCGGCCCCGGCACCGCAGGCCGAGCCGGCGCCGCCGGCTGCCACGCCGGCTCCGGCCGCTGCGCCCGCCCCGGCTCCGCGGGCCGCGGCGGAGTCGGCGCCCGCGCCTCGCGGTGGCGAGCCGACGCCGCTGGTCTCGGCGACCCCCGAGGAGCCCGCCGAGGGCGACGGTGAGCTGACCACCGTCGACGTCCGGCGGATCTGGCCGGAGCTGCTCGCGGTGGTGAAGCGGCACAAGCGCACCACCGAGGCGCTGCTGAAGAGCGCGCAGGTGCACGACCTGACCAACGGCACACTCACCCTGGTGGCCACCTCGCCGGCGCTGGCCAAGATGCTCGGCGACGACCTGAACAAGGACATCGTCCGGCAGGCGCTGCAGGAGCTGCTCGGCGTCCGGTGGAAGGTGCAGGCCGTCGTCGACGTCCCGGGGCAGCCGGCGGCCGGCCCGGCGCCGACCCCCGAGGCGGCGCGGGCCGCCGTGCAGGCCGCGGAGAGCGCCGAGGCCGACGAGCTGATGGCCGAGCGGGCCGCGGACGTCGCCTCCGACGACGGTGCGGCCGCCGCTCCCGCCCTCGACCCCGAGGCGGCGGCCCTGCAGCTGCTCCGCACCCAGCTGGGCGCCCGCCCGATCGAGTGAGGGCCCCCTCGCCCCCACGACACGCTCCGCGCGCCGCGGGACCCTGCGAGGGGGCCGGGCGCCCGGGCCTGCGAGCGGTGGGGCCCCGTCGCGCTCGATGGGCGCGGCGTCCGGTGCCGGCCGAGGCTGACCGGCCGGCACCGGACGGGGTCGGGTGCGGGGAGTCGGCCGCGACTGTCGGCAGGAGCGCCTACGCTCGTGGTCATGGGACCCGGTGGCCAGCCTGACATGAGCCAGTTGCTGCAGCAGGCGCAGAAGATGCAGCAGGCGCTTGCCGACGCGCAGCAGCAGTTGGCCACCAGCGAGGTGACCGGCTCGGCCGGCGGTGGCCTGGTGACGGCCACCATGACCGGCAACGGTGACGTCGTCTCCCTCACCATCTCCCCGACCGCCGTCGACCCCGACGACGTCGAGACCCTGCAGGACCTGGTCGTCGCCGCGCTGCGGGACGCCCAGCGGGCCGTGAACGAGCTCGCCGCCGCCACGATGGGCCCCGTCACGGGCGGACTCGGCGGCGGGCTGGGTCTGCCCGGCTTCTGACCCACCCGGGGCGGCGCACCGCCGTCCCACCCGAAGGAGAACCGTGTACGAGGGCGCCGTCCAGGACCTCATCGACGAGCTCGGGCGGCTGCCCGGCGTCGGTCCCAAGAGCGCGCAACGCATCGCCTTCCACCTGCTGGCCGCGGAGTCGGCCGACGTGGGCCGGCTGGTTGCGGCCCTGCAGCGGGTGCAGGCCGAGGTCCGCTTCTGCGTGACCTGCTACAACGTGGCCGAGGGCGAGCAGTGCCGGATCTGCCGCGACCCCCGGCGGGTGCTCGACGTCATCTGCGTCGTCGAGGAGCCCAAGGACGTCGTGGCGATCGAGCGCACCCGCGAGTTCAAGGGCCGCTACCACGTGCTCGGCGGCGCGATCAGCCCGATCGAGGGCATCGGCCCGGACGACCTGCGGGTCAAGGAGCTGATGACCCGGCTGATGGACGGCCAGGTCACCGAGCTGATCATCGCCACCGACCCGAACCTGGAGGGTGAGGCGACCGCGGCCTACCTGGCCCGGCTGGTCGGTCCGCTCGGGCTGGCCGTCTCCCGGCTGGCCAGCGGCCTGCCGGTGGGCGGTGACCTCGAGTACGCCGACGAGGTCACCCTGGGCCGCGCCTTCGAGGGACGCCGCCGCATCGCCTGATGGAGGACCCCGCTGCCCCCACGCTTCGCGAGCTCAGCGCGGGCCCCTGCAGCGGGGCCGTTCCATCACGTCACCACGATGTCCTCGCCCCGGCGGACGGCGCGGCGGACGCGGAGCCGCACCAGCTGACCGAGCACCTTCACCAGGCCGGAGTAGCCGGGGGTCGGGCCGTGGTAGCCGAGGAAGCCGCGGGGACCGGACACCATCTCGCCGGTGTGCAGGTCGTAGCGGGCCTGGTGCCACGGGCAGACCAGGCAGCCCTCGGCGTCCACGCTGCCCTGGGCCAGGTCGGCCAGCTGGTGCCGGCACCGGCGGGAGACGGCGACGAGCCGGCCGCGGTCGTTGACCACCGCCCACTGCCCGGCGGGGCGCACGGCGCCCGGGGGCAGGTCGGCGGCGGGGACGCGGTCGGGCTCGGGTGCGGTGTCCATGGCGGGCTCCGGCCTCCTGGTCTCGGTGGGTGCCGACCTCCGTACCCGACGCAGCGGCGTGCAGACCTCGCGCGCCGGGCCGGCAGTTCTGTCGGTACCCGGTGGGACGGTCGACCTCCCGACCCGAGGAGGAGTCATGCCGACTCGCGACACCCCCTGGCCGACCGGCACGCCGTGCTGGGTCGACCTCGGCACCCCCGACATGGACGCGGCGCAGGCGTTCTACGCCTCGACCCTGGGCTGGACGTACTCCGGGGGTGAACCGGAGTACGGCGGCTACGCGATGTGCCTGACGGGCGGTCGCAAGGCGGCCGGGATGGGCCCGCAGCAGAGCCCCGACGACCCGCCCCGGTGGACGACGTACTTCGCCACCGACGACGCCGACGCCACCGCCGCCCGGGTCACCGCGGCCGGCGGCACGGTCATCGCCCCGCCGATGGACGTCGGCCCGGCCGGGCGGATGGCCATCGCCGCCGACCCGCAGGGCAACCCCTTCGGCATCTGGCAGGCCGGCGAGACCACCGGCGTCGAGGTGTTCAGCGAACCCGGCTCCCTGGTCTGGAACGAGGCCGCCGTCGACGACCCCGCCGCGGCGCGGGAGTTCTACGGCGCGGTCTTCGGCTTCAGCTGGCAGGAGGTCCCCGGCGCCGAGGGCTACACCACCTTCGCCACCGCCGACCGGCCGCTCGGCGGGCTCGGCGGGATCTCCCCGGGGCTGCCCTCGGGCTGGTCGACCTGCTTCTCCGTCGCGTCCACCGACGAGGCGGTCCGGGCCGTCGAGGCCGGCGGCGGCAAGGTGCTGATGGCCGCCCAGGACACGGAGTTCGGCCGGTTCGCCGTCGTCGCCGACCCGTGGGGCGCCTCCTTCTCGGTGATGGCGGAGATCGCGAGCTGAGCAGGACCTGACATCTGGCACCTGTCCCGGGGCGCGGCCCCGGGACAGGCTGGGTGCACGCCCAGCGGCGGCACCTCCGCGGCCCGGGCACCGGCACCGGGCCGCGGCGGTCCGCCCGAGGGGAGTGGTCCGTGTGCGCGGCGTCGTCCTGGTCCTGCACGTCGTCCTGGGCAGTGGTGGGCTGCTGCTCGGCCCTGCCTGGGCGGTGACCCGATTGCGCGGCCGTCCGGCGACCGGCCTGGCGGTGGCCTACCAGGTGGTGGTCGCCGGGATCACCGTCTCCGCCGGGGTCCTCGCGGTCACCGATCCGCAGCTGAGCTGGCTGCTGCCGGTGGCGGCGGCCACGGAGGCACTCGCGGTCACCGGGGCGCTGGCCCGGCGCCGGGACTGGCCGGGATGGCGGAGCTGGCAGCCGCACCTGCTGGGCGGCTCGTACATCGCGCTGGTCACCGGGGTGCTGATCGCCGAGACCGGCAACCCGGTGTCCTGGCTGCTCCCGGCGCTGGTCGGTCAGCTGCCGATCGCCGCGGCCAAGCGCCGGCTGCACGCGGTGGACCCACCACTCGCCCCGGCTCCGGCCTGATCAGCGACGATGGGGGCATGTCCCGCCTCCCCCGACTGGTCGCCGCCCTCTCCGTGCTGGTCGCGCCGCTGCTGGTCACCGGCACCGCGGCCGCCTCGCCACCGGTCTCGGTGACCAGCCAGGTCACCGACGAGGCCGACGTGCTCAGCACCAGCGACGAGTCGCAGGTGCAGTCGGCACTGGAGGACCTCCAGGCCGAGGACGGCACCCAGCTCTACGTCGTCTACGTCGACTCCTTCGACGGCGTCGCCCCCGGCACGTGGGCCAACCAGTCCTTCGACATGTCCGCGCTCGGCAACAACGACGTCCTCTTCGCCGTCGCCACCGAGGACCGGCGCGACGGCTACTTCGTCGGTCCGAACACGGACGTGACCGAGGCCGACCTGTCCGACCTCATCAGCAACGACGTCGAACCGGAGCTGGGCCAGGGCGACTGGGCCACCGCGGCGGTGACCCTGGCCGACGGGCTCCAGTCCGGGAACGCCAGCTCGGGCGGTGGTGGCGACGGGGCAGGCGGGGGAGCGCTGGCCGTGCTGCTCGGGATCGCCGTCGTGGGTGGCGGCGGGTACGCGGTGGTGCGCAGCCGGCGCCGCAAGAAGCAGGCGGCTGCCTCCGCCCGCGCGGCGGAGGAGCGTGCGGCCGCGGAGGCCGCGGCCCGCGACCCGCACCACGGCACCAGCACCGAGCAGCTGACCTTCCGGGCCAGTGAGGAGCTGCTGGCGCTGGACGAGGCGGTCAAGACCTCCGAGCTGGACCTCGCCTACGCCCGGTCCCAGTACGGCGAGCAGCCGGTCGCCGGCTTCCAGGAGGCGCTGGACCAGTCCAAGGCCGAGCTGTCCCGGGCGTTCACCATCCGGCAGGAACTCGACGACGACGTGCCCGAGGACGAGCCGACCCAGCGCCGCATGCTCACCGAGCTGCTGCAGCTGACCGCCGCCGCGGCCGCCCGGCTGTCCGGCCAGGCCGAGGCGTACGCGCGGTTGCGCCACCTCCAGGAGTCCGCGCCGGAGTCCCTGGCCGCCCTGGCCCCGGCGATCGAGGCGGCCCGGGCGCAGGTGCCCGCCGCGGAGCGGACCCTGCAGGACCTGGAGCGGCGCTTCGCCCGGACGGCGTGGGCGGCCGTCGCCCAGAACGCCACCGAGGCGCTCGCCCGGATCGACCTGGCGGAGTTGGCCGTCGCCCACGGCCGGTCGGAGCTCGAGGCCGGCCGGCCGGCCGGTGCGGTACCGGCGATCCGCGCCGCCGAGGACGCGCTGGCGCAGAGCCGCACGCTGCTCGACGGCGTCGACCGGCTCGCCGCCGAGCTGGCCGCCACCGGAGCCCGGTTCGACGACGTGCGGGCGGAGACGGAGAAGGACATCGCCGAGGCCCGCGCGATGCTGTCCCGCGGTGTCGACACCCCGGGGCTGCGCGACCAGCTCGCCCGGGCCGAGAGCGCGCTGGCCGGCTCGCTCGCCGAGATGCGGCCCAGCGGCAGCGCGCTGCCCGACCCGCTGGCCGCGGTGCGCCGGCTGGACGAGGCGGACCTCGCGCTCGAGGCGGCCCTCGAGCCGGCGCGCGACGCCCGTCAGCAGCAGGAGCGCGCCGCTGCCCACCTGCAGCAGGCGATCCGGGCCGCGGACTCCTCGGTGACGGTGGCCGGCGACTTCATCGCCACCCGCCGAGGCGCCGTCGGGAGCTCCGCGCGCACCCGGCTGGCCGAGGCCGAGCGCCACCTCGACGACGCGTCGCGACTGGGCGGGTCCGACCCGCTGGCCGCCCTGCGTGCGGCGCAGCGGGCCGACGGGCTCGCCCAGCAGGCACTGACCGAGGCCCAGCAGGACGTCGACGACTACATGTCCGGCGGCTACGGCGGGCGGTACGGCGGCCGCCCCGGGTACGGCGGCGGCTACCGGGGCGGCTACGGCGGTGGTGGCTTCGCCGGCGGGGTGGCCGGTGGCGTGGCCGGCGGGGTGCTCGGCAGCATCCTGATGGGCGGGCTCGGCGGCGGCTACGGCGGTGGCTTCGGCGGCGGTGACGGCGGCGGGTTCGGCGGCGGCGGGGACTTCGGCGGCGGTGGCGGCGACTTCGGCGGCAGCGGCAGCTTCTGAGCGGCGGGCGTTCCACCGGCGTCCGGCCGTGGTCACAACACGATCACAGCCTCATCCGCCCTTCTCACACCGTGGGACCGGTGTGTTAGTCATGGACTTCCGATGGCCACAGGCGGCTGCGGTGCTGCGCCTCTGTGCGCCCGCAGGCCGCCTCCCACGAGATCGAGGTAGCGGATGAACTCCGTGTCCAGGAACGGCCGGCGCACGCTGGTCGCGACGGCAGGCATCACGGCGGCAGCGCTCGCGCTGTCCGCGTGCGGCGGCGGCAGCGACGACGGCGACGGTGGCGGGTCGTCCGGCGGTGGCGGCAGTCTGACGATCGGCACCAGCGACAAGATCACCACGATCGACCCCGCGGGCGCCTACGACAACGGCTCGTTCGCGGTGATGAACCAGGTCTACCCGTTCCTGATGAACACGACGCCGGGCAACCCCGACGTCCAGCCGGACATCGCCGAGTCCGCCGAGTTCACCTCGCCGACCGACTTCACGGTGACGCTCAAGCCGGGTCTGACCTTCGTCAACGGCCACGAGCTGACCTCCTCGGACGTCAAGTTCAGCTTCGACCGCATCCTGAAGATCAACGACGAGAACGGCCCCGCCTCGCTGCTGGCCAACCTCGCCGGCGTCGACGCGCCCGATGACACCACGGTCGTGTTCCACCTCAAGGTGGGCAACGACCAGACGTTCGCGCAGATCCTGTCCACCAACGTGGGCCCGATCGTCGACGAGGAGGTGCTGTCGGCCGACGCGCTCACCCCGGACGCCGACATCGTCGCGGGCGAGGCCTTCGCCGGCCCGTACACGATCACCAACTACGACCAGAACAACCTGGTCTCCTACGAGGCCAACCCGGACTACCAGGGAGCCCTCGGCGCACCGAAGACCGACAAGGTCAACGTCAAGTACTACGCCGACGCCTCGAACCTGAAGCTGGACATCCAGGAGGGCAACATCGACGTCGCCTTCCGCAGCCTCTCGGCCACCGACATCGCTGACCTGCGCGGCAACGACAACGTGCAGGTCGTCGACGGCCCCGGTGGGGAGATCCGCTACATCACGTTCAACTTCAACACCCAGCCCTTCGGCGCGACCACGCCCGAGGCCGACCCGGCCAAGGCGCTGGCCGTGCGCCAGGCGGTCGCCGACCTGATCGACCGGCAGGAGATCGCCGACCAGGTCTACAAGGGCACGTACACGCCGCTGTACTCCTTCGTCCCCGAGGGCCTGACCGGCGCCATCACCCCGCTCAAGGACGCCTACGGCGACGGCAACGGTGGCCCGGCCGTGGACAAGGCCAAGCAGCGGCTGGCCGCGGCCGGCGTGACCACGCCGATCGAGCTCAGCCTGCAGTACTCCAGCGACCACTACGGGCCGTCCTCGGGTGACGAGTACGCGCTGATCAAGGACCAGCTGGAGTCCAGCGGCCTGTTCACGGTCAACCTGCAGACCACCGAGTGGGTCCAGTACTCCAAGGACCGCGTCGCCGACGTCTACCCGGCCTACCAGCTCGGCTGGTTCCCGGACTTCTCCGACGCCGACAACTACCTGACGCCGTTCTTCCTGAACACCCCGGAGAGCACCGCGTTCCTGCAGAACCACTACAAGAACGACGCGGTGAACGCGCTCATCCAGCAGGAGGTGACGACCACCGACCCGGCCGCCCGCCAGCAGCTCATCGAGCAGGTGCAGACGGAGGAGGCCAAGGACCTGGCCACCGTCCCCTACCTGCAGGGGTCCCAGGTCGCGGTCGTCGGCAAGGACGTCAGTGGCACGGAGGACACGCTCGACGCGTCCTTCAAGTTCCGGTACGGCGTCCTGTCCAAGGGCTGAGCAGCCGCACCTGGACGGATCGACACTGCACGTGGCCCCGGGTGACCCGCATGACGCGGGTCACCCGGGGCTCCGCACGTCCGGCCCTGCCGCACCGGCCGGGGAGCCGTACTGATGGACTGGGAGCGATGACCACGACCACGACGGAGCTGACCGCGGGCTCCACCGACCCCACCGGCGACGCCCCGGCGGAGCGCAAGCGCGGCGGCGGCGGCTTCGGCAGCTACCTGCTCATCCGTTTCCTGCTGATCTTCCCGACGATCTTCGTCCTGGTGACGACCGTCTTCTTCCTCATGCGGTCCACCGGTGACCCGATCACCGCGGCCCTCGGTGGCCGGCTGCCGGCCGACCAGCTCGCCGAGCGCATCCACGAGGCCGGTTACGACCGGCCGCTGATCAGCCAGTACCTCTCCTACCTGGGCGACATCCTGCACGGCGACTTCGGGACGACGCTGAGCGACCGCCGGCCGGTCACCGAGGTGCTGCGGACCTTCGGCGCCGCGACCCTCGAGCTCGCCGTCTACGCGTTGCTCGTGGCGTTCATCGTCGGCATCCCGCTGGGCATGCTGGCCGCCTACTTCCGCGACCGGTACCACGACGCCCTCCTGCGGGTCTTCGCGATCCTCTGCTACGCCACCCCGGTCTTCTTCGCCGGCCTGGTGCTCAAACTGGTCTTCTCGGTGTGGCTGGACTGGCTGCCCGTCGCCGGCCGTGCGTCCACCGGCGCGGAGATCCAGCTGCAGACCCTCGACCACCCGACGAACATCTACCTGGTCGACGCGATCCAGACCGGGGACGGCGAGATCGTCAAGGACGTGCTGCAGCACGCCGTCCTGCCCGCGGTCGCGCTCGGCCTGCTCACCGCCGGCATCTTCCTGCGGCTGGTGCGCACCAACGTCATCGGCACCCTGGGCTCGGGGTACGTCGAGGCGGCCCGCTCCCGCGGGGTCCCCGAGTCCCGGCTGCTGCGCAAGCACGCCTACCGCCCGGCGCTGATCCCGATCATCACCGTCATCGGCCTGCAGATCGCCGTCCTGCTCGGCGGCGCGGTGCTGACCGAGACGACGTTCGAGTGGAAGGGCCTGGGCTTCCAGCTGGCCCAGTACCTGACCGCCCGCGACTTCGTCGCGGTGCAGGGCATCGTCGCCGTCCTGGCGGTCATCGTCGCCGTCACGAACTTCATCGTCGACGTCATCGCCGCGCTCATCGACCCCCGGGTGAGGTACTGAGATGGCCACCGCCACCACCGTGGGCACCACCGGCCGGACGAGGGGCTGGCAGGGGCTGCCGATCGTCAAGCAGGTCCGGCAGAGCGTCGGCCTGCAGCGCGGCATGCTGCTGGCCGGGCTGGTGCTCACCGGCGTCTTCGTGGTCACCGCCGTCTTCGCGCCGCTGCTCGCGCCCTACGAGTACGACGAGCTCCGCGACGCCGCCGGCCCGTTCGGCGCCCAGGCGCGCCCCTCGGGCAACCACCTGCTCGGGACGACGGTCGGCGGCTACGACGTGCTCTCCCGGGTCATCTGGGGCACCCGCACCGCGCTGGCCGTCATCGTCATCGCCGTCCTGCTGTCCATCGTCGCCGGCGTGCTGCTCGGCCTGGTGTCGGGCTACTTCGGCGGCTGGCTGGACCGCGTCCTGGTCGTGGTCTGCGACGCGGTGTACGCCTTCCCGTCGCTGCTGCTGGCCATCATCGTGGCGATCGTCATCAGCGGCGGGCAGTCCAGCCTCATCGGCGGCGTGATGGCGGCCGCCATCTCCATCACGGTCGTCTTCATCCCGCAGTACTTCCGGGTGGTCCGGGCGGAGACGGTGCGGATCAAGTCCGAGGCGTTCGTGGAGTCGGCCCGGGTCATCGGGGCCAGCAACTGGCGGATCATGGTCCGGCACGTGCTGCGCAACGCCACCCGCACGCTGCCGCTGATCCTCACCCTCAACGCCTCCGAGTCCATCCTCACCCTCGCCGGCCTGGGCTTTCTCGGCTTCGGCATCCAGCCCACCGCGGCGGCCGAGTGGGGCTTCGACCTCAAGCAGTCCCTCGCCGACGTCTCCAGCGGCATCTGGTGGACGTCCATCCCCCCGGGCGTCGCGATCGTGCTGACCGTGCTGGGCCTGACCCTGGTCGGCGAGAGCCTCAACGACCTGGCCGACCCGCGGCTGCGCAGCCGCCGGGCGGTGGGCGGGCCGCCGCCCGCCGGAGCCGTGGAGCCCGGCGGGGTCTCGGTCCAGACCGTCGTCCCCGGGCTGCCTGCCGCACCCGGCACCATCGAGGGGTTCTCCGCATGAGCACCGTCGTCGACATCAACGACCTGCAGATCTCCTTCGCCACCGACGCCGGCACGGTCGACGCCGTCACCGGGGTCAGCCTCCAGGTCCAGGCCGGTGAGGTGCTGGCCATCGTCGGGGAGAGCGGCAGCGGCAAGACCGTGACCGCGCGCAGCATCCTCGGGTTGCTCCCGGAGACCGCCCGGGTGCGCGGCGCCGTGGTGCTGACCAGCAAGGACGGCAGCAACTCGCAGGACGTCGTCCCGCTGCGCGGCTCGGCGCTGCGGGAGGTGCGCGGCGAGGACGCCGCGATGGTGTTCCAGGAGCCGTCGACCTCGCTGAACCCGGTCTACCCGGTCGGCTGGCAGATCATCGAGGGGCTGCGCGCGCACGGGAAGCTCAGCCGCAAGGAGGCACGGGCCAAGGCGGTCGACGTGCTGCGCCGGGTCGGCATCCCCGACCCCGAGGAGCGCATCGACCACTACCCGCACCAGTTCTCCGGCGGGCAGAAGCAGCGCATCGTCATCGCCCAGGCGCTCGTGCTCGACCCCGGCGTCATCATCGCCGACGAGCCGACGACGGCGCTCGACGTCACCGTGCAGGCCGAGATCCTCGAGCTGCTGCGCCGCTGCCGGGACGACTTCGGCGCCGCGATCGTGCTGATCACGCACAACATGGGCGTGGTCGCCGACCTCGCCGACCGGGTGGCGGTCATGTACCAGGGCGAGATCGTCGAGCAGGCCGACGTCCGGACGCTGTTCAGCGCCCCGCAGGACCCCTACACCCAGCAGCTGCTGGCGGCCGTGCCGCGACTGGGGCAGGGCGTCGAGCACACCCGGGAGCGGGCGGCCAGGCGGGGGCCCGGCTGGGCACAGGCCGCGCCGGTCGTCGAGGCCCGCGACCTGCGGATCGTCTACCCCGGGCGGCTGCGCCAGCCGGACTTCACCGCGGTGGACGGCGTCAGCTTCTCGATCCGGCCGGGTGAGGTGCTCGGCCTGGTCGGCGAGAGCGGCTCCGGCAAGTCGACGATCGGCCGGGCCATCGCCGGGCTGACCAAGGTCTCCGGCGGGTCGCTGCAGGTGCTCGGCACCGAGATGAACGGGTTCAAGGAGCGCGCGTTCCGGCCGGTCCGCGAGCGGATCGGGTTCGTCTTCCAGGACCCGGCGTCCAGCTTCAACCCGCTGCTCACCATCGCCGACGCCGTCGCCGAGCCGCTCGTGGTGCACAAGCGGGCCAAGGACCCGCGCGCCGCCCGCGCCCGGGTCGACGAGCTGCTCGAGGCGGTCCAGCTGCCCCGGCACTTCGGCGACCGCTACCCGCACGAGCTCTCCGGTGGCCAGCGCCAGCGCGCCAGCCTCGCCCGCGGGCTGGCGCTGCAGCCGGAGCTGCTCATCGCCGACGAGCCCACCTCCGCCCTCGACGTCTCGGTGCAGGCCCGGGTGCTGGAGCTGTTCGACGAGCTGCAGAAGGAGCTGGGCTTCGCGGCGTTGTTCATCAGCCACGACCTGGCCGTCGTCGACCTGCTGGCCGACAAGATCGCCGTCCTCTACCGGGGCGAGCTGGTCGAGGAGGGCACCGGTGCGGAGGTGCTCGGTGCGCCGAAGCACCCGTACACCCAGCGGCTGCTCGCCTCGCTCCCGGTGCCCGACCCCGGCGAGCAGGCCCGCCGCCGCACCGAGTGGAACGCCCTCCGCGCGTGAACCGGAGGGGCCATGTCGGCCAACATGCCCCCCGGGATCAACGCTCGCGGCCGCGGGGCTTGAGGGGGAGCGGCGGCAGGGCAGGCGCGGGCAGCCGGTAGCCGTCGAAGCCGGGGACGTCGTCGAACCGGTCGCCCTCGGCCCACGCGCTCGCGTACTCGGCGATCTCCTCGCCGGACCGGCCGACGAAGTTCCACCACATGACGATCCGCTCCTCGAACGGCTCGCCGCCCAGCAGCAGCAGCTGCGCCGGCGCCTCGGTGCGCAGCCTCACCGTGCGCCGTCCGGTGCCCAGGTAGAGCATCGCGCCCGGGGTCAGCGGCACGCCCTCGACGTCGGCGGCCCCCGACGCCACCAGCACGCCGTGCTCGAAGTCCGGCTCGAGCGGCAGCTCGACGTCGGCGCCGGCAGCCAGTGCGAGGTCGACGCCGACCAGCGGGGTGTGCGCGGTCCCCGGTGAGGTCGCGCCGCCGATCGTCCCCATCAGCACCGTCGCCCGCAGCCCGTCGGAGTCGAACCCCGGCAGCGCGGTGTGGTGCTCGAACGCCGGGGTGGTGTCCCGGACGCCGTCGGGCAGCGCCACCCACAGCTGGGCGCCGTGCAGCAGCCGCGGGTGCTCGGCGGGGGACTGCTCGGCGTGCGCGATCGCGTGCCCGGCGGTCATCAGCGCGAGCTCCTTCGGCCGGATGACGACGTCGCTGCCCAGCGAGTCGCGGTGGTGCACCTCGCCCTCCAGCAGCCAGGACACCGTCTGCAGCCCGGTGTGCGGATGCGGCAGCACCTGCATGCCCGCCGACGTCCAGACGTCGTCGGGACCGTAGTGGTCGACGAACGCCCAGGCGCCCACCAGCCGGCGGCCCAGCGTGGGCAGCAGCCGGCGCACCTGGGTGCCCTCCCCGAGCAGCACCTCCTTGCCCGGGAGCAGGTCCAGCGCCGGGCCTGCCGACGTCGCGGCCAGGCCGCCCAGCTCGCGCGCGTCGGGACGCGGCTCGAGGTTGCTCATGTCCCGATCCTGCCCGGGCAGGCCGCGACCGCGGGCTCTCCCGCCCTCGCGTTCCGTCGCAGGCGTCCAGTGGCTCGCGGACCTCCGCGGCGGCCGCCGTCGCCACGGGGCCGGGCAGGTCCCGCACCGCCCGGGCCAGCGCGGCGGACGCCCGCCTGTTGCCGCCCGGGGCGGAGGCCGTGACCGGAGAGGGAATCCAGGCGTACTGGCAGAGCTTCCTCGACATGGGTGTGACTGGCGGCCGACTCGATCTCGTGACCTTCGAAGAGCGCGACGACCTCGCCGTACAGGAAGGTCGACATGAGGTGACGAACGGCTCGGAGGTCCTGGACACCGGGAAGTTCGTCGATGTCTCGCGACGCCAACCCGACGGCAGTTGGAAGTTCGTCATCGACATCTTCAACTCGAGTCGAACTCCCGCGGCGGACTAGCCCCGCGCGGGTCGGCGACGTCTGGTACTGCAGCGACACACCGGCATCTGCCGTTGCAGTACCAGCTCGCCGAAACGCGCGGGACACACGTCCTGTCTAGGTTCGTCGCCATGGCGGACCTCTTCGACGGCTACCCCCTCGGGCAGCAGTGGGACGAGATGTTCGAGGCCCCCGGCCGGCCCCGCCCGCCCTACACCGGTCTGTACAGCTCGCTGCAGCGGATGTCGGGGGAGGAGCTGGCCGCCCGGGCCGACGTCCTCTCGCAGACCTACCGGGACGCCGGGGTGACCTTCGCGCACGCGGGGGAGGAGCAGCCGTTCCCGCTGGACATCGTGCCCCGGGTGATCGGCCACGAGGAGTGGTCGCTCGTCGAACGCGGGGTGGCCCAGCGGGTGCACGCCCTCGAGGCGTTCCTCGCCGACGTCTACGGCGCCGGCCAGGTGTTCACCGATCGCGTCGTCCCGCGCAGCGTCGTCACCACCAGCGCGCACTTCCACCGCGCCGCGCACGGCCTGGTGCCGCCCAACGGCGTCCGGGTGCACGTCTCGGGGATCGACCTGGTCCGTGACGAGGCCGGCGACTTCCGGGTGCTGGAGGACAACCTCCGCTCGCCGTCCGGGGTCAGCTACGTGATCACCAACCGGGCGGCGATGAGCCAGGTGCTCCCGGAGCTGTTCGGCGACCACCGGGTGCAGCCGGTGGGCGACTACCCGGGCAGGCTGCTCGCCGCGCTCAAGGCCTCCGCGCCCCCGGGCGTGAACGACCCGACCGTCGTCCTGCTGACCCCCGGCGTCTACAACTCCGCCTACTTCGAGCACGCGCTGCTCGCCCGCCAGATGGGCGTCGAGCTGGTCGAGGGGCGCGACCTCGTCTGCTCCGGTGGTCAGGTCAGCATGCGGACGACCGACGGCCAGCAGCGGGTCGACGTCATCTACCGCCGGATCGACGACGCGTTCCTCGACCCCGTGCACTTCCGCTCCGACTCGGTCATCGGCTGCGCGGGGGTGCTCAACGCCGCCCGCGCGGGCCGGGTGACCATCGCCAACGCGGTGGGCAACGGGGTCGCCGACGACAAGCTGCTCTACACCTGGGTGCCCGACCTGATCCGCTACTACCTGGCCGAGGAGCCGGTGCTCGCCAACGCCGACACCTACCGGCTCGACGAGCGGGACACCGTCGAGTGGGTGCTGGCCTCGCTCGACCAGCTGGTGCTGAAGCCGGTCGACGGCTCGGGCGGCAAGGGGATCGTCATCGGGCCGCGCGCTGACGAGCGGACGCTGGAGGAGCTCGCGGTCAAGGTCCGCGCCGCGCCGCGGGACTGGATCGCGCAGGCGCCGATCGGCCTGTCGACGTCCCCGACGCTGATCAACGGCCGGATCGCCCCCCGGCACGTCGACCTGCGCCCGTTCGCGGTCAACGACGGCTCCGACGTGTGGGTGCTGCCCGGGGGGCTCACCCGGGTGGCGCTGCCGGAGGGGGAGCTGGTGGTCAACTCCAGCCAGGGCGGCGGGTCCAAGGACACCTGGGTGATGACCCCGCCCCGGCCGACCGCCGAACCGGCGCCCGGGCACGAGGTGACCCGGATCGAGTTCACCACCGCCGACCTGCCGGCCGAGCCGCCCGCGCAGGACCCCGGTCCGGCCAACGACAACGCGATCGCCCAGTCCCAGCAGCAGCAGCAGTCGAAGGACCCCGCCCCCTTCAGCCCTCGCAGGCTCGGGCCGAGCCTCTGGGCGGGGCCGGTCGCTGGTGGCGACGGTCGGGTTCGTCCCGGTGGTCAGCCGTGCTGAGCCGGATCGCGGAGTCGCTGTTCTGGATCGGGCGGTACGTGGAGCGGGCCGACGACACCGCCCGCATCCTCGACGTGCACACCCAGCGGCTGGTCGAGGACCCGTGGATCGACGAGCGGCGGGCCTGCGCGAACCTGCTGGCGCTGATGGGCGCGCCCTGCCCGGAGGAGGACGCCGACACCGAGCGGGTGCTGGCCACGCTGGCCTTCGACCGGTCGAGCCCGAGCTCGATCACCGGGGCGCTGTCCGCGGCACGGGAGAACGCCCGGGGTGCCCGTGAGGTGCTGTCGGCGGAGATCTGGGAGTCGCTCAACGTCACCCACAACGCCCTCCCGCAGCAGCGGACCATGGCCCGCCGGTACGGCCCGCACTCGCTGTTCCGGTTCGTGCGGGAGCGGTCGGCGATGGTGTTCGGGCTGGCCGACGCCACGATGAGCCGCGACGAGAGCTGGCTGTTCCTCATCCTCGGCCGCTCGCTGGAGCGGGTCGACATGACCGCCCGGATGCTGTCCACCCGCGTGCTGGCCGGCGACGCCGCGCCCTCCTGGACGCTGGTGCTGCGCTCGACCGGCGCCTACGAGCCCTACCTGCGCACCTACCGGGGTGCGGTGAACTCCAGCCGGGCCGCGGAGTTCCTGCTGCTCGACCGGCTGTTCCCCCGCTCGGTGTTCGCCGCTCTCGAGCAGGCCGAGGGCTGCCTGGCCGAGCTCGAGCGGGCCAACGTGCGCGAGGGGCACCGGGTCGGCGTCGCCGGCGAGGCGCACCGGATCGTCGGCCGGGCGCGGACCATGCTGGAGTTCATGCAGACCGACGAGATCCTGGCGAAGCTGCCCACCCGTCTCGACGAGCTGCAGCGCACCTGCTCGCTGGCCAGCGAGGCGGTCACCAGCCGGTTCTTCACCGAGCAGGCGCCCCAGATCTGGGTGCCGGAGAACGTCGGGTGACGGGCGTGCCCCAGTCCCAGACCCAGTTCGGCAGCACCCAGACCCAGGCGCAGGGCCCCGTCCGGGTGCCCAGCGACCGATGGCGGTTGCAGGTGGTGCACCGCACGGAGTTCCGCTACGGCGGGCCGGTGCGGTCGTCGTACAACGAGGCGCGGATGACGCCGGAGAACAGCAGCCGGCAGACGACGCTGCGCTCACGGGTGGAGATCGAGCCGACCGCGACCGTGCACGCCTACCGCGACTACTGGGGCTCCACGGTCACCGCGTTCGACACCCACGGACCGCACACCGAGCTGGTGGTGAAGGCGACGTCGGTGGTGGAGGCCGGCCCCGAGCCGCACCGGCCGGACGCGCTGGACTGGGCCGCGCTCGCCGACCCCGACGTCCTGGACCGGTTCGGTGAGTTCCTGCGCCCCTCCCGGCTGACCACGATGGACGAGCCGGTGGTGGCCCGGGTCCGCGACGTGGTCGGTGACGCCGGACCGCGCGAGGCCGGCCGCCTGGTCTGCCGGTTCGTGCACGACCACATGGAGTACCTGACCGGCTCGACGAACGTGAAGACCAACGCGATGCAGGCCTGGACGTCGGGCAAGGGCGTCTGCCAGGACATCTCGCACGTCTCCGTCGGCCTGCTGCGCGCGCTCGGGCTGCCCGCGCGCTACGTCTCCGGCTACCTGCACCCCCGGCCGTCGGCGCAGATCGGCCAGGCGGTGACCGGGGAGAGCCACGCCTGGGTGGAGTGGTGGGACGGCGGCTGGTCGGGCTACGACCCGACGAACGTGGTGGAGATCGGGACCCGGCACGTGACGCTGGCCCGGGGCCGGGACTACGCCGACGTGCCGCCGCTCAAGGGCATCTTCTCCGGGCCGAAGAGCGAGGGGTCGACGGTCACCGTGGAGGTCACCCGCCTGGCCTAGCAGGCGCCGTCGAACGTCGCCGGGCATGTCCTCCTCCGTGTCCACCCGCGGGACCAGTTCGTCCGCCACTCCCGTGACGACTGGGTCGGCTGGGGCGGGCGGGGCGCTCGGGGCGCTGCCGGGACGTGCGGTGGCATGGGGGAGAATGGCTGGGATGACCGCTGGACCGCCCCGATGAGCGCACCGTTGAACCTGGTCAACCTGGAACGGGTGCACAAGGCCCACGGGACGACCGTCATCCTCGACGACGTGTCCCTCGGCGTCGCCGCCGGCGAGCGGATCGGTGTCGTCGGCCGCAACGGCGGCGGCAAGTCCACCCTGCTCGGCGTGCTGACCGGCACCCAGGAGCCCGACTCGGGCCGGGTCACCCGCCGCGGCGACCTGGCGATGGGCGTCCTGGACCAGACCGGCACGCTGCCGCCCGGGGCGACGGTCCGCGACGTCGTGCTGCCCACCTCCCGGTTCGCGGAGGAGCACGAGTGGGCCGGTGACGCCGCCGTCCGGTCGGTGCTGACCGGGCTGGAGCTCGACCGGCTCGGGCTGGACTCCCCGGTCGCCCCGATGTCCGGCGGTGAACGGCGCCGAGTGGCGCTCGCCGCCCAGCTGATCCGGCCGCTGGACCTGCTGGTGCTCGACGAGCCGACCAACCACCTCGACGTCGAGGGGGTCGCCTGGCTGGCCGAGTACGTGAAGGCCCGGGCCGGCGGGCTCGTGGTGGTCACCCACGACCGCTGGTTCCTCGACGAGGTCTCCACCACCACGTGGGAGGTCGCCGACGGGCAGGTGCACGCCTACGAGGGCGGCTACTCGGCCTACACGCTGGCCCGCGCGGAGCGTGCCCGCATCGCGTCGGTGACCGAGGAGCGGCGGCTGAACCTGGTCCGCAAGGAGCTGGCGTGGCTGCGTCGCGGCCCGCCTGCCCGGACCAGCAAGCCGAAGTTCCGGATCGAGGCGGCCCAGGCGCTCATCGCCGACGAGCCGCCCGCCCGGGACACGATGGCGCTGGCCGGCTTCGCCGCCCGGAGGCTGGGCAAGACCGTCTACGACGTCGAGGACGTGACGTACACGGTCCGCGGCCGCGGGGACGCCGACGACGACCCCGGCGGCCCGGCCGACCCCGGGGGTGCCGAGGCGCGCACGCTGTTCGACCACCTCACCTGGCACGTCGGTCCGGGCGACCGGATCGGCATCGTCGGCGTGAACGGCGCGGGGAAGACCTCGCTGCTCAAGCTGCTGGTCGGTGAGGTGCAGCCGGACGCGGGCGACGTCGTGGTGGGGCAGACGGTCGCGCCGGCATACCTGTCCCAGCACGTCACCGAACTGCCGCCGCGGTCCCGGGTGCTGGAGGCCGTGCAGGACGTCGCCCGGATCGCCAGGATCGGCAACCAGGAGATCTCGGCGTCCACGCTGGCCGAGCGGTTCGGCTTCGCCGCCAACCGGCAGTGGACCCCGGTCGGCGACCTCTCCGGCGGTGAGCGCCGCCGGCTGCAGCTGCTCCGGCTGCTGATGGCCGAGCCGAACGTGCTGCTGCTCGACGAGCCGACGAACGACCTGGACATCGACACGCTGACCGCGCTGGAGGACCTGCTCGACAGCTTCCCCGGCACGGTGCTGGTGGTCAGCCACGACCGCTACTTCGTCGACCGGGTCTGCGACTCGGTGGTCGCGCTGATGGGCGACGGGTCGGTCGCGGCCCTGCCCGGTGGGGTCGAGGAGTACCTGGCCCGGCGGGCCGCGGGGGAGGCGGCGCTGCCCTCGGCGGGTCCGGTGGCCGCGCCCGGCAGCCCTGCCGCCTCACCGACCCGCAGTGCTGCCGACGTGCGCGCGGCCCGCAAGGACGCCGCCCGGCTGGAGCGCCGGATGCTCAAGCTGGACGCGGACGAGAAGGCGCTGCACGGCAAGCTGGCGGCGGCCGCCGCCGACTACGCGAAGGCGGCCGAACTGGACGCCCAGCTGCGGGCGGTGCAGGCGGAGAAGGAGCAGGTCGAGCTCGACTGGCTCGAGGCCGCCGAGGTCGCCGAGGGCTGAACGAGCACCGGGGGCAGGGATCGGCCCTGCCCCCGGCGATGATCAGCGCTCGGCGCGGTTGACCGCCGAGACGATCGCGCGCAGCGACGCCGTCACGATGTTCTCGTCGATCCCGACGCCCCAGAGGACCCGCTCACCCACGGCGCACTCCACGTAGGACGCGGCCCGGGCGTCGCCGCCGGCGCTGAGGGCGTGCTCGGCGTAGTCGAGCACCCGGACGTCGACGTCGACGCTGCGCAGCGCGTCGACGAAGGCCGCGATGGGGCCGTTGCCGCGGCCGTGCACCGTCGTCGGGACGCCCTGGTCGACCAGCTCGACCTGGATCGCGTCCGGACCGTTGCCGGATGCGGTGTGCTCGTGGCCGGCCAGCGTGAAGCGCCCCCACGGCGCCGCGGTGTCGGGCAGGTACTCGTTGCTGAAGGCGGTCCACATCTGCTGGGCGGTGACCTCGCCGCCCTCGTCCTCGGTGTGCCGCTGGACGACGGCGCTGAACTCGATCTGCAGCCGGCGGGGCAGGTCCAGCTGGTTCTCGGTCTTCATGATGTAGGCGACGCCGCCCTTGCCGGACTGGCTGTTGACCCGGATCACGGCCTCGTAGCTGCGGCCGACGTCCTTGGGGTCGATCGGCAGGTAGGGGACCGCCCACGGGATCTCGTCGACGGTCTTGCCGGCGGCCGCGGCGTCGGCCTGCATGGCCGCGAAGCCCTTGTTGATCGCGTCCTGGTGGGAGCCGGAGAAGGCGGTGTAGACCAGGTCCCCGCCGTAGGGGTGCCGCTCGTGCACGCCCAGCTGGTTGCAGTACTCGACGGTGCGGCGGATCTCGTCGATGTCGGAGAAGTCGATCTGCGGGTCGATGCCCTGGCTGAACAGGTTCAGCCCCAGGGTGACCAGGTCGACGTTCCCGGTGCGCTCGCCGTTGCCGAACAGGCAGCCCTCGATCCGGTCGGCCCCGGCGCGGTGGCCGAGCTCGGCGGCGGCGACGGCGGTGCCCCGGTCGTTGTGCGGGTGCAGGCTCAGCACGACCGCGTCGCGGCGGGTCAGGTTGCGGTGCATCCACTCGATCTGGTCGGCGTAGACGGTCGGCTCGGCCATCTCCACGGTCGCCGGCAGGTTCAGGATCGTCGGCCGGTCGATCGTCGGTTCCCACACGTCGGTGACGGCGTTGCAGATCTCGACCGCGTAGTCCAGCTCGGTGCCGGTGAAGGACTCCGGCGAGTACTCGAACCGGATGTCGGTGTCACCCATCTGCTCGGCCAGCTTGCGCACCAGCTGCGCCCCGTGGACGGCGATGTCGGTGATCCCGGCGCGGTCCTGGCCGAAGACGACCCGGCGCTGCAGGGTGGACGTCGAGTTGTACAGGTGCACGATCGCCTGCTTGGCGCCGCGCAGGGACTCGAAGGTGCGCTCGATCAGCTCGTCGCGGGCCTGGGTCAGCACCTGGACCGTGACGTCGTCGGGGACCAGGTCGTCGGTGACCAGCTGGCGGATGAAGTCGTAGTCGGTCTGGCTGGCGGCGGGGAAGCCGACCTCGATCTCCTTGTAGCCCATCCGGACGAGCAGCTCGAACATCCGCCGCTTGCGCTCGGGGGTCATCGGGTCGATCAGTGCCTGGTTGCCGTCGCGCAGGTCGACCGCGCACCAGCGGGGGGCGACCGTGGTCGTCCTCTCCGGCCAGGTGCGGTCGGGCAGCGGTACGGGCGTGAACGGCGCGTACTTGCCGATCGGCATGGCCGAGGGGCGCTGGGGGTTGCGGGCGTGCGGGTGGGACTCGGGCATGGGGGCTCCTCGTGCGGGC
>NZ_SJEX01000075.1 GCF_005930495.1 Modestobacter excelsi | reverse complement strand
GTTGAACGGGGGCATGAACAGCCCGAAGCGCATCTTCGGCACGCGGGACACCTCCTGATGCATCGGTGGGCCGGGGCGGGCTGCCGCCCGGGCTCGGGCGGCGGCGGTTCCGACTGGCCCACTCCCCGAGTATGGCCTGGATCACACGGCACGTCCGGTAGGACGACCCCGTCACCAGGAGAGGCAGCCTCGTGCAGCGGCGTCTCGCATCCGCTGAGTGGATCCCCTGACTGGCTGACGGATCGGCGGGACCGGCCGTCCCGGCAGCGTGGTCACGGCCGACAGTCAGGCGGACGAGCGGTGTGCGCCCGTCTCCCAGCCCTCGCGGGCGCCGCCGGCAGGTGCGCCACATCCTCGTCACGGGAGCAGACACCCAGCGAGAGCCACACGACGCAACCGTGCAGGCACGCCGTCCGGGACGGCGCGCGTGGGGGAGAGGAGGCAGCGCTCAGCGGATTCGGCCACCGCCGTCCACGTCGTACGTCGCGCCGGTCACCGCTGCACACATCAGGTGCACCGCCAGCCGAGCGACATCCGCCGGCCGCACCACGCGCGCAACGGCCAGCGTCGCGCCCGGGTCGCTCAGGTGCTGGTCCAGCGTCGCGCCGAGCAGCCGTGCGGAGAGCGGCCGGTCCACCGCGAGGCCGGCGCCGATGAGGTTGACGCGGATGGGCGCGACCTCGCGGGCGAGACTCGCGATCAGGGCAGGGCGGGCCGCGATCAGAGCGCTCGCGAGGCTCGGTCCTGCCGCTCGCCTCCCGGCTGCCGTGCCACCGACGAACAGGAGCATCCCCCCGGGCCGCACCCTGCCGACGGCGGATCGGGCGACACGGATCGGCAGCCAGAAGTGCTCGTCGACGTCGTGCGCCGCGCGGGAGATGTCGAAGTCGACCAGCGGTGCCTGGTAGGGGGCGGCACCGGTCACCAGCACGTGGTCGATGGGCCGGGGGAGGGCGGCGAGGATCCGGTCGAGGTGGTCTGGGTCCGGCGCGGACGTGGCGGAGGTCGGGAGTGCGTCCGCGGCTGGGAACGGCGGACCGGCCTGCCCGGCGGCAACGAGCACCTGTGCGCCTGCGGCCCGGGCCCGCTCCTCGATCTCCCGTCCGATCGCCGAGCCCTCGGCGATGAGCAGGATCGTCTGGCCCAGCAGGTCCGGGAGGTCCCGGGTCCCGGCGGGGGCGGGCTGCTGGCTGCTGAGCCGCTCCCGCACGTGCGGACCAGCGCGGCCGGTGGTCATCCCGGGACCTGCACGGCCAGGCCCCCGGCTCTGGCCGCGGCGTCGTCCCGGGCACACCCCTGCTCGGGAGCGACGATGCACGGCACGTGCGACCGGTGGTGCTCCTCAGCCGGCCGGCGGAAGCCGGCCAGCGTCGCGAACTCCATCTGACCTCCCCACTGGGGGACCGCCAGGTCCCCGGAACTGCCGGCACGACGCCGGTCTGGAGAGCCTGGCGCCCGCGGGACGAGGTCGCGCCAGTGAGACTCCCTGGCCTGCTCCCGGTCCCCTGCGCCCTGCCCCATGCACCCCGGACCGACGTCGGGCCGGCGGCGACCTGCGACGAGCCGGGGCGACGAGCACCGCCGGACCAGCAGGCCCAGGCGCGTTCTCTCGCAGCGAGCCCCGCGGGTCTGGCACACCAGCTCGCGTAGGTGTCGGTCATGGTCCGTGCGGCAGCCCGGCGTCGAGGTCGACGTCCGACCAGTGCAGGGCCAGCGCCTCGCCAAGGCGCAGCCCGGTGGTGAACATGGCCCGGATCAGAGCCTCCAGTCTGTCGCCCCGGACCGCTTCGAACAGCGACTGTGCCGGGCTCGGCGGTCAGGTGGGCGCGTGCTCGCGCTGGACGCCGGGCAGCTCACCGCCGCTGCCGGGTTGCGACGGAGGAGCCCGTCTCGGACGGCGATGTCCAGTGCGCGGACGGGCCGCGCAGCCCCACAGCGCCCGTGCGTGAGGTGGCGGCCTCTGTCGCGGGGCGTGTCCGGCGTCGATCACCGAACCGAGAACGCCCGCAATTCGCCGATGCACCGCAACCCGGGCATGCTGTCGCCGAACACCGGCAGCAGAGGGGTGACGGTGGACGGCACAGTTGTCGGTGGTCCTGCCCGCTCCCGTGCGTCTTCGGCCGCGTGGGAACTCTGGTCTGTCGTCGGATGGCCTCTCGCGCCGCCGCTGCAGCAGTCCCGAACGCTGAGCCGGCCGCTCGTCAGCTGGCGGTCAGTCGATCACCGGGCGTCTCCCGCCCTTCGGTCGGACACACCCGGACCCCAACAGATCCTGCACACGAACAGGGGATGAGCCTTGTCCAGGTCAGATCAGGAAGCCGCCGTTCCGCCTGGGGCGCGCACGTCCATCGTCAAGGTCGTCGGGGCCAGCCTCGTCGGGACAACGGTGGAGTGGTACGACTTCTTCCTCTACGGCTCGGCCGCCGCACTCGTCTTCAACAAGCTGTTCTTCCCCGACTTCGACCCACTCGTCGGCACACTGCTCGCGTTCGCCACGTACGCCGTGGGCTTCGCGGCCCGGCCGATCGGTGGGGTGATCTTCGGACACTTCGGCGACAAGATCGGCCGCAAGCAGATGCTCGTCATCACGCTGATGATGATGGGCGGCGCGACGTTTCTGATCGGTCTGCTCCCGACCTACGGGACGGTCGGCGTGTGGGCACCGATCCTGCTGATCGTCCTCCGGCTGGTGCAGGGCTTCGCCCTCGGTGGCGAGTGGGGCGGGGCGGTGCTGATGGCCGCCGAGTACGGCTCGCCCGAGCGACGCGGGTACTGGGCCTCCTGGCCGCAGGCCGGCGCACCGGCGGGCAACATGCTCGCCGTCGCCGTCCTCGCGCTGGTCTCCGCGACGACCAACGACCAGCAGTTCGAGTCCTGGGGATGGCGCGTCCCGTTCCTGTTGAGCTCGGTGCTGGTGGGCGTCGGTCTCTGGATCCGCGTCTCCATCGAGGAGTCGCCGGTCTTCCGGGTCGCCCGGGAGCAGGCCGCTGCCACGGAGGAGGCTCCCAAGCTGCCCGTCGTCCAGGTGCTGCGCGAATACCCCCGAGAGATCATCCTGGCCATCGGCGCCCGCCTGGCGGAGAACATCGGCTACTACATCTTCACCGCGTTCGCCCTGGCCTACGCCACCGGCGAGGCGGGCATCTCGAGGAGCACGGCGCTGAACGCGGCGCTGGTCGCCTCGGCGATCCACTTCGTGGCCATCCCCACGATGGGTGCCTTGTCCGACCGGTTCGGCCGCAGGCCGGTGTACCTGGTCGGGGCCGTGGGCGTCGGGGTGTGGGGCTTCGTCTTCTTCACCCTGTACAACTCGGGGTCGTTCCTCTTGCTGGCGCTCGCCGGCACGGTCGGGCTGATCTTCCACGGCGCGATGTACGGGCCGCAGGCGTCCTTCTTCTCCGAGCTGTTCTCCACACAGGTGCGGTACAGCGGTCTGTCGGTGGCCGGCCAGGTGTCCTCCATCGTGGCGGGCAGCCTGGCGCCGATCATCGCCACCTGGCTGCTGCTGACGTACGGCAGCTCCCTGCCGATCTCGCTGTACCTCGCCGGTGCCGCGGTGCTCACCGTGATCGCCGTCGTGCTCAGCAGGGAGACGGCGCGCAGCGACCTGACGCGGGACCCGGTTGCCGATCGGGAGAGGGCCGGTGCCGGCCGGCGCTGAGTCCGGTCGTTCCGTACAGCGCACCGAGGTCATCTCGGCCGACGCCGCGGCGCAGATCGTGTCCGACGGCGACACGCCCACCACGGGCGGCACTTCGGCACCGGCTTCGCCGAGGGCTGACGCTCGCGCTGGCACGGCGGTTCGACGCCACCGGCTCGCCGCGGGACCTCTCCCTGGTCTGCGCGGCGGGCCAGGGCGACGGCGGCACACCTGAAGTGGCTGGCCGGCCAACTGGGCGCCGCCCGGGACGGGGAGGTGATGCGGGACCGGGTGCGCGAGGCCGTCCGGGCCGAAGGCGGGGGCCTCCAGCTCGGCCCGGCCGCAGGGATCGCCGACCAGGAGCTGGATGAGGCCTACCGCAGCGCGCAGGACCGGGTGCTGGCCGAGCTGGATGGCGGCCGCCACCACCGGCTGATCGCCGCGCTGGACGAGCTCGTGGCCTCGCCACCGTTCACCGAGCGTGCGGCCCGGCCGGCGGGCAGGGTCCTACCGAAGTTGGTTGCTCGGAGCTTCGCCGGCGTACGCGGGCTGGGTGGAGGACGCCGCCGCTCACCCCGCAGGAGACGCGCGCGAGGGGCTGCCGCACGACGCACGCAAGGCGGCCAAGGCCTCCCGCTACGCCGGCGAGTCGGTCGACCAGGTGTTCAGCAAGGACGCGACAGCGTTCGCGGCGGCGATGGAAGGGGTGCAGGAAGCGCTGGGGGAGCACCAGGACTCGGTGCTGACGCGGCAACGGCTCCGCAACCTGGCCCTGCACACGTCGTCGACGGAGACCGCGTTCTTCCGCGGCCTCCTGCACGCGCTCGAAGAGGCACGGGCCGAACAGTGGTGGACCGCCCGCCGACGTCTGCGCTGGGTCACCCGGAGGTAGCGGCTCTGGCGGCCTCAACCCGAAGCGCGCGGACATGCCGTCTCCGCACCAGCCACAACGCACATGAGTAGCCGACTGCGGCCATGCCTGTGGCGGGTGCCCACAACCAGCGTGCGGTGGCGTCACCGATGCAGTTGCCCATCACCGTGCGACGCTCATCCGCAGCGGCGCGGGACAGGGCGTCCGTCGCGGTCGGTACACCGGCATCTCCTCGGGAGACGGCCAGATCGGCGCCGCGCTGCCGGGTTCCATCGCTCTCCAAGGCACCGGCCGCTACTGCCGCACTGGCGTGGCAGGTGCGCCCGGCGTCGGTCGTCGCTGCCAGGAAGGCCTGGAGAACGGGTGCGATGACGAGTGTCGCCGCCAGCGCTGCCACCACCGACCCTGCCGCGAGCTCGCCCAGGAGCTTCGGTGTGAGGGCCTCCCGGCCTGGGGGTAGGCGGAAGAACGCCCCCAGCACCACGAGCAGTGCGATCCCAGCGGCTGCGCCCAGCCAGTCCCACTGCCCCTGGCCGCTGAAGCTGAGCGCCACGACCGCCGCCAGGGCCGTGCCCAGGAGCGCCGCGCGGTCCACCTCTCGGCTGCCGGGAGGGACATCCGCTCCGCCGACGGTGCCCGGGGGCTTCCTCCGAGCGCTCACCGAGCGGCCCCGGGAGGTGCTCCGGCGCGAGGGCGCGAGGACCGAGCATCATCGTGCGGACGACTCGCCGTCCGTCCTCCGTTCAACGGGACGAAGACCATGGCCCTACCTCCGTCCCGTCGCGGCGACCGCGCCCGCGTCCGGATGCTCCGCACGGATCGCGGCGAACCCGCCTACCGGGACATCCCAGCGGAGCGGGGCCTGGACGGGAAGCAGATACGCGATCGTTCGCGCAGCCGAGTCGGGCGAGCGATGACCAGCGAGCGGGGCAGCCCCGGTTCAGTTGGCTCCCGCCTCACGGGCAAGAAGTCGACCGAACGTGGGGCAGTCCCTGCCTCGGATGCCCCCTGATGCACGGCCAAGCCGCTGAGCAGCGGAGACGTACGTCGGCGGACGGCCGCGGACCCGACGCCGACGACTGGGTTCAAGGGTCCACCCTGGAATTGATCGTCGGGTCGTCTCACATGAGGGTCCTCGTCGACGCCTGAGACCACACCGAAGAGGTCACGCGGGTGCATGCAGCCTGAACACGGAGCCGAGGTGGTCGAGCACGGGTCCGGCGGTGGCGGGCCGGCTGCGGAAGGCGATGTAGCCGTCGGGCCGGACCAGGTACAGCGCCTCGGCCGCGGCGGCGTAGCGGTGGTGGGCGTCGCGGTCGGGGTCGAGAACCACGTCGACGTCGTCCAGGTGCTGGGGCTTCCGGTCGCCGGGGACCACGATCCAGGCGCGGACGTCGTCGCCGAGGGCGGCGCGCACCCGCCGGGCGGTCGCGGCCATCCGCCGGTATCCGGCGTCGGTCGCGGCGGAGCCGCCGAACAGCAGCAGGCTGGAGTGCGTGCCCCGGAAGAGGTGGAAGAGGCGCGTCGGCGCGCCGTTGCCGGAACACACCTCGGCGTCCGGTGCGCGGTCGCCGGCGCGCGGGCCGTGCCGGAACCGGACGGCGTCGACCACGCCGGCCGCCTCCCCGTCACCGGTGTGCCCTCCGGTGGCTGCCTCGCCGGCCAGCGAGCTGTCCCGGTAGCCCACGCCGAGTTCGGCCACGCCGTCGAGGAGCCGGTTCCGGACGACTGCCAGCCGCAGGACCGGGACGAGGACCCGGTTGCGCAGGAAGGTCATGGCGGGGTGGGGGGAGAAGAAGGCGCTGTGGCCGAGGTCGCTGCTGGTGAGCACCGCGCGGGCGACCGGGATCCGCTCTTCCTGGTACGTGTCGAGGAGGGCGTGGCCGGCCCGTCCTCGGAGGACGGCGTCGAGCTTCCAGCCGAGGTTGTAGGCGTCCTGGATGCCGGTGTTCATGCCTTGCCCGCCGGCGGGGCTGTGCACGTGGGCGGCGTCGCCGGCGAGCAGCACCCGGCCCGCCCGGTAGCGGTCGACGATTCCGACGCGGGGGCTGAAGTCGGACAGCCACGTGGCATCGTGCAGCCGCACGTGCCCGAAGCCGCGTCCGGCGAACAGGTGCTGGAACAGCTCCAGGGACGCCGTCTCGAGGTTCCCGGCGGCGTCGGGCCGGACACTCGCCTGCACCTGCCAGGTCCCGCTCCCGTCGAGCGGATCGGCGGCCAGGTACCCGTCGTCGTCGAACCAGGCGAACGACGAGCCGTCGGCCGGCAGGCCCTCGATCCGGACGTCGCCGAGGACGAAGTGCTCCTCGTGGCCCTCGCCGTGCATGGCGATGCCGGTCAGTGCCCGCACGCGGCTGCTCCCGCCGTCGCAGCCGACCACGAAGGCGGCCCGGATCTCCTCGGTCGCGCCCGTGCCGGAGTCGACGACCGTGGCGGTGACACCGTCGGCGTCCTGGTGGAGGCCGACCAGTTCGCGACCGAGCTCCACGGTGCCGCCGAGCGCCGCCAGCCGGTCCCGCAGCACCTGCTCGGTCCGCCACTGCGGCAGCACGACCAGGTTGGGGTACGGGACACCGGGCTGCGGCGGGCGTGCGGGGAGGTCGAGGTCCAGGGCGAGCCGCCCGCCGGAGTACAGGCGCACGTGGTGGTGGGTCCGTCCGGCGGCGAGGGCGGCCCCGGCGATCCCGAGGTCGTCGAAGACCTCGAGGCTGCGCGGTTGCAGGCCCTTGCCGCGGGACCGGATGTGCGGCGTGGTGTCCCGGTCGACGGTCGTGCAGGCGATGCCGCGGCGGCGCAGGTCGCAGGCCAACGTGAGCCCGGTGGGGCCGGCGCCGACGACGAGGACGTCCGTGTCGGTGGTCACGGTGGTCACCGGGCCTGGAGCCGGTGCCGGGGCCGGCTGTCGAGGAACTCCCGCCAGGTGCGGCCACCGGCGGGGTTGCCGGGGACGAGGTTCGCGCCGGCCCGCAGGGCGGCGGCGGACGCGCCCGGCACGGGGAGCTCCACGACCGGCCGTCGACGCGGTGTCCCGCGGAGGCGGTCCCGGACGAGGTCGACCAGGGGGAACACCTCCGGTCCGCCCAGGTCGGGCAGTCTGCCTGCCGGCCCCGACGCCACGGCGCCGGCCAGTCGCCGGGCGACCTCGTCCACGTCGATGGGCTGGACCCGCCACCCGCGCGGCACGGGGACGACCGGGAGAGCGGTCAGGCGGTCGAGCAGCTGCAGCACGAACGGGTGGAACTGCGTGGTGCGCAGGATGGTCCACGGCAGCCCCGAGTGGATGACCGCTTGCTCGGCGGCGACCTTGGACCGGTAGTACCCCGTCGGGATGCGGTCGATCCCGGCGATGGAGACGTGGACGACGTGCGGTCGGCCGGCGCCGCGCGTGGCCTCCACCAGCCGCTCGGTCCCTTCCACGTCCACCGCCCGCGACCTCCGCGGGTCCGTGGCGCAGTGGACGATCGCGGTGGTCCCGGCCACCGCCTCGGCGAGGCCGACCCCGGTACGCAGGTCTGCTACGCACACGCCGGCGCCGAGCACCGACGGTGCGGCCGCGCTCCGGCTCAGGATCCGCACCGTGCGGCCGTCGGCCGCCAGGGCGCGGACCACCCGGCGCCCGAGCTGTCCGGTGCCGCCGGTGACGAGCACGCTGGTCATCGCACATCCCCTTCGACAGGGCTGGTTGTCTGGGGGAGCGTCGTCGCCGGGCCTTGACGTTCGGTTGCCCCGGCGCACGGGCGCGGCGTCAATCAGGCGTCAAGGGCGGCCTGCGCACCCTCGGTGGACAGTCGAACGGGCCGGGAGGGGCGATGACGGCGACACCACGCGGCTCCACGGCCGGGATCGTCTTCCGGCGGCTCGACGCGGACCCGGAGCGGCGACGGGCCGCACGGCTGCTGCGGGACTGCGGTCTCGACGACCACGACGCGTGCTGCGTCTGGTACGGCCTGTGCGACCTGACCACGACGGAGAACGACTGCCTCGCAGGAGCAGCGGTGGTCCGCTCCCTCGGGCCCACGACGGCCCGGATGTGTGCCCTGGCCGTGTCGGCGACCTACCGCGACCCCTCCCTCGGACGCCGGCTGGTGTGCGAGGTCGCCGACGCACTCCGGGCGTCGGGCGTGGAGGTGCTCACCGCTCCGCCCGCTCCCGACCGCCGGGTCGCCGCGCTGCTCGCCCGGGCCGGGTTCGTCCCGTGCCAGCAGGATCAGACGTGCGGGTCGGGGTGGTCGCAGCTCCCGCTGTGACGGCCGATCGCGGACGTGCGGCAGGTCTCGACGGCTCGCCGCACCAGCATGACGGACCCCTGGTCGCGAGCGACGGCGACCGCCTGTCGCAGCGCGTCGTGGGCCTGCTCGGTGCACGGCGGGGCCAGCGCGACGAGGGCCAGCGCGCGGAGGCGGTGCAGCTCGGACTCGTAGGAGCGCTCGCCCGTGCGCGCGACCCGCGTCAGCGCGTCGTCGAGCAGGCGCAGCGCCTCGCGCGGCCGGCCGCCGCACAGGTGCGCCTCGGCCAGCAGGCCGAGGCCCCACCCGACCAGGTGCTGGGTGCCGCCGGCCTCGACCCGCTCGAGGTGCCCGCGAAGGGCGGGGATCGCGGTCGCGGGATCACCCTCGATCGCGCGCACCCAGCTCGACACCACGGCCGCGTACCCGGCCGGCCAGGGCAGGTGCCAGGGCTCCACCAGCTCCAGCACCTCGGTGGCCCACTCGCGCGCCGCCGGAGCGTCGCGGCGCATGGCGGCGACGAGAGCAGCTCCGGTGAGGGTGAGGGCCTGCGCGAAGGGGGTCCCGGCGCGCGACTCCCCGACGGCCGTGGCCAGCAGCTCGATCCCCGCGTCCGGCTCGTCGAGGGACGTGAGGACCGCGGCCAGCTGCAACTGCAGCACGATCCTCGGCGGCAGGAACTCGCGGCCGTCGACCGGGTCGGCCACCTGGAGGCCCTGCTCGAGGTGGTCCCTGGCGGCGGCCAGCCGGCCCTGGGACCACAGGGTGCGGCCCAGGGCCAGGTGGCTCGCCGCGACGGCGGCCGGGTCGTCGCTGCTCCTGGCGATGTCCAGCATGACCTCGGCCAGGGCGGCGGCGGTCGAGTGGTCGGCTCGGGCGAAGGCCACCTCGTAGAGGCTGCGGTAGGCGGCCAGCAGGGCTGACCGGTCGCCGAGCTCGCCGGCCAGCTCGCGGGCTCGGGTGAAGTGAACCCGTGCGTGCGCGCAGCCGCTGCCGTGCAGCTGGACGAGCAGCGTGCCGAGACGCATGTGGACGGCCAGTTCCGAGGCGTTGCGCCCGGCGGTCGGCACCGCGGTGGCGAGCAGGTCCAGACTGCGGCGCAGGTGCCGCTCGGCCTCCTCGTGGGCGAACGTCTCGAGGCACAGCTCCGCCGCGGCCATCACGTGCGGGATCGCCTGCTCGGCGCCGACCACCGGTGCGGCCAGCCACCAGTGCTGAGCCAGCTGCAGGACGTGGTCGGCGTCGTCGCCGCGGTGGTCGAGCAGCGCCTGTCCCACGCGGGCGTGCAGCCGGGCCCGGCGGGCGCGGCTGATCTCGCCGTAGATGGCCTCGCGGATCAGCGCGTGCGCGAAGCGGAAGCGGCCCACCGTCGCCGGGTCCTCGAGGACGAGGCCGACGGACACGGTCAGCTCCACGGCGGCGAGCGCGTCGTCGTCGTCCAGCCCGGTCACGGCACGGACGACGTCGAGGTCGAACTCCTGACCGGTCACCGCCGCGACCAGCAGCACGGTGCGGGTCTGGTCGGGGAGCCGGCTCAGGCGTCGGCGGAGGACGTCGCGCACGCCGGCCGGGACCTGCTGCGCGACCAGCGACGCCGCCTCGCCCGGGGTCCGCTCCGGCCAGCCGCTGCTGTCGAGCAGGCGGAGCACCTCCAGGACGAAGAACGGGTTGCCGCCGGTGCGGTCGCTGACCAACCGCGCCAGCTCGTCGTCGGGGTCCGTGCCGGCGTGCGAGGCCATGACCCGGGCCACGTCGGCAACCTCCAGGCCGGCCAGTGCCAGCCGGTCCACCGGCGCGGTGCGGGCCAGCTCGGCGAGGGTGTCGGCGAGCGGCTCCCCGCCGTCGAGGTCCCTGTCCCGGTAGGTCACCAGGACCACGATGGGGGCGTCGGCCAGCGTCGTGGCGAGGTGGGCCAGCAGCCGGTGGGAGGCGACGTCGGCCCACTGCAGGTCGTCGAGGACCACCAGCAGGCGCCGTCCGCGGGTCAGCCGCAGGAGGGTCGCGGTGGCCGCCTGGCACAGGCGGAAGCGGGACGCCTCCGGGTCGAGCACCGGTGCGGCGGCCTGCGGTCCGCCGTCCGCCAGTTCCGGCAGGATGCGGGCCAGCTCGGCGGTGTCGTCGCCGGTGTCGTCGCCGGCGTCGTCGTCTGGCCCGGCCGCGGGTGGCCGGGCCGATCCGTCGCCCAGCAGGCCGCGGAGCACCTGCGTCCACGGCCAGAACGGCGGGGCGCCGGCGTCCTGGTCGCTCCGGCCCCAGGCCACCGTGACGCCGGATCCGCGGGCGCGCCGTACGGCCTCCTCGGCGAGCCGCGTCTTGCCGATCCCGGGCTCGCCCGCCACCAGGACCATCCGCCCCCGGCCGCTCGCCGTCCCGGCCAGCGCCTCGTCGACCACCCGCAGCTGTGCGTCGCGCCCGACCAGGCCGGCGGGCGCGGCCGGGGCACCGGCGTCCGCGGCCCGGGCGTCCGCGGTTGCGTCGGTGGAGCTGGACGCGTCCGGCGCCGGGGCGGCAGCCGGTCCGAGCGCGCCGCGGTGGTCGGCGGGAGCTGCCGTCCAGCCCAGGTGCGGGGCCTGGCAGAGGACGTCCCGTTCGAGATCACGGAGCGCCTGGCCGGGGTCCAGACCGAGCTCCTCGCGCAACTGCACGCGGAACTGCTGGTAGCTCTGCAGGGCCTCGGCCTGCCGTCCGCAACGGTAGAGGGCCGCCATGCGCAGGCCCTGGAGGCGTTCCCGAAACGGGTGCTCGCCCGTCAGCCGCTCGAGCTCGGCGACGATCCGGGCGTGCCGGCCGAGGTGGAGGTCGGCGCTCAGCCGGTCCTCCAGCGCGGTCAGCCGGAGGTCCTCCAAGCGGGCTCGCTCGGCCTGCACGAACGGCGCATCGGCGAGATCGGCCAGGACCGTGCCGCGCCACAGCCCGAGGGCGGCCTCCAGCGTCTCCGCGGCGCGCAGTGCCTCGCCCTGCTGCAGGAGGTCGTGCCCCGTCTGCGCGAGGGTCTCGAAGCGCGCCGCGTCGAGGTCGCCCGGGCCCAGCACGATGCGGTAGCCCGGCGCCTGGTTCACGACCACCGTCGCGGGAGCCCCGGGCGCACGCTGCGGTTCCAGCAGCCGGCGCAGATGCGAGACGTAGGCCTGCACCGACGCGAGCGCCTGCGGGGGCGACTGCGGGCCCCACAGCTCCTCGACCAGCCGGTCGAGGGAGACCACCCTGCCCGCGTCGAGCAACAGGATCGCCAGGACGGCGCGTTGCTTCGGCCGCCCGAGGACCAGCGGCCGTTCCGCATCGAGGACCTGCAGCGGCCCGAGGATGTCGAACTGCACCGCCCACCTGCTTCCCGGCCCCGCCCGGCTCGCCGTCGGACCATCCTGCCCCGTGACGGCCGCATCTCCACCCCTCGGCGTCGCGCTCGCCCAGGGACCCGTCAAGGAGACGCCCACGATCCGTCAAGGGTCGGGCCCGACGGTCTCCCCGGGACGCCGGTGACCCACCGGCCCCGCCCGGATCCCCATTCCTCCGGAGGCCCGCATGCGTCTCGCCGTCAAGGTCCTGCTGGGCTGGTTCGCCCTCTTCGGACTCGTGATCGGCCTCTGGCAGGCCGTGTCCCCGGCCTCCTTCTACGCCGACTTCCCCGGGATGGGACGCCACTGGGTCAGCCCCGACGGTCCCTACAACGAGCACCTGCTCCGCGACGTCGGCCTGGGCAACCTCGCCGTCGGCACCGTCGCGCTCGTCGCGCTGCTCACCGGGGCGGTCTGGGTGGCCCGCGCCGTCGGCCTGGCCGTCGTCGTGACGAACCTGCCGCACCAGCTCTACCACCAGGCGCACGTGTCGGTGCTGCCGACCGTCACCGACCAGGTCCTGCAATCGATCTCGCTCGCCGCGGTCAGCCTGGCCGCCGTCGCGCTGGTGGTCCTGACCTTCCGGCTGCCCGCCCCCGCCTCGACGGCACCGCGGTCCGGTTCCCGCGCACCCGCACCGACCCACCTCTAGGAGACCGTCATGGACATCGCGCAGCTCCTCGCCGACTTCGGCGACTGGGCCTTCGACCGCCACGCCAACCCGCTGAGCTGGTACATCAGGCCCCTCTTCCTGATCCCGCTGGCCTGGTTCGCCCACCGGCGCAGCGGATGGGGCATCGCCGGCACCCTCGTCGCGCTGGCCACCAGCATCTTCTGGTTCCCGGCGCCCGCCCAGCCGGATCCGCAGATCCTGGAGTTCCTCGACTTCGAGCGGCAGTGGATCACCGGGACCTGGTACCTGGAGAAGTTCGCGCAGGCGACGCTCGCCCCGCTGGCACTGACCGCCTACTGCGTGGCCTTCTGGCGCCGATCGGTGGTCTGGGGCCTGGTGCTCTTGAACGCCATGGCCGTCGGGAAGCTGCTGTGGGGCGTCGTCGTGGGCGACGGGTCCGGATGGGCGATGGCCGTGCCCGGGGTGGTGGGACTGGTGATCTGCGACGCCGCCGTCCTCTGGGGGCTGCGCCGGGTCCGGGCGCGCCGGCCGCAACCGGCGGAGGAGCCGTCGGACCCGCGCGTCCTGTCGTCGAGTTCCTCCTGACCACCCGCTCCGCCCATCCCCCTCGAAGGACGACCCCATGACCACCACCCGGGATCTCCCCGCGACGACAACCGTCTGCATCGCCGGCTGCGGCCCGGCCGGAGCGGTGCTCGGACTCCTCCTCGCCCGCGCCGGCATCGACGTCGTCGTCCTCGAGGAGCATGAGGACTTCCTGACCGACGACGGCTTCGTCACGCTCGGCGACTTCACCCGGCTCCCGGGTCGCTTCCAGTGCCTGTCGATGGTGCCGCAGTACGAGTTGCTCGACCTCCGCACCACCGAGGCCGCGCGGTCCTCCTCCTTCGCCCTGCACCGGCAGGTCGAGGAGGTGGGGCTCGTGGAGGAGGACGGCACGGTGACCGGGGTCCGCTGCCGGCGGACCGACAGCGACGGCTCCGAGGAGGAGCTGCGCGCGCTGCTCACCGTCGCGGCCGACGGACGCTCCTCGGCGGTGCGGCGGGCGGCGGGCATGTCCCCGGTCGCGGGGGTCGGGATCAACCTCCCCGTCCGGGACGCCGCCGCCGCCAACGCCCTCGTCGCACCGCTGCGCGGAGGCGCCGTGACACCGCGGGACCTCCGGAGGGTGCAGCGTCGCCGGGACCTCCCCACGCGGGTCACCCAGCTGGTGCAGCGCGGGGTGCAGCGACAGATGTTCGGCGCCGCCGTGGACCCGGTCCCACCACAGGTGGTCCCCGCGCCGCTGCGCGTCATGTCGCGGGTGCCACCGATGCTGCCGTCGTCCTCCCGCTTCATGGCCATCGGGATCCGCAACGAGCACGTGGCCTTCCCGGCGCACACGACACCCGCCGCGGCCGGGAGTCCACGGTGAGTGCGCCCGTCGCCCTGGAGCGCCGGCTGGCCGGGATCATCCGCCGGCACCCCGTCGCGAGCTTCCTGGCCTGGTCCTTCCCCGTCGGGCAGACGATCGCCTTCCAGCCCGTCCTCGCACGCGCGTGGTGGGACGTCGACCTGCCCACGGCTCCCTTCGTCGTCCTGGCCAACCTGGTCGGCCTGGTGCTGCCGGCGGTGGTCATCACCCGCATCGTCGACGGGCGGGCCGGGGTGCGCGCGCTCTGGAGGCATGCGGTCCGCGTGCGGGTGCCCCTGCGCTGGTACGGCCTGGCCCTGGTCGTCGTCCCGGTCGCCACCACGGCGGTGGCCGTGGCCCTGCTCGGGCCGCCGGAGGTCACCGGCTGGGTGCTCGCCTCGGCCCTGGTGTCGGGCCTGCTGGTCCAGCTGCTGCTCGGGTTCCTCACCACCAACTGGGCGGAGGAGGTCGCCTGGACGGGCTTCCTCCAGACCCGTCTGCAGGACCGGCGGGGTCCGGTCCGGGCCGCACTGGCCACCGGACCGCTGTTCGCCCTGCAGCACGCCTCCCTCGCGGTCGGCAACGGCTGGCTCGGTGGCACGGTCGTCCTGCTGTTCGTCACCGCGACGGCGATCCCGTTCCGGTTCCTGCAGGGCTGGGTCGCCAACCGCACCGGCAGCCTGCTCGTCGTCGGCCTGGTCCACGCGGCGGGGAACGCGACGACCGACGGCAGCGGGTTCGGCGGTCCCGGCCTGCTGCCCCGGCTCTACCCCGATGACGGAGTGGGCCCGGTGCACCTGCTGGCCAGCGCGGTCCTGGGCCTGGTCGTCCTGGCCGCCACCCGTGGGCGGCTGGGTCGCCGGGCTCCCACGTCCCCGGTCGGCGCCGTGGGCGCGAGCGGCCCCGTCCCGGCGGGGCGACGGTGACCGGCACGGCGCTGTACCGCTTGGCCAGCCGCGGGCTCCCGCGGCTGGCCTTCTGGATGAACGTCCGGATCCAGCGGCTGGGACGGCTACCCCGTCCGGGCAAGGCACTCCGGGCCGGTCGGCAGGTGGAGACGGGGACCGCGGGCGGGGTGCCCGTCACGTGGCTGGATCCCGCACGGGTCGACCGCGGCGTGCTGGTCCACCTGCACGGCGGGTCGTACGTGACCGGGCCGGTGGCCGGGCAGTGGCGCTGGCTGGCCGCGCTCGGCGCCGAGCTGTCGATGGCCGCCGTGATGGTCGACTACCGGCTGGCGCCCGAGCACCCGCACCCGGCGGCGCTGGACGACGTCGTCGCCGCCCTGCGGTCGCTGACGTCGGCCGGGGTGCTCCGACCCGGCCACTGGGCGCTGGCGGGGGACAGCGCCGGCGGCGCCCTGGCGCTCGCCGCGACCCAGATCCTGGTCGCCGCCGCGAGCCCCCTGCCGGCGGCGCTCGTGCTCATGGCGCCGTGGGTCGACCTGACCCTCGCCAACCCCCAGATCCCCGGGACCGAGCCCGACGACCCGGTTCTCAGCCGCCGGTTCCTGGAGCCGTCGGCCGCGGCCTACGCCGGCCGGACCCCGCTGGGGGACCACCGGCTGTCCCCGCTGTACGGCGACCTGGCCGGACTCCCGCCCGTGCACATCGCCGCGGGGACCCGCGACGTCCTCGTCCACGACGTCCGCCTGCTGCGGCAGCGGCTCCTGGACGCGGGCGTGGCCGTCGACTCCCTGGAGGAGCCCGGCGCCCTGCACGCGTACCCCACCCTCGGCGCCGGCCCCGCGGCTGATCGGGCGGTGGCCACCCAGGCCGCCTTCCTCCGCGAGCACCTAGACCCCGATCTGCCGTTTCCCGTTCCGTCCCGCAACGCCCCCCACCCCTCGAGGGAGAACGCCATGTCCGAGCAGCTGTCCGCACACGTCGACATCGCAGCGACGCCCGGGCGGGTGTGGGAGGTGCTCACCGATCTCGCCGAGTACCCGGCGTGGAACCCCGTTCATCGTGCGGGCGGAGGGCGCCGTCGGCCCGGGCCGCCGGCTGACGCTGACGATGCAGCCGGTCGGCGGCCGGGCGATGACCCTGCGTCCCCGAGTGGTCGAGGTCGCCGTCGACCGCGTGCTGCGGTGGCGCGGCAGGCTGGGCCTGCCCGGGCTGATGGACGCCGAGCACACCTTCGTGCTGCAGGTGCGGGCCGGCGGCACCCGGCTGGTCCAGTCGGAGACCTTCCGGGGGATCCTCGTCCCGTTCGTCGCCGCGTCGCTGGACCGGAGCACCCTGCCTGCCTTCGTGGCGATGAACGAGGCGCTCAAGCGGCGGGCGGAGGATCCGGCGCGCACCGGTGCGGTCGCCGACGGCGGCAGGGGGCCGGGCACGGGGTCGGGCTCGGCATGAGGCGGCGATCCGTGCTCCAGGCGGCCGCGTGCACGGGTGGGGCCGCCGTCGCGGGGAACGCCTTCATCGGGAAGCCGGCGATGGTCTGGTTCCGGGGCCTCACCGCCCCGCGGTGGCAGCTGCCGATGCCCGCCTTCCTGGGCGTGGGTGCGGCGTACTACGGCGTCGTCGGCTACGTGCTGGCACGGAGCATCGACCGTCGCGACGCGCGGAGCACCGCGTGGAGCTCGGCGGTGCTCGTCGGCAACGAGGCCTGGAACGGGGTCTTCTTCGGCCGGCGGAGCACTCGTGCCGGCTTCGTCGGCCTGTGCGCGTTCGTGGTCCCTCTGGTGATGCTCCAGCGGTCGGTCGCGGGGGACACACGCGCGCGGTACGTCCTGGCCCCGTACACCGCCTACGTCCTCCTCTACGACCTGCCGTGGACGTACCGACTGTGGCAGCTGAACCCGACGAGGCCCTCCGGCACCAGGGACTGATGGGCCGGTCCCGGCACGGCGTCGGGCCGCCGGCCAGCCAGCAATGGGCGAAGGTGTGCCGGAAGCGGTGCGGGTGCACGCCTTCCAGGCCCGCCTGAGCGCTGCGGACGTTGAGGAGACCCGGAGGCCGGTGTCCAGCAGCAGCCGGAGGACCACCTCGTCCCGGCGGCCGAGGAACATCCGGCGAGCGAACGTCCCCGGACGTCGACGGCCGAGCGCGCAGGTCTTCAGCAGTGCGGTGATCTCCTCATCGGTGAGGATGGGCACCGGCTTGTCCGGCGCGGTGGCGATCTCGATGCCGTCTGTCGGCGCCTTGTCGACCTCTCCTTTCGGTCACCAGCCAGCGGCAGAGCCGGCGCATCCCGCGCAGCCGGGTGGCCACGGTCGAGGCCTCGCACGTCTCGGCCAGCTCGGCCAGCCAGGCACTGATCGCGTGCCGGGTCAGCTCGTCACCCGAAGGGCCGCTGGTGCCGTGCGGTGGCCGCCAGGGGTTGCCGGTCCGAGCGTGCGCCCCTGAACAGCTGGCGAGCCAGTCCCTGCCGGCGCTCGCGGGCAGTGAGTCAAAAGTCACGACATGGACACGCGCGGGCGCGCCACGCCGTGTTGCTGGAGTGACTGGCGGGACTCTTGTGTCGCGGCCCATGGCGGACGGCGTAGGGGCCCGGCTCATCGAGGAGTTGATTTCGGCGATGATCGAATTCGGACGGTGCTCCGGCGGCAGGCACGATGCCCCGAAGGCCGGCGGGTCCTGCCCCTGCGGGATGGTCACCCGCATCCTGGCCCCGAAGCGTGCCCCTGCCGGACCCCCGCCCGAGGTCCTGGCGCTGCTGGCGCAGTGCCTGGACGGGTCTAACGGCGTCGACGCGGCGACCTCTGGGCTGCTCCGCGAGCGGGCCGACCGGCTGCTGGCCGCGCTGACCACGGCCGGGCTGCTGCTCAGCGCAGAGCCGGTGGTCGGGCTGGCCGCCTGAACGGTCAGCGCTCCTCGGGCGTCGGGCAGTGGGCGCGAGTGGCCGATGGCCACTCGCGCCCACCCATCAGCCGGCGGACGACGCAGCCAGCTCGGGCGGGCCCATCGCGCTCGACCCGCCCCTGGTCTGGGGCACGTGCAGGCCAGGCAAGACGCCCGGCCCGGCGGCGGGTGATCGGGTTCGGCGGTCCCCAGCAGACGACGCGGGTCATGCCCTCGACAGTGGCGTCCGGGCGGAGGCGCCGACGACGAGCGGGTTCAGCAGCACCGCATCATGCGCGGTCGCCTGCGCGCGCAGCCGCTGCTCGAACATGTCGGGCCCGATCGTGACTGCTGTCGCCACCCCCAGCCGCTCGATCACCGGCAACAGGCTCGTCAGGTCGCCGGCGACGATCGACCAACCCACCGCGTCACCACCCCGCTCCGCCGGGGCGGCCGAGGTGAGCACCGGGCTGGGCAGTCCAGCGGCAGCGAAGACCGCAGCCAGCCGCAGCGCCATGTCGACCGACCGGCCGGCCCGCCGCAGCGTCTCGAGGAACCACTCCAAGTACGAGGTCAGCAGCGGCAGCTCCGGCAGCGAGCCCCGGGTGGTCAGCGCGACGTCGGCGAAGGCCACGATCCCGCCGGGCCGTACCAGCTTGGCCGCCCGAACAACAGCGGCGACCGGGTCGGGCAGGTGCATCAGGATGAACCGACCGACGACGGCGTCCAGCGGCTCGGCCGGCTCCCAGCTGAGCACGTCGCCCCGCTCGAAGGTGACGGTTGCCAGGCGCTCCTCCTCCGCCCGGCGGCGGGCCCGCACCAGCGGGCGAGCGGCGTCGTCCACCCCGACCACCGATCCGGTCGGCCCCACCCGTCGCGCGGCGGCCAGTGCGACGTCGCCGGGGCCGCAGCCCAGGTCGGCCACCCGCATACCGGGCCGCACCCCGGCGGCGTCCAGCCAGGCGCCGGTCATCGCCCCGTACACCCGGGAGATCGCGGCCAGCCGGGCCATCTCCGGATCGGTCGAGCCGAGGACGTACTCGCGGACGGGGTGCACGACGTCGTCGTCCATGTCAGGTCATGCTGGCCCGGCCGGGTGGCCACGTCACCCCTCCGGTGCGCCGTCCTGAAGCTCAGGCTCCCTGAGGTAGATCTGCCACGAGCCGGGCACGCCCCTCAGCTGCCTGGGTCCCCGCTCCCGGAAGCGCAGGCCGGATCCCGCGACGAGATCCTTCACCGTGCTCGACGTGAGCACCTCCCCGGGCCCGGCCTCAGCCGCTGTCCGCGCGCCGATGTGGACGGCGACGCCCCGGACCGTGCCGTCGATGAACTCGACCTCGCCGGTGTGGACCCCTGCGCGCGTGGCGAGCCCCAGCCGGCGCACCGCCTCAGCGACCGCGCACGCGCAGCGGACCGCCCGCGCGGGACCGTCGAAGGTGGCGAAGAAGCCGTCTCCTGCCGTGTCGACCTCCCGGCCCCCGAAGCGGTCGAGCTCGTGGCGGACCAGCTGGTGGTGCTGGTCGAGCAGCTCGTGCCATCCCCGGCCGCCGAGCGATTCCGCCTTCTCGGTCGAGCCGACGATGTCGGTGAACAGCACGGTGGCGAGTCTGCGGTCCGGGTCGGGCCCGCGGCGGACACCGGTCAGGAACACCTCCACCTCGTCGAGCATCCCGTCCGCGTCGCCCAGTCAGGGCAGGTGGTCGTCGCCCGGTAGCTCTACGTAGCGCGCGTGCGGGATCTGCTCGGCGATCCAGCGCGACTCCTCGGTGCTCACCTCGCGGTCGTCCTGCCGGCAGAGGACCAACGTCGGCGCGGTGAGCGAGGGCAGCACCGCGCGCGTGTCGATCTCGGTGTTCATCCGGTTGAGCGCCACGGCCGCCCCGGGGCTGGCGCTGCGGCGGAGGAAGGTCGCGATCCGGCGCATCAGTGCGGGGTCGTCGACAGCACCGGGCGCGAGGTGTCCCGAGCTGATGTCACCGGACCACTCGCGCTCCAGCGTCGCCCGGTCCTCCTCACGCTCCTCGGGCGTCGGCGCCCACGAGTAGTCGGGACTCCAGACGCGCTTGGCGAAGCTCGCTGCGAGGACCAGCGCGCGGACCCGCTCGGGGTAGGTGGCGGCGAACAGGACACTGAGATTGCCGCCCTCGGACGCGCCGAAGACGGCGGCGCTCGTCGAGCCGACCGCTTCCAGGACCGCCCGGACGTCGTCCATCCGCTGCTCGAGGTCCGGCAGGTTCTCGATCGGGACGGCGTCGGAGAGCCCCGTGCCGCGCTTGTCGAAGAGGATCAGCCGGGAGAAGGACGCGAGCCGGGTGAGGAACCGCGCGTACTCCGGCACCTCCCAGCTCATCTCGAGGTCGGACACCCAGCCGGGCACCCAGAGGAGGTCGAACGGCCCTCACCGACCACCTGGTACGCGATGTCGAGGCCGTCGCTCCGCGCGTAGCGAGTCGTCGGCATCGTCGCGACGACACGCTGCTCACCGGCCGGTCAGAGCTGGGCGATGGCGTGGACGTTGCCGTCGGGGTCCTTGGACCCGCCGCCGGTGGCCACGTCAGTCCCCCAGGTGGGCGCGCAGCAGGTTCGGGTCCACGCCGGTGAAGTACGCGGCGCTGGTGACGAGCACCTTGCCGCCCCGCACCGCCACCGCGGTCGGGTTCTGCAGGCCGTCGTCGCCGGTCAGCACGATGGTGTGTGTTCCGTCGGCCCGGACGAGGGCGACCTCGTTCGGCACGTTCAAGGTGGCCAGCACGGTGTCGCCCTCACCCGTGAAGGCGAAGTCGTCGACACCGGTCAGGCCGGAGGCCACGGTGCTGATCGGCCCGGCGTCGCCCTCAGACGTGACGGGGATGCGCAGCAGCGTCCCGCGGTCGGTGTTGGCCACCCACACCGCCCCGCCGCGCAGCTTGATGCCGTTGGCGCCCACCAGGGTCACCAGGGAGAGCGGTTCCGCACTGGCCCAGACAGCAGGGGCTCCACCGTGGACGGAGACCCGCCAGACGGTGCCGGGCACCGAGTCGGTCGCGTAGAGGTATCCGTGCCGGGCGTCGAACGCCAGGCCGTTCGGGAAGCCGCCAGCCGGCAGCGCGGCGATCCGCTCGGGTGCGCATCCCGGACGCAGCGCCCAGATGCCCGTGAGGTCGGCCGATCCCGCGGCGTAGTTCACGTAGAGCGTGCCGTCGTCTCCTCGCGCGATGCCGGTGACGACCGGAGCCATGGTGAGGGGCGGTGGGGTGGCCCCCGGAGGTGGCGCCGGGAGGGTGGCGAGGACGTGCACACCACCGGACCGGTCGATGCGCGCCACCTGCCGGGCGAAGGAGAAGGTGACCACCGACGAACCGTCGGGCAGCAGGGCGATGTTCTCGGGCTGCTGCCCCGCGGCCAGGTCGAAGTGGGCCACGATGCTGGGAGAGGACAGCGGGGGCGCCACGGCCGAGGCCGGGACGGCGGCCAGTGCCAGCACCCCGGCCAGGAGCACGATGAGTGCGGCCCTGGCGGCCCCGCGGCCGCCGCGTCCACCTGCGGGGCGCCCGGTGCTCTGGGCGCAGATCCCGACCTGTGTTCCGGTCATCTCAGTTCTCCTCCGCGAGCTGCGGACGACCTCGGTAGATCGACAGGCTGGCACTGGTCGCCGGGCCTGTCACCGGTTGCGTGAGTGCCTGTCGCGCCCGCTCCGTGGCGATGACCCTCGGTACCCGCCCAGCGACCCGGAACCCCACCGGGACGCGACGAGACGGCAGCAGGATCACCGACCTCAGCCCTCCAGCAGGCCGGCCTCGTGGGCGAGGATCGCCGCCTGGGTGCGGTTGGTCGGGCGGCCCGCGCGTAGTGCCATGAGTGCGAGTGGTGGGGGAGCCGCGCCTGTTTCTTCGGCGCAGGTGTCACCAGGCAGCGCGTACGGACGCCTTCCGCAGCGACGACCCCGTTGCTCCGCCGGCACCGGCGGGCATGATCCCCGCCGGAGAACCCATGGCCCAGCCCGACCCGGAACCCACGCCGCTGGACGCGGACCGTCGCGCCAGGGACCGCGCGGTGATCGCGCGGATCGCGGCCGTGGAGCGCTGGGCCCGTACGCCGGACCGGACGGCGGCGACCGAGCCGGCCCGCCGCGGGTTGCGGGCGCGCTTCGAGCGGGAGGCCGACCCGGACGGCACCCTGAACGCTGCCGAGAGGGCGCGGCGCGCGGACGCGCTCATGACCGCGCACATGCTGCGGTTGGCCCACGCCTCGGCGAAGGCCCGTCGGTCGGCGACCGAGCGCGGTCAGCCCCGTCAGAGCTGGTCGCCGAGGGCCAGCCGGCGATGCGCCTCATGCGCCCGCTGCACCGCGGTCGAGGCGGCGTAGCGGGAGAGCATCTCGTCGCTGCGCCACCCGGCCAGCATCATCAGGTCTCGCTCCTGCCCCCCGCCGGCAAGCCAGCGGTGGGCGAAGGTGTGCCGGAGCCGGTGCGGATGCACCCCGTCGACCCCGGCCTGCCGGCTGCGCACCTCGAGCACCTCGCGGACCCCGTCGACGGTCATCGCACCGCGTAGCCCCAGCAGCAGCTTCGGTGAGCTCGCCTGGGCGTGCAGTGCGCGCACCCGCAGGTAGCGGTCGATCGCCTGACCAGTTCTCGCACCGAACGGCACCTCCCGCGGCCGGGATCCCTTGCCGATGACGTAGGCGACCTCGCGGTCCAGGTCGACGTCCTCGAGCTTGAGCCCGCACAGCTCGGACACCCGGACACCGGTGTCCAGCAGCAGCCGCAAGATCACCTCGTCCCGCCGGCCGAGAAATATCGGGCGAGCGAACGTCCCCGGACGTCCCCGGCCGACGGCGCACGTCTTGAGCAGGGCGGCGATCTCGGCGTCGGTGAGGATCGGCACCGGCTTGTCCGGCGCGGTGGCAATCTCGATGCCCTCGGTCGGCGCCTTGTCCACTTCTCCCTCGGCGACCAGCCAGCGGCAGAACCGGCGCATGCCCCGCAACCGGGTCGCCACCGTGCTGGGCTCGCAGTTCTCGGCCAGCTCGGCCAGCCAGGCGCTGATCGCGTGCCGGGTCAGCTCATCGAGTGTCTCGGGACGGTCGTGCTCGGCCAGCCATCGGCTGAAGTAGCGGACGCTCTGGCTGTACAGCTCGATGGTCCGCGGCGCCTTGCTGGCCGCCCGCAGGTGCCGACGAAATGACGAGAGCAGGCCCTCCAGCCGGACGGGCATGGCGGGAGGTCATCCGGCGAGTGAGCGGTGTGCCAGCCCGTTTGTGACCGCCTCAGGCGGTGTCCTCGCTGCTGGGACGCTTGGCGCGGCTCGGCTGGACCCGCATCGGCTCGCCCGGCATCTTCGGGGTGCAGACCTGCTGGACGGTGTGCATGGCGGTGAACCTGCAGGTCGCACCGCAGCGAAAGTGGGGGAGTTATCCGGTGAGCACCACCGCGCTCTGAGACGCCGCCTGGAGTGACGAAAGGGGGACGCCAGCAGTTGGGCCGAGCGCGTGCGCTCTGCGCCCCTGGGACGGCGTCGAACAAGTCGCGGTCATGTGGCAGTAACCGGGCCCGGCGAGACCCTTCCTGGCTTCCAGGGCCTGCCCAGGGTCGGTCATGGCGACGTCAGCGGCGGGGGTCGGCGAAAGCCGAGACTGGTGTATCCGGGGGCGCGCTTGGCCAGCGATGAGGCGAGGACGCCAGTGCCGACGTCGTGGTAATCGTGCACCTCGGCCGTCTCCTTACCTGGGAACGGCCGGAGGATGCGCCCGGCGTACTGCACGAGGCGGCCCTTGAAGGCGACCGGCGCGGCGAGGAATAGGGTGTCCAGCGCCGGGCAGTCGAAGCCCTCGCCGACATAAGGGCCGGTGGCGACGGCGAGCAGCGGCGGCCCGTCGGGTCGGGGCTGCAGCCGGTCCAGTGCCGCGGCGCGGGCCTTGGCGCCCATGCCGCCGCGCAGGATCACCGGGTCGTGCCCATGCCCGTGCAGAGCGGCGGCCAGGCGGTCGAGGTGGTCGGTCCACTGGGTGAGCACCAGGCAGTGCCGGCCGCGCGCCAGCGCCGCGACCACGTCGCTGACGACCTGCGCCGTGCGAGCGTCGTCGGCGACGAGGTCGCGGTAGATCGCAGCGATGCCGCCGGGCGCGGCCGGATCGGCGTCGCCGGTGTATCGGAAACCGGTCGGGTGCACTCGCAGCACCGGCCGGGGTGCTGGCGCATCGAGGGAGCGGGCGCCGAGGGTGCCAGTGGGTGCCGGGGCGAGGGTGTGCCGGGTCGGCCCCAGTTGCAGGCCGATGAGGTCGTCGAGCTGATCGCGGCGGTACGGGGTGGCGGTCAGGCCGAGCCAGCGGCGGGCCGGGATCTGCCGGACGGCGTGCTCGAAGGCGGTCGCGGGAACGTGGTGGCACTCGTCGACGACGACCAGCCCGTAGCCGGCGGTCAACCGGGCGACGTCGTCGGCGCGGGCGAGGGTCTGCAGCGTGGCGACGTCGACGATGCCGGTGGTCTTGCTGCGCCCGCCGCCGCGCTGGCCGGCCGTGATGCCCAGCAGCTCGCCGATCCGCGCTCGCCACTGGTCGGCCAGCGCCTTGCGGTCGACCAGTACCAGGGTCGAGACGGCGTGCTGAGCAATCAGCGCGCAGGCGATGACCGTCTTGCCCGCGCCGGGTGGTGCGACGAGGACGCCGAGCTCGTGCCTGGCCAGGGCGTCGCACGCGGCCTGCTGCTCGGGATCGAGCTGAGCGGCGAGGTCGAAGGTGTGCGGTCGTCCGGGGTCGCGTTCGTCGGTGAGCTCGAGGCGGGTGCCGACCTGTTCGACCAGTGCGGTGAGCCGGTCGAGCAGCCCGCGGGGCAGGACGAGGTCGCCGGTGAGGGTCTCGTCGTAGCTGCGCAGGAAGCGCGGGGTGTCCCAGGTGGAGGCCCGCCGGCGCTGGCGCTCGTAGAAGGCCGGGTTGGGCATCGAGGCGGCGTGCTTGAGCGTCGCCAGCAGTGGCGGCGGCAGGTTGGCGCCGTCGACGGTGATCGCGGCGCCGAGTGCGGCGTGGACGGCGGCCGGCGGCTGGACGGCGATCTTGGTCGAGGTGGGGGAGCGGAGCCGGTCGACCTGAGCGCCGACGGGAACCTGACCCAGCCGCTGCGACAGCCGGGTGACCTCTTTGGGGGTGAGCCGACCGAGGCTGGACAGGTAGGCCCACTGGTCCTCGTGCGGCTCCAGGGTGGCCAGGTCCAGGAACACCGTGGCCCCGCGGCGTCGGGCGCCGCCCTGCAGCGGCGCGGCGATCAGGTTGCCGAGCCCACCGACCGGCAGAACGTCCTGGGAGGGGAACAGCCGGTCGTAGCTGGCCAGGTCCATCCGTCCCCGCACGGCGATCGCTTCGCGGAGCAGGCCGCTGCCCACCTGTCGGGCGGTCGCCGCCGGAACCGGGGCGGTGAAAAAGAGCCACACGTGCGCGCCCAGGCCGGAGCGGGACACCTCCAGCGCGGCAGATGCGCCGACGGCGCGCGCGGCCTTCAGATAGGCCAGCGCGTCCAGCAGGGCGGTGGCGCCGTCGAAGTCCGCGGCCAGCCAGCAGCAGCGGTCGCCGTCGAGCAGCGGGTACAGGCCGAGTTCGAGCTCTCCGGAGAGATGGGCGGTGATTACCTCCTCGGTCAGCGGAAGATATTCACGTTCGGCCGCTGGGACGCCCTTGCGCCAGCCGCCTCGCACCGCCGGCGTCCAGCCCGAGCGTCCGGACCGGGCGTTCTCCCACCGGAGGGCGTGTACGTCGGCGCGGGCCGCGAACAGTGCTGCGAAGAAGGCGACTTTGGCCGCCGGCGACGAGCCGGCGTGCACCGGGCCGGGCGCTGCGTCGAACACGCCGCTCTGCACCGGACCAGGTGGTCGTGCCTCTTTGCCAGTCAGCTCCAGCAGACGCAGCAACCGGGCGTTCTCCGCCCGCCATCGGGCCACCTCGTCACGCAGCCCCGAGAGCTCGTCGTCCAGATCGACGAACGGCAGCGTGCCCTGCTCCGGGACCGAGGTTTTGGGCACGCCCTTCATCATGGCGCGGAAACCACCTCGCACAATCTCTGCGGGCACCTGGCCGATTCGAACGTCAATCAACCAGTGCCCGGGCTGCCCGTGGTCAAGTCCGCTGGGGTGGTGTGTGACGGGGTCCGCGTGATCTTCCTGGTTGGTCAGGCGCTGAGCGCCGGGATGGTGGTCTGTGCGGTCACCTCCTCGCTGGTGTCGGTGTCGGTGACGGGTCGG
>NZ_SJEX01000074.1 GCF_005930495.1 Modestobacter excelsi | reverse complement strand
CCTCGACGGGGTGGGGGTCCGCACCTGCTGCTCGGTGCACGCTCGCAGAGGGGGATGCCCGCGAGCTCCGCCGTCGAACCCCGGCAGGGCCACCGGGCCGACCTGGGTGCCGGGGCCCCCTGCGGGACGCCCCGCCGCCTGGGGTAACGTCGTCCCTGCGACGCGGGGTGGAGCAGCTCGGTAGCTCGCTGGGCTCATAACCCAGAGGTCACAGGTTCAAATCCTGTCCCCGCTACCAATCGGAGGGCCCGGTCACCGCACCACGGTGACCGGGCCCTCCGTCGTTGTGTGCAGACTCGGACTGCACACCCGGACGACGCCGACCGAAGGTGGAGGGACGACAGGCATGGACGCGGTTCCCGCGGCAGGGGCCCAGCGGTGGCCGGGCCGGATCACCGAGCGCACGCTGGCCGACGGCCGGCCGATCCTCTACTTCGACGACGACCAGGACACGCCTGGCCCGGTGCACGAGGCCGCCGACGTGCGGCCGCTGGGCGAGCCGCCGCACGCCGGCGAGATCCGCTACGACGTCCTCACCGGCGAGTGGGTGACGATCGCCGGGCACCGGATGAACCGGACGTTCCTGCCCAGCGCGGCCGACTGCCCGCTGGACCCGACCGTCGACCCGGCCCGGCCGACCGAGGTGCCCGACAGCCGGTACGACGTGGCCGTCTTCGCCAACCGCTTCCCGAGCTTCGCCCCGCTGACGGTCGGCCCCGCGGCCGGTGCCCCGCAGCCCCCGTTCGGTCCCGCTGACCGCCCCGCCTACGGCCACTGCGACGTCGTCGTCTTCTCCAGCGACCACGACGCGACCGTCGCCGACCTGTCCGCGGCGCGGATGCGCACCATCGTCGAGGCGTGGGCGCAGCGGACGGCGACGCACTCGGCCGACCCGGGGGTCGCCGAGGTGTTCGTCTTCGAGAACAGCGGGCAGGAGATCGGCGTGACGCTGAGCCACCCGCACGGGCAGGTCTACGCCTACCCGACGGTCCCGCCGCGCTCCGGCCAGCTGATCGAGCGGGCCCGCCAGCACCGGCAGGCGACCGGGGGCAACCTGCTCGCCGACGTGCTCGCCGCCGAGCAGGCCGAGGGCACCCGTGTGGTGCTGCGCGGCGAGCACTTCACCGCCTACGTGCCCCGCGCCGCGCGCTGGCCGGTGGAGGTGCACCTGGCCCCGCACCGCGACGTCCCCGACCTCGCCGCGCTGGACGACGCCGAACGCGCCGAGCTCGCGATGGTCTACCAGGAGCTGCTGCGCCGGGTGAACCGCTTCCACCCGGGCGTCGACCGGGTGCCCTACATCTCCGGCTGGCACCAGGCGCCGACCGGGGAGGGCCGTGACCTGGGCCGGCTGCACCTGCAGCTGTTCTCGCTGCTGCGCGCCCCGGGCAAGCTGAAGTACCTGGCCGGCTCGGAGTCCGGCGCGGGCGCCTGGATCAACGACACGACCCCGGAACGGATCGCCGACCGGCTGCGCGAGGTGGCGTCGTGAGCGGACGGGCACGCACCCAGGCCGACCTCGCCGTCGCTGAGCTGCGCGACGCCTGGGGGGTCGAGCCGGACGGCGTCTGGACCGCACCGGGCCGGGTCAACCTGATCGGGGAGCACGTCGACTACAACGGCGGCCGGTGCCTGCCGATGGCGCTCACCCGGGTCACCGCCGCGGCGGTGCGCCGCCGGGACGACGACCGGGTCCGGCTGACCAGCTCCGACCCCGACGCGGAGCCGTTCGAGGGGACCCTGTCCGACCTCGGCCCGGGCCAGGTCAGCGGCTGGGCGGCCTACGCGGCCGGCACGCTGTGGTCGGTGCAGCAGGCGGGCATCGAGGTGCCCGGCCTGGACATCGCCGTGAGCAGCGACGTGCCGCTCGGGGCCGGGCTGTCCAGCTCGGCCTCGCTGGAGGCGGCCGTCGCGCTGCCGGCCGCCGAGATCGCCGGCCGAGCCGACGACCAGCAGCTGCGCCACCTGCTCATCCAGGCCGCGATCCGGGCCGAGAACGAGGTCGTGGGCGCCGGCACCGGCGGCATGGACCAGACCGTCGCCCTGCTGGCCGAGGAGGGCTCGGCCCTGCTCATCCACACCCGGGACTTCCGCACCGAGCCGGTGCAGCTCGGGCTGGCCGAGGCCGGCCTGGAGCTCATGGTCATCGACACCCAGGTCACGCACACCCTCGCCGACGGTCAGTACGCCGAGCGCCGGGCCGACTGCGACGAGGCGGCCCGTCAGCTCGGCCTCGAGTGGCTCAGCGACGCCACCCCGGCCGACGTCGAGCGGCTGACCGACCCCCGGCTGCAGGCCCGCACCCGGCACGTCGTGTCCGAGAACCAGCGCGTGGACACCGTCGTCGAGCTGGTCCGCGCCGGGCGGGTGGCGGAGATCGGCCCGCTGCTCGACGCCTCGCACGCCTCGCTGCGCGATGACTACGAGGTGTCGGCTGTGGAGCTGGACGTCGTCGTCGAGGCCGCCCGCTCGGCGGGTGCGCTCGGTGCCCGGATGGTCGGCGGCGGCTTCGGTGGCTCGGCGATCGCGCTGATCCGGTCCGGGGACGCCGCGGCGGTCGACGAGGCCGTCGTCGCCGCCTGCCGGGAGCGCGGGCTGACCGAGCCCGCCACCCTCACGGTCACCTCCGGCCCGGCGGCCCGGCGGCTGTCCTGACTACGCCGGCCGGGTGGGGAACAGCCCGGCCGGGGGTGCGGTTCGGAGAGGGCATGGAGCCGACCGTCATCGACGTCCCCGAGGCCGACCGCTACGAGATCCGGGACGGCGAGCGCCGGCTCGGCCTGGCCGCCTACCAGCGCCGCGGCGACCAGGTGGTGTTCACCCACACCGAGGTCGACGACGACTCCGAGCACTCCGGGCTGGGCAGCACCCTGGTCCGCGCGGCACTGGACGACGTCCGCAGCAAGGGCGGCACCGTCGTGCCGCTGTGCTCGTTCGTCCGCGGCTGGATCGAGCGCCACCCCGAGTACAAGGACCTGGTCGCCGCCCGCGAGGTCTGAGGAAGGACCCCGTCCTCCTCATCCCTCGCAGGCTCGGGACGAGCCTCGGGACGGAGCCGGGAAAGCCACGTTCACAGCACGTGCTCGCCGTACATCTCGCCGAGCGGGTCGGCGATCAGTTCGATCCGCGCGCCGTCGGGGTCGCGGAAGTACACCGAGACGCCGCTGTGCACGACGTGCTCGACCCCGGCCGCGGTCAGCTCCTGCACCAGGGCCGCCCACCGCTGCGGCTCGACGCTGATCGCCACGTGGTGCAGCCCGCCGAGCACCTCGGCGTACGGCCCGACGTCCAGGCCGGGGAAGTCGAAGAACGCCAGCAGGTTGCCGTTGCCGATGTCGAAGAAGAAGTGCGAGGAGCCGGGGTAGTCGCGGTTCTCGATCAGCTCGGTGAGCGGGAAGCCCAGCACGTCCTGGTAGAAGCGGATCGTCGCCTCCACGTCGCTGCTGACCAGCGCCGTGTGGTGCAGGCCGCGAGCGGTCGAGGCGGGTCGCTCACCGGAGGGGCGCAGGTGCTCGTCACGGATGCGGGCCCGCCGGGCGGCGAGCTCGGTCGGGTCGGGTGCGGTCGTGCTCACGTCGTCCTCCTGGGGCGTGCCGGGTGGTCGACCCGGTCAACCCCCGGGCGGGTCGCCGCGTTCCCACCTGGGAGGCTGGGGGCATGCGCGTCCTGGTCACCGGGTGGTTCAGCTTCGACGAGGTGATCGCCACCATCGGCGACGAGCTGGGGGCCGACGTCGTCGTCGGCTGGCTCACCGAGCTCGGGATCGACCACGACGTCGCCTGGGCGCCCTACCTGGGGCGCGGGCCGCACTGGCGGGACCTCGACCCGGCCGGTTACACCCACCTGGTGTTCGTCAGCGGCCCGTTGATGGACATGCCGCTGCTCCAGGAGCTGACCACGGCCTTCGCGCACGCGCAGCGTTGGGCGGTGAACGTCTCGGTGGTCCCGGACGACGCGCGGCCGCTGTTCCACCGGGTGTGGGAGCGCGACGCCCCCGGGGTGGCCCGCCCCGACCTGGCCATCGCCACGACGACGCCGGACGTGCCCGTGGTGGCCGTCGCCTTCGCCCCCGCGCAGGAGGAGTACGGCACCCGCAGCCAGGCCGCGCAGGTGCGGGCGACCATCGAGGGCTGGCTCGGTGCCCGGGGCATGCCCTGGTTCGAGCTGGACATGGACCTGTACGACGAGCCCTACGAGCGCTTCCCCGCGCAGGTCGAGGCGCTCGTCCGGCGGGCGGACGTCGTGGTCAGCATGCGGCTGCACGCGCTGGTGCTGGGGCTGGCGCACGGCGTCCCGGTGATCGCCTGCGACGCGATCGTCGGCGGCGCGAAGGTCAGCGCGCAGGCGGCGGCACTGGGCTGGCCGGTGGTGCTGCGGGCCGGCGAGCTGGACCCGGCCACGTTGGACGCGGCCCTCGAGCACGCCCTCTCGGGCACCCTGGGCGACGCGCTCGCCGAGGCCCGGCGGCGCGGTGCCGCCGGCAACGCGGAGGCGCGGGCGTGGTTCGTGCAGCAGCTCGGGGAGGGCTGACCGGAGGCCTGTGAGCCCGGTCACCGCTCGGCTAGCGTGTCCTCCGTGTCGACGCCGACGCTGGACGCCATCGACCTGTCCGACCGGGAGTTCTGGGGTGCGCCGCCGGAGCAGCGGCACGCGGTCTTCGACCTGCTGCGCCGCGAGAGCCCGTTCGCCTTCTTCGCCGAGCCCGTCGTCCCCTACATCCCGGTCGGCCCCGGCTACCACGCGGTCACCCGGTACGCCGACGTGGAGGCGATCAGCTCCCAGCCGGCGCTGTTCGCCTCCGGCTCGGGGGCGGTCTCGATCGCCGACATGCCGCCGGACCTCAACGAGTTCTACGGCTCGCTGATCAGCATGGACGACCCGCGGCACGGCAAGATCCGGCGGATCGTGGCGAAGGCGTTCACGCCCCGGGTGCTGGAGGGCCTCGTCGGCAACGTGCAGGCGGTGGTCGACGACGTGGTCGCCCGGGCGCGGCAGCGCGCGGCGGACGGCGACGGCACGATCGACGTCGTCGCCGACCTCGCCGCGCCGATCCCGCTGCGGGTCATCTGCGACATGATGGGCATCCCGGACGGCGACCGGGCGATGGTGCTGCAGCAGTCCAACGTGATCCTCTCCGGCGGCGACCCGGAGCTCGTCGAGGACGAGGAGCTCATGGTCACCGCGTTCCTCAAGGCGGGGGAGCTGCTCGCGGGACTGATGACCCGGCTGGCCGTCGAGCGGCGGGCCCGGCCGACCGACGACCTGACCACCGCGCTGGTCACCACCGAGGTGGACGGCGAGCGGCTCACCTCCCAGGAGATCGCCTCGTTCTTCATCCTGCTGCTCGTCGCCGGCAACGAGACCACCCGCAACGCCATCTCCCAGGGCGTGCTGGCGCTGTCCGAGCACCCCGCCGAGCGGGACCGCTGGGCGGCCGACCCGGGGATCACCCGCACCGCGGTCGAGGAGGTGGTCCGCTGGACCAGCCCGATCACCTGGATGCGGCGGACCGCGACCCAGGACGTCGAGCTGTCCGGGCAGGGGTTCCCCGCGGGCTCGAAGTTCCTGCTGTTCTACGGGGCGGCCAACCGGGACCCCGCCGTCTTCGCCGACCCGCACCGGTTCGACCTGACCCGCGACCCCAACCCGCACGTCGGCTTCGGCTCCCGCGGTCCGCACTTCTGCCTGGGCGCGCACCTGGCCCGGCGGGAGATCGGGGTCGCGTTCCAGGCGTTCGCCCGGGAGCTGCCCGACCTGGAGGTCTGCGGTGAGCCCGCTCGCCTGCAGTCGTCGTTCGTCAACGGGCTGAAGCGGTTGCCGGCCCGGCTGACCGGGCTGCGATGACCCGGGTGGAGGTGGACCGCGAGGTCTGCATGGGCGCCGGGGTCTGCGAGATGGAGGCGCCGGAGGTGTTCGAGCTCGACGCCGACGGGGTGCTGCAGGTGCACGAGCCGACCGACCTCGCCGCCATGGGGACCGCCGTCCGTGCCTGCCCGACCGGGGCGTTGCAGCTCATCGACTGAGCGGCCGCTGGGCGGTGGCGAACCGCCGCTCCACCTCGGCCGGCACCGGCCGCCGTTGCCGCAGCGTCGCCGGCAGCCGGCGGGCCACCCCGGCCAGCGCGCGGCGGGCGGCCGGCTCGCGCACCGCCCGGCGGGCCAGCCGGCCGGTCGCGGCCAGGGCCACCGGCAGCGGCCGGCGCAGCCAGTCGACCAGGACGTCGTTGCGGGTCTGCAGCGCCCACCGGGCGGGCGTCGGGCGGTCCGGGCCGGCCGGGTCGTGCCAGGCGACGACGTCCTCGGCGAAGACCTGCTGCCAGCCGGCCGCCGCGAGGTCGAGGGCGAGCAGGTGCTCCTCGCCGCCGAAGAACAGCAGCCGGGAGAAGCCGCCGACGGCCAGGTGGGCGTCGCGCCGGACGACCGCGGCGAAGGCCGGGAAGCTCAACACGTCCGGGCCGGCGGGGGAGCGGCCGAGCACCGCCCGGCGGTGCTTGCGGGTGACGGCGTCCTCGCTGCCGTCGGCGGCCATCCGCACCCCGCCCACGACGACGGCGACCCCGGGGTGGGCGTCGAGCAGGTCGGCGGCGGTCTCCAGCGAGCCGGGCTCCCACCAGGAGTCGTCGTCGGCGAAGGCCACGTACGGGGTGCGGGCGCGCCGGACCCCCTCGGTGCGGGCGACCGCGCCGGCGTTCACCGGGAACCGGACCACCTGAACGCGCGGGTGCCGCTCACGGACCGCGTCGGCGGTGCCGTCGGCGGAGGCGTTGTCCAGCACGATCACCGGGTCGTCGCCGTCGAGGTGCGCCAGCGTGCGCAGCAGCGACTCCCGCCGGTCCCGGGTCGCGATGACGACGGTGACCCGAGCCTTCCTCACGCGGACAGTGCGGTGCCCGCGCCTTCGAGCGCGCCGGCCAGCTCGTCCAGCGGCAGGTCGAGAGCGCGCGCCAGGGCGGCCACGGTGAAGAACGCCGGCGTCGGGACCCGGCCGGACTCGATCTTGCGCAGCGCCTCGAGGCTGACACCGGAGGCTGCGGCGATCTCACCGGGGGAACGGTCACCGCGCGCGGTGCGCAGCAGCGCGCCCAGCCGGCGGCCACGGTCGCGCTCGGCAGGGGTCAGCGGAGGACGGACCATGGCGTGATAATAATACCGGGATTGTTGTACCGCGAGGAGGACGACGTGATCGAACTGCGCACCCCGACCGAGCTCGACGCCATGCGCGCCGCGGGCGCGGTCGTGGCCGACATGCTGGCTGCGGTGCGGGCGGCGGCGGCTCCCGGCGTCCGGCTCACCCAGCTCGACGAGGTGGCCCGGGGCGTCCTGGCCGACGCGGGCGCGACGTCGCCGTTCCTCGGCTACGCCCCGCTCAGCACCACCCCGCCGTTCCCCGGCGTCGTCTGCCTGTCGGTCAACGACGTCGCCCTGCACGGCATCCCCACCACGCAGGAGCTCGTGGACGGCGACCTGCTCAGCGTCGACGCCGGCGCCACGCTCGACGGCTGGGTGGGCGACGCGGCGATCACCTTCCCGGTGGGCACGCCGCGGCCCGCGGACCTGCGGCTGGTCGACACCACCACCCGCGCCCTGGCGGCCGGCATCGCCGCCGCCGTGCCGGGCAACCGGGTCGGTGACATCTCGGCGGCGATCGCGGCGGTGGGCCGGGCCGGCGGCTGCGGCATCAACACCGACCAGGGCGGCCACGGCGTGGGCCGCACGATGCACGCCGACCCGCACGTCCCGAACGAGGGCCGGGCCGGCCGCGGGGTGCCGCTGCGGGCAGGCCTGGTGATCGCCATCGAGCCGTGGTTCCTCGCCGGCGGGGACGACGACTACCGGGTGGACGCCGACGGGTGGACGCTGCGCAGCGCCGACGGCAGCCGGGCCGCGCACGTCGAGCACACCGTCGCCGTCACCAACGACGGCCCCCGCATCCTCACCGCCTCGCGCTGACCCGCGCCGAGAGTGCGCTGATCGTCGTTCTCCCGCGCGCGGAGCGACGATCAGCGCACTCTCGCCGTCGCGCGGTGTGATCCGTCAGGATCACGAGGACAGGGCCTGCTCCAGGTCGGCGAGCAGGTCCTCGACGTCCTCGATGCCGACCGACAGCCGGACCAGGTCCGCGGGCACCTCCAGCGGTGAACCGGCGGCGCTGGCGTGGGTCATCCGGTGCGGGTGCTCGATCAGCGACTCCACGCCGCCGAGGGACTCCGCCAGGGTGAACAGCGTCGTCTTCTCGCAGACCCGCAGTGCCGCCTCCTCTGCCGCCGCCCTGTCTGTCCCACGCAGCCGGAACGACACCATCCCGCCGAAGCCGGACATCTGCTTGGCGGCGATGTCGTGGTTCCGGTGCTGGGGGAGACCCGGGTACAGGACGTCGCCCACCGCCGGGTGCTCGAGCAGCCACTCGGCGATCCGGCCGGCGTTGGCGCTGTGCCGGTCGACCCGGACGCCGAGGGTCTTCAGGCTGCGCAGCACCAGCCACGAGTCGAACGGCCCGGCGACCGCGCCCATCGCGTTCTGGTGGTAGGCCAGCCGCTCACCGAGCTCGGCGTCGGAGACGACCAGCGCGCCGCCGACGACGTCGGAGTGCCCGCCGAGGTACTTGGTCGTGGAGTGGACGACGACGTCGGCGCCCAGCGTCAGCGGCTGCTGCAGGTAGGGGCTGGCGAAGGTGTTGTCGACGACCAGCAGCGTGCCCGAGGCGTGCGCGACCTCGGCCAGTGCCGCGATGTCGGAGACGTTGAGCAGCGGGTTGCTCGGCGTCTCGCACCAGATCACCCGGGTCGTCTCCGGGGCGACCGCGGCGCGGACGGCGTCTGCGTCGTTGAGGTCGACCGGCTGGTGGGTCACCCCCCACGGCTCGAGCACCCGGGAGATCAGCCGGTACGTGCCGCCGTAGGCGTCACCGCCCAGCACGATCCGGTCGCCCGGCCGGCAGACGGTGCGCAGCAGGGTGTCCTCGGCGGCCAGCCCGGAGGCGAACGCGAACCCACGGGTGCCCTGCTCGAGCGCGGCCAGCGCCGTCTGCAGGGTGTCCCGGGTGGGGTTGGCGCTGCGGCTGTACTCGTACCCGCCGCGCAGCCCGCCCACGCCGTCCTGCTTGTAGGTGGTGGTCAGGTGCAGCGGCGGGATCACCGCCCCGGTCGCCGGGTCGGGGTCCTGCCCGGCGTGGATGGCCCGCGTGTTGAAACCGCTCACGACTGCACCGTAGGCGTGATGCCGACCAGGTGGCCCAGCACGTCCTGCCGGGTGACGACGCCGGCCGGCTTGCCCTCGACGTGGACCAGCAGCGCGTCGGCGTCACCCAGGGCGCTCACCGCCGCGGTCACCGACTCACCGGACCCGATGATCGGCAGCGGGGCGGACATGTGCCGCTCGACCGGGTCGGCCAGCGTGGCGCGACCGGAGAACAGCGCGTCCAGCAGCGTCTTCTCCGCCACCGAGCCGACCACCTCACCGGCGGTGACCGGCGGCTCGGCCTTCACCACCGGCAGCTGGCTGACGCCGTACTCGCGGAGGATGTCGATCGCGTCGCGGACGGTCTCGTTCGGGTGGGTGTGCACCAGGGTGGGGGTGCTGCCGGACTTGGTGTCCAGCAGCTCCCCGACGGTCTCGCCGCCACCGGCGTCCAGGAAGCCGTAGTCGGCCATCCACTCGTCGTTGAAGATCTTGTTCAGGTAGCCGCGGCCACCGTCGGGCAGCAGCACCACCAGGACGTCGTCCTTGCACAGCCGCTCGGCGACCCGCAGCGCGGCGACCACGGCCATCCCGCACGAGCCGCCGACGAGCAGCCCCTCCTCGCGGGCCAGCCGCCGGGTCATCGCGAAGGAGTCGCCGTCGGAGACCGCGACGATCTCGTCGGCGACCGTGCGGTCGTAGGCCTCGGGCCAGAAGTCCTCGCCGACCCCCTCGACCAGGTAGGGGCGCCCGGTACCGCCGGAGTAGACCGAGCCCTCCGGGTCCGCGCCGATCACCTGCACGCGCCCGCCGCTGGCCTCCTTCAGGTAGCGGCCGACGCCGGAGATGGTGCCGCCGGTGCCCGCGCCGGTGACGAAGTGGGTGACCCGGCCGTCGGTCTGCGCCCAGATCTCCGGGCCCGTCGTCTCGTAGTGGGAGCGCGGGTTGGCCGGGTTGGAGTACTGGTCGGCCTTCCAGCCGCCCGGGGTCTCGCGGGCCAGCCGGTCGGACACCGAGTAGTACGAGCGCGGGTCGGCCGGGTCCACGGCGGTGGGGCACACGTGCACCTCGGCGCCGTAGGCCTTGAGCACGTTGATCTTCTCCTGGCCCACCTTGTCCGGGCACACGAAGATGCACTTGTAGCCCCGCGTCTGGGCCACGATCGCCAACCCGATCCCGGTGTTGCCGCTGGTGGGCTCGATGATCGTGCCGCCGGGCCGGAGCAGTCCCGCGGCCTCCGCGGCCTCCACCATCCGCAGCGCGATCCGGTCCTTCACCGAGCCGCCCGGGTTGACGTACTCGACCTTGGCCAGCACCAGCGGCGCGTCGGGTCCCAGGTGCTCGGTCACGGACCGCAGCCGTACCAGCGGGGTGTTCCCGATCAGCTCGACGACGGACTCGGCGTACTGCACGCGTGCCTCCTCTGCCCCCGCGGCAGCCGTGCACCGCCGCGTGCGGACACCCGCCATCCCACCAGACGCAGCCGTCCGCGGGGCGGTCGGTCCGGGCCCGGGACGCAGCACCGGGCACGTGACCGAGGTCCCAGGGTGGAGCCGGCCAGAAGTGGGTAGCTCCTGCCAGCCGAGGGTCAGCTAGCGCCCAGCCGGCAGTCAGCTCCCGAAGGCATGGTGCAGGCCGTGGTGGACGTCGCGTCCCGGTCCCGAACGTCGTCCCGCTGGTCCGCTCGCCCGGTCGCTCGGGTGCTGCCCGCCACCGGGCTCCTGGTGGTCCTCACCGCGCTCCTGGTCGGCGTGGTCGCCGGCAGCAGCGTCAACGACTGGGACCTGGACGTGTACCGCTGGGCTCCGGCGGTGCACTGGCCCGAGCTGGGTGGCGTCCTGGAGTGGTGGGTCATGCTGGGGCAGCGGGCGATCTGCCTGGCGCTCGCCGCGGTCTGGCTGGGGCTGCGGGCCTGGCGCGAACGGGACCTGCGACCGCTCGGTGTGCTGCTGGTCGCGACCCTGCTCACCAACGTCACGGTCGGCTCGATGAAGACGCTCGTGGGCCGGCTCGGGCCGCTGCAGCTCGGCGCGGACGCCGGGCTCCCGGGGGCCACCGAGGTCTTCGCCCCGGGCGGCACGATCTTCCCCTCCGGGCACACCGCGAACGCCGTCGTCACCTGGGGCGTCCTGGTCCTCGTCGCCCGCGGGCACCGGCGGGTGGGTGCGCTGCTGGCGGCCTTCGTGGCGGTCACCGTCGGGCTCACCACGGTCTACCTGGGCACGCACTGGCTGTCCGACGTGGTGGCCGGCTGGTGCGCCGGCGGGTTGGTGCTGCTCGCGCTGCCCACGGTCGTGCCCCGGACGGAGCGGGCAGCGGCCCGGGCGTGGGCGGAGCTCACCGTCCGGCGGGCCCGCCGGTACCGGGGTCGCGCGGCGCGGGCACGGCTCAGCACGGTCGGCAGCAGGTAGGCCGGAGCGCCGTCCAGGGCATATACGCTGTGCCCGCCGAGCCCGCCACTCGGCAGCCGGGCGTCGAGCACACGGCGCACCGTCGGAGGGAGAGGACCGCCCGGACGATGAGCGAGAGCCTGAGCGCGCTCCACCAGGAGCTGGCCGGCGTCGTCCTGGTCGACCGGTCCCTCGACGAGGTGCTCACCGAGATCGTGCAGATCGCCCGCCGGGGCCTCCCCGGGTCCGACGCCAGCTCGATCACCCTGATCCGCGACGAGCGGGCCTACACCGCCGCCTACGACGGGCAGTTGGCGATGGACGCCGACGAGTTGCAGTACGACCGCGGGTACGGACCCTGCCTGGACGCCGGCCGGTCCGGGGAGGTCTTCATCGTCGCGGACATGCGCAGCGAGGAGCGCTGGCCCGACTACGCCCGGTCGGGAGCCGAGGTGGGCGTGCGCAGCTCGCTGTCGATGCCGTTGCCCTTCCAGGGCGCGACGATCGGCGCCCTGAACAACTACGCCGGACGGCCGGAGGCGTTCGGCGACGGCGACGTGATGGCCGCCGAGGAGGTCGCCGCGTTCGTGGCGATCGCGGTCGCGAACGCCGAGGCCTCCGCCCGGGCCAACGACGACGTGGCGAACATGCGCCGGGCGATGGTCTCCCGCGCGGTCATCGAGCAGGCCAAGGGCATCCTGATGGAGCGGTACAAGACCACCCCGGAGCAGGCGTTCACGCTGCTCACCCACGCCTCCCAGCGCAGCAACGTCAAGCTGCGCGACGTCGCCGACGAGCTCACCACCACCGGGGTGCTGCGCGGCAGCTGAGCCCTGAGCTGGCGGCGCCCGCGCCGCCGGGGACAGGATCAGGACATGACGCAGACGTTCCCGACCGTCCCCCGGCGCAGCCTCGGTGGACTCGAGGTCTCCGCCCTCGGCCTGGGCTGCATGGGCATGAGCCAGATGTACGGCACCGCCGACCGCAGCGAGTCGATCGCGACCGTCCACCGGGCGCTCGACCTCGGCGTGACCTTCCTGGACACCTCCGACGTCTACGGCGCCGGGCACAACGAGGAGCTGGTCGGCGAGGCGATCGCCGGCCGTCGCGACCAGGTGCAGCTGGCGACCAAGTTCTCCCTGAGCAACAACGACCGTGGCGGGATGGACATCGACGGCCGTCCGGAGAACGTGCGGGCGCGGGTCGAGGACAGCCTGCGCCGCCTCGGCGTGGACGTCATCGACCTCTACTACCAGCACCGCGTCGACCCGCGGGTGCCGATCGAGGACACCGTCGGTGCGATGGCCGAGCTCGTCGAGCAGGGCAAGGTGCGGTTCCTCGGCCTGTCCGAGGCCAGCGCCGAGTCCATCCGGCGCGCGGTCGCCGTCCACCCGATCACCGCGCTGCAGAGCGAGTGGTCGCTGTGGACCCGTGACCTCGAGGGTGAGGTGCTGGCCGTCGCCCGGGAGCACGGGATCGGCATCGTCCCGTTCAGCCCGCTCGGCCGAGGCTTCCTGACCGGCGCCATCACCAGTCCCGACGACTTCGCCGAGGACGACTGGCGGCGCACCCACCCCCGCTTCACCGGCGAGGCGTTCACCGCGAACCTGCGGCTGGTCGAGGCCGTCCGGGCGATGGCCGAGGGCAAGGGCGTGACTGCCGGGCAGCTCGCCCTGGCCTGGGTGCTCGCGCAGGGCGAGGACGTCGTCCCGATCCCCGGCACCAAGCGGCGCAGCTACCTGGCGGAGAACGTCGGCGCGGCCGGCGTCCAGCTCACGCCCGAGGACCTCACCCGGCTCGCGGAGATCGCCCCGCCCGGGGTCGCCGAGGGCGGCCGGTACGCCGATGCCGCCTACGCCTACGGCAACAGCCCGGAGAAGGGATGACCTCCGCCGTCCCCCGCGTCCTGGTCCTGGTCTACGCGTCGCCGGTCGCCGCGGCCATGGCCGGGATGGCCACCCAGCTCGGCTACCGGGTGGTGCTCGTCGAACCCGACCCGGGGCTGCGGAACTCGGCGGCGTGGACGGAGGAGGCCGTCGGTGGGCTGAGCGGGCTGGACGGCGACCGCGAACTGGCCGCCGCCGACGTCGTCGTGACCGACCACCACCGGGACGACCTCGGCGTGCACCTGCGGGACGCGCTGGCCCGGCCGGTGCGCTGGGTCGGGATCATGGGCAACCCGCGGCACGAGGGCCCGCACGTGGCCGCACTCGCCGCGCTCGGGGTCGGCCCGGACGACGTCGCCCGGGTGCACCGGCCGATCGGGCTGGACATCGGTTCCCGGACGCCCGCCGAGATCGCCCTGTCGACCCTGGCCGGGCTCCTCGCCGACCGCAACGGCCGGTCCGGGGGGTTCGCCCACCGATGACCGTCGTCGTCGGGGTCGACCTCGGCACCAGCGGGCTCAAGCTCGCCGCGCACGACCCGGACGGCGCGGTGGTGGCCGAGAGCGAGGCCGACTACCCGGTCGAGCGGCCGCAGCCGGGGTGGGCGCAGACCGACGTCGCCGTCTGGCGGAGGGCGCTGGACGACGCCCTGGCCGCCCTCGCCGACCGGCTGGGGGACCGCCCGGTCGCGGCCGTGGGGTTGTCCGGGCAGATGCACGGCGCGGTGCTCGTCGACGCGGCCGGCGCCGCGCTGGCGCCGGCGGTGCTGTGGCCCGACCGGCGCGCCGCCGGCGAGCTCGACCGCTGGCGCCGGCTCGGCGGGCCCGACCGTGCGGCCCTGGCCAACCCGCTGGCGGCCGGGATGACCGGCCCGCTGCTCGCCTGGCTGGCCGTCCACGAGCCGCGGCTGGTGGACCGGGCGGCGTCCGTCCTGCTGCCCAAGGACGCCCTCCGGGCCACCCTGCTCCCCGGCGCCGACCCGGCGGTGACCGACCGCAGCGACGCCTCGGCCACCCTGCTGTGGGACGTGCCGGCCGACGGCTGGTCGGCGGCCGCGACCGCCGCCGCCGGGATCGACCCGGGCCTCCTGCCGGCGGTGTGGCGGGGCGACGCCGTCGCGGGGACCGCGGAGCTGTTCGGCGGGGCGGTGCCGGTCGTGGTGGGCGGCGCGGACACCCCGCTGGCGCTGCTCGCGGCCGGCACCCGCGACGGGGTGCAGGTCAACCTCGGCTCCGGGGCCCAGTTGATCCGCCCGGGCGTGCCGGCCGCGCCGGCGGCCGACCCGGTCGTCCACTGCTACGCCGACGCCGAGTCGGGCTGGTACGCGATGGCCGCGCTGCAGAACGCCGGGACGGCGTGGACCTGGGTCCGCGAGGTGCTGGGCATGGACTGGCCGGCCTTCGCCGGCAGCCTCTCGACGTCCGCGTCCGGTGCGGGCGGGGTGGTCTTCTCGCCGTTCCTGACCGGCGAGCGCGGCGGCGTGGCCGCACCCGACGCCCGCGGCGGTTGGACCGGCCTGTCCGCGGACACCACCCGGGCCGACCTGGCCCGGGCCGCCGTGGAGGGGGTCGCCTGCGCGGTCGCGGCCGCACTCGACCTGCTCGGCCCGGACGCGGGGGACCTGGTCGTGCTGACCGGCGGCGGTGCGCGGGAGCCGGCGGTCCAGCAGGTGCTGGCCGACGCGCTGGACCGGCCGGTGCAGCACGTGCAGGTGCGCAGCGCGTCGGCCGCCGGCGCGGCGGTGCTGGCCGCCCGCGGCGTCGGGCTGGAGCTCGTGCCGCAGCGGGTCGCGGGCGCGGTGGTGGAGCCGCAACGGCCCGGCGGGTCCGCCGAGCTCCGCGAACGCTGGTCCGCGGCGGTGCGCTGAGCGCTCACCGCGCGGAACGACCCGGCTGCTGTCACCGTTGTGCCGACGAGCGAGCCCGCCACGGGCTCCCGGGGACACGAGGGGGTGGGCGCGTCATGGCGTCGCTTTTCGACAAGGTCGTGCAGTTCGCGAACAGCCCGAAGGGCAAGCAGGTCATCCGTCAGGCCACGGACAAGGCGCAGCAGCTGGCCAAGGACCCGAAGAACCGGGCGAAGATCGACGACGTCCGCCGCCGGATCCAGGGCGGTCGCGGGGGCAGCGGGACGGGCACCGGCCCCGTCGGCTGACCCCCCGAGCTCAGGCTGACGGCGCTCGTCCCGCACCCGGGGCGAGCGCCGTCAGCACGTCGGGGTGCAGTGCGCCGTTGCTCGCCACGGCGCTGCCGCCGGCCGGCCCCGGCGTCCCCGCCAGGTCGGTGAAGGTCCCACCCGCCTCCCGGACGACCACGTCGAGCGCGGCGAGGTCCCACAGCGACACCTCGGGTTCGCAGGCCACGTCGACCGCGCCCTCGGCGACCATCATGTAGCTCCAGAAGTCGCCGTAGGCCCGGGTCCGCCAGACCGTCCGGGTGAGGTCGAGGAAGGCGTCCAGCCGGCCGCGCTCCTCCCAGCCGGAGAGGCTGGAGTAGGACAGGCTCGCGTCGGTCAGCGTGGAGACCTTCGACACCGTGCAGCGGGTGGCGTTCTCCAGCCGGCGTCCGGTCCAGGCGCCGGTGCCGGCCGCGGCCCACCACCGGCGGTGCAGCGCCGGGGCCGACACCAGCCCGACCACCGGGACGTCGCCGTCCAGCAGCGCGATCAGCGTCGCCCAGACCGGCACCCCGCGGACGAAGTTCTTGGTGCCGTCGATCGGGTCGATCACCCAGCGCCGGTCGCTGCGGCCGGTGCTGCCGAACTCCTCGCCGATCACCGCGTCACGGGTGCGGGCGCGAGCCAGCGAGCTGCGCAGCTGCTCCTCGACCGCCCGGTCCGCGTCCGTGACCGGGGTCAGGTCGGGCTTGGTGTCGATCACCAGGTCCTGGGCGCGGAACCGGTCCAGGCTGATCGCGTCGGCCTGGTCGGCCAGCACGTGCGCCAGCCGCATGTCCTCGTTGTAGCCCCGCTGCCCCGACGTCATGGGGCCCGAACCTAGCGGTCGGGGCCTGGTGACGTGCTGGAGCGGCCTCTTCTGCAGGGGCGCGCGCCGAGCCCGGTGACGTGCTGGAGCGGGCCCCTCTCAGGGGCCCGTCCCGAGCCCGGTGACGTGCTGGAGCGGCCCCCTCTCAGGGGCCCGTCCCGAGCCTGCGAGGGGTGGGGGGAGAGGGGGTTCTTTCAGTCGAAGACGGCCTTGCTCACAGCCGCGGGGGTGTCGTACTCCTGGTCACCGATGCCCTTGAGCGCCTCGAGGACCTCGTCGCTGCCTCCCTGGGACTCCGCGTGCTTCACCACGTCGTCCTTCTTCGCCGGGTACTCGATGCCGGACAGTGCCTTCTGGATGTCGATCGGGCTCACCATGGTCGGCAACTACCCCGCGGGCCCCGCGCCGACTCCCGGACCGGCGCAGTTACCGTCGGGAGCATGGAGGCCGGGACGATCGTCGGGCTGCTCGCCGACCCGGTGCGGCTGAAGGTGGTCGCGGCCCTCGCGCTGGGTGCCGGGACCCTCGAGGAGGTCGCGGAGGCCGCCGCGCTGCCGCTGAAGGACGTGGCGCTGGCCGCCCGCCGGCTGAGCCGCGCCGGGCTGGTGCACCGGGAAGGCCACGTGCTGGCGCTGCACACCGAGCGGTTCGGGGAGGCGGCGCGGGCTGCGGCCGCGCTGGCGCCGCCGGCCCCGCGGTTGTCCGAGGACCCGGCCCAGGACGCCGTGCTGCAGACCTTCCTGCGGGACGGCCGGCTGGTCTCCATCCCGACCCAGCACAGCAAGCGGCGGGTGGTGCTGGAGCACTTGGTGGTCGTCTTCGAGCCAGGCGTCCGCTACCCCGAGCGCGAGGTCAACGCGTTGCTCGCGGCCTGGCACCCGGACGTCGCCGCGCTGCGCCGGTACCTGGTCGACGAGGGCCTGCTCACCCGCGAGGCCGGCGTCTACTGGCGCTCCGGCGGCTACGTCGAGGTCTAGCTGTAGCTGTCGGGTCCTCCTTTCAGTGGCCGGGGCCGAGCTGGCCGACGGCGGCGATCAGCCGGCGGAAGCTGGCCAGCCGCTCCCGCCGGGCCGGCGGACCGTCGGCGGCCCAGGCGTCCAGCGCACAACCCGGGTCCTCCGCGCTGTGCCCGCACAGCGGCGGGCAGTCGACTGCGGCCTCGGCCAGGTCGTCGAAGGCGGCGAGCACGTCCGCCGGCGTCACGTGGGCCAGGCCCAGCGAGCGGATGCCCGGGGTGTCGATGACCGTGCCACCACCGGGGAGGTCGAGCAGCACCACCGAGGACGACGTGTGCCTGCCCTTGCCGATCTTGCTGACGTCGCCGGTGGCCCGGAAGGCGTCCGGCACCAGTCGGTTGACCAGGGTGGACTTCCCGACGCCGGACTGGCCGACCAGCACGCTCATCCGGTCCCGCAGGTGGTCCAGCAGGTCGTCCAGCGACGCCTCCCGTGACATCGGCACCGCCTGCACCTCCAGGCCGGCATAGCGGTCCAACAGCGGCTGCGGGCTGGCCAGGTCGGTCTTGGTCAGGCACAGCAGCGGCGCGAGCCCGCCGGCGTAGGCCGCGACCAGGCAGCGGTCCAGGAACCCCAGCGCCGGGTCGGGGTCGGCCACGGAGGTGACGACGACGAGCAGGTCGGCGTTGGCGACCACGATGCGTTCGGTGGGGTCGGTGTCGTCGGCGGTGCGGCGCAGCGAGGTGACCCGGTCGGCGATGGTGACGATCCGGGCCAGGCTGTCCGTCCGCCCGGTGGTGTCGCCGACCACCCGGACCCGGTCGCCCACGACCACCCCGTGCTTGCCGAGCTCCCGGGCGCGCATCGTGGTGACGTCGACGGGAGCACCGTCGGGGCCCTCGACCCGCACGGTCATCCGGCCGCGGTCCACGGCGATGACCAGGCCGGGGACCGCCTCGTCGTGCGCGGGCCGGGTGCGGGTCCGGGGGCGGGAGCCGTGCCGGGAGGCCCGGACCCGGACGTCGTCCTCGTCGGACCGGCTGTCCATCCGGCGGCTCACGCGGGGACCTCCACGCCGAGCAACCGCGCCCAGCGCTCGCGGAAGTCCGGCAGGGTCTTGGTCACCGCGCCCGGGTCGGTGACCTCGACCCCGTCGATCGCCAGGCCGAGCAGCGCCGCGGCGTGGACCATCCGGTGGTCGGCGTAGGAGCCCAGCCGGGCCGCACGGCGCGGGCCGGGTGTGATCACCAGCCCGTCGGGCAGCTGCTGCACCCGGGCGCCGACGGCGGTGAGCACCTCGTCGAGCGCCTGCAGCCGGTCGGTCTCGTGCCCGCGCAGGTGCGCGATCCCGGTGAGCCGGGACGTGCCGTCGGCCAGGGCGCACAGCGCGGCCAGCACCGGGGTCAGCTCCCCGACCTCGCCGAGGTCGGCCTCGAGCGGGGCGATCCGGTCGCCGCCGCTGACCCGCAGCCCCTCGGGTGTGCGGACCACCTCGGCGCCCATCGCCCTGAGCAGCGGGTCCAGGTGGGCGCCGGGCTGGGTGGTGTCGGTCGGCCAGTCGCGCACCGTCACCCGACCGCCGGTCACGAGCGCGGCGGCGAGGAAGGGCGCGGCGTTGGACAGGTCGGGTTCGACGACCCGGTCCACCGCGGCGATCGGGCCGGGGGAGACCCGCCACCCGCGGTCGGTCGCGGTGACGGCGACGCCGTGCTCGGTGAGCGCGCGGACCGTCATCGCCACGTGCGGCATCGAGGGCACGCGGCCGGCCAGCGCGAGGTCCAGGCCCTCGTCGAACCGGGCAGCGGCCAGCAGCAGCCCGGAGACGACCTGGCTGGACTCGCTGGCGTCGACGGTGACCGCACCGCCGCGGACCGACCCGGTGCCGTGCACGGTGAACGGCGCCCGGCCGCGCCCGCCGTCGTCGACCTCCACCCCGGCAGCGCGGAGCCCGGCGATCAGGCCGGCGTTGGGCCGTTCGCGCAGCCGGACGTCGCCGTCCAGCCGGACCGGGCCGGTGGCCAGGGCCGCGACCGGCGGCAGGAACCGGAGCACGGTGCCGGCCAGGCCGGCGTCGACCGCCGCCGGCCCACGCAGCTCACCGGGCGTGACCAGCCAGTCGTCGGCGTCTTGGGCGATCCCGACGCCGAGTGCGCGCAGCCCGGCGGCCATGAGGTCGGTGTCCCGGGCGCGCAGCGGGCGGACCAGCCGGCTGGGGCCGTCGGCCACCGCGGCCAGCACCAGCGCGCGGGCGGTGATCGACTTGGAGCCGGGCAGGGTGACGACGGCGTCGACCGGCGTGCTGCGGGCAGGTGTCGCCCAGACCTCGACCATGCCGGTCATCCTGCCCTGCTGGCCTCCTCGGCCAACGTGGCGACGGCGGCCGCGACCCGCCGCTGCCGGGTCGCCTCGGCCTTGGCGCCCTCCACGGCGAGCACGTGCCGCAGCTGGGCGCTGTAGGACGACGCCTGGAACCGCGCCCGGGCTGCCGGCTCGGCGTCCAACGCCGCAGCGAGGTCGGCCGGCACCTCCACCTCCCGTGGCTGGTCGTCCAGCTCGACGTCCACCTCGACCTCGTCGCCGGCGGCGACCCCGGCGGCCGCCCGGCGCTCCGCGCTCAGCGGGATCAGCGAGCGGCCGCCCATGCTCCCGATCGACGTCCGGTAGCTGTGCCCGCCGACGGTGACCGTGACCGCCGGCTTCTTCCCGCCGCCCAGGGCCTCGACGACCTCCGGCGGCACCGCCATGCCGGTCGCGGTCTTCCCGTGCAGCTCGACGGCCGTGGTGAACCTCATGGGGCGAGAGGATGGCAGCTTCGGGCACTGTCAGCACAGTGCCCGGAGCTGCGCGTCACCAGCCGACCGTCAGCCGCCGGTGTGCTGGGCCGGCTGGGCCTGCTTCTTCGCCGGCATCGTGCGGACCAGCCGCCGGTTGGCGAACTCGAACATGCCCAGCTCGGAGAGCTCCCGGCCGTAGCCGGAGCGCTTCACGCCGCCGAAGGGCAGCTCGGGGGAGGAGCCGGAGGGCTGGTTGATCCAGACCATCCCGGACTCCAGCCGGTCGGCCACCGACCGGGCCCGCTCGGTGTCGCCGCTGTACACGGCGGCGCTGAGCCCGAAGTCGCTGTCGTTGGCCAGCGTGATGGCCTCCTCCTCGTCGGCGACCCGGTAGACCACCGCGGCCGGTCCGAACAGCTCCTCGTGGTAGGCCCGCATGTCCGGGGTGACGTCGGTCAGCAGGGTGGCGTTGACGAAGGCCCCGTCGTGCTCGGGGCGGCCGCCGCCGGCCAGCACGGTGGCGCCCTTGTCGACGGCGTCCTGGATCTGCGCGGCCAGGTCCGCCGCGGCGCGCTCGGTGGACAGCGGGCCGAGCGTCGTCGACGGGTCGGCCGGGTCGCCGGGGGTGAAGGTCGAGAACGCCTGCTTCAGGCCGCCCACGACGTCGTCGAAGACCTCGTCGAGCACGATGATCCGCTTGGCGGCGATGCACGCCTGGCCGGTGTTGGCCATCCGCGCCATCGTCGCGGCCTTGACCGTCCGGCCGACGTCGGGGGCGTCGAGCACGATGAACGGGTCGCTGCCGCCGAGCTCGAGCACCGACTTCTTCAGGTGCTTGCCGGCCAGCTGCGCCACGCTGCTGCCTGCCCGCTCGCTGCCGGTGAGGGTCACGCCCTGGACGGCCTTGTGGGCGATGACCTGCTCGACGTCGGCGATCCGCAGGAACAGGTTGGTGTAGACGCCCTCGGGCGCCCCGGCGTCGCGGAACAGCTGCTCCAGGGCCAGCGCGCACTGCGGGTTGTTCTCCGCGTGCTTGAGCAGGATGGTGTTGCCGAGGGTCAGGTTGGGCCCGGCGACCCGGACCACCTGGTACAGCGGGTAGTTCCACGGCTCGATGGCCAGGATGACGCCGATCGGCTCGTTGACCACGACGGCCTCGCCCGCCATCACGTCGATCGGCTTGGGCTCGAGGAAGCGGGGGCCGTTGTCGGCGTAGTAGCTCAGGATGCTGGCGGCCAGCTGCACCTCACCGGCAGCCTCCTGGATCCGCTTGCCCATCTCCTTGGTGATCAGCGCGGCGAACTCGTCGGTGCGCTCGAGCATCAGCTCGGCGGCCTTCTTGACCACGCCCGCGCGCTCCTCGACGGTGCGCCGGCGCCAGTCGAGGAAGGCGGTGTGCGCCTTCTCGACCACACCGTCGACCTCGCCGGTCTCCAGGAAGGGGAACTCCTGCTCGGTCTGACCGGTGTAGGGGTTGATCGTCGCGTACGGGCGCGCGCCTGCGTCGCCGGCGGTCTTGGGCTGCTCGGTGGAGGGAGCCTGGGTGGTCGTCACGTCGTCGTGCTCCTCGTGCTCTCCGTCGGATGTCCCCTCCCGTCCTACCCCTCCGGCCCGCTCCACGCAGCACGTGCGGCGCGGCCGGCCAGAACTGTCGTACCCCGTACGTATGTTCGACCCGTGGCAGCGACGGTCGACGTGGTGGTGGACCTGGTGTGGGAGCACCGGATCGCTGCGCCGCGGCTGCCGGTGTCCTGGCTCTCGGATGAGGAGAAGGCCGTCGAGCTGCAGCGGGTGCAGGCTCGCCGGGCCGCCGACACCGCCTACGAGGCCGAGCTGATCATGGGCCTGGCCGCCGCCCGCCCGGCCACGGACGACCCGGCGCCGGGTACGCCGGGCGCCCGCCGGCCGGGCTGGGCGGTCGACGAGGCCTATGACGGGGTGAGTGAGTTCTTCACCGCCGAGCTGGGCACGATCCTCAACCTGGGCCGCAACACCGCCGGCTACCGGTACGGCCGGGCCCGCACCTGGACGGCGAAGTTGCCGGCCACCTTCGCCGCGCTGCAGGCCGGGGAGCTGGACGAGCGGCGGGCCACCGCCCTGGCCGACGTGCTGCAGCACACCAACACCTCCGTCGCAGGGCGGGTCGAGGCGGCGTTGCTGCCCGAGGCCAGCGACCTGCCGGTGACCCGGTTGAAGGCCCGCGCGGTCGAGGAGATGCTGCGGCTGGACGCCACCGCCGCCGACGAGCGTCGGAAGGACGCGGAGAAGACCGCCGACGTGCACGTCTACCCCTCCGCCACCGACGGCCGGTCCACGATCGCGGCGGACCTGCCCACTGATGAGGCGGTCGAGTGCTTCGACGTCGTCGACCAGCTCGCCAAGATGCTCAAGGCCGACGGCGATCCCCGCCGGATCGGCGCGCTGCGGGCGCACGTGCTGTCCCTGCTGATCCGCCGCCCGGCCGATTCCGGCCTGCCCAGGGTGACCGCCAACCTGACCGTCTCCGCCGACCTGGACGGCCTCGCCGGCGCGGGCAGCACGCCGGGTGAGGTGAACGGGCTGCCGATCACCGCCGCCCACGTCCGCGCACTGCTGGCCCGGGTGGGTGCCCTCGGCCTCACCGCCTCCGAGGGTGGATCGCTGAGGTTCGCGGTCACCGGCCCGGACGGGCAGCTGCTGGCCACCCTCACCCCCGCCGAACTGGATCGGCTGGCCCGCCGGGGCTGCCCCACCCACCACAACGTCGAGACCTCCAGCAGCTGCAGGTGCCCGGTGGCCGGGCCGCCACCGGAGACCGACAGCTACGAGCCCACCGGCCGGCAACGGGCGTTCGTCACCACCCGGGACCGGCGCTGCCGGTTCCCCAACTGCGGCCAGCGGGTCGGCTGGGCCGACCTGGACCATGTCGTCAGCGCCGCGTGCGGCGGGGCGACCGACTGCGCCAACCTGTGCTGCCTGTGCCGCTCCCACCACCGGCTCAAGACCTTCGCGCCGGGCTGGCGGTTCACCATGACCCCCGACGGCGTCCTGCAGGTCACCACCCCCTCCGGAGTCACCAGGACGACCCGCCCACCGGGCATGCGACCACCAGGAGCACGGCCACCGGCTGCACCAGCGGGTCCGCTGGACCCAGCCGACGCCCCACCGCCCTTCTAAGCTCAGATCTGTCGTCCGTCCGGGAGGAGATCGCCGTGTGTGGTCGCTACGCAGCCAGCCGCCGTCCGGAGGACCTGGTCGTCGAGTTCGAGGCGGTCGCCGCCGAGGGGCAGGCGACGCTCCCCGCGGACTACAACGTCGCGCCGACCAAGGACGTCTACGTGGTCCGGCACAAGAAGGAGCGGGACGCCGAGGGCGCGCTCACCGGCGGTGGGCACCGTGAGCTGCGGGCCGTGCGCTGGGGTCTGGTGCCCTCCTGGGCCAAGGACGTGTCGATCGGCAACCGGATGCTCAACGCCCGGGTCGAGTCGCTGACCGAGAAGCCGGCGTTCCGCACCGCCGCGGCCACCCGGCGCTGCCTGGTCCCCGCCGACGGCTGGTACGAGTGGGCGCCGAAGCAGGACACCCCCGGCAAGCAGCCGTACTTCGTGACGCCGGAGGACGGGTCGGGCCTGGCCTTCGCCGGGCTCTGGGAGGTGTGGGGCCGCGGCGAGGACCGGCTCTACACCTGCACCGTCGTCACCGCCCCCGCGGTCGGCGCGCTCACCGAGGTGCACCCGCGGATGCCGCTGGTGCTGCCGCCCGAGCGCTGGGCTGCCTGGCTCGACCCGGCCCGGGAGGACGTCACCGAGGTCGCCCAGCCCACCCCGCCGGAGTTCGTCGAGCGGCTGGAGATCCGCCCGGTCGGCTCGGCCGTGGGCAACGTGGCCAACAACGGCCCCCAGCTCACCGCGCGGCAGGAGTCCGTCAGCGCCCCGGCCGACCAGCCGGCGCTGTTCTGAGCGTGACCCCGCCCCGGCCGGCGGCCGGCTCGCGGGCACTGCCGGGCTGGACGGCCGCGGCGGTCACCTTCCTGGCCTCGGGGTCGGTGCTGGTGCTCGAGGTGGTCGGCCTGCGGCTGATCGCCCCCTACGTCGGCATCACCCTGCAGACCAGCACGGCGGTCATCGGGTTCGCCCTCGCCGCCATCGCCCTCGGCGCCTGGGCCGGTGGCGCGGTGGCCGACCGCACCGACCCGCGGCGGCTGCTCGCGCCCCTGCTCGTCGCCGGTGGGGCGCTGGTCGTCGCGGTGCTGCCGCTGGTCCGCTTCGCGGGCGCGCTGCTCACCGGTGCCGCCGCCGGGAACGTGCTCCTGCTGGCCGCGGTCGCCGTCGTCGTGCCCGCGGCGCTGCTGTCCGCGGTGCCGCCGATGGTCGTCGCCCTGCAGCTGGGCAGCCTGGCCGAGACCGGGTCGGTGGTCGGTCGCCTGTCGGGCATCGGCACGCTCGGCGGCATCGTGGCCACCTTCGCGACCGGGTTCGTGCTGGTGGCGCTGCTGCCCAGCAGCGTCATCCTGGTGGGCACCGGCGTCGTCGTCGTCCTGGCCGGGCTGGCGCTCGCCGTGCTGCTCCACCGCCGGGCGCCCGGGGTGACCGACCGGTTGCCGGTCGGGCTGCTGGTTCTCGCCGTGGGTGCGCCGGTGCTGGCCGCCCTGGCGCCCACCCCCTGCGAGCGGGAGACCGCCTACCACTGCGCACGGGTCGAGGCCGACGGCGCGGCCGGCCGGGTGCTCGTGCTCGACACGCTCCGGCACTCCTACGTCGACCTGACCGATCCGCAGCACCTGGAGTTCGAGTACGTCCGGGCCATCGCCTCGGTCACCGACGCGCAGGCCCCGGCCGGGGAGCCGCTGTCGGCGCTGCACCTCGGCGGCGGCGGGCTGACCCTGCCCCGCTACCTGGCCGACGTCCGCCCCGGCACCGTGAGCCGGGTGCTGGAGGTCGACCCCGGCGTGGTCGAGCTGGACGGGGACGCGCTGGGGCTGCAGACCTCCGCCGAGCTGCAGGTGCGGGTCGGGGACGCCCGGGTCGGGCTGCAGACCGAGCAGGCCGGTACCCGTGACCTGGTCGTCGGCGACGCCTTCGGCGGGCTGTCGGTGCCGTGGCAGCTGACCACGGTCGAGGCGCTGGACCTGGTCGCCGACGCGCTGACCGACGACGGCGTCTACGCGGTCAACCTCATCGACCACCCGCCGCTGTCCTTCGTGCGCGCCGAGCTGGCCACCCTGCGGGAGGTCTTCCCGGAGGTGCTGCTGCTGGCCCGCGCACCGGTGCTGGCCGGTGAGGACGGCGGCAACGTCGTCGCCGTCGCGTCTCGGCGGGCGCTCCCGGCCGACGCGATCGCCGCCGCGATGGCCGAGCGCGGGCTGGCCTGGCAGGTCGCCGGCGGTGCGGAGCTGACCGCGTTCATCGGCGACGCCGCCGTCCTCACCGACGACTTCGCCCCGGTCGACCAGCTGCTGACGCCGTACTCCCAGCCCTCGGACTGACCGGCCCTACCTGGCGATCGCCGCGGTCGTGGCCCGCGTCAGCCGCACCAGGTCGGCGGGGTCGAGCTCGACCTGAAGGCCGCGGCGGCCGGCGCTGACCAGCACCGTGGCGAAGCCCAGCGCGCTCTCGTCGACCACGGTGGGCAGCGCCTTGCGCTGGCCGAGCGGGCTGATGCCGCCCCGAACGTACCCGCTGCTGCGCTCGGCGGCGGCCGGGTCGGCCATCGCCGCCTTCCGTCCGCCGGCCGCGGCGGCCAGCGCCTTGAGGTCCAGCTGACCGCTCACCGGCACCACGGCGACGGTCAGCCGGCCGTCCACCTGGGCGATGAGGGTCTTGAACACCTGGGCGGGGTCGGCGCCCAGCGCGGCGACGGCGACCCCGCCGTACCCGTGGCCCTCGGCGCCGTCGGCCGGGTCGTACTCGTGCAGGGAGTACCCCACCCGGGCGTGGTCCAGGGTCCGCACCGCGGGGGTCGCTGCCACGGCGCAGCAGCCTAGGAGACGGCGCGGGCCAGTGGTCCGGTGTCCGGGAACAGGAGCCCGGTGGGTGCGGTTCACCTGACCGTGAGCAGCACAGTCCCGAGCGCCGCGGCGCGCATCGCGCGCGGCTCAGCGCCCTCCCGCCG
>NZ_SJEX01000073.1 GCF_005930495.1 Modestobacter excelsi | reverse complement strand
CCCGTCGCCGACGTCGCCGACGGGTGCCAACTGGACCCCGCTCGGCGCCCTGCACGCCACGCTGCCCACGCTGCCGGTCCAGCCGGAACTGGCGGACCTGGTCTCGACCGCTCCGCTCCACACCCTCCAGGACGGCTTGCTGCCCGAGCCGTCCTCCTCCCCCGACTAGGGGTCCTCTCCGCAGCTGCGGCCCGCCGACCTGCGCCGTCCCGGCGCGCGTCCGCCCGGCCCGGCTGCTCCGCCGTGTCCCTGGCCGCCCGCGGCCTCGGCACGCAGCACGTGAGAGACCTGCCGATGACCGGCCGACCCCTCCAGCCCCTCGGGCGCTGAGGGCCACGGCCTGACGGTGGCGCCACGGGGGCCACCGCCTGATCGGTCGGGGCCCCGACCACGGGGCGGGGCCCCGACGCACGGGCCCCGGCCACGGGGCGGGGCCCGACCGCACGGACCGCCGGGGTCATTCTCGGGGGCGGATCCCGGCTCCCCCTGCCCGCCCGGGTGTCGATCGGCACCCGGGCGGGCACCTGGTCGCGGTGACCACCCTGACGCTGCACGCCACCGGACCGGTCACCCCGGCCGAGGCGTGGGACCGCTACCTCCACCCGGCCCGCTGGTCGAGCTGGGCACCGCAGATCCTCGGTGTCGTCACCGACGCGGAGCGGATCGCGCAGGGTGTGACCGGCCGGGTGCGCGGCCCGCTCGGGGTGACCGTGCCGTTCGTGGTCGACGAGGTGGACGACGCCTCGCGGCGGTGGCGGTGGACCGTCCAGGTCGGGCCGGCGCGGATGTCGCTGCTGCACTGGGTGACGTCCGGGCCCGACGGCGGGACGACGACGGGTCTGCGTGTGCGCGGACCCCTCCCGCTGGCCGCCGGGTACGCACCGGCCGCGTTGGTCGCCCTGCACGGCCTGGTCCGCTGAAGGACTGACGCCGGGCGGACCGGCGTCTCGTACGGTGCGTCCATGAGCGTCACGCACCAGGTGACCAACCAGGTCCCGCCGCTGGTCGGGCACGACCCGATCGGCGGGGACGCCGCCCTGTCCGAGGCATGTCTGCGGCACGCCGATGCTGCCTCGCTCGCCTCGCTGGCCGAGCTCGGCGCCCTGGCCGGCAGCGCGCAGGCCCAGGAGTGGGGCCGGCTGGCCAACGAGAACCCACCTCGGCTGCGCACCCACGACCGGTACGGGCACCGGGTCGACGAGGTCGAGTTCCACCCCGCCTGGCACCAGCTCATGGGCGCGGCGATCGGGCACGGGCTGGCCGGCGCCCCCTGGGCGGACCAGGCGGTCGGCGACCGGCACGCCCACGTCCGCCGCGCGGTCGGCTACCTCGGCTGGACGCAGGTCGAGATGGGCCACGGCTGCCCGGTGACGATGACCTACGCCGTCGTCCCCGCACTGCGTCGTGCGCCGGACCTCGCCGAGGCGCTGGAGCCGGCGCTGACCAGCCGGGACTACCAGTTCGGGCTCGCCGATCCGCGGACCAAGCGCGGCCTGGTGGCCGGCATGGGGATGACCGAGAAGCAGGGCGGCTCCGACGTCCGCGCCAACACGACCACGGCGACCGCCAACGGTGACGGCAGCTGGTCGCTGACCGGGCACAAGTGGTTCACCTCCGCCCCGATGAGCGACCTGTTCCTGGTCCTGGCGCAGACCGGTGACGGGGTCTCGTGCTTCCTGGTCCCCCGGGTGCTGCCCGGCGGTGAGCGCAACCCCTTCGCGCTGCAGCGGCTCAAGGACAAGCTGGGTGACCGGTCGAACGCCTCCAGCGAGGTCGAGTTCGACGGGACGACGGGCTGGCTGGTCGGCGAGCCCGGCCGCGGCGTGCCGGCGATCATCGAGATGGTGGCCACCACCCGGCTGGACTGCGTGCTGGGGTCGGCGGCCACGGTGCGCGCGGCGCTGACCCAGGCGGTGCACCACGCCCGGCACCGGCGGGCCTTCGGTGCCCTGCTGGCCGAGCAGCCGCTGATGCAGAACGTGCTCGCCGACCTGGCGCTGGAGAGCGAGGCGGCCACCGCGCTGGCCGTCCGGTTGGCCGCGGCCCAGGACGCGGGGGAGCGGGACTACCTGCGGCTGGCCGGCGCGGTCGCCAAGTTCTGGGTCTGCAAGCGCACCCCGGTCGCGGTCGCCGAGGCGCTGGAGGTGCTCGGCGGCAACGGCTACGTCGAGGAGTCGGGGATGCCGCGGCTCTACCGGCAGGCGCCGCTGAACTCCATCTGGGAGGGCTCGGGGAACGTCATCGCCCTCGACGTGCTCCGGGCGCTGGGTGCCGGGTCGTCGTCGCTGGCCGCGGTGACCGCCGAGCTCGACGCCGCCCGGGGCGCAGACCACCGGTACGACGCCGCGGTCCACCGGCTGGCCGCCGAGCTCGCCGATCCCGAGCAGCTGCCGTTGCGGGCACGCCGGATCGCCGGTCAGCTCGCGCTCTGCCTGCAGGCCTCGCTGCTGCTGCAGCACGCCCCGACCGCCGTCGCCGACGCCTTCTGCGCCACCCGGCTGGGCGGCGACTGGGGCGCGGTCCTGGGCACCCTCCCGCCGGGCACCCCGGTGGCCGAGCTGGTCGACCGTGCCGCCGTCGTCCCGGCCTGAGGCGCCGGTGGGCGAGCGCCGAGGGCGTCGTCGGGCCACCAGTCCCACGGTGACACCGGCCGACCGGCACACTGACCCGGTGACCGAGACCTACGCCGTGGAGACCGCCTCGGCCGACGGGTACGACGCGGACGGCGTCCGTCCGGCGCTCGACCTGCTGGTGTGGGACGCGCCCAACATCGACATGACCCTGGCGAACGTGATCGGAGCCCGGCCCACCGCGGCGTCGCGGCCGCGCTTCGACGCGATCGCCGCCTGGTTCGTCGACGGCGCCGAGGACCCGGGTGCGCCGGTGCAGCCGGAGGTCGAGGCCTGCGTCTTCGCCAACGTGCCGCCGCAGCACGCCACCTCGCTGCAGCGCTGGGTGGAGGCGCTTCGCAGCTTCGGCTACGCCGTCTTCGCCCGGCCCAAGCTGCAGCCCGACGACGACATCGACCAGTCGATGCTCGACCACATCAGCGTCCGGGCGCACAGCCACCAGCTGCGCCGGCTGGTGGTCTTCTCCGGCGACGGCCGCAACTTCGCCGAGCCGCTGGAGGACCTCGCCAGGTCCGGCACCGAGGTCGTCGTCGTCGCCTTCAGCGAGGTCGCCGGCTACGCCATCACCTCGGAGGTGCTGCAGTTCGTCGACATCGAGGACGTGCCCGGCGCCTTCGCCGTCCCGCTGGACCGCGTCCGGCTCGACGCCCTGCCGGTGGACGGCGCCTGGTTGCGCCCGACCAAGAGCCTGCGGGACGCCGCCGGCGCCTTCACCGCCCGTCGCGCCTAGCCACCTCGCCGCGTCAGCGGCGGGCGAGCCGCCGGACGCCGGGGGTGTAGGGCAGCGAGTAGTGCTCGAAGACGGCCGGCTCGTCCTCGAGGGTGAGCTCGCCGTCGGTGTCGATCGACGGCGCGTTCTTCGCCAGGTCCTTGCTCACGGTCACCCGGATGTGCCCGGGGGCCACCGTGGCGTTGGTGAGCGGCACGAAGGTCAGCTTGTGCCGGCCGATGATGCCGGTGGTGACGGCGGCGAAGAACGGCTGGTCGGTCGTGGTGTCCACGTACACCGACTCCAGCGACCCGATCTTGCTGCCGTCGGGGTCGACGACGTCCTTGAGACGCCAGTCGCGGATGTTCTCGGCCGGGAACACGGGGCCTCCTGGTGGGTTGTGGGCAACTGCTCCTCCCTGCCCGCTCGTGGCCGCGCTGAACCGTTGACCAGCGGAATCGACTACCCCCCGGGGGTGTTGCACCAGGTGTTCGTCAACGCGAGGAGGACCCGTGAAGGGTGACCGTGTCGAGGTCGTCGTCGACGCCGGCGGCAGCAGCCGCACCTACGAGATCGAGGCCACCCGGGCAGGCCGCCGGGTGGAGACGACCCACGGGCGCGGGCTCGTCGAGGTCACCGAGGTGACCCGCGGCGGCACCCCGGTGCGCACCGCCCGGTTCATGTCCGGCCGGGTGCTGGCGCTCGTCGAGCACCCGGCTCCGCGCCGGGCCGAGGACGACGAGCCGACGGGCGCCACCGTCCACCCGGTCCGCGCCGCCTGAGGAAACACCCCGTGCCCCCCACCACTCGCGAGCTCGCGGTGGGCCCCTGCACGGGGCCGGCTGAGGCCTGCGACATGGCCGCGGGACGCTGCGACGGGCCGGCTGACGCCTGTGACATGGCGGCGGGACGCTGCGACGGACCGGCTGGAGCCTGCGACGCCGAGCTGGTCGTGATGGTGGGGTTGCAGGGGGCGGGGAAGACCACGTGGGTCGCGGAGCACCTGGCCGGGACGCACGTGGTCGTCAGCAAGGACCACTGGCCGAACGCGCGGCACCGCGAGGCCCGGCAGCGCCGGGTGGTGGCTGAGCTGCTCGCGGAGGGCGCCAGCGTGGTCGTCGACAACACCGATCCGTCCCCGGCCGAGCGGGCGGCGCTCGTCGAGCTCGCTGTCGCCGCGGGCGTCCCGGCGCGGGCGGTGTTCCTCGACGTCCCGCTGGACACCTGCCGGCGGCGCAACGACGCCCGCACCGGGCGCGCCCGGGTACCGGACGTCGGCCTGTTCAGCACTGCCGCGCGGCTGGTCCCGCCGTCCACCGCCGAGGGCTTCGCCTCGGTCGAGGTCATCCGGCCCCTCCCGGTTGCAGGCTTCAGCCGGCCCCCTGCTGGAGGCCAGGGGGCGTTCCGTCAGGCCGCCGGGCCGGAGGACGACCGCGGACGCGGCAGCGCCTCGGCCGACATCTGACCGGACGGGAGCCGGGCCCAGACGTGCTTGCGGCCGGGCTCACTGGTCCAGCCGTAGTCGGTGGACAGCTGGGCGACCATCGGCAGCCCCATCCCGCCGAAGGCGGGATCCCGGTCGACCGCGGGCTGCGGAGGGGAGTCGGGCGCGCCGTCGGTCAGCACGATCAGCCAGCCGGCGGGCAGCGCGACGATCAGCGCCACGACCGAGCCGCCACCGTGCCGCAGTGCGTTGGAGGACAGCTCCTCGAACACCAGCAGCAGGCCCTCGCGGGCGTCCTCGGTCGACCGTGAGGCCAGCGACGGGTGTGCCAGCCGGGCCCGCAGGTCCATCCGCACCCGGGAGGCGTCGTGCACGGTGGGGAGCTCCCACCGCCAGACGTCGCCGTCCTCGGTCGGGACCGCGGCAGACGGCCAGACCAGTGCACCCACAGTCAGCCCCTCCCGTCGGCGGTTGCTCCGCCCGCCCGGACCATGGTGGACGACGGCGTTCGGGCGCGCAGCACGGGGGGTCCGGCACGCCTCAGCCGCCCGGCCCGGCGGACGTCTTCGACGTCCTCGGACACCGATCGTGTGCGCTGCCCCGCCACATCCGGAACCGTGCCGGTCATCCCGTCCCCCCGATGGGGGGACCGGTCAGACCCCGGTGGGTGGACCGGCGCCGTCCCCGTACGAGACCAGGCGGCTGACCAGGAACTCCACGGCGGCGGGGCTGTCCACGCCCTCGGCGACGTGGACGGCCGCGGGCGCCGTCGACACGGTGCGCCGGTCGACCAGCGTCTGCCCGCGTGCGGCGCTCGCCCCGGTGTCCACGACGACGTCGCGGCGCACCGTGTGCAGCGTGCCGGGCGCGATCGCCTCGGTGAGCGCCAGCGCGTCGTGCACGACGACCCCGTCGGTGCCGTAGCTGCTCCGCGCGTGGTCCAGGTACTGCCGCAGGATCGCGGCGGCCCGGGCGCCGACCTCCCCGGCCGCGGCGAGCCGGGCGATGCCGGCCTCGGTGAGGACGGTGGGCAGCGTGACGTCCAGACCCACCATCACCGTGGGGAGGCCGGCGCGGAACACCACCGCGGCCGCCTCCGGGTCGGCCCACACGTTGAACTCCGCGGCCGCGGTGACGTTGCCGCCGCGCCCGGCGGAGCCGCCCATCACCACCAGCCGGCCGATCCGGGCGGCCGCGGCGGGGTAGACGGCGAGCAGCAGCGCGATGTTGGTCAGCGGGCCGATCGCAGCCACCGTGACGGGCTCGTCGCTGGCCAGCAGGAGCTCGGCCAGGGCCACCACCGCGGGTCGCGGGTCCACCGACGCCGGTGACGGCGGCAGGACGACGCCGCCCAGCCCGGCCTCCCCGTGGACGTGCCCGGCCCGCTCCGCCTGCGGGACCACCAGCGAGGTGGCGGCGCCGACCGCGACCGGCACGTCGGAGCGGCCGGCCAGGTGCAGCACCCGCAGCGCGTTCTCCGTCGTCTGCGCCAGGTCGACGTTGCCGTGCACCGTCGTGACCAGGCGCAGGTCCACCTCTGGGCTGGCCAGCGCCAGCAGGATCGCCAGGGCGTCGTCGATCCCGGGGTCGGTGTCGATCACGAGGGGGGTCGCAGCCACGACGACATCCCATCAGACGCGCGCGACACGCCGGTGCGTCGCCCCGGCCGCTGAGGTCATCGACCGCCGGACCGGCCGGTGACCTGGTCTTTTGCGCCCGGCAGTCGACAAGTGACCGCCCCGGCAGCGGGGTCGTCGACCTCCCGGAGGAGCCCGCGCAACGGTTCGGTCACGCGGCCGGACCAGGACGTTCCGGGACGGGGTCCCGGGCGTCGCCGTCCGTAGGTTCTTCCTTGCCCGCGGTCCCTTCCCCGGCCGCGGCAACCACCTCCCGGAAGGCGGCACCCATGGCTGTGCACATCGCACCCGGCCCCCGCGCCGACGTGCGTGCCGCCGCGCCTGCCGGCCTCCCCGGGCTCTTCGGCACCGGCCCCACCCAGCCGGCCGAGCTGTGCGGCACCGCCGACCTCCCGGTCGAGCCGGCCGTCGGGCACGCCGCCGGGGTCACCGGCGTCGGACCCGGCAGCCTGCCGGACCCCGGGACGCCGGCCCGCTCCCGCTGGCAGCAGCTCAACCGGCGCCTGGCGGCCTGGGGTGCCGGCGCCGACGGGGCGTACTTGAGCTGGCGTGGCACCCCGCTGCGGGTGCACCGGCTGGGCGACGGGACGACCCGGACGACGACCCCGGCCGTGGCGGGAGCGCCCGTGCCGGCCGCGCCGGCCGCGGCGACCCCTGCGCCCCCGCGTCCTGCGCCGGTGGACCACGACCTCGAGGCGGCCGTCGAGTTCGCCACCGACTTCTCCGTGGACCTGCTGCGCACCCCGGTCCGGCTCGCTGCGCCGGCGCCTCGGCTGACCGCACCGGTGCGGTCCCTGCTCGCCGGGCTGCGCGGGCTGGCCCGGCAGGCGGCCACCTGGGGGAGCGGCACGCGCGGCGCGCGGCTGAGCTGGGACCGGCCGGTCCCGCCGCAGGTCCACAGCCTGGTCCTGGCGCCGCTCCCCGACCTCCGGCACAGAGCCCCGGACGACGACGGACCGGACGCCCCCCGTGAGCCGCCGGCCGCGCCGCCGCCCCGCCGGCACTCGTGGCAGCGCGCGCACCGCCGTCCCGTCCTTAGGCTGGCTGGGTGTTCACCACGCGCCCGGAACTGGCCGGCACCTTCGGGATGGTCGCCTCGACCCACTGGCTCGCCAGCGCGGCAGGCATGGCGACCCTCGAGGCCGGCGGCAACGCCTTCGATGCCGCGGTCGCTGCGGGCCTCACCCTGCAGGTCGTCGAACCGCACCTCAACGGCCCCGGTGGGGAGGTCCCCGTCCTCTTCGCCCGGAGCCCGCGGGCAGCCACCGGCGCGGGGGAGCCCGTCGTCCTGTCCGGTCAGGGGGTCGCCCCGGCGGGCGCCACGATCGAGGCCTACAGCCAACTGGGCCTCGACCTGGTCCCGGGCACCGGGCTCCTCGCCGCCACCGTGCCAGGCGCCCTCGGCGCGTGGCTGACCCTCCTCCGCGACCACGGCACCCTGCCGCTGGACGCCGTCCTCCGCTTCGCCATCGAGTACGCCGAGCACGGCCACCCGCTCCTCCCGCGGGTTGCCGCGACCGTCGCCTCGGTCTCCGAGCACTTCCGTTCCCACTGGCCTACCTCGGCCGCCACCTGGCTCGCCCCCGACGGAGCACCCCCCGCCGCCGGTCGCCTGTTCCGCAACCCGGTCCTCGCCTCGACCTACCGCCGACTGCTCGACGCAGCGCGCGGTCCCTCCCGAGAGGCACAGATCGACGCGGCACTCGCGACTTGGTACACGGGGTTCGTCGCCGAGGCGATCGACGAGTTCTCCCGGTCCCCGGTCATGGACGACTCCGGTCGTCCGCACCGCGGATTCCTCACCGGAGCAGATCTCGCCGGCTGGCGCCCGACGTACGAGCCGCCGGTCACCCTCGACTGGCGTGGGTGGACGCTCGCGAAGGCCGGGCCGTGGTCCCAGGGCCCGGCGCTGCTCCAGGCGCTCGCGATGCTGGACGGCCACCCGGCGGCAGGTGCCGGGGCCGGGTACGCGTCGGGCACCGACGGCCAGCCCCTCGTCAGCCCCGACCTGGTCCACGCCAGCGTGGAGGCGGTGAAGCTGGCCATGGCCGACCGCGAGGCCTGGTACGGCGACACGGCACAGGCACCGGTGGACGACCTCCTGTCCGCCCCGTACACCGAGCAACGGCGGGCGCTCATCAGCGACCGGGCCAGCACCGACCTGCGGCCCGGCTCGCCCGGCGGGCGCCCGCCCAGGCTCCCGGCCTTCGTCACCCAGGGGGACGCCGGCGATCGCCCCGACCGTGGCGTCGTCGCCGGCGTCGGGGAGCCCACCGTCGACACGCGCGGCACCACCCGCGGCGACACCTGCCACGTCGACGTCGTCGACCGCTGGGGCAACCTCGTCTCGGCCACCCCCTCCGGTGGCTGGCTGCAGAGCTCGCCGACCATCCCCTCGCTGGGCTTCGCGCTCGGCACCCGGGCGCAGATGTTCTGGCTGGAGCCGGGGCTGCCCAACTCGCTGCTGCCGGGCAAGCGCCCCCGCACCACGCTCACCCCGTCGCTGGCCCTGCGCGGAGGCGTCCCGACCCTCGCGTTCGGCACCCCGGGTGGTGACCAGCAGGAGCAGTGGCAGCTGTGCTTCTGGCTGGCCCACGTGCTCGGCGGCCTGGACCTGCAGGCCGCCATCGACGCGCCGGCCTGGCACACCACCAGCTTCCCGTCGTCGTTCTTCCCGCGGGACATGACCCCCGGCGAGGTGGTCGTCGAGTCCCGGCTGGGCGAGCCGACCATCGCCGAGCTCCGCCGGCGCGGGCACACCGTGACCGTGGCCGACGGCTGGTCGCTGGGGCGGCTGTCGGCGGTGTCGGTCGACCCGGACAGCGGCGTCCTCCGTGCGGCGGCGAACCCCCGGGGCATGCAGGGGTACGCCGTCGGGCGCTGACGCCGGGGCCGGGCCCACCAGGCATGATCGGCGGAGGGCCGGGACCTCCGCCCGGGCGACGAGGGGAGCGGTGCCGATGTCACCGCTGGACGCCGAGCGGCTCGCCGCCGCCCGCCGGGTGGCCGCGTCGGCGGTCGGCTCCCCCGGCCTGCAGCGGCTGGCCGAGCTCGCCGCGCGGCTGCTCGGCGCGCCCTCGGCCGGGATCGCCGTCGTCGGCGAGGTGCAGACGATGGCCGGCGGCTCCGGTCCGCAGGTGTGGACGGTCGGCTCCGAGCTCCCCCCGGCGGACACGCTCAGCGGGCTGGTGGCCACCGCCGGCGTGCCGCTGGTGGTGCCGGACGGGCGGGAGGACCCGCGGCTGGCCGACCTGCCCGCCGTCCGGTCGGGGACGGCCGTCGCCTACCTCGGCGTCCCGCTGACCGACCCGGTGCACCACCACGTCGTCGGGGTGCTGGCCGTCTTCGACCCGTCGCCGCGGGCGTGGACCGAGGCCGACGTCGCCCTGCTGTCCCAGCTGGCCGCACCCGCGGCCAGCGAACTGGAGCTCGCCGCGCTGACCGCCGAGTTCGAGGTCAGCCGCCTGCGCTGGGGGCTGGCGATCGACGCCGCCGGCATCGGCAGCTTCGACTGGGACCTGGTCACCGGCCGGTTGTCCTGGGACGACCGGCTGCTGGAGCTGTTCGGGTACGACCGGGAGGACTTCGCCGGGGACTTCGCCGCGTTCACCGACCGGCTGCACCCCGAGGACGCCGACCGGGTGCAGGAGGCCGTGCAGACCGCGATCGACGACTGCGGGGTCTTCGAGGCCGAGTACCGCGTGCAGCACCCCGGCGGTGCGGTCCGCTGGGTGCACGCCCGCGGCCGGGCGCTGCCGGACGAGCGGGGCGTCGCGGTGCGGCTGCTGGGCGCCGGCTACGACACCACCGAGCAGCGGCTGGCCGACGCGCGGGTGGCCCGGGTGCTGGAGTCGATGCCGGCGGCGTTCTTCTCCCTGGGCCGGGACTGGACCTTCACCCACGCCAACGTGGAGGCGGAGCGGCTGCTGGGGCTCGGCCGGGACGAGCTGCTGGGCGGGGTGATCTGGGAGCTGTTCCCCGCCGCGGTCGGCAGCGACTTCGACCGGCACTACCGCCGTGCAGTGGACTCCGGCCTGCCCACGGCGTTCGAGGCGTACTACCCGCCGCCGCTGGACAGCTGGTACGAGGTCCGCGCCTGGCCGAGCCCCGAGGGCCTGTCGGTCTACTTCCTCGACGTCAGCGAGCGGCGCCGCCGCGAGGAGCAGGCGCGACGGGACGCCCAGCGGCTCGCCCTGATCGCCCGGGTGTCGGACACCCTGTCCGCGGCGCTGGTCGACCGGCGCGGTGGCAGCGGCGCCCTGCAGGAGCTGCTGCACGCGGTGGTGCCGGAGCTGGCGGACTGGGCGATCGCCAGCCTGGTCGGCGCGGACGGCCGGCTGCACGACGTGGCCAGCTGGCACGCCGACCCGGAGCTGCGGCCGGTCGCTGCCGAGTACGCCCGCGTCCGGCTGGGCGCGCTCAACTCCACCGCCCCGATCGTCGACGCCCTGGCGACCGGCGAGGTGACGGTCGTGCCCGACGTCCGGGCGGCGGTGGGCGCCAGCCTGCCGCCCGGACCCGCCCGCGACGCCCACCGGCAGCTGGACCCGGCGACGGCGGTCGCCATCGCGCTGGTCGCCCGGGGTCGGGTGCTGGGCGCGATGAGCCTGTACCGCGGGCCGGGCCGGGAACTGATGGACGCCGCCGACCGGGCCACCCTGCGGGACGTGGCCGACCGCGCGGCGCTGGCGCTGGACAGCGCCGCGTTGCACGAGCTGGAACGCCGGATGGCCGAGGAGCTCCAGCGCAGCCTGCTCACCGCGCCCCCGGAGCCCGACCACTCGCAGATCGCCGTGCGGTACGTCCCCGCGGTGCAGGCCGCGCAGGTCGGCGGCGACTGGTACGACGCCTTCCTGCAGCCCGGCGGCGCCACCGTGGTGGCGATCGGGGACGTCGTCGGCCACGACACGGTGGCGGCCGCGGCGATGGGCCAGCTGCGCAGCCTGCTCCGCGGCATCGCCTACAGCAGCCGGGGCGGTCCGGCGGCCGTGCTGGCCGACCTGGATCGGGCGATCGAGGGGCTGCAGGTGCACACCCTGGCCACCGCGGCGGTGGCCCGGCTGGAGCAGGAACCGGTGGACCGGGCTCGCGGGGAGGTCCGGCTGCGCTGGTCGAGCGCCGGGCACCCGCCGCTGCTGGTGCTGCTGCCGGACAGCCGCGTGGAGGTCCTCGCCACGGCCCGGGCCGACCTGATGCTCGGCGTCGACCCGTTGGCGGTGCGGCGCGAGCAGGTCGCCGTGCTCCCCGTCGGTTCCACGGTGCTGCTCTACACCGACGGCCTGGTCGAGGGACCGGACCTGCCTCTGGACGACGGCGTGGCCCGGTTGACGGCGCTGCTCGCGGAGCTGGGCGGCCTCGAGCTCGACGAGCTGTGCGACCAGGTGCTGGTGCGGATGCGCCCGCACGGTTCGGAGGACGACGTCGCCCTGGTCGCCGTCCGGCTGCACCCCGAGGACCGCCCGCGCCCGGCCGAGGCCGGACCGCAGGTCACGCCCCGTACTCCCTGAGGTCGCTCAGCGGCGGGGGAGCAGCGCCCAGACGCTCTTCTGGCCCTCGGTCAGGTGCCAGCCGTGGTCGTCGGCCATCTCCGCGATGAGGTGCAGCCCGAGACCGCCCTGGCTGGGGTCCCGACCGACGGCGGGCTGCGGCGGGCGCTGTGCGGCGGAGTCCCGCACCTCCACCAGCCAGGCGTCCGGCGTCCGCTGCACCCGGGCGCGGACCCGGCCGCCACCGTGCCGGAGGGCGTTGGAGGCCATCTCGTCGAAGGCGAGGACGACGGCCTCGTCGAGGTCGGCGGCCTCGTCGGTGCCGTTGGACTGCTCGGCCAGGCCGCGGCGCAGCTGGGCCCGGGCCCGCGGCAGCTCGGAGACGTGCTCGAGGGCCCAGTGCCAGCCGTCGACGGCCGGTGGCGGTGGCGACGAGGGCCACGCCGGACCGGCCGACTCGCCCGTCACCCGCACTCCTCGCACCATGGCCCCTGCAAGCTCAGCGGCGAACCCCTGTCATGGCCCCCGCCTCAGGACGCCAAACCCGGGGGACGATGTGACTCGCCCCTCATCCTCCCCCGACGTGGGCCGCGGGCACCAGCCGCGGCCGCCGTCCCAGGGTGCGCAGCGATGGAGGAGACCGCACCGGCCGCCGACCGGTCGCTGCCGATGGCGGCCGAGGAGGGGGTGCGGGCCCGGGTGCTGGTCCCGGTCGTCGTGCTGGCCGGGGTCTGCGGCCTCCCCGCGCTGCTGGTCGGCCAGGGGACCGGCTACCGGCCCGACCTGGACTGGTCCGGCCCGGTGCTGTCCTCCCCGATGGGCGCGGTGCCGGTCGGGGTGAGCGCGACCCTGGTCCGGGGCCCGGACGTCGGGGTGCTGGGGACCGCGCCGGTGGCGCTCGCGCTGCTGCTGGGCACCGTGCCGCCGGTGCTGGTCGCGGTGCAGCTGGGCTGGGCGGTCGTGCTGGCCGCCTTCGCCGTCCTCACCGCCCAGACCCGCCCCTGAGAGGGCCATGTCGGCCAACATGGCCTTCCGGACCGGGATCGATCAGGAGAAGACCGGGTGCCAGGCCCCGGTGAGCACGCTGGCGGTCACCGCGACCGTGCACACCGCCACTGCTCCGGCGACGAACCAGCCGTCCCGCGGCCGCAGCACCGAGCCGCGGGCATTGGTGCGGGCGACGCCGGAGTCGAAGCCGCGGGCGTCCATCGCCGTGGCCAGCCGGGTCGCCCGCCGCAGTGCCCCGACCAGCAGGGTGAACGCCGTCCCGGCCAGCAGCCGGGCCCCGGCGACCGGGTCCAGCCCGGCGTCCACCCCGCGGGCCCGCCGGGCCAGCCGGATCGACTCCCACTCGGTGGCCAGCAACGGCACCAGCCGGAGCGCGGCCAGCGCGCCGTAGCCGAACCGGGTGGAGACCCGCCAGTGCAGGGTCAGCGCGTCGGCCAGCCGCACCGGGTCGGTCGAGGCGACCAGCAGCACCCCGGGCAGGGCCAGGGCGATCACCCGGACCCCCCAGGTGGCGCCGCTCTGCCAGGCCGCCGCGCCCTCCAGCGAGCCGAAGGCCACGTTGACCCAGGTGATCCCGAGGGCGCTGAGCAGCAGCGGCCAGGTGCGCCGGGCGACGTCGGCCGGCCGGGTCAGCCCGGCGGCGGGCAGCAGCGCCAGCTCGGCGGCCAGCACCACCAGCGGGGTCACCAGGTCACCGCAGATCAGCAGCACGACGGTGACGACGACGACGGCGGTGAGCTGGGCGACCGGGTTGACCGCCGACAGCGGGACCGAGCGGGCCGGGCCGAGGGACAGCGGTGCGCTCATCCGACGCCCACCGGGCGGCCGAGGGTGAGCACGTCGTCGGCGAGCGCGGCGACCACGGCGGCGTCGTGGGTGACCAGGCACAGCGCCCGCTCGTCGTCCTGCTGCTCGGCCAGCAGCGCCACCAGCTCTGCCCAGGTCTTCCGGTCCTGCCCGAAGGTGGGCTCGTCGAGCACCAGCACCCGCGGCCGGGTGGCCAGCGCGGTCGCCACCGAGAGCCGCCGCTGCTGGCCACCGGACAGGGTGAAAGGGTTGGCGTCGGCCAGCGGGGTGAGCCCGAGCCGGTCCAGCAGCGCCTCGGCCGTGGCGTGCGCCTCGGCGGCACCCGCCCCCGACCGCAACGGCCCGAGCGAGAGCTCGTCGCGGACCCGGCCGGTGAGGAACTGGTGCTCGGGCTGCTGGAAGACGGTGCCGATCCGGCGGGCCAGCTCACCGGCCCGCCACCGCGCCGGCGGCCGGTCCGGGTGCCGCAGCCCCGCGGTCAGCGCGGACCCGGCGACGACCTGGCCGACGGTGGGGGCGCGGAGCCCGGCCAGCAGCAGGGCCAGGGTGGACTTGCCGGTGCCGTTGGGACCGGTCACCGCCAGCGTCCGGCCGGCGCGCAGCGCGACGTCGGTCGGGGCCAGCGCGGGGCGGTCGCCGCCGCGGTGCGTGTACCCGGCGCCCACGGCGGCCAGCAGCTGCTCGCCCGGCGGGTGCGGGTGCCGCTGCGGCAGCCGCAGCGGAGCCGGCCGCCAGCCCGCCGGGTGCTCGACGGCCCCGCCGCCGGGGCGCAGCTCCACCACCCGGTCCACCAGCGGCAGCCACGCCTCGACGTCGTGGTCGACCACCACCAGGGTGGTGGACCGGTCGGCGACCGCGCGGACGACGGCCGCCCGGACCAGCGCCGCGCCCTCCGGGTCGAGCTGGGCGGTGGGCTCGTCGAGCAGCAGCAGCCCCGGGCGGGGAGCCAGTGCACCGGCGAGCACCAGGCGCTGCTTCTGGCCGCCGGAGAGCGCCGCGGTGGCCCGGTCCCGGCCGAGGGTGAAGCCGACCGCGTCCAGGGCGGTGTCGACCGCCGACCAGATGAGCGGCGGCGGCGTCCCGGTGTTCTCCAGGCCGAAGGCGACGTCGTCGCCGGCGCGGGTCATCACCAGCTGCGAGTCCGGGTCTTGGAAGACCATGCCGACCCGCTGCCGCCGGCGGTCGGGGACGGCGCCGTCGACGGTGAGCTCGCCGGCGACGTCCCCCGACTCGGGTTCCAGCAGCCCGCCCAGCGCCCGGAGCAGCGTCGACTTGCCCGCACCGGAGGCCCCGGTGAGCAGCACCCGCTCGCCGGGGAGGACGGCCAGGTCGACGTCCCGCACCGCCCAGGCCCGCCGGGAGGCGTGCCGGAAGCCCCAGCCGGCGAACCGGACCGTCGCGGGGGCGACCGCAACGTGCTGGACCGGCCTCGTCCCAGGGCCCCGCGGGGCGCGGAGCGTGTCGTGGGAAGGGACGTGGCCCTTCTTCACACCCGGGTGCGGCCGGAGGCGAACGAGGACAGTGCGCCGCTGGCGGCCAGCGCGCGGGTGAGCGCCATGCCGCCGACCCCGGCGACGGCGACCGTGCTGGCCACCACCAGCAGCAGGTAGGTCGTCTTCCAGCCGCCGGTCCAGTCCGGGTAGTAGTTGACGAAGTCCAGGACGGCGGCGGCGATCCCGGCGAAGGCGGCCGCCAGCAGCGCCTGCAGCCAGCCGAAGCGCTTGTAGCGGAACAGCGCGAAGCCCAGCTCGGCGGCGGCGCCCTGGAGCAGCCCGTAGAGGATGACCAGGCTGCCGAAGTGCGAGCCGAGGAGCGCCTCGACGGTGGCGCCGATCAGCTCACCGAACAGGGCGGCGCCCGGCTTGCGGATGATCAGCGGGATGACGACCGCGGCCAGCAGCCAGACGCCGTAGAGCACGGCCTGGCCGGGCGGGAACGCCGCGAACGCGGGGCCGACGGCGCTGGACAGCAGCGACCACGCCCAGAAGACGACGCCGAAGGCGACGCCCAGCACGGCGGTGACGACGATGTCGACGGTGCGCCACCGGGGCGTCGCCGGGGCAGCATCGGACGGACGGACGGCCTGAGCGGCCATGGTGCTCCTCCAGACTCCCTGCGCCGGCATGACCCGGATCAGGTTCGAGGGTCTGCGGTTGCCCGCACTCTCAGCGCCGAGGCGCTCCCCTGTCGTGTGTTGCCGCCCAGACTAGCCCTCCGGTCAGGTGAGTGCGGAACGCAGCGCGACCAGCAGGGCCTCGCCGTCCGGGACGCCGAGCCCGGTGCACGGGTCCCAGCCCGCCCCGGCCTGGTAGGCGCCGTTGCGGCCGGCGGTGACGTCGCGGAACCCGGCGGGCACCTCGCCCGCGGACAACCCGGCGTAGAGGACCGGCTGGAGCAGGCCCGGGCGCTGCCCGAGCGCCTCGGCGAGCCGGCAGACCAGCGCCGACCACAACGGTGAGACGGCGCTGGTGCCGCCGATGACCGCGTCGGTGCCGTCGACCCGGACCTGGTAGCCGGTCGCGGGGTCGGCGTCGGCGGACACGTCGGGGACGCCGCGGCCGGGCAGCCCGGTGTCGGCGTCACCGGGCACGTCGACACCGGCCTGCCACTCGGGCACGGGGAAGACCGCGCTCACGCCGCCGCCCGCGGCCGCGCACACCGTCACCCCGAGGGCCGCGGCGTCGGCCATGGCGTCGTCCATCGCGGTGCGGGCCTGCGCCGTCCACTCGTCCTCGTCCTGACCCCAGCTGATGCTGACCGCGGCCGGCGTCGGGTCGGCGTGCACGGCGGTGGCGAGCGCGTCGAGGAACCCGCGGTCGGTGTTGGGCGCGAAGTACACGACGACGTCGGCGCCCGGGGCCAGCGCCCCGGCCACCTCGATGTCCAGCAGCACCTCGCCGTCGGCGCCGTTCGGGTTGCCCTCCGGGGCGTTGGCGGCGCCGTCGACCCCGACGGCGGTGACCGTGGGCGGGTCGGTGAGCCCGATCCTGCGCCAGTAGGTGTCGAGGTCGTCCTGGGTGTACCCGCCGCCGAGCTCCAGGATGGCCAGCGTCTGCCCGCTGCCGTCGGTGCCGGCCGGGAACCGGTAGACCCGGCCCAGCTCCAGCGGGGTGAAGGAGGTGTCCACGGTGGCCGCGGGACGGAACCGGGTGCGGGCCTGCGGCCGGTCGTCGAGGCCGAGGACGACGACGACCACGTCGGCCAGCGAGGCCGGGACCGCCAGCTCGCCGGAGCGCTGCCGGTGGGTCACCGCCCGGCCCTGCACCGGGTCGGGGGACTCGACCTGCGCCAGCTCGGTGCCGAAGACCCGCTGCAGCGCGGCGGTGCTGCCGCGGACCTGCACCCGCCGGGAGGCGGCGTCCACCCCGGTGACCTCGAACCCCTCGGCGGTGAGCGACTCCCGGACGGCGGCGACGTCGGCCGGGTCGGCGCCGTAGGTGTCGGCGAACTCGGCGGTGCTCAGCTGCGGCGTGCCGCCGGTCGGCAGCCCGGTGCGCCGGCGGAGGACGACCGTGACGTCGATCGGGGTCTCGGGGTCTCGGGGTCGAGCGGGCCGGCGGCCTGCGCCGAGGCCAGGGCGCGGCGGGTGCTGCCGGGGAGGACGGGGCGGTCGGCTGCCATGCCGTCAGGGTGCGCGCCGGGTCGGACAGTTGCGCGTCGGGACGACCAGCCGGGCACCCGGCGGCGGGACGCGCGTCCGGTGTGCTGTGTACTGGTGAGTAGCAGACGGGTGCGCCGGCGAGGGAGGACCCCTCCGCGGCCTGCCGACCAACTCGACGAGGAGATGCAGTGGCACAGCAGCGGACGGCGATCATCACCGGGGCAGCGCGGGGCATCGGCGCGGCCATCGCGCGGCGGTTCGCCCAGGACGGGATGCAGGTCGCCGTGCTCGACCTGGACGAGGCGGCCTGCAAGGGCACCGTCGAGGAGATCCAGCGGGCCGGTGGCGAGGCGCTCGCGGTGGGCGCGGACGTCGCCGACGAGGCCTCGGTCGAGGCGGCGGTGGAGCGGGTCGCGCAGGAGCTCGGCGCGCCGACCGTGCTGGTCAACAACGCCGGGATCACCCGGGACAACCTGCTGTTCAAGATGAGCGTCGCCGACTGGGACGCGGTCATGGGCGTGCACCTGCGGGGCGCCTTCCTGATGAGCCGGGCCGCCCAGAAGCACATGGTCCAGGCCGAGTTCGGCCGGATCGTGAACCTCTCCAGCGTCTCGGCGCTGGGCAACCGCGGCCAGGTCAACTACGCCGCGGCCAAGGCCGGCATGCAGGGCTTCACCAAGACCCTGGCCATCGAGCTGGGCCGCTGGAACGTGACCGCCAACGCGATCGCCCCGGGCTTCATCGAGACCGAGATGACCGCGCAGACCGCCGAGCGGGTGGGCGTGCCGTTCGAGCAGTTCAAGGAGATGGCCGCCAAGCAGATCCCGGTGGCCCGGGTCGGCCAGCCCGAGGACATCGCGCACACCGCGTCGTTCCTGGTCAGCGAGGGCGCCGGCTTCGTCTCCGGCCAGGTCATCTACGTCGCCGGCGGCCCCCGCGACTGACGCAGGACCCCCCGCCGGTGATCAGGTGACCTGATCACCGGGCGTCCTCCCGCATCAGCGTTGGTGCGGGAGGACGCCCTTCGATCAGGTCACCTGATCGAAGACGGCGGTGTCAGGTGCGTTCGCGGCGGCTCGGGCCGCCGTGCAGGCCGCGGCGGGCCATCGCGGCGGTGAGCGCCGTCCAGGCCCGCACCGGCACCAGCCGCGCGGCCTTCATCGCCACCGCCATCGGGAGCGGGAAGACGATCTCCGCCCTGTCCCGGGCGATGCCGTCGGCGATCGTCCGGGCGGCGGCCTCCGGCTCGACCAGGAACGGCATGGGGAAGCGGTTCCGGTCGGTCATCGGGGTGCGCACGAACCCCGGTGACACCGTCTGGACGACGATGCCGCGCGGGCCCAGCGACCCGCGGAGCGCCTCCAGCAGGTTGAGCAGCGCCGCCTTGCCGGCTCCGTAGGCCTCCGAGCCGGGCAGCCCGCGGTAGCCGGCGACCGACGCCGTCCCGACGATCCGGCCGCGGCCCGCGGCCAGCATCTGCGGCACCACCGCCTCCAGCGTGTGCACCGCGCCCATCACGTTCACCTGCAGGTGGTCGGCGAACAGCTGCGAGTCCCACGGTTCCACGTGGAACCGCGACCAGGTCCCGGCGTTGAGGACGGCGACGTCCAGCCCGCCCAGCGCCTCGCGCACCGTCCGGCCCGCGGCCACCGTCGCGTCCCGGTCGGTCACGTCGACCGGGACGACGACCATCCGGCCTCCGGCGACCTCGGCGAGAGCGTCGGCGCTGCGGGCGCTGACCGCCACGCGTGCGCCCCGGTCGGCGAGCTCGCGGGCCAGCGCCGCGCCGATGCCGCTGGACGCGCCGGTGACCCAGATCCGTGCGCCGGAGATCTCCATGCGGCACAGCCTGGATGATGGGGGCGTGGCAGCACGCAAGGGGGCGAAGCGGGCGGCGCCGGCACCGCGGCTCGGGCGGGGCGAGTTCGTGGCCTGGCCGGGTGGGCCGACGGCCGTCTACGACCTGCTGGAGCGGCTCGCTGCCGTCGCCGGAGACTCACCGGACGCCGGCACCCCCGGCATCAGCTTGGACCGCACCCGGCTGGTCGTCCGCTGGTTCGGTGCGCTCCCGGACGCCGTGCAGGCCGTCCTGCGGGACGCCGGCGGGGTCGAGGTGACCGTGCAGCAGACCGAGTACCGCCCGGGCGACCTGGCGACCGAGGCCGACCGGCTCGTCGCCGAGCACCCGGCCGTCGTCGCCGCGGCGAGCCCGCGGCCGGAGGGCGACGGCATCGAGGTGCTGGTGCCGCCCGCGGTGGCCGGCACCGCGGGCGGTGCGGCGCAGGCGCTGGCCGGCGTCGTCAGCGCCCACCCGCTGTTCGCCGAGGTCGGCGAGGCCCCGCCGGGGTGATCAGCCGGCGGCGCTGACCGCGGGGGCCCGGTCAGCGGGCAGCAGTGCGGACCGGCCGGACGCCGAGGCGAACCCCAGCCAGGTGTGCCGGTTGCCCGCCCAGCACCAGCCGACCTTCGGCGCGCCCCGGCGCTCCCTGCCGTCGCGGCCGGTGCCGTTGCTCAGCCACAGCGCCGGCGTCCGGGTGTCGAGCCGGCCGCCGGGCTTCCGCAGCCGCGACCCGATGGTCATGAAGCAGCGGTTGCGCTCCAGCGCGGCGGGCTGCTGGAGCAGCCAGTGCAGCCCCTCGGTGAGCGTCAGCGGACTGCGCCCCCGCGCGGTGATCGCCGGCAGCGCCTCGTCCGGGCTCCAGTTGGCCAGCTCGTCGCCCCGCTCGAGACCGTGCAGCAGGGCGACCGGCCCGGCGGGCAGGGTGACCTGCTCGATCGGGGCGAAGGCGTCGACGTCGGTCATGTCGACCACCACGAAGCCCCGCTTGCCCGCGCGTTCGACGAGCGCGGCCAGCCGGGAGGCGGGCGCCAGGTCCGGGTGGACGACGAGCAGGGCGCCGTCGGCGGGGCCGGCGGCGGCCGCGGCGTCGCAGAGCGCGGCCGGGGTCAGCCCGGCGAGCTCGTGCAGCCCGAGGGCGATCAGCCGGTCGGCCTGGTCGGTCAGCGGGGGCAGCGGCAGCACAGGGGACCTCCACGGCGGGGAGCGGGCGGTCAGGCGTCAACGAGGTGCGCGCCGCCCGGGTTCCCTGCCGTCCGCGCGGCCGGGTCCGTCGACAGGTCAGGCGGCCGGCGCGGGCCCGTAGGTCAGGTGCACGACCCCGTTGCTGAGGCCCTGGGCACCCAGCAGCGACAACGGCTGCTCCGTGCCCTCGGGGAACAACCGGATGCCGGAGCCGAGCGCCAGCGGGTAGACGAACAGGTGCAGCTCGTCGACCAGGCCGTCGGCGAGCAGGGCGCGCACCAGCGTGGCGCTGCCGCTGACGTACAGGTCGCCGTCCACCTCGTCCTTGAGTGCCCGGATCCGGTCGGCGGAGTACCCACCCAGCACGGTCGAGTTGCGCCAGACGGACTCGGCGTCGGTGAGCGTCGAGCTGACCACGTGCTTGGTGGTGTCGTTGAAGAACGGCGCCCCGGGGTCGTCGGCGACGGTCCGGGTCGACCAGGCCGGCGCGAACATCTCGAACGTGGTGCGGCCGAGCAGGATGCCCGACGACGAGCCGGTGAGCTCGCCGATGGTGGCGGACAGGTCGTCGGGGAAGCCGTAGTCCACCGTCCACATCGGGACGTCGACCACGCCGTCGACGGTGGTGAACTCGTGGACCTTGATCGCGCCCATGTGCAGTGGCTCCCTCGGCGTCGGTACCGGCCGGTGCCGGTGGTGTCGTAGCAGGGACGACGGACGGAGCAGTTTCTCATCGGTCAGCCGAGGACCGTGCTCACCAGCAGGTAGCCGTTCAGAACGATGATGAGTGCGGCGACCAGCGACCCGACCAGGGTGGTGGTCGGCCGGTTCACCCAGCCGCCCATCAGGTCCGTGCGCGAGGTCAGCCAGAGCAGTGGCACGAGCGCGAACGGGATGCCGAAGCAGAGGACGACCTGCGACCAGACCAGGGCCGTCGTGGGGTCGCCGCCCAGGCCGAGCACCAGCAGCGCGGGGGCGAGCGTGACCAGCCGCCGGGCCAGCACCGGGACGTGCCTGCGCAGGAAGCCGGCCATCACCACCTGGCCGGCGTGGGTGCCGACCGAGGACGCGGCGAACCCCGACGCCAGCAGGGCCAGCGCGAAGGCGAGCGCGGCGCCGCCACCCAACTGGGCGCCGAGGCCGGCGTGCACGCTCTCCAGCGAGGTGATCGACGCGTCCCCGGTGAACAGCTGCGCGGCGATGACGAGCATGGCCGCGTTGACCAGCCCGGCCAGGCCCATGGCGAGCAGGACGTCGAGCCGCTGCGCCCGGAGGAGCCGGCCCCGGCCGGCCTTCGTGCGCCCGGCGGTGACGGCGTCGCCGTAGCGACCCGGGGTGAGCGCGGAGTGCACGTAGATGACGTGCGGCATGACCGTCGCCCCGAGGATGCCGGTGGCCAGCACGAGGCTGTCGGTGCCGGCGAACGTCGGCACCATGCCCGACGCCACCCCGCCGGCGTCGACCCCGGAGCCCACCAGCGTGTAGGCGAACCCGCCCCCGATCACCAGCAGCAGCCCGGTGATCACCCGCTCGAAGGGCCGGTGCCCGCGGGACTGGGCGGCCAGCAGCACGAACGCGACGACGGCGGTGATCACCCCGCCGATCGGCAGCGGCACCCCGAACAGCAGGTGGAGGGCGACCGCGCCGCCGACGATCTCCGCCAGGTCGGTGGCGATCGCGACCGCCTCGGCCTGCGCCCACAGCCCCCACACCACCGGCCGCGGCAGCCGCTCCCGGCAGCAGGTCGCCAGGTCGCGCCCGGTCGCCAGGCCCAGCTTGGCGGTGAGCGACTGGATGAGCATCGCCATCAGGTTCGCCGCGACGATCACCCACAGCAGCGTGTAGCCGAAGGAGGCGCCACCGGAGAAGTTGGTCGCGAAGTTGCCCGGGTCGACGTAGGCCACCGCGGCCACGAACGCCGGCCCGAGCAGCGGCCACAGCCGCCGCCTGGCCCTCGGGGTCGGCGGGGCGGGGTGCGGCAACGTCCGGGGCAGCGTGCTGGTGAGGACGGCGGCCTCGGTCTTGGACAGGTACACGGTGACCTCGCGGGGGCGGGAGCGGAGCTGGTCGTCCCTGTCCTGCCCGGGCCGGGCGGGCCGTCGGGGCCGACCTGTGGCCCCCGGGGGTCAGGTCAGCCTCACCTGCCCCGGGGCCGTGGTCAGGCCGGGACGACCAGCCCGCTGGTCGCCGTCCGGGCCCGGCCGGTCCGCTGCTCGACGTCGGACCAGTCGACGACGTTCCACCAGGCCTGCACGTAGTCGGCCTTGACGTAGTAGGCCTTCACGTTCTGGTGGTCCAGGTGGAACGAGTGCTCCCACATGTCGAGCAGGAGCAGCGGCACCAGCCCGGCCGCGAGGTAGCCCTGGCCGGTCACGTACGTCTGGTGGTGCTCGTCGTGGTGCAGCTCCATGACCCGGCCGCTGATGTGCGGCTCGAGGGCGCTGTGGTCGTAGGGCAGGTCGGGCAGGACGTACTCGGGCACGGGGTCCCTTCCGTCGCAGCGTGCGGACGGGTGTGGTGTCCCCGGACCCGGCGTCCTCCCCGTGCCTGTTCGTGGCCCCGCGGGGTCAGGACGCCGGACGGCGCGGCTGACGCACGAGGGTCCAGACGGGCAGCTCGTGGTCGACCGCCGTCCGGGTGCTGTGGGTGACCGCGAAGCCGGACCGCTGCAGCCAGCGGACGACGGTCGAGGTGTGGACCGTCGCCGCGGCCGGCACCCGGTCGGCGTCACACCGCGCGAGCACCGGCTGCAGCACCGCCGTCCCCAGGCCCTGGTGCCGGGCGGCCGGCCGGGTGCCCACGGCGGTCAGCCACCAGTGCGGCTCGTCGGGCCGGCCGAGCGCGCCGAGCCGCTCGCTGGCCAGCACGACGGGCTGCCGGCCGCCGAACACCCGGGGCAGGTCGCGGTCGATCACCGACTGCAGGTCGTCGGCCGGCGCACCGGCGTCCGGTGCGACCCATGCCGCGACCGCCGCCAGGTCGTCGGTGACCCACGCCGTCCCGCCGAGCACCGGCACCAGCCCACCCCACAGCTCGGCCCAGCGGGACAGCCGTTGGGCCCGGCCGTCCTCCGGGAGCGCCCAGGAGGTCCACCGGTAGTCGGGGTACGCGGCGGCCAGCGTGGCCGCCATCCGGGGGACGTCGGCGCGGGCGGCAGCGCGCACGACGGGGGGCTCGGTCACGCCCCATCAGACCACGGACCGGGCACAGGAATTGTCCAGTCACTTTCTCTGAGAGCGCAGGAAATGCGCGGGGAGCGGAAGGCGCCATTCCCTCTCGCCATTCCGGGCGCACCGCAGTTGGCTGACGGTGTCCGTCCCACCGCCGGAGAGGAACTGCCCGATGACCACTGCGACCCTGGACGACGCGGTCTACGAACGGCTGCTGAGGGAGCGGATCGTCTTCCTCGGCCGCGAGGTCGACGACGTGCTCGCCAACCAGCTGGCGGCGCAGATGCTGCTGCTCGCGGCCGAGGACCCGCGCCGCGACATCCACCTCTACGTGAACTCACCCGGTGGCGGCGTGACCGCGGGGATGGCCGTCTTCGACACGATGCGGTCCCTCGAGTGCGACGTCGCCACCTACGCGATGGGCATGGCCGCCTCGATGGGCCAGTTCCTGCTCACCGCCGGCACGCCGGGCAAGCGCTTCGCCCTGCCGCACGCGCGGATCATGATGCACCAGCCCTCGGCCGGGCTGGGTGGCACCGCCGCGGACATCAGCATCCAGGCCGACATGCTGGCGCAGACCAAGCGGCAGCTCAACGAACTGCAGGCGGAGCACTGCGGGCAGTCCGTCGAGCAGGTCGAGCGGGACTCCGAACGGGACCGCTGGTTCACCGCCGCCGAGGCGGCGACCTACGGGCTGATCGACTCGGTGATCGCCGACACGACCGCCCTGCCGCAGGAGCGCACCGCGTTCGGGATCGGCTGACCCGGGTCTCGTGGTCGACGGCCCGGTCTGACACGGTGGCCGGATGGCTCCCGACGCCCTCGCCGTCACCCTCACCGGCGGGCCGACCGCCCTGCTCGAGCTCGGCGCGGTGCGCCTGCTGGTCGACCCCACGTTCGACCCGCCCGGTGAGTACCCGCTGGGCGGCGGCCGGTCGCTGACCAAGACGGCGCCGGCGGCGCTGAGCGCCCGGGACCTCGGCCCGGTCGACGCCGTCCTGCTCAGCCACGACCAGCACCCGGACAACCTGGACACCGCCGGCCGGGCGGCGCTCGGCGACGCGCCGGTGGTGCTCACCACCGCGCTCGCCGCCGAGCGGCTCGGCGGGACGGCGCGGGCGCTGCGCACCGGCGAGACCGCCGCGGTCGGTCCGGTGCAGGTCACCGGGGTCCGCGCCGAGCACGGCCCGCCGGGAGCCGAACGGCTGACCGGCCCGGTCACCGGCTTCGTGCTGACCGGCGAGGGTCTGCCCACGGTCTACGTCAGCGGCGACAACGCCTCGCTGGACTGCGTCGACGAGGTCGCGGCGGCCCACCCGCAGGTCGACGTCGCCGTGCTCTTCGCCGGTGCCGCGCGCACCGCGCTGTTCGACGGGGCCCCGCTCACGCTGACCGGCGCCGACGTCGCCGAGGCGGTCCGCCGGCTGGACGCCGACCGGGTGGTCGTGGTCCACGTCGACTCGTGGGCGCACTTCAGCGAGGACCGGGACGACGTCCGCGCCGCCCTCACCACCGCCGGCCTGGCCGACCGCCTGGTCGAGTGCCCGCCGGGGCAGCGGGTCGCCCTCGGCTGAGCGATTCGGTCCGGCGACACGGCCGGATCAGCCGATCTGGGTGCCGGGCTGCGGCCGGATCACCAGGATGCTGCTGATCGCCGTGCCGAGCAGCCGGTCGGCGCCGTCGACCAGCCGCGCCTCGGCCAGCGCGGTGCGCCCGCCCAGGTGGGTGACGGTGCCGGTGCAGCGGACCCGGCCGGTGTCGACGGTGATCGCCCGCAGGAACTTCACCGTCAGGTCCAGGCTGGTGTAGCCCACGCCGGCGGGCAGCATCGAGTGCACCGCGCAGCCGGTCGCGGAGTCCAGCAACGTCGCGTAGACGCCGCCGTGCACCGAGCCGATCGGGTTGTAGTGGAACTCCTCCGGCGCGAAGGAGAACTCGACCCGACCCGGCTCGACGACGTCCAGGGAGAAGCCGAGCGTGGCGATCACCGGTGGGGCGGGGAGCTCGCCGCGGGCCATCGCCTGCAGCACCTCGATGCCGGCCGAGGTGCGGGCGGCCTCGGCGCTGACCGACGGGTCGCCCCAGGAGTAGGTCCGTTCACGCGTCGGTTCGATCACCCAACCGACTCTAGAGGGTGGGCCAGCGGAACAGCTCGTCCCCCGCGGCGACCTGCGTCCCCGCGGTCACCGGCGGCACCGTGTCCGCGGCGGCGTCCATGACCACCACCGGGCTCACCGGCGACATCCCGGCCGCCCGCACCGCGGCCACGTCCACGGTCACCACCCGGTCACCCGCGGCGACCTCGGCGCCCTCGGTCACGTGCAGCGTGAACGGCGCGCCGTCCAGCCGCACCGTGTCGATGCCGACGTGCACCAGCACGCCGCGGCCCTCCGGGGTGAGCACGATGAACGCGTGCGGGTGCACCTTGAGCAGCCGCCCGCCCACCGGGGCGACCACGTCGACCAGCCCGGCGTCCGGGCCCGGCTCGATCCCGACCCCGGCGCCCACCATCGACGCGGCGAAGACCGGGTCGGGCACCTCGGTGATCGGCAGGACCGTCCCCGGCAGGGGCGCCGAGACGATCACAGGAGGTCTTTGACGTCGTCGGCCAGCGAGTCCGCCTCCGGTCCGACGACGACCTGGACGATCTTCCCGGCGACCAGCACGCCGTGCGCCCCGGCCTGCTTGAGCGCGGCCTGGTCCACCAGCGACGGGTCCTTCACCTCGGTCCGCAGCCGGGTGATGCAGCCCTCGACGTCGTCGATGTTCGCGGCGCCACCCAGCCCGGCGACGATCTGCTCGGCCTTGCCCATGAGGTGCTCCTCCCGGCGGCCGGGGCCGCGGTTCCGGTTGTCGAGTCGTACAGGTACGGCACAGACCGGTCGGCGTCCAGGGTGTTGACAGGCAGCGAGTGCGCGCGCCATCCTCCCCGGTCAACTGGTCATGACCGGACGGTACCGGTTGGTGCCCGTCCCGGGGAACGGCCGGTGAACGCTGCACCGCAGGTCGCGACGCCCAGCCCCGGACCCTTCCCCCGAC
>NZ_SJEX01000072.1 GCF_005930495.1 Modestobacter excelsi | reverse complement strand
CCCCCGGGAGACGACCAGCGCCAGCGCGCGCTCCGGGTCGGCGAGCACCCGCACGTCCGCGCCGGGGTCCGCCCGGCACAGCAGCAGGTCGGCCGCCGACCCCGGGGCGAGGACCCCGAGCCGCCCGGTCTCACCGAGCAGCTCGGCGCCCACCAGGGTCGCCGAGGCGAGCACGTCTCAGGAGTCCTGCACCTCCGCCCGCAGCGCGAACTCACGGTTCTGCTGGTCGGCCATCGGGCCGAGCAGGTCGGTGCCCAGGGCGATCCGGACGCCGGCCGCCGCGGCCGCGCGCACCGCGTCGGCCGACCCCTTCTCGACAACATGATGGACGGCACCGCCTGCGTCACCGGCAACGCCCCGTGGCAGTGGGACGACGTCGTGCTGGACCTGGGCATGCAGCTGGCCGATCTCGCGCACCAGACCGACGTCGACGTCCTGCGCAGCGTCGCCGACATCGAGACCACCCACGCCACCGGCGGCGTCGGGCTGGTGTTCGGCCTGGAGGCGGCCACCCCGATCGGCAACGACCTGGACAAGCTCGACGTCCTCTACGGGCTGGGCATCCGGCAGATCGGCATCGCCTACTTCGACTCGAACGCCCTCGGGTCGGGGCTCAACGAGGTGGTGGACGGCGGGCTGACCGCGCTGGTCCGGCGGGCGGTGCGGCGGATGAACCAGCTCGGGCTGGCCGTCGACGTCTCGCACTCCTCCGACCGGACCGGCATCGACACCTGCGCCGCATCGGACCGGCCGGTGTTCATCACCCACGCCGGTGCCCGCGCCGTCTGGGACATCCCGCGGCTCAAGGGCGACGACGTGCTGCGTGCCGTCGCCGGCACCGGCGGGGTGATCGGCATCGACGCCGTCGGCTTCGGCCCGGACTCCCTCTACGGCGACCACGTCGGGCTGCACACGGCCTTCGCCGGGCTGCTGTCCACCGAGCCCCGGCCGGGTGCCCCGGTGCCGGAGCGGGTGCCCTACGTCGACGGCCTGGAGAACCCGACGGAGTGCTTCGCCAACATCGCCGCCTGGCTGGTGCGCGACGGCTTCACCGACGAGGAGATCACCAAGGTGCTCGGCGGCAACGTGCTCCGGGCGCTGCGGGCGATCTGGGTCTGACCCGTGTCGGAGTTCGGCCGGTCCGCGGCAGGGGTACGCGCCTGCCATGACCCAGAACGTGACCGAGCCCCAGACCAAGCCCCTCGCCCTGGTGACGGGTGCCTCCAGCGGCATCGGCCTCGAGCTCGCCAAGCAGTTCGCCGAGCACGGCTTCGACGTCGTGGTCAACGCCGAGGACGCCGGCATCGAGAAGGCCGCGATGCTCGTCCAGGCCTCCGGCGCGCACGTCATCCCGGTCCAGGCCGACCTCCGCACCCCGGAGGGGATCGAGCAGCTGTGGAGCCGGGTGCAGGCCATCGGCCGGCCGCTGGACGCCGCCGCGCTCAACGCGGGCGTCGGCGTGGGCGGTGCCTTCGTCGACACCGACTGGGCCCGCGACCTGGAGATCATGCAGCTCAACGTGGTCTCCACGACCGCCCTGCTCAAGCTGGTCCTGGTGGAGATGACCGCCCGCGACGAGGGGCGGGTGCTGGTGACCTCCTCGATCGCCTCCACCCAGCCGGGGTCCTACCAGTCGATCTACAACGCCTCGAAGTCCTTCGTGCAGTCGCTCACCGAGGCGGTGCAGGACGAGCTGAAGGACTCCGCCGTCACCGTCACCTCGCTGATGCCGGGGCCGACGGACACGAACTTCTTCGCCCGCGCGCAGATGCTGGCCACCGGCATGGGCAAGGGTCCCAAGGACAGCCCCGAGGACGTCGCCCGGCAGGGGTTCGAGGCGCTGATGGCCGGGGAGAAGAAGGTCGTCGCGGCCTCGCTCGCGGTCAAGGCGGTGGAGGCGATGAACAAGGTGCTGCCGGACTCGGTCAAGGCGATGGGCAACCGGGTGATGGCCAAGCCGCGCGACTGACCGGACGCGCGGGGCTGCTCCCTCCGGCACCCGGACGCGCTGACGACGCCCTCCCCGACCCCGGGAGGGCTGTCGTCGTCCCGGGGAACCGGTGCGGTCTTCCGCTCAGCGGGCGGCCGCGGTGCGCCGCTGCCGGGCAGCGGTGGCACAGTTGAGCCATGGACGACGTCGTCATCTGCTCACCGCTCCGCACCCCCGTCGGCCGCTTCGGCGGGGTGTTCGCCGGGTTGTCGGCCAACGAGCTCGCCGCCACCGCGCTGCGCGGGCTGGCCGAGCGCACCGGCCTCGGTGAGGGGGAGGTCGACGACGTCATCCTCGGCAACTGCAGCCCGAGCGGCGAGAACCCGGCGATCGGCCGGATCGCCGCGCTCGACGCCGGGCTGGGCGTGCAGGTGCCGGGGCTGCAGATCGACCGGCGCTGCGGCTCCGGGCTGCAGGCCGTCGTCTACGCCGCGATGCAGGTCGCTGCGGGCTCCGGGAAGGTCGTCATCGCCGGTGGCGTGGAGTCGATGAGCAACGTCGAGCACTACGCGCTGGGCCTGCGCACCGGCGCCAAGGGTGACGGCGTGATGCTGCACGACCGGCTGGCGCGCGCCCGGGAGACCGCCGGCGGGCTCCACCACCCGGTGCCCGGCGGGATGCTGGAGACGGCCGAGAACGTCCGTCGCGAGTACGGGATCGACCGGCTGGAGCAGGACGCCTGGGCGCTCCGCTCGCAGCAGGCCGCCGGCGCCGCGATCCGCGAGGGCCGCTTTGCCGAGGAGATCATCGGCGTGGAGCTGCCGGCCACCCGCAAGACGCCGGCCCGCCTGGTCACCGAGGACGAGCACCCGCGCCCGGAGACCACCATGGCGGACCTCGCCAAGCTCCGCCCGGTCATGGGCCGGGTCGACCCCGAGGCCACGGTGACCGCCGGCAACGCCTCCGGGCAGAACGACGGCGCGGCGGTGTGCGTCGTGACCACCCGCCAGGAGGCCGAGCGCCGCGGCTGGGAGCCGATGGTGCGGCTGGTCGGCTGGTCGGTGGCCGGCGTGCCGCCGGAGACCATGGGCATCGGGCCGGTGCCGGCCACCGCCGCCGTGCTGGAGCGGACCGGCCTGAAGCTCTCCGACATGGACCTGATCGAGCTCAACGAGGCCTTCGCCAGCCAGGTCCTGGCCTGCCTGGGTGAGTGGGGCCTGGGCTCGGACGACCGTGAGCGGGTCAACGTCAACGGGTCCGGCATCTCCCTCGGCCACCCCGTCGGCGCGACCGGCGCCCGCATCCTGGCCACCCTGGCGCACGAGATGCGCCGCCGTGAGGCCCGCTACGGGCTGGAGACCATGTGCATCGGTGGTGGCCAGGGCCTCGCCGCGGTGTTCGAGCGCGTCGTCTGACCGTCCCGCGGTGAGCGCCGCCGCGCGTGCGGCCGCACGGACGGCGGCCGGGCTCGCGCTCGCCTCGGCCGCGGTCACCGGGCTGCTCCTCACCCTGTGGGGCGCGGCCGACGTGCTGCTCGGCGGCGCCGTGCACACCGGCCTCATGGACCTCGGGCCGGTCGCCGACGAGCGGGCACTGCGGTGGCACGTGCTCTGCTGGGACGCCTGGTTCCTGGGGCGTCGCCCTGCCGATCGCCGTCCGGCTGACCGCCCGCCGGTCGGCTCAGCGCGGTGGCGCGGTGGTGCCCCGTTCCAGCAGCACCGGCTCCACCAGCTCCGCCCGGCGCCCGGGGTAGCCGTCGCCCCCACCGGTGAGCTGGGCCAGCAGCATCGCCGCAGCCCGCTCGGCCTGGTGGGCGGCCTGGTTGTCCACGGCGGTCAGCGGCGGGCACCACCAGCTGTAGAAGGGCTCGTCCTCGGTGCAGACGACCGAGAGCTCGTCCGGCACGCGCCGGCCACCGGTGCCGAGGGCGGGCAGCGCCCCGAAGGAGGCCTCGTGGTTGCTGAGCAGCAGCGCGGTCGGTGGCTGGGGGAGGGCCAGCAGGCTCGCCGCGGCGGCCCGGCCGAACCCCGGGGTGAACGGGCCGCGGTGCACCAGCTGGTCGACGACCGGGAGACCGGCGTCGGACATCGCCGTCCGGAAGCCGGCGTGCTGCAGCCGGCCGGAGGTCACGTCCGGCGGGCCGCCGATCGTCGCGATGCCGGTGTGCCCCAGGTCGATCAGGTGCTGGGTGGCCAGCCGGGCCGCCTGCTCGTAGTCCGCCCGCACCGACGGGGCCAGCGAGCCGGGCACCTCGCGGTTCATGGTGACCACGGCGCGGCCGTCCCGGACGAGGTGGTTCACCAGGTCGCCGTTCGCCCCGGACCCGGCGACGACCACGCCGTCGAAGTGGTGGGCCCGCACGGTCTCCAGGAACGCGGCCTCCCGCTCGGGGCAGCCGTTGGTGGTGGACACCAGCACCTGGTAGCCGTGCTGGGCGGCCCAGTCCTGCAGCGTCTCGGCGATGGTGTGGAAGGTGGCCGTGCGGAGGTTGTTGACGACCAGGCCCAGCAGACCGGTGCGCCGGGTGCGCAGCGCGCTGGCCATCCGGTTGGGCTGGTAGCGCAGCGCGCTCGCGGCGGCCTCGACGCGGGCCCGGGTGGAGGGGAGCACGCTTGGATGGCCGGAGAGGGCCCGGCTGGCGGTGCTGGTGCTGACCCCGGCCGCAGCCGCGACCGAGCTGAGCGTCGCGGTCACAGCCCGATGTCTACCGGGGTGCGCAGCGGGTCCTGAGCGCGCCCCGGCCACCGACCCGGGGTCGTAGGTGTGCTGCCGCCCAGGGAGCAGGCCGCCATGTGTCCTTCGATGTAGCGTGGGATGTGTCCCCGGACGCAGCCGTGCGTCCGGCCGGCCCAGCCCGCTGCCGCCGACCCGGCGAACGGGTCCACCGGACCGTCACGGTCGCGCGGCAGCGCACCCCGTGCGGTTGCCGCCCGCCCCGCTGTGGTTGTGTGATGGCTCCCACAGCCGCTACCCGGGTGTGCGGACGCGACGCCCAGTGTGTCGACACGAGGAGGCACTCATGTGGGAGACAGTTCCCCACCCCTGTCCGGTCCGGTTCGTCCTCGAGGCCGGGGCGTGAGCGCCGCACCGCAGTCGCGGGAGCACGCCGCCCAGGCCGTGCCCGCGCCGTCGTCGGCCACCGGCGGCGACCCCGACAGCGAGCCGGAGCGGGTCGCCGACGCGGCCACCGGCCTGGACATGATCCTCACCGACGCGGCGCTGGGCCCGCTGCGCCGGCTGCTGCCGCCGGTGTCCACCGGCCTGCGGTTCGCCGCCGGCCTGGCCCGGCACCCGCGCGCGGTGGCGGGTCATGCCGGACACCTGGTCGGGGAGTGGGGCCGCATCGGGCTCGGTCGCTCCGAGGTGGCGCCGGGCCCCAAGGACAAGCGGTACGCCGACCCTGCGTGGTCGGGCAACGGCCTGCTGAAGCGGGCCATGCAGGCGCACCTCGTGGCGGCCGAGACGGCACCCAAGCTGGTGGACGACGCGCAGCTGCCGTGGGCCGACGACGAACGGATCCGCTTCTCGGTGACCAACATCGTCGAGGCGCTGGCACCGAGCAACAACCCGGTGCTGAACCCCGTGGCGTTGAAGGCCGTCATCGACACCGGCGGGAAGAGCGCGGTGTCCGGCACGAAGCGGATGGTCCGCGACTTGTCCTCGGCGCCCCGGGTGCCCTCGATGGTCGAGCCGGACGCCTTCGAGGTGGGCAAGGACCTCGCCCGGACCCCGGGCGTGGTCGTGCTGCGCACCCCGGTGTTCGAGCTGATCCAGTACTCCCCGACCACCCCGACGGTGCACGCCGTCCCGCTGGTGATGGTGCCGCCGACGATCAACAAGTTCTACATCGCCGACCTCGCGCAGGGGCGCAGCATCGTCGAGCACATGGTCGCCGGGGGCCAGCAGGTCTTCATGATGTCCTGGCGCAACCCCGACGCCCGGCACGCCGACTGGGGCCTGGACACCTACGGGCAGGCGGTCCTCGACGCGATGGCCGCCGCCGAGCGGATCACCGGCGCGGAGCAGACCAACCTGATGTCCTTCTGCTCCGGCGGGATCATCACCGCCATGGTGATGGGTCACCTCGCCGCGATCGGTGAACAGGACCGGGTCTCCTCCGTCTGCTACGCCGTGACCGTGCTCGACCAGGCCCGCGGTGGCACGGCCGGGGCCTTCCTGGACGAGAAGAGCGCCCAGGCCGCGACCCGGGCCTCGGCGAAGAAGGGCTACCTGGACGGCGCGACGCTGGCGGAGGTCTTCGCCTGGCTGCGCCCGAACGACCTGATCTGGAACTACTGGGTCAACAACTACCTGCAGGGCAAGCCCCCGCCGGCGTTCGACATCCTCTACTGGAACGCCGACACCACCCGGATGGCCGCGGCGTTGCACCGGGGCTTCCTGGACCTGTCGGTGAACAACTCGCTCACCAAGCCGGGCACGGCCACGATGCTCGGGACGCCGGTGGACCTGTCCGCGGTCACCGTCGACTCCTACGTCGTCGCCGGGATCGCCGACCACATCTGCCCGTGGCAGTCCTGCTACGCGACCACCCAGCTGCTCGGTGGGGACACCCGCTTCGTCCTGTCGACCAGCGGTCACATCGCCTCGCTGGTGAACCCGCCGACCAACCCGAAGTCGACCTGGCGGACAGCGTCGCCCAACACCCCAGACGCCGACGAGTGGCTCGCCTCCGCGCACACCGAGAAGGGGTCGTGGTGGACCGACTACGCCCGCTGGGTGGGTGAGCGGGCCGGCGACCAGGTCGACGCCCCGACCGAGCTCGGTGGCGGTCAGCCGACCCTGGGTCAGGCCCCCGGCACGTACGTGTTCGACAAATGACCGCCAGCCGAGCCTGGGACCAGCGGCTGCGGACGGTCACCGTCTCGGGCCGGACGCTGCGCGTCTCGGTCCGTCCCGGCGACGGCACCCTCCCCCCGCTGCTGCTGATGAACGGCATCGGCGCGAGCCTGGAGGTGCTGCAGCCGTTCGTGGACGCGCTCGACCGGAGGCGCGAGGTGATCCGCTTCGACGTCCCGGGCGTGGGCGGGTCCCCGAAGCCGGTGGTGCCGTACACCATGGTCACCTTCGCCCCCGTCGTCGCCGCGCTGCTGCGCGAGCTGGGTCACCCGGAGGCGGTCGACGTGCTCGGCTTCTCCTGGGGCGGCGGGCTCGCGCAGCAGTTCGCCGTGCAGCACCGGCGGCACTGCCGGCGGCTGGTGCTGGCCGCGACGGGGACCGGCTCGCTGATGGTGCCGGCACATCCGCGGGTGCTGTCGAAGATGCTGACGCCGCGGCGGCACCGCGATCCCGGGCACGCCCGGGCGATCGCCGGGGAGATCTACGGCGGGACGATGCGCCAGCACCCCGAGCGCGCCGCTCAGGTGCTCCACTCCGCGACCCGGTTGGGCCCGCAGCGCGGCTACTACTACCAGCTGGCTGCCGGTGCCGGCTGGTCCAGCCTGCCGCTGCTGCGCATGATCCATCAGCCGACGCTCGTCCTGGCCGGCGACGACGACCCGATCATCCCGGTGGCGAACCCACGCCTGATGGCGCGGCTGATCCCGGACTCCGAGCTGCACCTGTACCGCGGCGGGCACCTCGCCCTGGTCACCGAGGCCCGCGAGCTGGCCCCGGTGGTCGACCGCTTCCTCAGCTGAGGGCGGCCCGCGAGAACTGTCGGAGCCGGGTCGTACGGTCGGCGGACCGGGCCACGAGGGCCCGGTCCGGGGGGAGTGGCCGTGTACCTGTCCGACGCCGAGCTGGTCGTCAGCGCCAGTGACCTGACCGGGTTCCTGGAGTGCGAGCACCTGACCCGGCTGTCGCTGGAGGTCGCCCGCGGCCAACGGCTCAAGCCCACCGCCACCGACCCGATGACCGAGCTGGTCGCCCAGCACGGCATCGACCACGAGGCCCGGCACGTGCAGCGGCTGCGCGACCGCGGGCTGTCCGTCGTCGAGATCGTCCCGCCCCGCGGGAAGGACGCCGACGCACTGCGCCGGGCCCAGGCCGACACGCTGGCCGCGATGCGCGCCGGGGCCGACGTCGTCTACCAGGCCACCTTCTTCGACGGCGCCTGGCGCGGGCACGCCGACTTCCTGCTCCGCACCGACCGGCCCAGCGACCTGGGGCCGTGGGCCTACGACGTCGCCGACACCAAGCTCGCCCGCCGGATCAAGGTCCCGGCCCTGCTGCAGATGGCCCTCTACGGCGACCTGCTCGCCGGGCTGCAGGGCGTGCCGCCGGAGCTGCTCACCGTGGTCACCGGCGACCAGCAGGAGCTGGTGTTCCGCTACTCCGATGCGGAGGCCTACGCCCGCACGGCCCGGGCCCGCTTCCTCGCGCGGCTGGCCGACGGTGAGCTCGCCGCGCCCTACCCGAACGCGCACTGCGGCGTCTGCCCGTGGCGGGAGACCTGCACCGCCCGCTGGCGGGAGGAGGACTCGCTGTCGCTGGTCGCCTCGATGCGCCGCGACCACGCCACCGCGCTGGCCGAGGCCGGGATCCACACGCTGGCCGCGCTGGCCACCCGGCGGCCCGAGCAGCTGCCGGACGCGATCGGCCGGACGTCGCGGGAGCGGCTGACCCAGCAGGCCCGGCTCCAGCTGGCCGAGCGGGTGACCGGCGCGCCGTCCTACGAGTTCCTGCCGCGCGAGCACGGCCGGGGCTTCGAGCTGCTGCCCCCGCTCAGCGCCGGCGACCTGTTCTTCGACATCGAGGGCGACCCGTTCGCCGGCGACGCGGGCCTGGAGTACCTCTGGGGCGTCCTGGACACCGCCGGCGAGTTCACCGCGTTCTGGGGCTGCGACCCGGCGGCCGAGGACCAGTCGGCCGCGGAGAAGGCCGCGTTCGAGCAGCTCGTCGACCACCTCTGCGCCGCCTACGCCGCCGACCCGACGATGCACGTCTTCCACTACGCGCCCTACGAGCCGACCCGGCTGAAGACCCTGTCCGCGCGGTTGCAGACCCGGGAGGCCGAGGTCGACCGGCTGCTCCGCGCCGACGTGCTCGTCGACCTGTACGCCGTGGTGCGCCAGGGCCTGCGGCTGAGCAAGGAGTCCTACTCGATCAAGCAGGTCGAGGACTACTACCGCGGCCACGTCCGGGCCCACGGCGCAGAGGTCTCCGACGCCGGCGAGAGCATCGTGGCCTTCGAGCGTTGGCTGGCGACCCGCGACGAGGCAATGCTGGCGCAAATCGAGGCCTACAACCGCGACGACTGCGTCTCCACCCGCGAGCTGCGGGACTGGCTGGAGGAACGCCGCACCGAGCTGCTGGCCTCGGGTGCCCTGCTGCGCCGTCCCGAGGACGGCGACCCCGACGGATCGGCGGAGAACGCCGCGGCCCAGGCGCTGCGCGAGGGGCTGGAGGAGCGGCTCACCGCCGATCTGCCCGACACCGGCCGCACCCCGCAGCAGCAGGCGACCTGGCTGCTGGCCCAGCAGCTGGGCTGGCACGCCCGTGAGGCACGGTCCGCCTGGTGGGAGTACTTCCGGCTGCGGGACCTGCCCGCCGACGAGCTGGAGCGGGAGACCGCCGCCCTCGGCCCGCTCGAGGCGCCGGAGCTGGTCGGTGCGGGCAAGGGCGCCCAGCACTGGCGGTACCGGTTCCCGCCGCAGGAGACGAAGGCGTCGGCCGGCAACCGCATGGAGCACCTGCTGCTCACCACCGACGGCCGGCGCCTCACCAGCTCCGTCGTCGACATCGACCCCACCGCGGGCTGGGTGGTGCTGGCCCGGAGAGGTGCGGCGGACCTCGAGCACCCGACGGGACTGCTGCCCACGTCCCCGCCCAGCGACAAGGTCTTCCGGGCGGTGCTGCACGACCTCGGTGAGCAGGTGGCCGCGGCCGGCATCGACGGACCAGGTCCGCTGCGCGCCGCCCGCGACCTGCTGCTCCGGCGGGCGCCGCGGCTGCCGGCCGGCACACCCGTGCGGGAGGCAGGGGAGGGTGCCGCGGCCGCGGTGCGTCGGCTCGCCGGCCTGCTGGACGGCGGTGTGCTGGCGGTGCAGGGCCCGCCCGGCGCCGGGAAGACGTACACCGGGGCGCGGGCCGTCGTGGACCTGGTGCGCGCCGGGAAGCGGGTCGGGCTGACGGCCTCCAGCCACAAGGTGATCGGCAACCTGCTCGACGCCGTGATGGTGGCCGCCCGCGAGGCGGGCGTGCCGGTCCGTGCCCTGCAGAAGGCCGACGACCTGCAGCGGTGCGCCGACGCCGACGTGCAGTGCGCGAGCAGCAACGGTCAGGTCGTCGACGCGCTGGACGCCGGTGAGGTCGACCTGGTCGCCGGCACCTCCTGGCTGTTCGCCCGGCCCGAGCTCGCCGGCCGGCTCGACGTGCTGGTCGTCGACGAGGCCGGGCAGCTGTCGCTGGCCAACACCCTGGCGGTCAGCCGGGCCGCGACCAACCTGGTGCTCCTCGGTGACCCGCAGCAGCTGCGGCAACCCGGCCGGGGCATCCACCCCGACGGCGCCGACGTCTCGGCGTTGCAGCACGTGCTGGGCGACGACGAGGTGCTCAGCGCCGACCGCGGCGTGTTCCTCGACCGCAGCTGGCGGATGGCGCCGGCGCTGTGCCGGGTCGTCTCCGCGCTCTCCTACCGTGGCGAGCTGCAACCGGCGCCGGTCACGGCGGGGAACCGGCTCGACGCACCGGCGCGCTGGGCGGCACCGGCAGGGATCGGCTGGGTGCCGGTGGAGCACGAGGGCAACGGCGCAGCCTCCGCGGAAGAGGCGGCCGTGGTCGCCGCGCTGGTGAGCGACCTGATGGGCTGCTCCTGGCACGCCGGCGGGGTCGACCGGGTCATGGGACCGGCCGACGTGCTGGTGGTCACGCCGTACAACGCGCAGGTCAACCAGGTGCGCGGTGCGCTGGCCGCGGTGGGGCTCGGCGCAGTGGAGGTCGGCACGGTGGACAAGTTCCAGGGCCGGGAGGCCGCGGTCGCGGTCTTCTCGCTCGCCGCGTCCAGCGGTGCGCACGTGCCGCGCCGGCTGGACTTCCTGCTCGACCGGCACCGGCTCAACGTCGCGCTCTCCCGGGCCAAGACGGTCGCCTACCTCGTCGGCAGCCCGGCGCTGCTGACCTCCCCGGTGCAGACGCCGGAGCAGCTGCGCCTGGTCAACGGACTGTGCCGGCTGGTGGAGACGGCCACCCAGCCCGCGCTGGCACCAGCGGGCAGATGACCCCGGCCGTCGGTCTCGCGTCGCCCGTGGACCTCCGGGTCGCCCCGCCGGCGTCCTCGGCGGTGGTGCGGGCCCGGTTCCGCCGGCAGGGCCGCCGCGACACCGTGCCGGAGCTGGCGGTGCGCCGGCGGTTGCACGCCCGCGGAGTGCGGTACCGGGTCGATGTCCGCCCCTGCCGGGAGACCCGCGCCCGCGGCGACCTCGTGTGGAGGCAACGCAAGATCATCGTCTTCATCGACGGCTGTTTCTGGCATGCGTGCCCCACCTGCGGCCACTGGCCGACGGCCAACTCCCGCTGGTGGTCCGAGAAGCTGCGGGCCAACGTGGCCCGGGACCGGCGCACCGACGGCGTCCTCACCCGCCTCGGTTGGCGGGTGCTGCGGTTCTGGGAGCACGAGGACCCCGACGCGGTCGCCGACGCGATCTGCGGAGCACTCGGTCGGACCCGGTGACTTCCCGGGTCGCCATATCCCTGAGCAGGTAGGTGAGGCTAGCCTCACCTACGTCCGGTGATCGAGCCGGCACGACGATCCCGGGAGACCCGCGATGGCGACGGCTACCACCGAACGGCCCGCGACCCCGCTCGCCGAGCCCGCCGCGCCGTCGTACCGCTTCTTCTCCGCCCGGGTCACCCGGGTCGAGCGGCTGAGCCCCAGCTTCCTGCGGCTGACCTTCGCCGGCCCCGAGCTCACCGGCTTCGGTGTGGGCGGCGCCGACCAGCGGATCAAGCTGGCGCTCTCCCGCGACGGCGGGCCGGTCCGGCAGCTGCTCACCGACGGCCCGGGCTGGTACCAGGAGTACTGCGCACTGCCCGATCACGTGCGTCCGTTCCTGCGCACCTACACCGTGCGGGCCGCCCGTCCGCAGCTCGGCGAGCTCGACGTCGACCTCGTCCTGCACGGCGTCGAGGACGGCCACCCCGGCCCCGCCGCGAGCTGGGCGGCCGCCGCCGTGGCGGGCGACCCGATCGTCGTCCTGGGCCCCGACCGGTCCGGCACCGGCCGGGCGTGGGGCGTCGAGTGGGCGCCACCCGCCGAGGGCGTCCTGTTCCTCGCCGGCGACGAGACCGCCGTCCCGGCGATCAGCGCCATCGTCGAGGCGCTCCCCGCCGGCCGCCGGGCGGTCGCCGTCCTGGAGGTCCCCGAGGCCGGCGACGTCCTCTCCCTCGCCGTCCCGCCGGGCGTCGAGGTCCGCTGGCTGATCCGCGGCCGCCGGGCCCGCGGCGAGGCCCTCGGCCCTGGGGTGCACGCTGCACTGTGCGAGCTCGGCGTGGCCGCGCACACGGCCGGGGTCGAGCCGGAGGACGTCGACCTCACCGGCGGCATCCTCTGGGAGGTGCCGCAGGACGGCGCCGACGGCTGCTACGCCTGGCTGGCCGGCGAGGCCGGGATGGTCAAGGCGCTGCGCCGCCGGCTCGTCCGCGACCTCGGCGTCCCGCGCTCGTCGGTGGCGTTCATGGGCTACTGGCGGACGGGCGCGTCCGAGGGCAGCTGAGCGGCGCCGGCAGGGCCTACGGTCGAGCTGTGCGCCCCTTCCTGCTCCTCGTCCTCGTGCTGTTCGCGATCTGGATCGCGATGACCGTGATCGGCCTCATCGTCAAGGGACTGTTCTGGCTCGCGGTGGTGGGCCTGCTGTTCGCCGCAGGCACGGCGGCGATCGGCACCTCCCGCCGCCGGTGACCGTCCTGCTCGTCGACGTCGCCAACACCGTCGGCGCGCGCCCCGATGGCTGGTGGCGGGACCGCGCGGGCGCCACCGCCCGGCTGCTCGACCGGCTGGCGGCGCTGCCCGGCACGACGCCGCCCGGTCCGGACGGCGCACCCGTGCCGGTGGTCGCCCTGGTCGCGGTCGTCGAGGGCCGGGCCCGGGACGTCACGGCGCCGGCCGGGGTGCGGGTCGTGCGTGCCGCCGGCAGCGGCGACGACGCGCTGGCCGCGGTCGCCGCCGAGCTCGCCGACGGCGACGACGACCTGCTGGTGGTCACCGCAGATCGGGGGCTGCGCGACCGGTTGCCCGGCACCGCCCGGGTCGCCGGACCCGGCTGGTTGCTGGCCGCGGCGGACCGCGCCGGCGGCTGACCCGCCTCGGCGGGCTGTCGGGGAAGTACAAGACCGGGGACGGCGCCGGGTGCAGGCTGGGGGCATGACCGAGACCCTGACGACCTCCGCCGTGCGCGCCGCTTCCGACCTGGCCGCCGGCCCCCTCCGCGCGGTCACCGCGGACCAGCTGACCGCGGCCACCCCGTGCGGCGACTACGACGTCCGCGCCCTGGTCGACCACCTGGCCTGGGCCGCGGTGCTGTCCCAGCGGGCGGCCACCCGCACACCGCTCGAGCACGACTGGAGCAGCCTCACCCCGGCGCCCTTCCTCGACGGCGTGCCGGTGGAGCAGTGGGCGGCTGCGGTCCCGGCCGAGCTGGACACCGCCGCCGACGCCTGGGCCGACCCGGCGGCGTGGCAGGGCGAGACGCTGATGGGCACGACCCCGATGCCCGCCGAGGTCGTCGGACCGCTGATGCTGGCCGAGTTCGTGCTGCACGGCTGGGACCTCGCCCGGGCGATCGGTGCGCCCTACGACGTCCCCGCCGAGCTGGGCGAGGCCACCCTCGCCGCGGTGCAGCCGGTCGCGCAGATGGGCCGGGACGGCGGCTGGTACGGACCCGAGGTGCCGGTGCCCGCCGACGCCCCTGCCTTCGACCGAGCCCTGGGGCTCGCCGGCCGCGACCCGGCCTGGCGAGGCTGAGGCGCCTCAGGCCGGCGTCGACACCAGGGTCAGCCGGGTCGAGCGGCGCCGGCCGGTCAGGCAGGCGGCCAGCGCGAGCAGCAGCGCGACGCCGTCCTCAGCGAGGGCGGCCTGCAGCGCGGGCATCCGCCCGCCGGCCCACCTCCGCCAGGCCAGCCCGCCGAAGGACCCAGCCGCGGAGCCGGCGATCCCGGCCACCACCGGCAGCGCGGCGTTCGCTCCCTGCCGCTTGGCCAGCATGCCGGCGCCGGCCGCGCCGCTGGCCAGACGCGCGGGCAGCGCGGCCGCGCTGGTCCGGTCCGGCGTGCCCGGCTGCTTGTCGGCGTAGAGCTCCCCGGCGACCGCGGCGAGGTTGGACAGCTTCTTCACCGCGCCGTCGGGCGCGGTGAGCATGGGTCCGGCCACGCCCAGCGAGCTCCGGCCGCCGGTGGCCACGCCCAGCAGCAGCGACCGGCCGACCAGCCCGGCCGAGGCCGCCTGGCGGGGGAGCACCCGCTCGTCCGGCGTCGGCAGCCCGGCCACCACCGCCTGCGCGACCGCGCCGTAGGCCAGGTGCGGGAGGGCGTCGGCGATCCAGTCCTCGCGCGACCACGTGCGGGGGTCGCTGACGCCGAGGGCGGCGACCGGGACGTCGGTGGCGGCCAGCGCGGCGGCGCCCTTGACCACCGCTCCGACCGGGAATGGCATCCGCACCCCGGCCGAGCGGACCAGGCTGAAGACCACCCCGAGCCCGACGCCGTTGGCGATGCCGGCGAGCTCGCCCAGGCCCCGGCGGCGGGCGTCCCGGGTGGCGCCGCGGCCGGGGACGGCGCTGCCGGCCGCGTGCGCGACGGCGTCCACCAGCTGCTGCGGGACGGTGCTGGCCGGGCGGCCGCGGACGGCCATGTCGAGGTAGGTGGCGGCGTGCAGGGCGAGGGTGCCGGCAGCGCCGGCGATCAGTCCGCGCGAGAAGGTCCCGGTCATCCCCTGACCCTCGGGGCAGCGGGGAGCTGCGGCAACCGGAGGCGCGGCTGTGACGAGGGAGACAGCGACGTGGGGACACTCACGCCTGCTGGACACGGCATTGACACGCACCGCTCACGTGTGCATGGCACCGTGGAGTCAGCGCCCGAGGTCGTGTGCTCTCCGACCCCCGCCCGTCGCACTGCGGTGCCGCGCGAACACCCCTGAAGGTCTCCCATGCTCCGTTCTGCCCTCACCCGTGCCTCCACCACCGATCCGTCGCCGTCCCGGCTGTGGGCGGCCGTCGCCGCCTTGTTCGCCCTCGACGGGTTCGTCTTCGGCAGCTGGGCCGCCCGGGTCCCCGACGTCAGCGCTGTGACCGGCGCCGGCCACACCGCGCTCGGCGTGGCCCTGCTCTGCCTGTCCCTGGGCGCGCTCGCCTGCATGCAGCTGACCGGCGCGCTGTGCGCCCGGCTGGGCACCGGCCTGACCGCCGCGGTGGCCGGCATCGCAGCCAGCGCCTGCGCCGTGCTGCCCGGCTTCGCCACCGGCGTCCCCTCGCTCTGCGCCGGGCTGCTCGTCTTCGGTGCCGCCACCGGCGCGGTGAACGTCGCCGCCAACAGCGTCGGCGTGCAGGTCGAGGCCCGCGCCGGCCGGCCGCTGCTGTCCGGGCTGCACGCCGCGTTCAGCGCCGGCGGGCTGCTCGGTGCGCTCCTCGGCGGCCTCGCGTCGGCGCTGGTCGGCGTGACGCCGCACCTGCTCGCCGTCGCCGTCCTCGGCCTGGCCGTCATGGCGTGGGCCGGGCCGGTGCTGGCCGGTGCCGACGCCGGCACCCGGACCGCCGCGCAGGCCGCTCCCGGCACCGCGGCGGACCCCGGTCCCCGGCCGACCGCCGTCCTGGTCGTGCTGGGCGCCGTCGCGGGCGCCACCGCCTACGGCGAGGGCGCGCTGTCCGACTGGGGCGCGCTGCACCTGCGCGAGCAGCTGCACGCCGCCCCGGCGCTCGCCGCGGCCGGTTACGCCGGCTTCTCCTCGGCGATGGCGGTCGGCCGGCTGGCCGGCGGCCGGCTGGTGGGCGCGCTCGGCGAGCGCCGGCTGCTGGTCGGCGGGGCGCTGGTCGCGGCCGCCGGCGCGCTCACCGCGGTGCTCACCACCTCCCTGCCGGTGGCCCTGGCCGGGTTCGTGCTGGTCGGGCTCGGCCTGGCCAACGTCTTCCCGCTCGCCATCGCCCGGGCCGGCGCCCTCGGCGGGCCCTCGGGCGTCGCGCTCGCCACGACCGTCGGCTACACCGGCCTGCTCGGCGGCCCGCCGGTCATCGGGTTCCTCGCCGAGCACGCCGGGCTGCCGACCGCGCTCGGCACGGTCGCCCTGATGGCGGTGCTCGCCGCCGTGCTGGTGCTCGGCATCGAGGGCCCGGCGCTGCGCCGGCCGTCGCTGCCGCGGGCCGGCTGGGCGCAGCCGGTCCTGTTCGGCCGCCGGCCGGTCGCGGTGGTCCTGCGCCCGGTCGGCGACGCGCTGCAGCCGGCCGCGACGAAGGTGCGCCGGGGCACCGGCAGCTACGTCCGCGACCTGCGGCTGCTCGAGGTGGGCTGACCCGACAGCAGGGTCTCCACCAGGGCGCCGAGGTCCGGCGCGACCAGGTCATAGCCGCGACCGTCGGCTCCGGTGCCCCGGTCGAGGAAAGCCGTGCGCAGGCCCTCGCGCGCGGCGCCGTCGAGGTCCCACGGGTGCGCGGCCACCATGAGCACCTGTTCGGCCGGCAGCCCGAGGACCTCCAGTGCCCGCCGGTACGTCCGCGGGTCCGGCTTGTAGGCCGCCACCGACTCGGCCGAGACGACGGCGGTCCACTCCCAGCCGACGTGCTCGAACACGGCGGCGGCCTGGCCCGGCCCGGCGTTGGTCAACGCGACGACGGGCAGCTCCGCCCGGAGCCCGGCGAGCGCCTCGGGCACCCCGGGGAAGGGCTCGATGCGGTGCCCGAAGCGGGCCAGCTCGGCGACCTGGGGGCCGGGCAGCCACAGCTCGTGCGCGGCGAGCAGTTCGGTCAGCGCCGCCCGCTCGAGCTCCCCGTGGGGGCGGAACGGCCGCTCCCGGGCCGCGATCGGTGCCATCGCGCGGTCGACCCGGTCGCGCCAGTCGGCGGCCAGCGACTCCGCTCGGTCGGCCAGATCCGGCAGGGCCGCGCGCAGCGCGGCAATCCGGCCCCCGGTCTCATCCAGCAGGGTGCCGAGGACGTCGAACACCACGGCGGTGACCGGCTCGTCGTGTGCCATGCCCGCAGTGTGGCGTACCGCACAGCCGGGCCGGGAGGGCTGGCGCTCGGGCAGGCTGGACCGGTGACGACCGCACCGTGCGCCTCTCTCCCTGGCCGACCCCGCTGGACCCCGCGCCCCGGCTGGCCACCGCCCTGGGCCTCTCCCCGGACGACCTGTGGGTCAAGCGCGACGACCTGACGTCTCTCGCCGGCGGCAACAAGGTCCGCAAGCTCGAGCACCTGGTCGGTGAGGCCGAGGCCGGCGGTGCCACCGTGCTGGTCACCAGCGGCGGGGTGCAGAGCAACCACGCCCGGATGACCGCGGCCGCCGCCGCGGTCCGGGGCCTGCGCGCCGTCCTCGTGCTCTCCGGCGAGCCGGACGCCGCCCGGGCCGGCAACCTCGCGCTGGAGGAGCTCTTCGGCGCCCGGGTGGTCGTGGTCGGGCCGGACGAGGACGTCGAGGCGCGGGTCGCCGAGGTGGCCGCGGCACTACGCGGCGACGGGGAGGTGCCCGGCCGGCGCACGGTCTTCCTGCACACCGGCGGGCTGCCCGGCCTCTTCGGCCACCCCTACGCCGCCCAGCTGGCCGGGGAGCTGCTCGACCGCCGGTGAACAACGTGTGTCGAGGAACCGCACCCCGTTGACCTGGGGAGGAGAGGGGAACACGCTGGCCGGGCCTGATCCGAGCCGAGCCGGAGGACCCAGATGACCGCCGACCCAGCACCCGCCCGAGCAGCGCAGGCGACCGGGCGGGGGGTCGAGGCCGAGGCGGTGGACGCCGGTTACCTGCAGAAGCGCGAACTGCGTTCCGGGACGGCGGGGTGGCTGCTGCTCGCCGGCCTCGGGGTGTCCGCGGTCATCTCCGGTGACTACGCCGGCTGGAACTTCGGGCTGGCCGAGGGCGGTTTCGGCGGCCTGCTGATCGCCGTCGTGCTGATGGCGGTCATGTACACCGCGATGGTGTTCGGCCTGGCCGAGCTGGGCTCGGCGCTGCCCACGGCCGGCGGCGGGTACACCTTCGCCCGCCGCGCGCTGGGCCCGTGGGGCGGTTACGCCACCGGCATCGCGGTGCTCATCGAGTACGCGATCGCACCGGCCGCCATCGCCACCTTCATCGGTGCCTACGTCGAGTCCCTCGGGCTGTTCGGGATCACCGACGGCTGGTGGGTCTACCTCGCGGTCTACGCGCTGTTCATCGGCATCCACCTGCTCGGCGTGGGCGAGGCGCTCAAGGCGATGTTCGTCGTCACCGCCATCGCGCTGCTCGGCCTGCTGGTGTTCCTGGTCGGTGCCATCCCGCAGTTCGACGCCGGCAACCTGCTCGACATCGCGCCCACCGACGCCGCCGGCGCCTCGGACTTCCTGCCCTACGGCGTGCTCGGCATCTGGGCGGCGTTCCCGTTCGCGATCTGGTTCTTCCTCGCCGTGGAGAGCGTGCCGCTGGCCGCCGAGGAGGCCCGCGACCCGGCCCGCGCCATGCCCCGCGGGATCATCGCGGCGATGGCGGTCCTGGTGATGCTCGCCGTCCTCATGCTGGTGTTCACCCCTGGGGCGGGCGGCTCGGCCGCGATCGCCGGGTCGGGGAACCCGCCGGTCGACGCGCTCGATGTGGGCGGGGCCCCGGACGGGCTCACCCGGGTGGTCAACTACGCCGGGCTGTTCGGGCTGGTCGCCAGCTTCTTCTCGATCATCTACGCCTACTCCCGGCAGACGTTCGCGCTGTCCCGGGCCGGCTACCTGCCCCGCGCGCTGTCGGTCACCAACGGCCGGAAGGCGCCGGTGCTGGCGCTGCTCGTGCCCGGGGCGATCGGCTTCGTGCTCTCGCTGACCGGGCAGGGCGCGATGCTGCTCAACATGGCCGTCTTCGGCGCGACCGTCTCCTACGTGCTGATGATGGTCAGCCACATCGTGCTGCGCCGCCGGGAACCGGACCTGCCGCGGCCGTACCGGACCCCGGGCGGGGTGGCGACCACCGGCGTTGCGCTCGTGCTGGCCGCGGCGGCGGTGGTCGCCACCTTCCTGGTCGACGTGGAGGCCGCGCTCTGGACGCTCGCCGCCTACGCGGTGTTCCTGGCCTACTTCGCCGTCTACAGCCGGCACCACCTGGTGGCCTCGGCGCCCGAGGAGGAGTTCGCCGCACTGGCCGCGGCCGATGAGGAGTTGAGATGACGATCCGCCGGACGACGCTCGGTGGGCACACCCACGAGTTCCCCTCGCTGTCGGACCTGCTGGCCAAGGCCACGCCCGCCCGCTCCGGTGACGTGCTCGCCGGTGTGGCGGCGGAGTCCCAGGAGCAGCGGGTGGCCGCGCAGTACGCCCTCGCCGACGTCCCGCTGGCCACGTTCCTCACCGAGCAGGTGGTCGGCTACGACGAGGACGACGTCACCCGGCTGATCCTGGACACCCACGACGCCGCCGCCTTCGCCCCGGTCGCCTCGCTCACCGTCGGCGGGTTCCGCGAGTGGCTGCTGGTCCGGGCGGCGGAGCGGGACGAGGCGGCGATCTCCGGCCTGGCCCGCGGGCTGACCCCGGAGATGGTCGCCGCGGTGTCCAAGCTGATGCGCAACGCCGACCTGGTGGCCGTCGCCCGGCGGACCCGGGTGGTCACCGGGCTGCGCAGCACGCTCGGGCTGCCCGGCCGGCTGGCCTCCCGGCTGCAGCCCAACCACCCGACCGACGACGCGGTGGGGGTGACCGCCTCCATCCTCGACGGCCTGCTGCACGGCAGCGGGGACGCCGTCATCGGCATCAACCCGGCCACCGACTCCCCGGCGCAGACGATCGCGCTGCTGGAGCTGGTCGACGCGGTGATCAGCCGCTACGAGATCCCCACCCAGTCCTGCGTGCTGGCGCACGTGACCACCACGCTGCGGGCGCTGGAGGCCGGCGCCCCGGTCGACCTGGTCTTCCAGTCCGTCGCCGGCACCCAGGCCGGCAACCGCGGCTTCGGCGTCACCCTCGACCTGCTCACCGAGGCGCGGGCCGCCGCCCTGGAGCTGGGCCGCGGCACCGTCGGGCGCAACGTCACCTACTTCGAGACCGGGCAGGGGTCGGCGCTGTCGGCCGACGCGCACCACGGCGTCGACGGCCGGGCGGTCGACCAGCAGACGCTGGAGTGCCGCGCGTACGGGGTGGCCCGGCACTTCGACCCGCTGCTGGTCAACACCGTCGTCGGGTTCATCGGCCCGGAGTACCTCTACGACGGCAAGCAGGTGGTCCGGGCGGGGCTGGAGGACCACTTCTGCGGCAAGCTGCTCGGCCTGCCGATGGGCGTGGACGTCTGCTACACCAACCACACCGACGTCGACGGCGACGACACCGACACCCTGACCCTGCTGCTCGGGGCGGCCGGCTGCTCGTTCGTCATCGCCGTCCCCGGCTCGGACGACGTGATGCTGCACTACCAGTCGCTGTCGTTCCAGGACGTGCTGACCGCCCGCGCGGTGCTGGACCTGCGGCCGGCGCCGGAGTTCGAGGCGTGGCTGGCCCGGATGGACCTGCTGGACGACGCCGGGCGGGTCCGCGAGCTCGCCGCCGACGCCCCCGCCGCCCGGGCCCTGCTCGCGGCCGCCCGATGACCGCCCCCGAGGGCCATGTCGGCCACCATGGCCCTGCCGACGACCCGTGGTCGCTGCTGCGGAACGCCACCCGCGCCCGGGTGGCGCTGGGCCGGGCGGGGGACGGGCTGCCCACGGCGCGCGAGCTGGAGTTCCGGGCCGCGCACGCCGTCGCCCGGGACGCCGTGCACACCCCGCTGGACGCCGACCGGGTGCGCGCCGCGCTCGCCGACGCCGGTGTCGACCTGCCGCTGCTCGAGGTGCACAGCCAGGCGCCGGACCGGGAGACCTACCTGCAGCGGCCGGACCTCGGCCGCCGGCCGGCGGACGGCACGCGGCTGCCGGCGGGGGAGCACGACCTGGCGCTGGTGCTCGCCGACGGGCTCTCGCCGCGGGCGGTGCACGAGCACGCCGCCGGCACGGTGGCTGCGGTGCTGGAGCGGCTCCCCGGCTGGTCGGTGGCGCCGCTCGTGCTGGCGCACCAGGCCCGGGTCGCCCTGGGGGACCCGGTCGGGGAGGCGCTGGGTGCCCGGATCGTCGTCGTGCTGGTGGGAGAGCGGCCCGGCCTGAGCTCCGCGGACAGCCTCGGGCTCTACCTGACCCACGACCCGCGGCCGGGACGGGCGGACTCGGAGCGCAACTGCATCTCCAACGTCCGCCCGCCGCACGGGCTGTCCTACGCGCAGGCGGCGGACACCCTCGTGGCGCTGCTGCAGGCGTCCCGCCGGCTCGGCGCGTCGGGCGTCGTCCTCAAGGACGAGGGCGCGGCCCTGCCGCCGGGTGTCGGCTGAGCCTCAGCCGAAGACGGCGTCCGCGGCGTACTGGTCGTCGGTGGTGTCCCAGAACTCCGCGATCCTGCCGTGCTCCATCCGGCACACGTGCACGTCGGTGATCGCGAAGGACCGCTCGCCGCTGCGCGCGGAGACGCCCACCAGGGCGAGGACGTGGTCGTCGTCGGCGAGGACGGTGCGGACCTCGATCCGGAAGGAGCCCTCGGTGACCGTCATCAACCGGCCGAACATCTCGTAGACCGCAGCCCGGCCCACATGGGTGCCCGACAGCTGGTTGCGGCCGGGCAGGTGCCAGCGGATGTCCTCGGCGAAGACCTCGTCGAGCGCGGCGAGGTCGCCCTTGGCGAAGGCGTCGTAGGCCTCGCGGACGAGGGTGGCGTGGGGGTGCTCGGACATGACGTGCTCCTCCCGGTCCGTCCCCCCGCGCCCGCAGTGTCCTCCTCCGGGCGGGCGGGCAGAACCGCTGCGCGCACGCTCGTGCTCTGCTGCCCCGGCGGCAGCAGAGCACGAGCGTCGGCCGGGGGTCAGGCGGTGGCGTACGAGCCGGAGCCGAGGTCCTCGAGCAGCGACACCCCGGTCGGCTGCCAGCCGAGCTCGGCGCGGGCCTTGGCGCCGGTGGCCTGCTGGTCGAGGTCGAACGCACCGGCGAGCGGGCCGAGGCGGGCCTCGGTCTCGGCAGCGGTCGAGCCCACCGTCGCGGTGCCGAGTCCGGCGCCCCGGCCGGCCGCCTCACCGATCTCCCGCACCGTGGGGTTCTGCCCGCTGGCCCCGAGGTAGTACGAGCCGGCGGCCGCCCGGGTCAGCGCCCGCGCGTAGAGCCGCCCGAGGTCGTCGGCGTGCACCGTCGTCCAGTGCTGCTCGCCGCTGCCGGGCAGCACGAGCGCGCCGTCGTCGGTGCGTGGGCCGTCCTTGACCAGGTTCGGCAGGCCGAGGCCACGGCCGTGCACGATGCCGGGGGCGATCACCACCGAGCGCACCCCGTCGGCGGCCGCGGCCCGCACGCGGGCGTCCAGCGGCAGCCGCCACGCGGTCAGCTGCGGGGGTGCGAACGGGGTGTCCTCGTCGATCTCCCCCGGGCCGTGCACCCAGACACCGCTGGTGTGCACGTAGGGCCGGCTGCTGCCGGCCAGCGCGGGCAGCACGGCGTCGAGGAGGGCGGCGTCCCGGTCGGCGTCCTTGCCGTCCGCGGCGGCGGCGGTGTGGATGACGCCGTCGGCGGCGCGGGCCGCGTCGGCGAGCAGCGCGGAGTCGTCCACCTCGCCCCGGACGACGGTCGCGCCGGCGTCCGCCAGCTGCGCGGCGGAGCTGTCGCTGCGGGCCAGTGCGTGCACGGTGTGCCCGTCCTCGAGGAGGGCGCGCAGGACCGCGGATCCGACGAGACCGGTACCACCGGTGAGGAAGACGTCCATGCCCGCGACAAGTCCGTCCGGCGCCGGCGGATTCCCGGGCGACGTCGTCCGGAGGACGACGACGTGCTCAGAACCGGCGCAGCGGCCCGATCCGCATCACCGCGCTGAGCAGGACCTCCATCGGGTGCCGCTGCGGGCGCTGCACCTCGGCCGGCCAGTCCGGCACCATGTCCGGGTCGGCGGGCGCGGTGGCGGCCTCGACGACGCGGCCCTGCAGCCGGGCCCGCACCTCCTCGGCGCTGTAGGCCCTGCGGTGGCGTTCATGACGGACGAGGACCGCACCGGTCGCCGCTACGCCGACGATCCCGGCGACTCCGAACAGCTTCGACAGGCGCATGAACCGTTATGTTAGTGATGTGGCTCACTCCCGTCTCGTGTCGCGTACGTCCCCGGCCTCGCTGTCGCTGCCCGAGGCGGTCGAGCTGACCCGCACCGGCGACGTCTGGGTCTTCCGCGGCGGTTCCCCGGCCGACCGTGCCATCCAGGCGGTCACCAACGCCCCGGTCAACCACGTCGGCGTCGCCGTCGTGCTCGACGACCTGCCGCCGCTGCTCTGGCACGCCGAGCTCGGGCACTCGCTGGCCGACGTGTGGTCCGGCCGGCACCAGCGCGGCGTCCAGCTGCACGACCTCTCCGACGCCGTCTGCGTGTGGAAGAAGCGGTACGGCCAGCAGGCCTGGCTGCGGCAGCTGGTCGGCCCGGCCGAGGACGGCGGGGTGACCCGGGAGATGGAGGACGCCGTCCTGCGCACCATCGCCCGGCTGGACGGCAAGCCGTTCCCGACCACCCGGCACCTCGCACGCGGGTGGCTCACCGGGAAGGTGCGCCGGCACCTCAGCAACGACACGATCTTCTGCGCGGAGCTGGCGGCGACCACCTACACCGCGATGGGCCTGCTGGCCGCGGACCGGCCGATGAACGCCTACGACCCGGGCAGCTTCTGGTCCGGCGACGACCTCCCGCTCGTCGACGCCGAGCTGGGCCGCGAGATCCGGGTCGACGTACCCGCCGGCCCCGAGTGCGGCTAGCGCCCGGTCACACCGCGACCCAGCGGTTGACCAGCGCGACGATCGCCTCCTGCTGAGCGGTGACCTCCGCCGGGTCGCCCAGGGTGAGCACCGCCCGGTCGGGTGCCACCCACCGCAGCAGCCCGGCGTCGTCGCCGAACTCGAAGCCCTCGGTGTCCTGCGGCGCGGTGCCGCGGTGGAACACCAGCTGCAGGTGGTCGGCGGGGAAGAGCCGGAAGGTGACCCGGTCGACGCCGCGGGAGCAGAAGCTCGGGGCCTTCCACTTCACGTGCTCGGTGAGCTGGTCGTTGGAGGCCATGATCGCGGCGCGGAGCCGGCGGACGTCGTCGGCGCGGGGGTGCTGCAGGTCGGCGAGGAACTCCTCGACCGTGGGCTGGGCCATGCCCACCAGGGTGCCGCACACCCCCGACGGTTCAGTGCTCGCCGGGCCCGCCGAGCACGTCGGCGGGTCGCAGCCGGCCGCTGACCAGGTCCGCGGCGACGGAGTCCACCGACCGGCCGGCGGAGTAGGAGTAGCCGCGGAGCAGCGCGAGGGCCGCCGGTGCGTCGACGTCGAGCGCGCCGCTGGTCCGGTCCACCGCCGTCCACACCACCGCCCGGCGCCGGGCCGGAGGACTGTGCAGCCAGTCCGGACCGCTCTCCGCCGTCCAGGCCGAGCGCACCAGCGCGTCGCAGAGCGCGGTGTTGACCAGGTCGCCGACGGTCAGTGCGGCGAACACGTCGAGCCTCGGGACGTCGGCGGCGTCGACGAAGAAGAGGTTCATCGCGCCGACCCGGGTCAGCGGCGAGCGCAGCGGCAGCGAGACGATGCCGCGGAACGGGGTCCCCTCCAGCAGGAGGTCGGCGTAGACGGGCCAGCGCCGGCGGATGTCCTCCTCGACGACGAACACCGGCTGCCCGGTCTCGTGGGCGAGCAGGCACGGACCGGTGCCGACGGTGAACTCCAGCCGTTCGGCGCGCGCGGCGTCCGGCGAGCTCGCGCCCAGCGGGGACCGGCCGGTCTCCGTGGCCAGCAGGCTCAGCCCCGCGCCGTCCACGCCCAGCGCCTCGGCGGCGGCCCGGGCGAGCCGGCCGGGCAGCAGGTGCCCGTCGTCCCCGGCCCCCGCCTGGGCGGCGAGGGTCGCGGCGAAGCGCGCGATGAGATCCACCGTCCTACATTGCCCCATCGGCGGGGTCGGCGCACCACGAGGGTCCGAGCTCAGCGGCGCGCCGGTGCCGGTACGTGCGGAGCGAGTGCCAGGACGCTGTCCTGCTCACCGGCGACCGTGGGGTCGTGGGTGACGCAGACGACCAGCCGCCCGGCCAGTGCCCGGCGCAGGTCGGTCACCAGTGCGGCGGCGGTCGGCGGGTCCAGGTGCGCGGTGGGCTCGTCGAGCAGGACGACGTCCCGGTCGGCGAGCAGCGCCCGGGCGACGGCCAGCCGACGGCGCTCGCCGCCGGACAGCGCGGTCCCGCCCGCGCCGACCGGCGTGTCCAGCCCGGCGGGCAGGCTCGCCACCAGCGCGCCGAGCCCGGCCGCGGTCAGCGCCGTCCGCATCGCCTGCTCGCCGTCGGGACCGGCCAGCTCACCCCGCGGGCGGGCCAGCGCCAGGTTGGCGCGCACCGAGGCGTCGAAGACGTGCGCGTCCTGCGGGCACCAGGCGATGGCGGCCTGCACGTCGGCGCGGGTCAGCCGGTCGGTCGGCACGGGGCGGCGGCCGTCGCCGAGCACGTACTCGCCTGAGGCCGGCCGCAGCGAGGCCATCAGCACCGACAGCAGCGTCGACTTGCCCGAGCCGGACGGCCCGGTGACCACCAGCCAGCCGGAGCCGGCGGTCGCCACCAGGTCCAGGTCGCGGAGGACGGCGGGGCGGCCCGGCCAGCCGGCGGTGAGCTGCTCGGTGGCGAGCTCGCGCACCGGCACCGGGACGGCGAGCCGGTCCCCGGGTGCCGGGTCGGCCGCGATCGGCTCGGCGAGCACGGCCTCCACCCGGGACCGCGCGTCGCGCCAGGCCATCCGGTTCCGCCGGGCCGACCCGATCGCGGTGAGCGGTTCCAGCAGCGCGAGCGGGGCGAGGGCGAGGACGGCGGCGACCGGGGCGTCCAGCCGGCCGGCCTGCACCGCGGCCGCGCCGGCGGCCAGCGCCAGGACGGCGGCCGACCCGGTGGCCAGCACCGCGATCGCGTCGCCGAGCGCGGCGGCCGCGGCACCGGCCTGGGCGGCCCGGCCCTGCCGGCGGCCCAGCTCGTCGAGCCGGTCGGCCGCACCCGGCGCCAGCCCGTGGGCGCGGAGGTCCCCGGCCGCCTCGAGGGTGGCCGTGGTCTCCCGGAGGGTCACCGTCTGCAGCTCGGCCGCGGACCGGGCGACGCCGCGGTCCGCCCAGCGGTGCACGCCGACCGTGGCCAGCACCGCGGCGGCGAGCACCGCGGCGACCAGCGCACCGGCCTGCGGGTCGAGGACCGTGAGCACCGCCGTCGTGCCGGTGAGCACGACACCCGCGACCCACTGCGGGGCGACCACCCGCACCGAGAGGTCCTGCAGCAGCCCGACGTCCCCCACCAGGCGGGCCAGCGCCCGGCCCGGGGTCCGATCGGCCGCCGGGCCCTGCGCGACCAGCGCGCTCCACAGCCGCAGCCGGGTGGCCGAGGCCAGCCGGAAGGCGGCGTCGTGGGTGGCCAGCCGCTCCAGCCAGCGCAGCACCGCCCGGCCCAGGCCGGAGGCGCGCACGGCGACGATCGCCACCATCAGGGTGAGGATCGGCGGCTGCTCGGCGGCGCGCACGATCAGCCAGCCGGAGACCGCGGTGAGCGCGATGCCGAACGCGCTGGCGGCGGCGCCTGCGGCCACCGCCCGGAGCACCGCCCGCCGCGGCCACGCCAGCCGCGCAACCGCCACAGCCTCACTTCCCGCCCCACTCTCCGCGCGGAAAGCGGGGCGGGGAGACTCACTCACCGCGCGGGGAGCCACGTCCGGGAGC
>NZ_SJEX01000071.1 GCF_005930495.1 Modestobacter excelsi | reverse complement strand
CCCCCCGGCCCGGGGAGCTGGAGCAGCGGCCCGCCCACGTCGCCGTGGTCCGCACCGCCGTCCGGCAGCTGGCCGCTGAGCTCGGCGCCCGCGCCGCCGCGGTGCGGGCGCTGTCGGTGACCGCCACCTCGGGCAGCGTGCTCGCCGCCGATGCCGCGGGGACGCCCACCGGCCCGGTCCTGCTCTACGCCGACCAGCGGGGCGCCGCGCAGGCCGCCCGGATCAGCGCGGTCACCGGGCAGCGGGTCGCTGCCGCCGGCACCCTGGCCCGGCTCGCCTGGCTGGCGGAGCAGCGGCCCGCCGCCGACCTCCGGCTGCTGCACGTCCCGGACGTCGTCGTCGCGGACCTGACCGGGCGGCTGGTCACCGACACCTCGCACGCCCTCAAGACCGGCATCGCGCCCGCGTCCGCCCGCTGGCCCGCGGAGCTGCTCGCCGCGGCCGGGGTCCCGGCCGGCGCGCTGCCGCCGCTCGTGCACCCCGGCACGGTCGTCGGGACGCTGCGCGCCGACGCCGCCGCCGACCTCGGCCTGCCGCCGCAGGTCCAGGTGGTCGCCGGCATGACCGACGGCTGCACCGCGCAGGTCGCCGCCGGCGCCGTCGCCGCCGGGCAGAGCACCGGCGTGCTGGGCACCACCCTGGTGCTCAAGGGGGTCGCCGCCACCGAGGTCACCGGGTTCGACGGTGCCGTCTACTCCCACCTCGGGCCCGACGGGCTCTGGTGGCCCGGCGGTGCCTCCAACTGCGGCGCCGGCATCCTCGACAGGCCTGCTGACCTCGGCACGGCCGACCTCACCACAGCCGACGCGGCGGCCGCCGGGCACGGCCCGTCGCCGCTGACGGCCTACCCGCTGGCCGGCACGGGGGAGCGGTTCCCGTTCGCCCGGCCCGACGCCACCCGATTCCTGCTCGGCGGCACCGGCGGGGTGAGCCCGGTCGACCGGCACCGGGCGTGGCTGGACGGCGTCGCCTACGTCGAGCGGCTCGGGCTGGAGCGGCTGGCCGCGCTGGGGGTGGCCTCGGCCGACCACCGGGTGGTCGGCGGCGGCACCCGGTCCCGGGTGTGGACCACCATCCGGGCCAGCGTGCTCGGCCGCCCGGTCACCCGCCCGGCGCAGCCCGCCAGCGCCTTCGGTGCCGCGCTGCTGGCCGCCGCCGCCTGGACCGGCAGCACGCTCGCCGCGACGACCGGCCGGGCGGTCCGCCCGGCCGAGGTCGTCGACCCCGATCCCGCGCAGGTCGACGCCCTCGAGGAGGGCTACCAGCGGCTGCTGGCCGAGCTGTGCCGACGGGGCTGGCTGGACGACCGTCCCGCCACCCACTGAGAGAAGAGGAGTTGTCCATGGCTGTCACCCACGGCGTCCACGCCCTGGTCTGGACCGGAGGCTGGTCCCGGGACGAGGCCGAGCGGGCCATCACGTCCAGTGCCGAGGCCGGCTACGACCTGATCGAGATCGCCCCGATCGACCCGACCGGGTTCGACGGCGACATGACCGCGCGGCTGCTGCAGCAGCACGGGCTGCAGGTGAGCGCCTCGCTGGGGCTCAGCGCCGACACCGACGTCTCCAGCGAGGACCCCGAGATCGTGGCGCGCGGGCGGGAACGGCTCGGCACCGCCCTGCGCGTGCTGCGCGACAGCGGCGGCACGACCCTGTGCGGCGTCCTGTACTCCAAGCTCGGCAAGTACGACGCCCCCGCCACCGAGCGCGGGCGGGCCAACTCCCAGGAGACGATCGCCTGGCTGGCGGACGAGGCCGCCGCCTCGGGCATCACCCTGGCGCTGGAGTTCTGCAACCGCTACGAGACCAACGTCATCAACACCACGCAGGAGACGCTGGACTTCATCGCGGCGGTGGACCGGCCCAACGTCATGGCCCACCTGGACACCTACCACATGAACATCGAGGAGCACTCCTTCACCGAGGCGGTCCGCGCCGCCGCGGCGGCCGGGCGGCTCGGGTACGTGCACGTCGGGGAGTCCCACCGCGGCGCGCTGGGCACCGGGTCCATCCCCTGGACGGAGTTCTTCACCGCGCTGGACGAGGTGGACTACTCCGGGATCGTCACCTTCGAGTCGTTCTCCTCGGAGGTCGTGCACCGCACGCTCTCCAACGACCTGGCGATCTGGCGCAACCTGTGGACCGACAACCAGGCCCTGGCCCGGGACGCGCTGGCGTTCACCAAGGCCGGGCTGGCCGAGGCGGCGTCCCGGCGGGGGGTCACCTCGGGCTGACCACACCGCCCGGGACGTAGCGCACCAGGTCGCTGGTGGCCGTCACCAGCGCGCGCAGGTCCTCCAGCGCGCCGGTGACGGCGCCCGCGGCCCGGGCCTGGACCAGCACGTTGCCCAGCGCGGTCGCCTCCACCGGGCCGGCCAGGACCGGCCGGCCGCAGGCGTCCGCGGTGAGCTGGCAGAGCAGCGCGTTCTGCGCCCCGCCGCCCACCACGTGCACCACGTCGACGTCCCGCCCGGACAGCCGGACGGCGTCCTCCACCACCCGGGCGAAGGCCGTGGCCAGGCTGTCGAGCACGCAGCGGACGACGGCGGGCCGGCTGACCGGCACCGGCTGACCGGCCGCCTCGCAGGCCTGCTGCACGCGGGTCACCATCGGCCCCGGCGGCAGGAACGCCGGGGAGTCGACGTCGACCACGGCGCCACCGTCGGGCAGCTCCGCGGCCGCGCCGAGCAGCGCGGTCAGGTCGGCGCTGTCCAGGCCCCAGTCGGCCAGGCAGCCCTGCAGCACCCACAGGCCCATGACGTTGTGCAGGTAGCGGATCCGGTCGTCGACGCCCCGCTCGTTGGTGAACCCCGCGGCCAGGCTCTCCGCGCCGAGCACCGGGGACTCCAGCTCGACCCCGACCAGCGCCCAGGTGCCGCAGGCGACGTAGGCGAAGCGCTCGTCGGTGGCCGGCACGCCCACCACAGCCGACGCGGTGTCGTGGCTGCCCACGGCGACCAGCCGGGCGTCGTCCAGCCCGGTGGACGACGCGACGTCCGGCCGGAGCCCGTCGAGCACCGCCCCTGGGTCGTGCACCGGCGGCAGCAGGCCGGCGTCGATCCCGGCCAGCGCGACCAGGTCCGCGGCCCACCGGCCGGTGTGCACGTCGGCCAGCCCGGTGGTGGAGACGTTGGTGGCCTCCGCGCCGAGGTGCCCGGACAGCCAGTACCCGACCAGGTCCGGCACCAGCAGCATGGTGCGGGCCGCGGCCAGCAGCGGCCCGTCCTGCTCGGCGACGAGCTGGTAGAGCGTGGTGAACGGCAGGTGCTGCAGCCCGTTGCGCCGGTAGAGCTCGACGGCGGGCAGCTGCTGGTGGACCCGCTCCGCCACGCCGTCGGTGCGCGCGTCCCGGTAGGAGCGCGGCGCGCCCAGCAGCGTCCCGTCCCCGGCCAGCAGGCCGTAGTCGACCGCCCAGGTGGCCACCCCGACGCTGGCGACCGGTTCACCCGCCTCGCGGGCCAGGTCGCTCACCCGGCGCAGTCCGGCCAGCGACTCCCGCCACAGCCCGAGCACGTCCCAGTGCAGGGCCGCGCCCCGCTCCCCGGGCACCTCGACGGCGCCGTTGCGGAAGCGGGCCGCCTCGGTGAGCTGGAGGCGGCCCGGACCGACCGCCCCCAGCATCACCCGGCCGCTGGACGCCCCGAAGTCGACCGCGGCGTGCAGGCTCACCGCAGGAAGGCCGCTGCCACGCCGGAGTCGACCGGCACGTGCAGGCCCGTCGTCCGGGTGAGCTCCCCGCCGGTGAGGGCGAAGACCGCGTCGGCGACGTGCTCGGGCAGCACCTCCCGCTTGAGCAGGGTGCGCTGGGCGTAGAACTTGCCCAGCTCCTCCTCCGGGACGCCGTAGGTCTTGGCCCGCTGGGCACCCCAGCCGCCGGCGAAGATCCCCGAACCGCGGACGACGCCGTCGGGGTTGATCCCGTTCACCCGGATCCCGTACTCGCCCAGCTCGGCGGCGAGCAGCCGGACCTGGTGCGCCTGGTCGGCCTTGGTCGCGGAGTAGGCGATGTTGCTGGGGCCGGCGAAGACGCTGTTCTTCGAGGAGATGTACACCAGGTCCCCGCCCATGCCCTGGGCGATGAGCACCCGGGCGGTGGCCTGGGAGACCAGGAACGACCCCTTGGCCATCACGTCGTGCAGCAGGTCCCACTGCTGCTCGGTGGTGTCCAGCAGCGTCGCGGAGATCGACAGGCCGGCGTTGTTGACGACCAGGTCCAGCCCTCCGAAGGCCAGCACCGCGGCGTCGACGGCCGCGGCCACGGCGGCGGCGTCGGACACGTCGGCGGCGACGCCGATCGCCACGTCGGCGTTGCCGATCTCGGCGGCGGCCGCGCTCGCCTTCTCGGCGTCGAGGTCGGCGACCACGACGCAGGCGCCCTCGGCGGCCAGCCGCTGGGCGATCGCCTTGCCGATGCCCGACGCGGCGCCGGTGACCAGCGCGATCCGGGTGGCCAGCGGCTTGGGCTCAGGCATCCGGGCGAGCTTGGCCTCCTCCAGCGCCCAGTACTCGATCCGGAACTTCTCCGCCTCGTCGATCGGGGCGTAGGTGCTGATCGCCTCCGCGCCGCGCATCACGTTGATGGCGTTGACGTAGAACTCGCCGGCCACCCGGGCGGTCTGCTTGTCCTTGCCGTAGCTGAACATCCCGACGCCGGGGACCAGGACGACGAGCGGGTCGGCCCCGCGCATCGCCGGGGAGTCCGGCGCGGCGTGCCGCTGGTAGTAGGCCGCGTACTCCTCGCGGTAGGTCTCGTGCAGGGCCGGCAACCGGTCCAGGACCTCCTGCACGCTCGCGGTGGCCGGCAGGTCGACGACCAGCGGGCGGACCTTGGTGCGCAGGAAGTGGTCCGGGCACGAGGTGCCCAGCGCGGTCAGCCGGGGGTGCTCGGCGCGGGCCAGGAAGTCCAGCACCACGTCGGAGTCGGTGAAGTGGCCGACCTGCGGCCGGTCGGTGCTGGCCAGCCCGCGCAGGACGGGCGCCAGCGCGGCGGCCTTGGCACGCCGCTCGCCCTCGGGGAGCGGCGCGTAGCCCTCGAGCTGCTCGCCGAAGGGGTGCCGGCCGAGCTGGCTGGTCCGCTTGGCGATGAAGTCCTCGGCGGTGCGGATGATCTCCAGCGACCGGTCCTGGCACTCCTGGCTGGTGGCGCCCCACGCGGTGATGCCGTGGCCGCCGAGGATGCAGCCGATCGCCTGCGGGTTCGCCGCGGCGATCGCCCGGATGTCCAGCCCGAGCTGGAAGCCCGGACGGCGCCAGGGCACCCACACCACGCGGTCGCCGAACACCTCGGAGGTGAGGGCCTCGCCGTCGGCGGCGGTGGCCAGCGCGATCCCGGAGTCGGGGTGCAGGTGGTCGACGTGGGCGACGTCGACGAGCGCGTGCATGGTCGTGTCGATCGAGGGCGCGGCCCCGCCCCGGCCGTGCAGGCAGTAGTCGAACGCGGCGACCATCTCGTCCTCGCGGTCCACGCCGGGGTAGACGTCGACCAGCGCCCGCACGCGGTCCAGCCGCAGCACGGCCAGCCCGGCCGGGGTCAGGGTGCCCAGGTCGCCGCCGGAGCCCTTGACCCAGAGCAGCTCCACCTCACCGCCGGTGGCCGGGTCCGTGCCGGTGCCCTTGGCCGAGGTGTTGCCGCCGGCGTAGTTGGTGTTGCGCGGGTCGGCGCCCAGCGCGTGGGAACGCTCGATCAGCTGCTGCACGGTGGTGGCGCTGTCGTCCATGGTCGTCTCCTCGGAGGGGGCGGTCGGGTTCGTCATCAGGCACCCCAGCCGGCCTGCTGGCCACCGACGCGGTCGGCGGCGATGCGGTCGGCGTGGCCGGAGGCGGCGTAGGCGGCGTAGGGGTCGGCCGGCAGCCCCTGGGACTCGCGCAGCTCGGCCAGCAGCGGGCGGACGTCGGTGTTGTAGGCGTCCATCAGCGCGCCGTTCGCGCCGAGCACGTCCCCGGTGCGCTGGGCGGTGCGCAGCGCGTCGCGGTCGACCAGCAGCGCCTTGGCGGTGGCCTCCTGCACGTTCATCACCGAGCGGATCTGGCCGGGGATCTTCGGCTCGATGTTGTGGCACTGGTCGAGCATGAAGTTGACGCCGGAGTCCGGGCGCAGCGCGTCGGCGCGGACGATCTCGTTCATGATCCGGAACAGCTGGAACGGGTCGGCGGCGCCGACGATGAGGTCGTCGTCCCCGTAGAAGCGGGAGTTGAAGTCGAAGGCGCCGAGCCGGCCGATGCGCAGCAGCTGGGCGACGATGAACTCGATGTTGGTGTTCGGCGCGTGGTGGCCGGTGTCCAGCACCACCTTCGCCTGCTCGCCGAGGGCCAGGCAGTGCAGCAGCGACGTGCCCCAGTCCGGGATGTCCATCGTGTAGAAGTACGGCTCGTAGAACTTGTACTCGAGGACGAGCCGGTGCTCGGGGTCGAGCTCGGCGTAGATCTGCTGCAGCGACTCGGCGAGCCGCTCCTGGCGGTCGGTGATGTCGTCCTGGCCCGGGTAGTTGGTCCCGTCCGGCAGCCAGATCTTCAGGTCGGTCGAGCCGGTGGCCCGCATGACGTCGATGCACTGCACGTGGTGGGCCACGGCCTTCGCCCGCACGGCCGGGTCGGCGTTGGTCAGCGAGCCCAGCTTGTACTCGTCGGCCTGGAACAGGTTCGAGTTGATCGCGCCGATGGAGACGCCCTCGTCGGCGGCGTGCTGGGCGAGCTTGCCGAAGTCGTCCACCAGGTCCCAGGGGATGTGCAGCGACACCCGGGGTGCGACGCCGGTGAACCGGTGCACCTGGGCGGCGTCGCTGATCTTCTCGAACGGGGTGCGCGGGACGCCGGGTGAGCTGAAGACCTTGAACCGGGTGCCGGCGTTGCCGAACGCCCACGAGGGCAGCTCGATGGTCTGGGTGGCGAGGGCGGCGAGCGCCTGCGCGCGGAGGTCGGTCACGGGGGATCTCCGATCGGTGGGGTGGGCTGGACCGCGGCCGCCCGGAGCTGGGCGTCGAGGTCGAAGACGAGGTCGAGCGAGGACTTGCCCCTGCCGTCCCCGGTCTGGAAGAAGGGGGCCATCTCGGCCTCCCAGCGGGCGCTCACGTCAGCGGCGTCCACGGCCGCCTGCGCCGCGGCCAGGTCGTCGGTCACCAGGGTGCCGACCAGCAGGCCGTCATCGCGCAGGAAGAGCTGGTAGTCGTGCCACCCGGCGTCGCGCAGGGCGTGCAGCATGTCCGGCCACACCGCGGCGTGGCGCTCGCGGTACTCGGCGAGCCGGTCGGGGCGCACCTGGAGGGTGAAGCAGACGCGGGGCACGGGTTCCTCTCGGACGGCTCTGTGCAGCGCATGAAACGTTTCAGCATCTCTGTAGCGCAGACCATAGGTAACCTGCTAGGAAGGTGTCAACCGTCCCGCCGACATCAGCTCCGCTCCTTCGGCCGAGTGTTGAGACGTTTCAACCACGCCGGTGACCTGATGCGCCGCTACCGTGTCCGCACCGCCACTCCGAGGGAGGCCCCGCTGACCGCCGGCATCCGCGACGTCGCCCTCTGGGCCGGGGTCTCGGTGGGCACCGTCAGCAACGTCCTCAACCGCCCGGAGGCGGTGAGCCCGGCGACCCGGGAGCGCGTGCAGACCGCCATCGCCGCACTCGGCTTCGTCCGCAACGAGTCGGCCCGGCACCTGCGCGCCGGGCGCAGCCGGACCATCGGGCTGGTCGTGCTGGACATCGCCAACCCGTTCTTCACCGACGTCGCGCGCGGGGTCGAGGACGTCGCTGCGGCCGCCGGGCTCGCCGTGATGCTGTGCAACTCCGACGACCGGGCCGACCGGGAGGCCGCGCACCTCGACGTCCTCACCGAGCAGCGCGTGCAAGGCGTGCTGATCACGCCCACCGCGGAGCTCTCCCCGCACGTCGAGGCGTTGCGCTCCCGGGGCACCCCCGTCGTCCTGCTCGACCGCCGCGCGACCGGCCCGGGCCAGTGCGCCGTCGCGGTCGACGACGCGCTGGGCGGCCGGCTGGCCGCCGACCACCTGCTGGAGCGCGGCCACCGGCGGATCGCCTTCATCGGCTCCTCCGGACTGCCCCAGGTGCACGAGCGGCACGACGGCGTGGCGGCCGCGGTCCGGGAGGGCGCCGGGTTCGAGGACGCGTTGACCGTCTTCTCCCCCGCGCACCTCACCGTGGCCGGCGGCCGGGAGGCAGCTGCGCAGATCATCGGGCTCCCGGCGGGCCGGCGGCCCACCGCAGCGGTCTGCGCCAACGACCTCACCGCCCTCGGCGTGCTCCAGGAGATGGTCCGGCACGGGGTGCGGGTCCCCGAGGACTTCGCCATCGTCGGCTACGACGACATCGACTTCGCCGCCGCGGCCGCCGTGCCGCTCACCTCGGTGCGCAAGCCCCGGGTCGAGCTCGGCCGGCGGGCCGCCGAACTGCTGCTGGACGAGGCGTCGGACCCCGACCACCAGCACTCCCAGCCGGTCTTCGAGCCCACGCTCGTCGTCCGCGAGTCCAGCATGGTCCGGCGTCCCAGCCGGGCCGTCGTGAGCGGAGGTATCGGATGAAGGTCGCGCTCTTCGCCACCTGCCTGGTGGACACCCTGACCCCGTCGGTGGCGCATGCCACGGCGTCCCTGCTGCAACGGCTGGGGCACGAGGTCGTCGTCCCGACCGGGCAGGCCTGCTGCGGGCAGATGCACGTCAACACCGGCTACCGGCGGGAGGCGGTGGGGATCGTCGCCAACCACGTCCGGGCCTTCGCCGGCGCCGAGGCGATCGTCGCGCCGTCCGGGTCGTGCGTGGCCTCGGTGCACCACCAGCAGGCCGACGTGGCCCGCCGGGCCGGCGACGAGGAGCTGGCCCGGGCCGCCGAGGAGCTGGCCGGGCGCACCTACGAGCTGTCCCAGTTCCTCGTCGACGTCCTCGGCGTCACCGACGTCGGCGCGTACTACCCGCACCGGGTCACCTACCACCCGACGTGCCACTCGCTGCGGCTGCTGAAGGTGGGCGACCGGCCCTACCAGCTGCTCCGCGCGGTCCGCGGCCTGGAGCTGGTCGAGCTGCCCGGCGCGGAGCAGTGCTGCGGGTTCGGCGGCACCTTCGCGGTGAAGAACGCCGACACCTCGACCGCCATGCTCACCGACAAGATGGCCAACGTGCTGTCCACCCACGCCGAGGTGTGCACCGCCGGGGACGCCTCCTGCCTGCTGCACATCGGCGGCGGACTCTCCCGGCTGCGCGCCGGCACCCGCACCGTCCACCTGGCCGAGATCCTCGCCTCGACGGAGGAAGCCGTGAGCCCGCAGCAGTCCACCGAGCCATCGCTGTCCCACCCCACCACCCCGACGGTGACCGCATGACCGCCACCGTCCCGCCGAAGGCCCCGACCTTCCTGGGTCTCCCCACGGCACCGCGCGGGGTCGGCCACCTGCGCGGCGACCAGTCGTTCCCGGACGCCGCCCGCGGCGCGCTGCGCGACGGCCAGCTGCGGGCCAACCTCGGTCACGCCACCAGCACCATCCGCGGCAAGCGCGCCCGGGTGGTCGCCGAGGTGCCCGACTGGGAGCAGCTGCGCGCGGCGGGCAAGGCGCTCAAGGCCGCCACGATGGCCCGCCTCGACGAGCACCTGGAGGAGCTGGAGCGGCAGGTGACCGCCCGCGGCGGCGTCGTGCACTGGGCCCGGGACGCGAACGAGGCCAACGAGATCGTCACCCGGCTGGTGCTGGCCACCGGCGCGCCCGAGGTGGTCAAGGTCAAGTCGATGGCCACCCAGGAGATCGGGCTGAACGAGGCGCTGGAGGCCGCCGGCCTCGACGTGTTCGAGACCGACCTGGCCGAGCTGATCGTGCAGCTCGGTGAGGACCAGCCCAGCCACATCCTGGTGCCGGCGATCCACAAGAACCGGGCCGAGATCCGGGCGATCTTCGCCCGGACCATCCCCGGCGTGGACCCCGGCCTCACCGACGACCCGCGCCGGCTGGCCATGGCCGCCCGCCAGCACCTGCGTGAGCGGTTCCTCCGGGCCCGGGTGGCGGTGAGCGGTGCGAACTTCGCCGTCGCCGAGACCGGCACGCTGACGGTGGTGGAGAGCGAGGGCAACGGCCGGATGTGCCTGACCCTCCCGGAGACGCTGATCACCGTGATGGGCATCGAGAAGGTGGTGCCGACCTGGCGCGACCTGGAGGTGTTCCTGCAGCTGCTCCCCCGCTCGTCCACCGGCGAGCGGATGAACCCCTACACCTCCACCTGGGCCGGGGTGACGCCCGGCGACGGGCCGCAGGAGTTCCACCTGGTGCTGCTGGACAACGGCCGGACGGCGGTGCTCGCCGACGAGGTGGGCCGGGAGGCGCTGCACTGCATCCGCTGCTCGGCGTGCCTCAACGTCTGCCCGGTGTACGAGCGCACCGGCGGGCACTCCTACGGCTCGGTCTACCCGGGGCCGATCGGGGCGATCCTGTCCCCGCAGCTCACCGGGGTGGAGGACAACGCCTCGCTGCCCTACGCCTCCTCGCTCTGCGGCGCCTGCTTCGAGGTCTGCCCGGTGGCGATCGACATCCCCTCGATCCTGGTGCACCTGCGGGCCGAGCACGTCGAGGCGCAGCAGAAGCCGACTGCCGAGGGGGTGGCCTTCGCGGCGCTGGCCCGGGCGATGTCGCACCCGCGGCTGTGGCACCTGGCCCAGCGGGCGGCGGGGCTGGGCCGGCTGGTCTCCCGCGGCCGGCCGACGCTGCCCAACGCCCTGCCGCCCCCGGTCTCCGGCTGGACCCGCAGCCGGGACCTGCCCACCCCGCCGGCGAGGACGTTCGTCCAGCAGTGGACCGAGGAGCACGGCAAGTGACCGCCCGCGAGGAGGTGCTCGGCCGGATCCGGACCGCGCTGGGCTCCGAGCGGACCACCCCGGCCGAGGTGGCCCGGGACTACGCGCAGGTGCACCCGGTCACGGGGCCGGAGCTGCTCGACCTGCTCGTCGACCGGGTGGAGGACTACCGGGCCGCGGTGCTGCGCTGCGCCCCCGCCGACGTCCCCGCCACCGTGCGGGCCGCGCTGGACCAGGCCCTCGGCGCCGGGTGGGCGGCCGGCGACGTCGTGGTGGCTCCCGGGCTGGCGCAGGAGTGGCGGCCGGAGGGCTGCGACGTCGACGACGACCGTCCGGCGGTGCAGCTCGCCGACCGGGCCGCGTCGGTGACCGCCGTCGCGGTGGCGATCGCCGAGACCGGTACCCTGGTGCTCGACGGCTCGCCCGCCTGCGGCCGGCGGGCGCTGTCGCTGCTGCCGGACTGCCTGGTCTGCGTGGTGACCGCCGACCAGGTGGTGGGCAGCGTGCCGGAGGGGCTGGCCCGGCTGGACCCGCTGCGGCCGCTGACCATGGTCAGCGGGCCGTCGGCGACCTCCGACATCGAGCTGCAGCGGGTCGAGGGCGTGCACGGCCCCCGCACGCTGGTGGTCGTGCTGGTTCAGCCGCCGCGGGTGGGGGGCTGACCGGCGTCCAGGGCCGCCTGGGCCTGCGCCGGGTCGTAGGCGCAGGCGTCGGCCACCTCGGTCACCGACCCGCCGTTGCCGCCCGGTGACGGCGCGGCGGCCAGCGGCGCGCTGGACGTCGCCGGCGCCGGGGCCGGGGCCGTCGGGGTGCCCGCGGGCGCGGGGTGCAGCGCCTGCTGGACCAGCGACCGGATCTTCGGGTAGTCGGGGTAGGCCGGGTTGATCACCGTGTCGTCGAAGACGACGCTGCGGATGCCGGCGGACTTCACGTCGAAGGCCAGGTCGACGACGTCACCGAGGACGGCGGAGGGCACGTCGGTGCTCACGATGTCCTGCGTCGTCCGCGCCAGGTCCTGGTACTGGCGGAGCAGGGTCACCGGGTCGGCGGCGTCGACGATGGCCTGCAGCACGCACCGCTGCCGGTCCATCCGCAGGTAGTCCGACAGGCCGTAGCGCCCGCGGGCGAAGTCCAGCGCCCGCGTGCCGGTCATGTGCTGGTCCGGCCCGGGTGCGATGTAGGCGTCGGGCAGGGCACCGGTGGCGGTGTCGCCGTTGACCGGCACGTAGTAGTTGACGTTGAGCGTGATCCCGCCGAGGGCGTCGACCAGCCGGCTGAAGCCGTCGAGGTTGACCAGCAGGTAGTAGTCGATGTCCAGCCCGAGGGCCTCGCCGACACCGAGCTTGAGGAAGTCCGCCCCCGGGTCGTCGGTCGGTCCCAGGACGTCGGGGTGGGCGGCCGGCCCGTTCCGGTAGACGGCGTTGAGCAGGCTCTCGCTCTCGCTGCCGGCCGTGAACCCGTTCGGGTAGAGGGCGGCCAGCGGGCTGTCGGCCGGGAACGGCAGGTTCTCCAGGTTCCGCGGCAGGCTGAACAGCGTCGTCGCACCGGTCGCGACCTGCACGTTCGCGACGATGACCGTGTCGGTGCGCACCCCCTCCCGGCCGGCGCCACCGTCGCCGCCGAGGAGCAGGACGTTGATCTCCTGCTTCCCGTCGAACGGGACCGAGGTGTCGGTCGGCCGGGCCACGGTGGCGCTGTCGCCGTCGTCGAAGACGCTGTCGACGAGGTCCCGCTGCGCGTCGGCGATGCGCACCACGGCGGCGGCCGGGGCGGCGACCGCCGCGCAGAGCAGCAGGACGACGAGGCCGCCCAGCGCGCGCTGCCAGCCCCGCGTGCCCCGCGGCAGCAGGGCGCGGTAGCCGGTGACGACGACGACCAGCCAGAGCAGCGCGAGCAGCACCGCCCCGCCGATCAGCCAGAGCAGCGCGGTCGAGTCGACCGCCAGGTGGACGACGTCACGCCGGCCACCGGTGGCCAGCCACACCGCACCGCCGACGAGGACCAGGAAGAGCACGAGGACCACGGCGCCCAGCCGGCGGCGGCCGCTGGCCAGGTACGCGACCCCGGGGACGACCGTACCGGCCACCGTCAGCGCCAGCGCCGTCCCGAACCCGTGCGCGGGGTGCGCACCGCGGGCGGGCCCCTGCGCGCTGGAGCCGGTGCGTGGGGGTGCCGCGGGCGTGCCCACGGGGACCGTCCCCTCCTGAGCGGCGTCGTCGCTCACGCAGCCGTCACTCGCTCGGCGGACCCGGTCATCCCCTCATGATCGCACCTGTTCGGGCACGGGGCCTGCGGCTCTGCGCACACCTCACCCGCACGGGCCGGTCGACCCTGGCCCGTCGTGACCCAGGGCACCGGACAGGCGTGCCCCGGGGCGTCGTGGGTACCGGCGGGCAAGGGGGTGCCGCCGGAACGGCAGACTGCGGGCAGCCGCGGTCGAGGTCCCCCCGGGCCCACCGCCGTCGGCCCCCCGCCGGAAGCACCCACCAGAGGAGGCACACCGTGTCCCGGACGCCGCGAGAAGCAGCCCTGCTCACCGAGCTCGAGCCGGTGGTCGCCGAGAACCTGGACCGGCACCTGGGGCTGGCCCAGGAGTGGCACCCGCACGACTACGTCCCGTGGTCGCAGGGGCGGGACTTCGCCTTCCTGGGCGGGGAGGACTGGTCCCCGGAGCAGTCCCGGCTGGACGAGACCGCCAAGGCGGCGATGTTCACCAACCTGCTCACCGAGGACAACCTGCCCAGCTACCACCGGGAGATCGCCACCCGGTTCGGCCGAGACGGCGCCTGGGGCACCTGGGTCGGCCGCTGGACGGCGGAGGAGAACCGGCACGGCGTCGCGCTGCGCGACTACCTCGTCGTCACCCGCGGGGTCGACCCGGTCGAGCTGGAGCGGGCCCGGATGGACTACATGACCTCCGGCTACGACTCCGGCGACAAGACCCCGCTGGAGGCGGTCGCCTACGTGTCCTTCCAGGAGCTTGCCACCCGGGTCAGCCACCGCAACACCGGCAAGGCCACCGGCGACCCGATCGCGGACCGGCTGCTCGCCCGGATCGCCAAGGACGAGAACCTGCACATGGTCTTCTACCGGAACATCGTCTCGGCGGCGTTCGAGATCGAGCCGGACGCCACGATGCGCGCCGTCGCTGACGAGGTCATGCGGTTCGAGATGCCCGGCGCCACGATGGCCGGCTTCCGGAAGAACTCGGTGATCATCGCCAAGGCCGGCATCTACGACCTGCGGCTGCACCACGACGAGGTCATCCAGCCGGTGCTCCGGGCGTGGAAGGTCTTCGAGCGGACCGACCTCGGCCCCGAGGGCGAGCGCGCCCGGGAGGAGCTGGCCCAGTTCCTCGCCGGCCTGGACGCCCAGGCGACGAGGTTCGTGGAGAGCCGCGACCGGATGCGCGCCCGGCTGCAGGCCCGCGCCGACGAGGCCCTCACCCCGCTGCCCCGGTGAGGGGACCCGCCTAGGCTGGGTCCCCGTGCGACTGGCCACCTGGAACGTCAACTCCATCCGCAGCCGAGCCGACCGGGTGGAGGCCTGGCTGCAGCGCAGCGACGTCGACGTCCTGGCGCTGCAGGAGACCAAGTGCAAGGACGAGCAGTTCCCCGAGGACCGCTTCCGGGCGCTGGGCTACGACGTCGCGCACGTCGGCCACTCGCAGTGGAACGGGGTCGCGCTGCTCTCCCGGGTGGGCCTGACCGACGTCGAGGTCGGCTTCCCCGGCATGCCCCCGTGGTCGTCGAAGGAGGGCGTGGAGCCCGCCCCCGAGGCCCGGGCGATCGGCGCCACCTGCGGCGGCGTGCGGGTGTGGAGCCTCTACGTGCCCAACGGCCGCACGCTCACCGACCCGCACCTGCAGTACAAGCTCGAGTGGCTCGAGGCGCTGCGGGTCGCCGCCGGCGGCTGGCTGAGCCAGGACGCCGAGGCGCAGGTCGCGCTGGTCGGCGACTGGAACATCGCCCCCCAGGACGACGACGTCTGGGACATCTCGGTGTTCTCGCACTCCACGCACGTCAGCGAGCCGGAGCGGGCGGCGTTCCGCGGGGTGGTCGAGGCCGGGTTCACCGACGTCGTCCGGCCGTACACGCCGGGGCCCGGGGTCTACACCTACTGGGACTACACCCAGCTGCGGTTCCCCCGCCGGGAGGGCATGCGGATCGACTTCCAGCTCTGCTCCCCCGCGCTCGCCCGCCGGGTGACAAATGCGCTGATAGATCGCGAGGAGCGGAAGGGCAAGGGGGCCAGCGACCACGCACCGGTCGTGGTCGAGCTCGCCGACTAGCGCCCCGAGCGGCTGCCCTGGGGCACATCTGGGGCACACGCGGCCCTTGCTGCGCCCCACGCGGCGTCCACCGCTCGCCGCGTCCGGTCCTCGCTGTCCGGCATGAGATGGCCGTAGGTGGACAGCACGAGGGCGGCGTCGTCGTGTCCGAGGCGCTCGGCGACCGCGACCGCTGACTCGCCGGCGGCCAAGAGCAGTGACGCGAAGTGGTGCCGCAGGTCGTGGCTGGTCGTTCCCGCCGGCAGACCGGCCGATGCCACCGCTCTCCGGAAGAGCTGGTGCCCGTAGTACATGTGGCCTATGGGCGTTCCCGCGCCCGTGGTGAAGACCGAGCCGTCGACGCCAGCCGGGTAGGTCGCCAGATGCCCGGCAATCGCGTCCAGGATGACCTGTGGAGCCGGGATCGTCCTGCGGGACCGGGGCGTCTTGGGCTCCGAGCGCTCCTTGCTGCCGCTCGTGAACTGCCACTCGACGCGGACGGTCCGTCGGAGGAAGTCGGGCTGACGACGGACAGCTCACCGACCAGCGCCGCGAGCTTGGGGTCGGTGGGGTTGTCGGCGGCCTGCCGGCGCAGTTGCGCGACGCCGGTGCGGGCCATGGCCTCCCAGTCGTCGTAGAGGTCCTTGACCCGCTGGTTGGTGAACACCATCCGCACGTAGTTGCGCTCGCGCGCAGGCATCTTGTCGACGTCGGCCAGGAGCGCGGCGGCCAGGCCGTTCCAGGCAAGGATGTCCAGGTACTTGCCCACGATGAACGCCGGTGTCTCGGTCAGCTGGTCCAGCAGCCGCTGCAGCTGGGGGCGGACGGGCTTGGCGCGTCGCTGCGGCAGGGTCCGTCGTCCGGCTCGCTGGGCGAGGCTCTCGACGTACTCCCGCTGGTCCGGTGCGAGGCGCAGGGTCTCGGCGATGGCATGCAGAACGGGTTCGGACGGCGCGAGCCGACCCTGTTCGATGCGGGTGTAGTAGTCGTGGCTGATCGCCACGCAGTCGGCGACCTCCTCGCGGCGAAGACCAGCGACGCGGCGGGTGGCCGCTTCACGGGAGGGCAGCCCTAGCGCCTCCGGCGTCACGTCCGCCCGTCGGGCCCTGAGGAACTGGCCCAGCTCTTCCAGGTGCGGGTTCTTCACGGTCGGGTCTCCCGCCGGCGGTGGAGTGCGCCGCGCCCGGGATGGTCGTCCCGGGCGCGGCGCCGGTCATGGGCCAGGCCGGCCGGCGGTGTCAGGCGGCCAGGTGGGTGCGGAAGAACCGGGTCACGTTCGCCACGGCGTTGTCGATCTGCGCCGGAGAGTCGTAGTAGTCCCAGTGGTTCCCAGAGCCCCACACGAGCTCCTTCTCACCCGCGATGCCCTCGTAGAACTTCTTGGCCTCATCCGGGAAGGCAGACTCGTCGGAGTGCACGACCATCGTCGGGGCCGTGATCTGCGGCGCCTGGCTCACCGGGTCGAACTCCGACACTTCGGCCGTCTTGCTTCCTCAGACGTGAGACACGGCTGGGAGCGAGACGGCCGCGACCCGCTGACGAGGCTGTTCGCGCGCCAGCGCGACACAGGTGAATCATCGGCGCGCCGCGAGTCGCTTAGCCGCTCGAGTTCCCTGACCGTGATCGAGGAAGGCATAGGCGCCCACCTGGTTACGCCGTAAGTTGCCTGCCGTGCCTCGCTACCGGTTGGGTTGCGAGCAGACGACCCTTGAGGTGTTCGAGGCGGTCAGTGACGAAGACGCTCGGGTCGTCAGCCGTCACCTGTCGGTGGCCCACGACCACCGAAGTGATCCGGTCATGCGCCCAACCTCCTGCCTGGAAGGCGTGGCCGATGCGGGCTGGCGGCCGGTTTTCCGCTGGATGCCGGCCTGACCGACGCCCTCCGGCTGCAGGCTCTCGGCCCGTCCATCGAACCGATCCCAGGCCCCGCCGCCTCAACACGCTCGTGGGGTGACGGGGCGGTGTGCGTCCTTGTCGGCAGGCGTTGAACCCAGGCCGTGCACACCCCACGTGCGGCTGCCGAGCACACGTCCGGCCGCGTCTTCCCTCGCGGATCACAGACCTCCTCAAGGAGTCCTCGCGGCTCATGTCGCGAACAAGGGTCAGGGGTCGCGGGCGCACTCAGCGGCCACCGCGAGCCCGCGATGGTCGTGGGTTGTGGATGTCGACTCAGCTGGCCTTCGGCGGTGATCGCGGCGGCGAAGCGGGTGGCTGGTCCTCGCCCCGGGGCGGTGTCACTTCCGCGTCCGGTGCGCTCAGCCGGGTGGCGTTCGGCCTGACGGCGAGCAGCCGGTCGATGACGGCGTACAGGGCGCTGTCGACCGCGCCGTCGTCACTCGGCGCCGAGAGCGGCACCCGCAGGGAGCGGGAGAACTCCTCGAGCGCTTCGTTGACGGTTTGGGCCAGCACGTCCTGCTGGAAGGTGTCCAGGGGCAGGAGGCCCTGCAGGTAGCCGTCGATGTCGAAGGCATCGCTGGTCCCGCCGAGGGCCACGTAGCGCAGCCACAGCTGCTGAACGGTCAGGCCCGACCCGATTCGGGCGGCCTCCATGGATACATGCCGGTCATCTGTGGACATCACGGGCCGTCTCAGCGCGGCTGGGAGTCGGCCGAGCGCGCGAGGACCGTGGTGAGCAGGGCGCGCGCGATCTCCTCGACCGGCCGATTGGTCTGCCGCGCCGCGGCGGCCAGCGTCGCGAAGGCCTCGTGCGCGCTGGCCGCCCCGCGCCCCAGCAGCACGCCCACCGCCTGGGCGATGGTGTCCCGGCTGGCCAGTGCCCCGGTCAGCTCCCGGCCCAGCCGTCGAGCCTCCTGCAAGCTCTGGGTGTTGGACAGCAGGATGGCCGCCTGCTCGGCGAGCAGCCCCATGATGTGTTCATCGTGCGGCCCGTAGTTCATCGGGCGCTCGCAGTAGACCTTCATCGCCCCGATCGCCTCACCGCCGACGATCAGCGGCGCGCTGAGCACCGAGCGCACGCCGAGAGCCTGGACGGCGGTGTTCCAGCGTGGCCACCGGCCGTCGGTGGTGGTGTCGTCGATGCGCACCAGCTCACGGGTCGCCCAGGCGGTCAGGCACGGTCCCTCGTCGAGCTCGTACTGCAGCGCGTCGGCCTCCTCCACCGCCTGGTTGGAGGCGGCCCTGGAACGCTTGCCGTGTTCGTCGACGATGGTGACCGCAGCACCCAGGGTGCCGGCGGTGGTGGCGGAGGCCAGGCTGGTGACCAGCTCCAGAGCGGTGTCGACGGTCTCCCGGGACAGCATCAGCCCCGACATCTGGGCCAGCGCCGCGGACAGATCCAATGGCGGAGCACCTGGGACGTCGTAGGGAAGGTCATCGGGGCGATCGGTGGACTGGGTCACGGCTTTCCCATCGGAGTGCTGCCTTCAGCTGACAGTGGCGGATGCGCTGGCCGGCTCGGGGGTGTGCACGACACGCGGTTGCCAGGCTCGGGCCCCGGCCTGGTCATCGGCATGATCGTCAGAGTTCGCCGGTGAGGACCAAGTCCTCAGCAACATTGCGGAGCTTCCTGTTGGCGCGCTGAGAGGCCTCAGCCAGCAACCGGAAGGCCTGGTCGGCGGTGAGTTTGTGGCGTTCGATCAGGATGCCCTTGGCCTGCTCGATGACCGCCCGGAACTCCATCGCGCTGCGCATGTTCTCAGCCAGTTCCCGGGCGTCTTGAAGGGCGTCGATGTTGGTGAGCGCGACCGCGGCGAAGTCGGCGAACCGGGCGATCGTCTGCCGGTCCTCCTCGCTGAAGGCCTCGACCTCGGAAACGTAGACGTTGAGCCCGGCCGACAGCTGCGCGGCCGGCACCGGAACTGCCAGCAAGCTGAGCGCACCGGCGTTCAGGAAGGCCGGCATGTAGTCCGGCCACCGGGTCTCGGTCCGGCCATCGCTGATCTCGATGACGTGTCCGCCGATCGCGGCCTCGACGCAGGGGCCACGCCCCTGCCGGTGCTGCGTCTCATCCAGCGCCTGCGCTCGCTGGCCTGTGCACGCCGCCGTGGTCGGCTGGTCATTGCGGACCACCGTCATCGAGACGTCCCAGACCCCCGGCATCACCCGCGCAACCAGGTCCACGACCTTCTGCAACACCGTTTGGGTGGACTGCCCATCCAATATCAACAGGGCGAGCTCGTCCAACGCGGCCCCAGCCGCCTCCCGGCGCTGACCTTCACGGGGTTCTGACACGGACGCTGGCCCTTCCAACCTGACCTGACTCTGAGGTCCTGGCCGTTGGCGGTCCGCCCCAGGAAGGGGAAGGAAAGGGAAGCACTCCGAGCCGGCTGACCCTGAGCCCTCCCTCGCTGTGCACGGTACCCGACATTGGGGAGGGTGGAACCTCGCTCCCCACGCCGGCTGCCGACGGGCGTCGTCCAGGCGGACTCCTGCGTCGGCTTGACACGGCGGAGGAAGGTACAGCCATCCCCTCAGCGGGGAGTCTCCGCCCGAGCACGTGACCGTGGGTGAGGAATTATTCTTCGCCGCGACGGTCGCAGCACCAGGCACACACCGGAGATCTACCCGTGGCAACTGCTCTGAGCACCGCCCGTCGCAACGCCGTCCTCGACGGTCTGACCGACGACGACCTGACCACGCTCCTGCCCGACCTGACGCAGGTGACGCTCGAACTCGGCGACGTCCTGCACGAGGCGGGACAGCCCGCGCAGTCGGTCTACTTCCCGATCGTCGGTGTCGTGTCCGTCGTCGCCGTCCTGGGTGAGAACCAGGTCGTGGAAACCGCCACTGTCGGGCGGGAGGGCATCGTGGGAATCTCGGTGTTCCTCGGCACCGACGCCCCCACCGAGCGATCCCTCGTCCAGGTCGCCGGCCAGGCGCTCGCCATGAGCGTCGAGGACTTCCGGAGCAACCTCGCCGACGTCGACGGCCCACTGACCGCGATGCTCCGCCGCTCGGCCCAGGCGCTGTTCACGGTGGTGTCCCGCAACGCTGCCTGCAACCGGGTCCACACCGTGCGCCAACGCGCCGCCCGCTGGCTGCTGATGACCGCAGATCGCATGGACGCACCGACCTTCGACCTCACCCAGCACTTCCTCGCCCAGATGCTGGCCGTCCGCCGCACCTCCGTGGGCGAGGTCGCCCAGGCCCTGGCCGACGACGGCGCCATCACCTACACCCGCGGCAGCATCACCATCACCGACCCCGAGCGCCTGCGCGCCGCCGCATGCGACTGCTACGACGTCATCCGCCGAGCCACCGACAAGGTCCTGACGAGCAGCTGACGAGAGACACCCACGCGGCGTCACCCGCAGACGTTTCGCCGCGTCCCCCCGCCGGGGGCGGGATGCCTGGTCGGGGAACCACCCGGCTGCTGGGCGGCGTCGGGAGACGACCATGACCACCCCGCCAGGGCCGGCGCGCCCTACCGCTGGACGACAGCACCCTGTCGGCTCTGCCGGCAGCGGTCGCCACACCCGGCTATGACCGCGCCGCGCTGCGACCCGGCGTCGTCCACGTCGGCGTGGGCGGGTTCCACCGCGCACACCAGGCCGTCTACTTCGATGACCTCGCCCGGCGCGGGTACACCGACTGGGGCGTGGGTTGGCGTCGGGCTGCACAGCCGCCAGATCGGCGAGGTGCTCACCGCCCAGGGCGGCCGCTACCTCCTGGTCGAGCGCGGCCCCGAGGCGGAACACCACCCGGGTCATCGGCTCACTGGTGCGGTACCTGTACGGCCGGACCAGCCGTCGGCGGCGCTGGCCGTGCTCACCGACGAGCCCACCCGCCTGGTGACCCTGACGATCACCGGGAACGGCTACCGCATCGGCCCGCACTCCGGCGAATTCGACGGCGACGACGAGCACCTGGCCACCGACCTGGAGGACCCGGGCGAGCCGGCCACGCTCTTCGGCTACCTGGTCGAGGCGCTCTCCCGCCGCCGGGACGCCGCCGTTCACCGTGCTCTCCTGCGACAACATGCAGTCCAACGGCGCCGCTGCGCGCAGGGCGGTGGTGTCCTCCGCCCGGCTCCGAAACCCGGACCTGGCCGACTGGCTTTCATGGTCATCTACGACGCCAACGTGCTCTACCCGTCCTTCGGGGCACGTTTGGGGCACACGAGCCCGTGATCGGACGCAATCGGCACTGATTGACTGGAATGTATACCTGCAGGTCAGACCACGTCTCAGGACGTCCGCGCTGCTCAGGGACACCCTCGGATACGTACTGGGACTACACCCAGCTGCGCTTCCCCGCCGCGAGGGCATGCGGATCGACTTCCAGCTCTGCTCCCCCGCGCTCGCCCGCCGTGTCGCCGACGCCCGGATCGACCGCGAGGAGCGCAAGGGCAAGGGCAAGGGCGCCAGCGACCACGCCCCGGTCGTCGTGGAGCTGGCCGACTGACCCAGCCGGGTCCTGTCCTCGGTGTCCGGCCACCCACCCCACGATCTCGCACCGGCACGCTCCAAGCGGGCGTCACGAGGGTAGGGCCGCTCGCATGCACCCGAGCACCGTCGAGCACCCGCGCCCCCAGCTGACCCGCCCGGAGTGGGACGACCTCTCCGGACCGTGGGGGTTCGCCTTCGACGACGGCTCGGTCGGCATCACCGACCACTGGTCGCGGCGGGCCGACGTCTTCGACCGGGAGATCCAGGTCCCGTTCCCCTTCGAGTCGCCGGCCAGCGGCATCGGGGACACCGGCTTCCACCCCGTCGTGTGGTACCGCCGCGAGGTGCAGGTGACGGCACGGCCCGGGCACCGGGTGCTGCTGCACCTGGGCGCCGTTGACTACCGGGCCCATGTGTGGGTCAACGGCCGCGCGGTGGCGTACCACGAGGGCGGCTCGACCCCGTTCACCGCCGACGTCACCTCCGCCCTGGACGAGTCCGGGGAGCAGGTCGTCGTCGTCCGCGCCGAGGACTCCCCGACGGACCTGCGCCAGCCCCGGGGCAAGCAGGACTGGCAGCGGGAGCCACACGCCATCTGGTACGACCGCACCTCGGGAATCTGGCAACCGGTGTGGCTGGAGCAGGTGCCCGAGACCCGGGTGCGGGCGCTGACCTGGACGTCGGACGTCGACAGCTGCAGCCTCGACCTGGCGGTCAGGGTGCGCTCGGAGGGGATCCCGGGGCTGCGGCTGCGGGTCGTGCTGCGCCAGCACGGCCGGGTGCTCGCCGACGACACCTACCGGGTGCACGGCGCGGAGGTGCACCGCCGGATCACGCTGGGCGGCGGGGACATGAGCCTGGGCCACTCGGAGATGCTGTGGGCGCCCGAGTCACCGAACCTGATCGAGGCCACCCTGACGCTGCTCGGCGAGGACAACGCCGTTCACGACGAGGTGGGGAGCTACACGGCACTGCGGAGCATCTCCGCATCGCAGGGCCGCGTGCTGCTCAACGGCCGGCCGTACTACCTGCGGCTGGTGCTCGCGCAGAACTTCTGGCCGGAGTCCCACCTGGCCGCGCCGGACGGCGACGCGCTGCGCCGGGAGGTGCAGCTGGTGAAGGACCTCGGCTTCAACGGCGTCCGGCTGCACCAGAAGGTCGAGGACCCGCGCTTCCTGGCCTGGTGCGACCGGCTGGGGGTGCTGGTCTGGGCGGAGATGCCGGCCGCCTTCGAGTTCTCCACCGCGACCGTCGAACGGCTGACCCGGGAGTGGCTGGACGTGGTCGACCGGGACCGCAGCCACCCGTGCGTGATCGCCTGGGTGCCGGTCAACGAGAGCTGGGGGGTCCCGGCCCTGGAGCGGGCGCCCCAGCAGGAGCACCTGGTCCGAGCCCTGTACCACCTCACGAAGTCCTACGACCCGACCCGGCTGGTGATCGGCAACGACGGCTGGGAGCAGCCGGTCACCGACGTGCTCACCGTGCACGACTACACCGCCTCGGGGGCCGTGCTCACGGAGCGGTACGGCGACCACGCCGCGCTGGCGCACACGCTGAGCCACATCCAGCCGTACTACCGGGCGGTCGTGCTGCCGGGCGCCACGGTCGCCGACGCCCCGGTGGTGATCAGCGAGTTCGGTGGCATCTCGCTCGACGTCGGCGGCGCGGAGGCCGCCGGATGGGGCGGGTACGGCGCCGTGCGCGACCCGGCCCTACTGCTCGCCGGGTACCGCGAGCTGGTCGGTGCGCTGCTGGACAGCCCGGCGGTGGCCGGCTTCTGCTGGACCCAGCTCGCTGACACCCAACAGGAGCGCAACGGGCTGGTGACGGCGTCCCGACGGCCCAAGGTGCCGGTCGAGGAGATCCGTGCCGTCACGACCCGGGTCTCGGCAGCGGTGCCCGGCGACGCCGTGGGGGAGTTCGCCTACGGCGACTACACCCCGGGGGCGCCCGCTGGGCTCGGGTGACCGCGCCGCCGCCTGGGACCCCTTCCTCCGCCCTCGCCTTGCCTGCGTCACCGCGGGGTGGGACGGTGCGGACAGCTCAGCGTTCGAGAGGAGTCCGGCATTGGCTCGCGACCTGGTCATCGCACGCGTCGGCCGCAATTCCCTCCACCGGGCATGGATCGATGAGGGCAAGCCGCGCGGCTGGGACCTCTATCTGTGCCCCTTCCAGGAGATCCCGCCGCAGACGGGGGTGGACTGCACCGTCGGGGAGGTGATCCCCGGGCCGAAGTGGACGGGGCTGCGCACCCTGCTCAACGAGTGGGACGGCTGGCGCGACTACGACAACATCTGGCTCCCTGACGACGACATCCTGACGAACCAGGACACGATCAGCGCGATGTTCGAGGCAGCGGCCGCGCTGCAGTTCAAGCTCTTCACGCCGTCGCTGCAGGAGAACTCCCACTACGGGCACTACATCATCATGCGGAACCGGAACTTCTTCGCGCGCCGCGTGAGCTTCGTGGAGATCATGGTCCCGGGCTTCAGCCGTCCGGTGCTGGAGCAGTTGCTCCACACCCTGGACCTGTCGACGTTCGGCTGGGGGTGGGGCCTCGAACCGGTCTGGGCCAAGCTCCTCGACTACGAGGACCTGGGCATCCTGGACGCGGTCCCGGTCCTGCACACGCGGCCGGTCGGCAAGCTCCGCGATGCCGACCTCCACCGCCGCATGAGCGAGGAGAACGACCAGATCCTGGCGGCCCACGACGCTCCCCTGCAGATGGTGACGTTCGCCGGGATCGGCCCGGACCTGAAGGACATGGCCCTCACCCCGGACGAGCTGCTGGTGAGACTCGTCCAGGGGTGGGACTACCTGTTCGCCGAGAACCCGGGCCTGCTGCGCTGGATCGTCGGGCACCAGGCGCCGTTCTTCAGCTGGCCCGACTATCCCGTCCTGGGCACGCCCGCGAGCCCGCCGGCGTGGCCGGGCCTGGGCAAGCGCTAGAACCGGTTCCGAGGTCGTCATAGGTGTGATCAGTGAGGGCATGCACATCGACCTGTGGCTCTGCTCCTCCACGGTGGTCGACCTCGGCGGCTGACGCACCGACCAGGCCCATGGAGCACATCCGGACCACACGTGCACGATCCGGGCTGGCCGAGGTCTCCTGCCCAGCCGAGTGGCGGGCCGACTGCGGGTGCCGTAGGAATGACTGCCGGAGAGTCCCAGCAGTGCGGACCTCTCGGTCCGTGTGCTCCCGGACCAGCGACGAGCACGTCGCCCACCAGCTCTCAGTCATCCGAGCAGCCCGATGCAAGAGCGCTCTCGTGTCCCGGCTGCCACCGTGTGCACCCTGCGGCGGGCCCATCAGACGCACCTCCAGGAGGACCCCGTGGCGAACACCGCCCAGCGCAGCACACGCGACCGTCGTCTCAGCACCGAGACGAAGGAGTCGACGAAGACCACCGAGCTGTACGTCTACATCGCCGCAGTGGCGGCCGTGGTGATCACTGCCTTCGTCGTCGGGAACGGCGACGGCGGCGGCGACCCGTTCGGCGCCTCCGAAGCCCTCCGCTACATCACGTACCTCACCATCGGCTACATGGTGGCCCGCGGTCTGGCCAAGTCGGGTAGCCGGGACTTCTACGACGAGCAGCGGAACTGACCTCCACCGGTCGGCAGAAGGGGCCGTGGCACCCATGTCGCGCAACCAGCGCCGGAAGAAGCGCAACAAACCCGGCGGCGGCCAGAACGCGAACCGCAATGCGAACCGCGACGACACCAAGGCCCAGTCCGCAGGAGTGGTGCACCACCGCTCGAGCACCGAGACGAAGTCCTCGCTGAGGACGACCGAGTTCATCGCCTACGCCGGCGCCGTTCTCGCCGTCATCATCACCGCGCTCGCCGTCGACGAGGACGGCCGAGGGGGCAGCGACCCCTTCGGGACCGACTCAGCTCTCCGTTACATCACCTTCCTGACCTTTGGCTACGTGCTCGCCCGCGGCCTGGCAAAAGCCGGGAGCCACGAGAATCGCGTCGAGCACGACACCGATCTCGACGACGCCGGTGACGACGACGGGGAACCAGCCGTCGTGCCGTCCGACCGGGTCCAGCGCCCCGCGGCCGAGGACGCCGACGTGAGGCCGTGAGCACACCGTGGTGACGTACACCTGCAGCTCGGACGCTCAGCCGATCCGCTCGGCCAGGGACACGATGATCCCCTCGGGTCCGCGCACGTAGGCCATGCGCCAGACGTCCTCGTACTGACCGATGCCGCCGACCAGGCCGTAGCCGTCATCGCGACGGGCGATCCCGGTCCGGGGTCGGGCCGGGCGAGGCTCGACAGCTCCAGCCGGGTGCTTCCATCCGGCGGCCGCAGCATGACGATCTCGGTGCGGAAGCCGGGGCTCCTCCGCAGTTCGTCCGGTCGTCCAGCCCGCGGACCGACCGTACGGTTCCGGACGGTTCCGCGGAACCGTCGCACCCCGCTGACCAGCCGGTTCTGTCGGAGCCTGACGCTAGGTTCGAACACGTGATCGAGACGACGGAGTCCCTGCTCCCTTCCGCTGACGAGCCCGGCGGCGTCGAGCCGCTGGACGAGCTCGGCGACCGGATCTGCGCCGGTGCCGTGCAGCTGGCCGCCGCCACGTCCGCCTGGCTGCGGCTGGTGGCCGAGTTCGACGAGCGTGGGGGATGGCACGGCGTCGGCATCACCTCGTGCGCCCACTGGCTGGCCTGGAAGTGCGCTCTGACCCCGGGCACTGCCCGGCAGCACGTCCGGGTGGCGCGGGCGCTGCGGGGGCTGCCGGTGACCGCGGCGGCATTCGCGTCCGGCGAGCTGTCCTACTCCAAGGTCCGTGCTCTCACCCGGGTCGCCGAGCCCGGCACCGAGGGAGAACTCGTCGAGTTCGCCCGGCACGCGACGGCGTCGCAGGTCGAGCGCACGGTCCGGGCGTGGCGGCGGGCCGACGACGTCGACGCCGGCCGGGTCCGCGACCGCCGCCGGTTCTCCTGGTGGACCGAGGAGGACGGCATGATCTCGATCCAGCTCCGGATGGAGCCCGAGGCGGGCGCGGAGTTCCTCGCCGGCATCGAGTCACTGGCCGAGCGGGACGCCCGCCGTGATCGCGCGGCCCGGAAGCGGTCGGCCGGTGACGTCGGCGAGCCGGCAGCGGACACGGACGAGGTCGTCCCGGTGACCGTCACCACGGAACGCCGGTGCCGGGCACTCACCCAGCTGGCCTCCGCGGCCGCTGAGGCCGACCGTCGGGCCGGGGACCCGCCGCGGCGGGAGGTGGTGGTCGTCGTGGACGTGGCCGTGCTCGCCGACGACGAGGCCGCCGGCCGGGCGGCGCTGGAGGGCGGGCCCGCGCTGTCCCCGGCCCAGGCCCGCAGGCTGGCCTGCGACGCCGCGGTGACGGCCATCGTCACCGACGGAGCTCAGGTGCTGGCCCAGGGCCGGGCCCGCCGCTACGCCACCCGGGCACAACGGCGGGCGCTGCTGATGCGCGACGGTGGCTGCGCGGTACCGGGCTGCGAGGAGAACCGGGTCGAGCGGCTGCACGCCCACCACCTGCGCTCCTGGCTGGCCGGCGGACGCACCGACGTGTCGAACATGGTGCTCCTCTGCGACGTCCACCACGGGCTGGTCCACGACGAGGACGTCCGGCTCAGCCGCCCCGGCGGTCGGTTGGTCGCCGTGGACGCCTGGGGCCGGCGGCTGTGGGAGCCCGACGACGAGGGCAGGGTCACCACGCCGCGGTTCCGCGGGACCGCCGCCGACCGCCCGCTCGACGACCTCGTGCCGGACCCCGATCGCCTGCCCGCCGCCCTGCCCTCCGACGGTGAGCGGATGGACCTGCAGCACGTCGTCTGGGCGCTCATGGCTCACCGGGACGTGGTGCGCCGACGCGCCGCCTGACCAGGAAGGACCCAGCGCCGGAGACCGTTGCACCAGGCGATGACCACCGCGCTCGCCGCCCCCGCCTCCGCCC
>NZ_SJEX01000070.1 GCF_005930495.1 Modestobacter excelsi | reverse complement strand
CCGCACCACCCGCCCCCCCGCAGCCCAAGCGGCGCGTGGGCGACCGCCTCTTCGCCGGCAGCGCCACCGGCGCCGGTGTCCTCATCCTGCTGGTCCTGGCCGGGGTGGCCGCCTTCCTGATCGCGAAGTCCCTGCCCGCGCTCACCGCGGACACCGCCGACCTCCCCGACGAGAAGTCGCTCGCCGCCTACGTCGGCCCGCTCGTCTTCGGCACGCTGATGGCCGCGGTCATCGCGCTGGTCGTCGCCACCCCGCTGGCGGTGGCGATCGCGCTCTACATCACCCACTACGCGCCCCGCCGGCTCGCCGCCGCCATGGGCTACGTGATGGACCTGCTGGCCGCCATCCCCAGCGTCGTCTACGGCTTCTGGGGCATCGCCGCGCTGGCGCCGGCGCTGGTGCCCTTCTACGCCTGGGCCGCGGAGCACCTCAGCTTCATCCCGCTGTTCGCCGGTCCGGCCTCGGTCACCGGCCGCACGATGCTCACCGTCGGGCTGGTGCTGGGGGTGATGATCCTGCCGATCATCTCCGCCATCTCGCGCGAGGTGTTCAGCCAGGCACCGGCGCTCCACCGGGAGGCCGCCCTCGCCCTGGGTGCCACCCGCTGGGAGATGATCCGGATGGCGGTGCTGCCCTACGGGAAGTCCGGCGTCATCGGCGGCGCGATGCTCGGCCTGGGCCGGGCGCTCGGCGAGACCCTGGCCGTCGCGATCATCCTGTCCGGGTCGGGCGGCATCACGTTCGACCTGATCGGGAGCAGCAACCCCTCCACGATCGCTGCGAACATCGCGCTGCAGTTCCCCGAGTCCACCGGCCTGGCGATCAACACGCTGATCGCCAGCGGCCTGGCCCTCTTCCTGATCACCCTGGCGGTCAACATGCTCGCCCGCTGGGTCGTCGACCGGCGCGCCGACTTCTCCGGAGCCAACTGATGAGCACCCAGACCCCCCTCGCCCCCGCGCCGGTCGCCGGGTCCTCCGCCGGCCCGGTACGGACCCAGCGCCGGCTGCCCCGCTTCGCACCGCTCGGGCTGTTCCTCGGCGGCATCGCTGTCGGCGCGCTGCTCTCGGCGCTGACCGGGTTCAGCATCGCGCTCACCGTCGTCTACGGCGTCGTGCTCGGCACGATCGCCGTCTACGTCGTCTCCCGCTCGGTCGAGGGCCGGCGCACGGCCACCGACCGGCTGGTCACCACGGTCGTCACCACGGCGTTCCTGATCGCCATGGTGCCGCTGGTCTCGCTGGTCTGGACGGTGCTGGAGAACGGGCTGCCGCGGCTGGACTCCACCTTCTTCAACTCCTCCATGCTGGGCATCGTCGGTGAGGGGGGCGGTGCCTACCACGCCATCCTCGGCACCCTGATCATCACCGGCCTGACCACGGTGATCTCCGTGCCCGTCGGCCTGCTCACCGCGATCTACCTGGTCGAGTACGGCACCGGCCGGCTGAAGAAGGCCATCACCTTCTTCGTCGACGTGATGACCGGCATCCCCTCGATCGTCGCCGGCCTCTTCGCCTACGCGCTGTTCGCGCTGTTCTTCGGTGGCGGTGTCCGGCTCGGCATCATGGGCGCGGTCGCGTTGTCGGTGCTGATGATCCCGGTCGTCGTGCGCTCCGCCGAGGAGGTCCTCAAGCTCGTGCCGAACGAGCTGCGCGAGGCCGCCTACGCGCTGGGGGTCCCCAAGTGGCGCACCATCCTGAAGATCGTCATCCCCACCTCCGTCGCCGGCCTCGGCACCGGCATCACCCTCGCCGTCGCCCGGGTGATCGGTGAGACCGCACCGCTGCTGGTGACGGTCGGCATCCTGACCGGCACCAACCTCAACCCCTTCGACGGGCGCATGGCGACGCTGCCGGTGTTCGCCTTCTACCAGCTGACCCAGCCGGGGGTCCCGCCCGAGTTCGGGATCCAGCGGGCCTGGACGGCCGCGCTCGTCCTGATCGTCCTGGTCATGGCGCTCAACGTCGTCGCCCGCCTGATCAGCCGCTTCTTCGCCCCCAAGACCGGTCGCTGACCGGACCGACCCGGAGGACCCCCTGTGGCCAAGCGCATCGACATCAGTGACCTGGACATCTACTACGGCAACTTCAAGGCCGTGGAGGGCGTCAACGTCTCCATCGAGCCCCGCAGCATCACCGCCCTGATCGGGCCGTCCGGCTGTGGCAAGTCCACGTTCCTGCGGTCGCTCAACCGCATGCACGAGGTCATCCCCGGCGCCCGGGTCGAGGGCAAGGTCGTCATCGACGGCCAGGACCTCTACGACGCCGACGTCGACCCGGTCGACGTCCGCCGCCAGATCGGCATGGTCTTCCAGCGGCCCAACCCGTTCCCGACCATGTCCATCTACGACAACGTGATCGCCGGCGTCCGGCTCAACGGCGGCAAGATGCGCAAGGGCGAGCTCGACGACCTGGTGGAGAAGTCGCTGCGCGGGGCGAACCTCTGGAACGAGGTCAAGGACCGGCTCAACCGGCCGGGCTCCGGCCTGTCCGGTGGTCAGCAGCAGCGCCTGTGCATCGCCCGGGCGATCGCGGTGGAGCCCGAGGTGCTGCTGATGGACGAGCCGTGCTCGGCGCTCGACCCGATCTCCACGCTCGCCATCGAGGACCTGATGACGGAGCTCAAGGAGCGGTTCACCATCGTCATCGTCACCCACAACATGCAGCAGGCGGCCCGGGTGAGCGAGTCCACCGGCTTCTTCAACCTCGGCGGGGTCGGCCAGCCGGGCCACCTGGTCGAGTTCAACCCGACCGAGAAGATCTTCAGCAACCCCGACGAGAAGGCGACCGAGGACTACATCTCCGGCCGCTTCGGCTGACGGAGCGGCGAGAGCCTCTCAGCTGCAGGCCGACGCGGCCCTGGTCCCCTCGTCCACGGGGGCCGGGGTCGCCGTCGTCGGTACCGGCGTGCCGACGACGACCGGGTCGAGCGCGGTGAAGTCCGGCCCGATGACCAGCTGCACGGCCGTGCCGACCTCGTCGGTCTCCTGCAGCACCGATCCGGGGACGGCGGCGGCCACCGTGCGGGCCGGCTCGAGGGACGCGGGGCCGTAGCGCACGACGGTCCGGTCCACCGCTGCCGGCTCCTCGCCACGGGCGCCGATCCGGAACCCCCCGGCGGCCAGCCCGTCGGCGACGTCCGTCGTCCGGCCCACCCCGGATGCGTCCAGCACGTCGACGGTGACCCCGGCCGGAGCCACGGTCACCAGGGTCCCCGCGGGCACCCCCTGGGTGAGCGCCGGGTCGGGGAGGGCGTCGGCCGCTCCGGATCCGGTGGACGGGTCGGTGGTGGCGGCGCCGTCCGCCGCGGCCTGCGACTCCGCCTCGGCCGGCAGCGTGCCGCCGTCGATGACGGCGTCGAAGAGCTCCCGGGTGGCGGCCGCGTCGACCACGACGGCGGCCTGGTCGGACCCCGCCGGGACGTACCCGACCCGCGCCACCGGGACCTCCGCGCGCTGCAGGGCGTCCCCGGAGAGGCCGCCCAGGGTGGAGCCGAGAGCCCGCACGTCGTCGAGGGCGGTGTCGGCGTCGACGGTGAAGGTGTTCCCGGTCCGGGTCAGCAACCGGGTGAGGGTCAGCGGGTCGGCGACCGTCCCGCTGTCCAGCGCGGTGCGCAGGGTCGCGGTGAGGACCAGCTGCTCCCGCTCTGCTGCTGCCGCCCCGGTGAGGTCGGACCCGGTGCTGCCCGCGCGCAGGAAGTCGGTCACGTCCTCGCCGGTCAGGCGGGTGTCACCGGGCGACAGGTCCATCGCGGAGCCGGCCCCGGTGGCGGCGTCGGGCACGCAGACCGAGACGTCGCCGAGGGCGTCGACCATGCCCGGCAGCCGCTCGAGGTCCAGCGCCAGGTAGTGGTCGACGCGCAGTCCGGTGAGCTGCTGCACCGACCGGACCAGGCAGGACGGGCCGCCGTCGAGCAGCGCGGAGGCGAACGCCTCGGTGACCGCCGGCCGCACGTCGCCGTCGTCGTCCCGGCAGGTCGGGGTGTCGCTGAGCGCGGTGGGCGGCACGCTGACCAGCACCGCCTGCTCCCCGTCGCCGGAGACGTGCGCGATCAGCGTGCTCACCGCGGACAGACCGCTGCGCCCGGGCAGGTGCGTCCCGACCAGCAGGTAGGTCTGCCCCGACTCCTGCAGCTGGGGCGCCAGCACCTCGGGCCCGTCGGTGACCAGCGCGTCGACCCGGTCGAGCGTGCGGTCGACGTAGAAGTACAGCCCGACGTAGTAGGCGGCCACGACCCCGAGCAGCGCGACCAGCGCGAGCGCGACCCGGGTCACCCGCCGCCGCGCCGGGCTGGCCGGCGCCCGCGGCACGGTGGGGTCGGTGATGGTCCCCTGGCCCGACGCCGGGACGTCCCGGCCCGGGATCGGCGGCAGCGGCAGGCTTCGCCGCACCCCCGGCACCGGCACGGACGGCTGGGCCCCCGGCAGCGCGGGCACCGGCCGCGGGACCGGGCTCGGGGACGGGCTCGGGGACGGGCTCGGGGACGGACTTGGTGACGGGGACGGCGACGGTGCGGGTGCCTGCGGCGCGGCCGCCGGGGTGACCGACACGGGCGGGACCACCCGGGGCACCGGGGTGTACGTCGAACCGAACACCGGGCCGGCCGGCACCGGACGGGCGCCCGGTGCCGAGCCGACCGACGGCACGGGGTCGGCCGCAGGCACCGGGGCTGCCGCAGGCGCTGGGTCGGCTGCAGGCGCTGGGTCGGCTGCAGGCGCTGGGCGCATCACCGGCCGCGGCGGCAGTTCCACCGGCGACGGGCTCCGCAGGACCGCCGCGGGCGGCACCACCGGTGCCGGGCTCCACGAGGCGGCCGGCGGCAGGGACGGCGGCAGCGACGACGGCGGCGCGGTGGACGGTGGCGTCGCCGGTCCGGGCATCGCTGGCTGCCAGCCGGTGGGGAGCAGCGGGGAGGACGGGGCGCCCGCGGTGGGGAACGGCTCACGGCGCACGCCGCCCCGCAGCGGCGGGCGGTCCCGCGGCCCGTCGTCCCGGACCGGCTGGTGCCGGCCGGTCGCCTCCGCCGACTCGCGCCGCTCGGCCCGTCGCCGCCGGACGTCGGTCCCGGAGCGGGCGAGCAGCTCGGCGACGGTCAACGGCGCGACGGCGTTGCCGTCGTCCGAGCCGATCCGGCCGGTCGCCGGGTCACCGACGGGAGGACCACCGTCGGCCCCGCTCCGCGTCGGCTCGTCCGCCACCGTTCAAGGATCCCGTCGTCGTGGTCCGGAAGCGCCGTCGCCGGACTGGTCGTCTCGCCACCCATGGCCCGGTCGGACGCCGTCGGCCATGGGTTTCACACGATACGGGTGCGAGGCCTCCAGACCGGTCGGGCGCGCGGGGAAGAGGTGTCCCGAGCAGCACGGACCCGACCGCCTCGCCCGGCGCAGGGGGGCCGTGGACCGTAGCGTCCAGCCCGTGAAGCTGCCGCTGTTCGGTCCATCCGACGTGCTCACCGCGGCCGGTGGCCTGCGGGACGGGGTCACCGATGCCCTCGCGCTGCTGCCGCGGGTGGTCGGTGCGGTGGGCGAGGTCGAGCGCCTGCTGGGGCGGGTCACCGTGCTGCTGGACCGGGTCGAGCGGATCGCCGACCGCGCCGAGCAGGCCGTGGTCGGGATCGACGCCACCCGCGTCCACGCCGACGAGGCGATGTCCCGGATCAAGGGCACCCAGGCCGCCGCGGACGAGGCGATCACCGCGGTCGAGGCGACCCGGACCCGGGCCGACCAGGCCATCGACGCCATCGGCACCACCCAGACCCGGGCCGACCAGGCCATCGACGCCATCGGCACCACCCAGGCCGCCGCGGACGAGGCGATCACCGCGGTCGGCACCACCCAGACCCGGGCCGACCAGGCCATCGACGCCATCGGCACCACCCAGACCCGGGCCGACCAGGCCATCGACGCCATCGGCACCACCCAGACCCGGGCCGACCAGGCCATCGACGCCATCGGCACCACCCAGACCCGGGCCGACCAGGCCATCGACGCGATCGGCGTGACCCAGTCCGCCGCCGACGCCGCGGTGCAGCGGATCGCGCGCAGCACCGACACCGCCGACGAGCTCCTCGTCGCCGTGGGCGGGACCGCGGGTGCTGCCGACGGCACGCTCGGCCGGGCCGAGGCGATGCTCGGGTCGGTACAGCCACTGCTGGACGACTACCGCCCGGCCCTGACCGTGTTGGCCCCGATGCTGACCCGGTTCGCCGCACACCTCGACGACGACGAGGTGGCCGCCCTGATCACGCTGGTCGACCGGCTGCCCACGCTGGTCGTCCACCTGGACGAGGACGTGCTGCCCGTCCTGGCCACCCTCGGCGACGTGGCTCCGGACGTGCACGCCCTGCTGGACACCGTGCAGGACATGCGCCAGGTGGTGAAGGGGTTTCCGGGCTCGAAGCTGTTCCGCCGCCGGGGCGCGGAGGAGATCGCCGAGGAGGACGGGGCGGCCGCGAGCCTCGACGGCCACTGAACACGCGACCGGCGCCGCCCCGGGGGACAGCGCCGGTCGTGTGCCGGTCTCTCGACCGCGGATGAGGCCAGGGACCCGGCCTGGAGCCGGGGCTCAGGTCTCGGTGGGGTAGCCCAGCGCCCGGACGACGTCTCCGATCCGCTCGTAGACCGGCCCGTCGGGGAGCCGGGAGAGCTCGTCGGCGACCACGTCGGGTGCCCGGTGGTCGCGGGCCGCCTCCACCAGGTCCGGCCCGGTGCTCGGGAAGTCCGCCCGGTCCAGCCAGCGGGCCAGCTCGGCGCGGGCGACCACGGCGTCAGGGGTCATGCCGACCGGCACACCCCCGGTCAGGGTGTCCGCCGGGGAGCTGTCGACGTCCGGGTCGCCCTCCGCCGTGGGCTCCGGGTCGTTCCACTCCTCGGCGTGGGTGGACCGGCCGGAGCGGAGCATCCCCTCGATCTCGTGGGCCAGGGCGTCGTCCTCCCGGGCCGAGTGCTTGGTGCTCCGCGCGGACGTGCCCGCGAAGGTGTCGTCGTTCTCGCTCACGTGGTCCTCCTCGTCCCGCCCCGCCGACGCGGGTCAGTCCTTCTTCAGTGCGCTGGGCTTGTGCACGGCGGTGCCGCCGCTCTTCTCGCTCTTCACCTCGTACTGCGGGTCGTCGGAGCTCGCCTTGACCTTCCGGCCGGCCGCCTCGGTGTCCTCGGTGATCTTCTTCTGGACCGTGCCCTCGGCCTCGCTCCCGTGGCTCTTCCAGCTCACGTGGTCGCCCTTGCTGAAGTCCTGCGCCATCGCCGGCCCTCCGTCGTTCGTCGGTCCCGTGTGCCTGCCCGGGCCGGGCGGACCGCACACATCGACTCCCGGGGCGCCTCGCGGGGCCGTCCGGCGATCCGGCGGTCACCCGTTCGGGTTGCGTCCCGCCACCGGGCTGTACCGGGCCGGATCTCGTCACGTAGCGTGTTCATCAGACGGAGGTCCTGAACGCGAGGCCAGACCAGCGCAATGCTACGGTCACCCACAGTGAGATCGCCGTCCCGAGACGCCGGCCCGGCTGGCCCCATTCCCCCGGGGCCGGCCGGGTCGGCCTCGTTAGGCTGGGTCCCCGTGGACCCGACCGAGGACGACCCAGCCGCTCCCCGCCCGGTCGACGTGCTCACCGTGTCGGCCGTCCGGGCCGTCACCCCCGCCGTGCGCCGGGTGACCCTCACCGCGCCGGCCTCCGTCGTCGCCGCAGCGGGTCCGAGCCTGTCGCTGCTGGTCCCGCGGGTCGGCGACCCGGCTCCGCACTGGCCGACGGTCGCCCGGGACGGGCGGATCGTGTGGCCGCAGGGCAGCCACGGCGTGGCCCTGCGCAGCTACACCGCGCGCCGGCAGGACATCGCCGCAGGCGAGCTGGACGTCGACTTCGTACTGCACGGCGACGGACCGGCCGCGACCTGGGCGGCCGCCGCTGCCCCGGGCGCCGTGCTGGGCGTGGCGAGCGCGGCGCCGCTCGGGGACACCCCGGCCTCCTGGCTGCTGGTGGCCGGCGACGAGACCGCGCTGCCGGCGATCAGCCGGATCCTCGAGTCCGCCGCACCGGGGACCCATGGGGTCGCGCTGCTCGAGGTGGCCGGGCCCGAGGAGGAGCAACCGGTCCTCGCGCCACCCGGGGTGGAGGTGCACTGGCTGCACCGTTCCGGCTCGGCTCCCGGGACCGACCTGCTCGCCGACGCCGTGGCGGCGCTGCCCCGGCCGGCGGGAGAGGACGTCTTCGCCTGGGTCGGGGCGGAGTCGGCGACCGTGCGGACCGTGCGGGCGGACCTGCGCGGCCGGTGGGGGCTGCGCCGGAGCCAGCACCACGCGATCGGCTACTGGCGGCGGGGGCGTGCCATGTCACCCGCCGGCTGAGCCCGCGGGGCGCACAGGACCCTCGTCCAGCCTCCTCACAGGTAGCGTCCAGCGCAGCTGCAGCCGCGCGCCGCACGCTGCAGGCATGACGACTGCGGCCGTACAGGGTCCATCGGGAGGCGTCGTGTCCGCCACCAGTTCGCGCCCCGGGGGTGTGCAGCCCGAGGCGCGGTTGCTCGTGGTCGACGACGAGCCGAACATCCGCGAACTGCTCTCCGCCAGCCTGCGCTACGCGGGCTTCGAGGTGGCCGTCGCCTCCGACGGCCAGCAGGCGCTCGCCGTCGCCGCGGAGTTCCGCCCCGACCTGCTGGTGCTCGACGTGATGATGCCCGGTCTCGACGGCTTCGGTGTCGTCCGGCGATTGCGTCAGAACGGCACCCACACCCCGGTGCTGTTCCTCACCGCGCGGGACGCGGCCGACGACAAGGTGACCGGGCTGACCCTCGGCGGCGACGACTACGTCACCAAGCCGTTCAGCCTCGACGAGGTGCTGGCCCGCATCCGGGCGGTGCTGCGGCGCAGCCAGGGTGTGCAGCGTGCGACCGAGGCGCCGCGGCTCACCTTCGCCGACATCGAGCTGGACGAGGAGAGCCACGAGGTCCTCAAGGCCGGGAGGCTGGTCAGCCTCTCCCCCACCGAGTTCAAGCTGCTGCGCTACCTGATGACCAACGCCGGCCGGGTGCTGTCGAAGGCGCAGATACTCGACCACGTCTGGAACTACGACTTCAACGGCGAGGCCAACGTCGTGGAGTCCTACATCTCCTACCTGCGGCGCAAGGTCGACACGACCGAGCCGCGGCTGCTGCACACCCTGCGCGGGGTGGGCTACTCCCTGCGCCTCCCCCGCGGCTCGTGAGCGCGCCGGCGACCAGCCCGCCGACCGCCGCCACCACGAGCGCGGTCGACACCCTGCCCTCCCCCGCCCGGCGGGCCAGGAGGGGTCCCCAGGTGCCGCTGCGGATCACCCTGGTCGCCCTGCTGGTCGCCCTGGTCGCCGTGGCGTTGGCCGTGACCGGGTTCACCGCCACCTCCCTGCTGCGGGACTACCTCGCCGAGCAGCAGGCAGACCAGCTGCGAACGACCGTGCAGTACGTCGCCTACGACACCCCACTGGCGGAGGTCCAGTGCTCCGGACCCGCCGGCTTGCCGTACGCGGGCCAGGGGCTCTACCTGGCGTGCCTGGACGCCGACGGTGTCTACCGGGAGCTGGCCCCCGCCGGCAAGTCCGTCCCCGAGATGGGCGGCCTGACCGCAGGCAACGCGGCTGGGCACGGCGGCGAGACCTTCACCCGGCGCTCGGCGGACGGCAAGGTCTTCTGGCGGCTGGCCGTGGTACAGCTCGACAACGGTCTCACCGTCGCAGTGGGTCAGGACGTCGCCGACGACCAGGCACTGCTCACCCGGCTCGTCCGCATCGAACTGGTGGTCGGTCTGCTCGTCCTGGCGGCGATGGCCGTTGCGGGGTACCTGCTGGTGCGCAACAGCCTGCGGCCGCTGCGCGAGGTCGAGCACACCGCGCAGGCGATCGCCGCCGGCGACCTGTCCCGACGGGTGCCGGCCGGGAACGAGCGGACCGAGGTCGGGCGGCTGTCCACCGCGCTCAACGGGATGCTCGGCCGGATCGAGAGCTCGTTCCGCGCCCAGCAGGCCTCAGAAGAGCAGGCCCGGGCCTCCGAGACGCGGATGCGCCGGTTCGTCGCCGACGCCAGCCACGAGCTGCGCACCCCGCTCACCTCGATCCGCGGCTTCGCCGAGCTGCACCGGCAGGGTGCGGTCCAGGGTCCGGAGGACACCGGCCGGATCATGCAGCGCATCGAGGCCGAGGCGACCCGGATGGGCCTGCTGGTGGAGGACCTGCTCCAGCTGGCCCGGGTGGACCAGCAGCGGCCGCTGACCCTCGGGCCGGTGGACCTCGCCGAGCTCGCCGGGGACGCGGTGCACGACGCCCGCGCCGTCCAACCCGACCGGCCGCTGAGCCTGCTGCTGGACCCCTCGCTCACCGACGTGCCGGTCGTGACCGGTGACGAGGCCCGGCTGCGGCAGGTCATCGGCAACCTGGTGACCAACGCGCTCACCCACACGCCGGCCGACGCGCGGGTCACCGTGCGGCTGTCCGAGGACCCCGCCGATGCCGACGTCGTCGTGCTGACCGTCAGCGACGAGGGCCCCGGGCTCGCCCCGGCCGACGCGGAGCGGGTGTTCGAGCGGTTCTACCGGGCCGACTCCTCGCGCACCCGCGCCGCCGGCGGGACCGGGCTGGGGCTGTCCATCGTCGCCTCGCTGGTGGCGGCGCACGGGGGCACCGTCGACCTGACCACCGCCCCCGGCCGGGGCGCGACGTTCACCGTCCGGCTGCCCCGGTCGGGTCCGCCGGCGCCGCCGACGACGCCCGAGCCGACACCCTCCTGACCGCGGGAGCCGGCCGGCTGGTCCAATCGCGCCGTGGCGATCGAGGAGACGACGGACGAGGCGGAGCTGCTGGCGGCCGTCACGGAGCTGGGTGCCGCGCTGCGTGAGCTGGTCGCGGTGTCGGTGACGACGACGGTCGGCCCGGCCGAGCTGCGCGCCGCCGCGGCGCAGGCGCGGGCGGCCGCCGCCGGCTTGGCGGTGTCCCGGCGCAGCCGCGACCAGCTCCCGGCGCTGGACGACCCGGCGCAGTTCCGCCGGGTCTACAACCCGGTCAGTGGGGTGGGCAGCGCGCTGGCCCCGCCGCTGGCCATCCGGCGGGTGGACGGCGGGGTCGAAGCGGAGACGACCCTGGGGCTGCCCTACGAGGGGCCGCCGAGCTACGTGCACGGCGGGATGAGCGCACTGCTGCTGGACCAGGTGCTCAGCTCGGCGGCGCACGCCGCCGGGTTGTGGGGCATGACCGGCCGACTCGAGTTGGACTACCGCCGGCCGGTGCCGCTGGAGACCGCGCTGCTGCTGCGCGCGGCCGTCGGCGGGAGGCACGGACGGAGGGTCACCATCAGCGGCTCGATCGCGCTGGCCGAGCGGCCCGACGACGCGCTCGTCCAGGCGCGCGGCATGTGGGTGACTCCGCGCCCGCAGCAGGTGGAGGAGTACTTCCGCTCGATCACCGACGCTGCGGGCCGCCCGTCCCGACCCGGCCGGCCGAGCGACGCCACCGCGGTCGACGACGGCAGCTGACCCGCCCGGTCGACGGCTCGCAGCGGGTCATGACGGACACTGGTGCCCGGGAATCCCCATCACCCTGATCGGGTTGCCCCGCTCGAGGACAGCGCCGTCCCGTCGTCCCCGCCGTCGACTCCTGGAGTCCCCCCGCGTGACCATCGCAGACCACCGGCTCACCCAGCTGCAGACGCTGGAGGCCGAGTCCATCCACGTCCTGCGCGAGGTGGCCGCCGAGTCCGAGCGCCCGGTGCTGCTGTTCTCCGGCGGCAAGGACTCCATCGTGATGCTGGAGCTGGCGCGCAAGGCCTTCGCCCCGGCCCGCATCCCCTTCCCGGTGATGCACGTCGACACAGGGCTGAACTTCCCCGAGGTGCTGGAGTTCCGCGACAAGCGGGTCGCCGAGCTCGGCGTGGAGCTCGTCGTCGCCTCGGTGCCCGACGCGATCGCCGCCGGCACGGTGCGCGAGGAGCCCAACGGCTCCCGCAACCGGATCCAGACCCCGGTGCTGCTCGACGCCGTCGAGGAGCACGGCTTCACCGCCCTGTTCGGTGGCGCCCGCCGCGACGAGGACAAGGCCCGGGCCAAGGAACGGGTCTTCTCCTTCCGCGACGAGTTCGGCCAGTGGGACCCGAAGAACCAGCGTCCCGAGCTCTGGGACCTGTACAACGGCCGGACCCACCTCGGTGAGTCGATCCGGGTGTTCCCGCTGTCCAACTGGACCGAGCTGGACATCTGGGGCTACATCGCCCAGGAGGAGATCGCCATCCCGCCGCTGTACCTGGCGCGCGAGCGCGACGTCGTGGACCGGGGCGGCATGCTGTACGCGGTCAACGAGTTCATCACGCCCAAGGACGGCGAGCAGGTGCTCCGCGAGAGCGTCCGCTACCGCACCGTGGGGGACGCCAACCTGACCGCTGCCGTCCGGTCGACCGCGACGGACGTCGAGGAGGTCATCGCCGAGATCGCGGTGACCCGGCTGACCGAGCGCGGCGCCACCCGCGGCGACGACAAGGTCAGCGACGCCGCCATGGAGGACCGCAAGAAGGAGGGGTACTTCTGATGGGCACCCCCATCGACGTGCACTCCGCCGCCGCCGAGGCAGCCGCGGAGATCGCGCACGCCCGCAAGGACATCCTGCGGATCGCCACCGCCGGGTCGGTCGACGACGGCAAGAGCACGCTGATCGGCCGGCTGCTGTTCGACAGCAAGGCGGTGTTCGAGGACCAGTACGCCGCGATCCAGCGTGCCAGCCGGGGTGACTACGTCGACCTGGCGCTGCTCACCGACGGGCTGCGGGCCGAGCGCGAGCAGGGCATCACGATCGACGTCGCCTACCGCTACTTCAGCACGCCGCGGCGCACCTTCATCCTCGCCGACACCCCCGGGCACGTGCAGTACACCCGGAACATGGTCACCGGCGCCTCCACCGCGGACCTGGCCATCGTGCTGGTCGACGCCCGCAAGGGCATGGTCGAGCAGAGCCGCCGGCACGCCTTCCTCGCCTCGCTGCTGCGGGTGCCGCACCTGGTCGTGGCGGTCAACAAGATGGACCTCGTCGACTGGTCCGAGGAGGTCTACGAGCAGATCCGCGACGAGTTCTCCGCCTTCGCCACCAAGCTCGACGTCCCGGACCTGACGGTGGTGCCGATCTCGGCGCTGCAGGGCGACAACGTGGTGACCCGCTCGGCGAACACGCCGTGGTACGAGGGCACCTCGCTGCTGCACCACCTCGAGCACGTGCACGTCGCCAGCGACCGGAACCTCGTCGACACCCGGTTCCCGGTGCAGTACGTGATCCGGCCGCAGTCCGACGCGTTCCACGACTACCGCGGCTACGCCGGCCGGGTCGCCGCCGGCGTGCTGCGCCCCGGTGACGAGGTGCAGGTGCTGCCCAGCGGCCTGACGACGACGATCGCCGCGATCGACGGCCCGGACGGCCCGGTGGAGGCGGCCTTCCCGCCCATGTCGGTGACGGTCCGGCTCACCGACGACCTCGACGTCTCCCGCGGTGACCTGATCTGCCGGCCGCACAACGCCCCGCAGGTCACCCAGGACCTCGACGCGCTGGTCAGCTGGATGGCCGACACCCCGCTCGTGCCCCGGATGCGGCTGGCCGTCAAGCACACGACCCGCACGGTGCGCGCGATGGTCAAGGAGCTGCAGTACCGGCTGGACGTGAACACGCTGCACCGGGAGGCCGACGCGCCGCAGCTCGGACTCAACGACATCGGCCGGGTGCGGCTGCGCACCACCCAGCCGCTGTTCGTCGACGACTACCACCGCAACCGGGTCACCGGCCGCTTCATCCTCATCGACGAGGCGACCAACGCCACGGTCGGCGCGGGGATGCTCACCCCCGCCGGGTGACGGACTCCCGGTCTCGTCGCCGGACCCCGGTCGGGGTCCGGCGACGAGACCCGGATCAGGCCGCGGCGGCGGTCTCCAGGGCGCGACGGGTCAGCAGCCGGGCCAGGTGCCGGCGGTAGTCGGCGTCGGCGTGCATGTCCGACGACGGCGAGGTGCCCTGGTCCGCCAGTGCAGCGGCCTCGGCGATGGACGCTCCCCGGGCCAGCGCCTCCTCGGTCGCGGCGGCCCGCACGACGGTGCCGGCCATGTTGGCCAGCGCCACCCGGCCCTCGACCGCGGCGGCCGCCACGATCGCCCAGTCGTTCTCCCGGCGGGTGAACTTCTCGTAGCCCCACCCGGAGGAGCCGGTGCGGGGCACCCGGACCTCGACGACCATCTCGTCCGCGGCGACATCGGTCTCGAAGAAGCCGGTCCAGCACGCGGTCACCGGGATCGAGCGGCGCCCGGCCGGTCCCTGCACGACCACGTCGCCCCCGAGGGCGAGCAGGCCGGTCGGGACGTCCGACGCGGGGTCGCTGTGCGCCACCGTGCCGCCGAGGGTGGCGCGGTGGCGGACCTGCGGGTCGCCGACCCGACCGGCCACGTGCGACAACAGCGGCACCTCCGCGCGGACCACCTCGTCCCGCTCGATCTCGAAGAGCCGGGTGCCCGCGCCGACGGCGACCTCGTCCCCCTCCACCCGGACGTAGGACAGGTCCGGGATGCCGCCGATGTCGATCAGCACCGTCGGGATGGCCAGCCGCAGCTTCATGATCGGCAGCAACGAGTGGCCCCCGGCCAGCAGCTTGGCGTCCTCCCCGTGCTCGGTCAGGGCGGCCAGCGCCTCGTCGACCGAACGGGCGCGCACGTAGTCGAACGCGGTCGGGATCATGCCTCCACCTCCTGCGCCTGCGGCACCTGACCGGCGGCGGGACCGGCCTGGGCCGCGGTCAGGACCGCGCGGACGATGTTGTGGTAGCCGGTGCACCGGCAGAGGTTGCCCTCCAGCCCCTCCCGGACCTCGCGGTCGGTCGGGTCGGGGTTGTCGGCGAGCACGCCGATCGCGGCCATCACCATGCCCGGCGTGCAGAACCCGCACTGCAGGCCGTGCTCGGCGCGGAAGGCCGCCTGCACCGGGTGCAGCTCACCGTCGGCACCGGTCAGCCCCTCGAGCGTGGTGACCTGGGCCCCGTCTGCCTGCGCGGTGAGCACGGTGCAGCTCTTCACGCTGAGCCCGTCGACGATGACCGTGCACGCCCCGCAGGACGTCGAGTCGCAGCCGATGTTCGTGGCCCGCAGACCACGCACCTCCCGCAGGTAGTGCGCCAGCAGGAGCCGGGGTTCGACCTCGTCGGTGCGCTGCTCACCGTTGACGGTGATGGAGACCTGCATCAGTTGCCCTCCTGCTGCTGGGTGTGCGTGGCCTGCTGGATGGCCCGCCAGACACGCATCGGCGTGACCGGCATGTCGACGTGCCGGACGCCGAGGTGCGCTGCGGCGTCGATGACGGCGTTCTGGACGGCCGGGGTGGCACCGATCGTGCCCGCCTCGCCGATGCCCTTGGCCCCGAGCGGGTTCATCGGCGTCGGCGTGGCCATGTCGACGAGCTCGAAGCTGGGCACCTCGGTCGCCGAGACGAACGGGTAGTCCGCGAGCGTCGACGTCGTCGGGTTGCCGTCCTCGTCGTAGAGGACCTCCTCCAGCAGGGCCTGGGCGACGCCCTGGGCGAAGCCGCCGTGCCGCTGGCCCTCGGCGATGAGCGGGTTGATGATCGTGCCGGCGTCGTCCACGGCCACCAGCCGCGTGAGCTGCGCCTTGCCCGACTCGACGTCGAGCTCGACGACAGCCACGTGGGCGCCGAACGGGAAGGTCGGCGCGTCGGCGTTGAACACCGTGTTGACCAGCAGCCGTTCGTCCTCGGCCAGCTCGGCGAAGCTGACGGCGGCACCCGGGGTCCCGCGCACGGCGAGCCCGGCGAGCCCGAGGTCGACGACCAGGTCCGTGGGGTCCACTTCGAGCCGTTCGGCGGCCCGGCGCCGGGCCTCCTCGATCAGCTCCTCGGCGGCCTGGTGCACCGCCGCGCCGCCCTGCTGGAGGCTGCGTGACCCCATGGTGCCCCCGCCCTGCGGCACCAGGTCGGTGTCGCCGTGGAGCACGGTGATCTTCTCCACGGGGATGCCGAGCTGGTCGCTGGCGATCATCGCCCAGGAGGTCGCGTGGCCCTGCCCGTGCGGGGACGTCCCGGTGAGCACGGTGGCCGTGCCGTCCGCGTGGACCTCGAGCTCGGCGGCCTCCTTGGTGCCCGCGCCGTTGTCGGCCCCGGTGATCTCCACGTACACCGACAGCCCGATGCCGAGCTGGCGGACGTCGCCGGCCTCCCGACGGCGGGCCTGCTCGGCACGCAGCTCCTCGTACCCGGCAGCCTCGAGCGCCTTGTCCAGCGCGACCGTGTAGTCGCCGTTGTCGTAGGTGGCGCCCATCGGCGTGGTGTGCGGCTCGGAGAACGCCGGCAGCAGGTTCTTCCGGCGCACCTCGGCCGGGTCCATCCCGATCTCGGCGGCGAACAGGTCGATGGCCCGCTCGACGGCCGCGGTGGCCTCCGGCCGGCCGGCACCCCGGTAGGCACCGATCGACGTCGTGGTGGTGGCCAGCGCACGGCCCTGGGCGTGCACCTTCGGAAACGCGTAGACGCCCGGCGCCATCAGCATGGTCAGGGTCGGCAGCACGGCCCCGATCCGGGGGTAGGCGCCGCAGTCCTGGTCGAAGACCAGGCTGTAGGCCTCCACCGTGCCGTCCCGGCGTCCGCCGATGGTGACCACCTGGTCCTGCGCCCGGCCGTGCAGCATCCCGACCAGGTTCTCCGAGCGGCTCTCCGCCCAGCGGACCGGGCGGCCGACGTGCTTGGCCAGCCAGGCGATGAAGGCGTACTCGGGGTCCGCGCCGATCTTCGCGCCGAACCCCCCGCCGACGTCGGGGGTGATCAGGTGGATGAGGTCCGGGTCCATCTCCAGCCAGTCCCCGAACTGGCCGCGCGCCTGCTGGGCGCCCTGGTTGGTGCACCAGGCGGTGAGCCGGCCGTCGGGGCTCCAGGCGGCCGCCGCGGCGCGGGTCTCCAGCGGCACCGGGGCCACCCGCTGGTTGACCAGCGCCTGGGTGACGACCACCTCGCAGCCGTCGAAGAAGTCCGCCGGCGCGGGGTCCCCGAAGGAGGCCATCAGGTTCGTGCCCGCCTCGGGGAAGAGCAGCACCTCATCGGCCGCGGCGGCGGCCGTGCCGACCACCGCAGGGAGCGGGTCGACGTCGACGACCACCATCTCGGCGGCGTCCTCGCCCTGGTACCGCTCCTCGGTCAGCACGACGGCGATCGGGTCACCGACGAAGCGGACCCGGTCCGACGCCAGCCACGGCCGGGTCATCTCCGCGTTGATGAAGGGGAACGGCGGGGGGATGGGGACCAGGTCGGTCACGTCCGCCGCCGTCACGACCGCGACCACCCCGGGCGCCTCGAGCGCCGCGGAGGTGTCCACCGACAGCAGCCGGCCGTGGGCCACCTGGGACCGGATGAACGTCGCGTGCAGCGCGCCGGTCAGCCGTTCATCGGTGAGGTCGTCGGTGTAGACCGCCCCGCGGGTGAGGAACAACGGGTCCTCGGTGCGGACCACCCGGGTGCCGAGGATGCTCATGCGCTCTCCTGCCCTGCGTCGTCGTTGACGCGGGTCACTCTGTCAGATGTTGTGAGCCAGGACACGAGAAGTGCCGCTCCCACGCTGTGTGATCTGCTGCTCCGGTGCAGGAGGAGCGGCGCCGTACCCGGGGTGGGCTGGTGCTGCTGGTCGTCGCCATCGTGGTCGTCGCGCTCAACCAGCGCCCCGCGGTGGTGGGCGTGGCGCCGGTGCTCACCGACCTGCGGGCCGACACGGGGCTGTCCAGCGCGCTGGCCGGGCTGCTCACCACCCTGCCGGTGCTCTGCTTCGGCGCCTTCGCCCCGGTGGCCCCGCGGCTGGCCCGCCGGATCGGCCTGGAGACGGCGGTGGCGGTGTCGCTGCTGCTGCTGGTCGCCGGGATCGCGCTGCGGCTGCTCAGCCCGGTGTGGCTGCTCTACGGCGGCAGCCTCGTCGCCGGGGCGGCGATCGCCATCGCCAACGTGCTGATGCCCGCCTACGTCAAGCGCGAGTTCGCCCGGCCGGGCGCGGTGATGGGCGCCTACTCGGCGTCGCTGAACGTCGGGGCGGCGGCGGCCGCGGGGCTCACCGTGCCGATCGGGCTGGCGCTGGGTGCGGGCTGGCGGGTGGCGCTGGCGTCCTGGCTGGTCCTGGCGCTGGCCGCGGTGGTGCTGTGGGTGCCGGTCGCCGGGGTGCGCGGCACCCGGACCGCGCCGGACGACGCCGGTTCCTGGTCGCTGCTGCGGCGCCCGCTGGCCCGGCAGGTCACGGCCTTCCTCGGACTGCAGAGCGTCCAGTTCTACTCGGTGGCCGCATGGCTGCCGACGCTGCTGGCCGACGCCGGCGTGCCGGTGGGTGAGGGCGGGCTGCTGCTGGCCGCCTCCAACGTGGTCGGTGCGGTGGGTGCCCTGCTCGCGCCCGCGGTGGCCGGCCGGATGCGGACCCAGCGACCGCTGGTCGTCGCCGTCCTCGTCGCCTACGTCGGCGGGCTGACCGGGCTGCTGGTGGCCCCGGACTCGGGCACGGTCGTCTGGGTGGCGCTGTTCGGGCTCGCGCAGGGCAGCGGTTTCGCGCTGGCACTCACGCTCATCGTGCTGCGCAGCGCCACCCCGCTGGTGGCCGCCCGGCTCGGCGGCGTCGCCCAGTGCGTGGGCTACCTGGTCGCTGCGGCCGGACCGGTCGTCCTCGGGGCCCTGCACGACGCGACGGGCGACTGGGGCTGGCCGCTGGGCCTGCTGCTGGTCCTGCTGGTGCCGATGGGCCTGGTCGGCTGGGGGGCGTCGCGCGACGCCGTCCTCGACCCCGACGGCGCCTTGGACGAGGTGCTCCAGGCGGCCCCGGACGAGGTGCGGACGGCGCCGCGGCGCTGACCGGTCAGGCCTGCGGGTCGGTGGCGGCGGACGGCTGGGGCGTCTCGGCGCCCTCGCCGTTCCAGTCCTTGCCGGCCTCGTCGGCGTTCTCCGAGGCGCTGTCGGTCTGCCCGGCGACGACCTCCACCATCTCCTCGTCGGAGAGTCCGTCGCCGGCCTGGGTGAAGTTGGTGTTCTCGCTCATCGCGACGACTCCTTCGTCTGACGGTCACTGTCCCCGCGACCGTCCCCGCCCGGCCGCCCGGGCAAACGCCGCCGCTAGGCCGAGAGCTGGTCGATCGCCTTGTAGACCCGCTGCTCGGAGATCGGCCGGGGCGTGCCCACGGTCTGGGCGAACAGCCCCACCCGCAGCTCCTCGACCATCCAGCGCACCCGGGCCACCGGGTCGTCGGGCGCACCGGTCGCCGGGGTGCGGGCCCGCAGCTGCTCGTACTCGGCGGTCACCGCCTCGACCTGCGCCGTCCAGAGGGCGTCCCGCGCGGCGTTGGCCGGCAGCTTCTCCAGCCGGTACGCCATCGCGGTGAGGTAGCGGACCAGGTCCGGCAGCCGCCGGCGTCCGGCGTCGGCCACGAAGCCGCGGTGCAGCAGGCCGGTCATCTGCCGGCGCAGGTCGGCGATCGCGGCGTCGGGCACCCGCCGTCCGGGCGCGGCGCCGATCGCGACCGCCACCTCGCGGGCCTGGGTCAGCACCGCCTCGACCCGGCGCACGGCGTCCGCGGTGAGTGCCGGCAGCTCGGCCCGGGCCGTGGCCACCAGCGCCTCGAACGCGGCCTGGGTGCGCGGCGGCCCGCCGGCGGCCGCGACGAGCTCGTCGGCGGCGGCGTCCACGCAGTCGGCGACGAGGTCGGGGATCTCGCCGTCCGGGTTGAACTGCAGCGCCAGCCGGGTGCGCGGGGAGAGCCCCTTGACCACCTGCTTCACCGGCGAGCCGGCGGTCAGCACGAGCAGCCGGCGCGCACCGCGCCAGCTCAGCCGGGTGGCCTCCACCTCGGTCGGGACGACGCGGACGCCGACCGTCGCCCCCTCGTCGACCAGGGCCGGGTACGCGGTCACCACGTGGCCGCCGCGCTGCACCTCCACGGTGCGGGGCAGGTCGCCGAAGGTCCAGGCGGTCTGGCCGGTGCGCTCGTAGGTCGACGCGGCCCGGGCCAGGCTGGCCCGCGCCTGCGGCGCCACCTGCGCGCGCAGGGCGGTCAGGTCCTTGCCCTGGGCGAGCGTCCGCCGCTGGTCGTCGAGCACCCGGTAGGTGGCGCGCAGGTGCGCCGGGACGGCGGCCGGCTGCCACGCGTCCGGCGGGATGGTGACGGCGGTGGCCCGGCGCAGCTCCCGCTCGAGTGCCGGCAGCAGCGGCTCGGTGGGGTCGATGTGCGGCAGCACCTCGCGCACCCGGTCGGGGATGGGCACCAGCCCGCGGCGCAGCTGCTTGGGCAGCGAGCGCAGCAGCTCGGTGACCAGCTCGGCCCGCTGACCGGGCACGGTGAACGCCAGCGACTCCCCCGAGGTCCGCTCGGCGACGGTGTCCAGCACGCCCAGCGGCACGTCGACGGTCACGCCGTCCTCGACCGCGCCCGGGGCGAAGGCGTAGGACAGCGGCAGGGTCAGCCCCTGCGTCAGCCGCACCTCGTCCGGGTAGTCCTCGGCCTGCACCTGCCCGGCCGCCGCGGCGTTGGTCAGCATCTCCGGGGTGAAGGTGAGCAGGTCCGGGGTCTCCCGGCGGGCCTGCTTCCACCACCGGTCGAAGTGCCGGGTGGAGACGACGTCGGCCGGGATGCGGGCGTCGTAGAGCTCGAACAGCGTCTCGTCGTCGACCCGGATGTCCCGGCGGCGGGCCCGCTCCTCGAGCTCGGCGACCCGCTCGATCGCGCGCGCGTTGTCGGCCCAGAACTGGTGGTGCGTCGTCCACTCGCCCTGCACGAGGGCGTGCCGGACGAACAGCTCGCGGGAGACCACCGGGTCGATCGAGCCGTACTGCACCCGCCGGCCCACGACCAGCGGCAGGCCGTAGAGGGTGACCCGCTCGGTGGCGACGACCGAGCCGCGCTTGGCGTCCCACCGCGGTTCGCTGTACTGCCGCTTCACCAGGTGGTCGGCCAGCCGCTCGACGACCTCGGGGTCGATCCGCGCCACCATCCGGGCGAACAGCCGGCTGGTTTCGACCAGCTCGGCGGCCACCACCCAGCGCGGCGGCTTCTTCGCCAGCGGGGTGCCCGGCGCGATCACGAACCGGGTGTTGCGGGTGCCGAGGTACTCCCGGGCGGGACGGCGGTCGCCCTTGGCCGGCTCGGCCTGGGTGCCGATCTGGGACAGCAGCCCGGCCAGCAGCGACGCGGTCACCCCCCGCTCGTCCGGCTCGGGAGCCAGCGTGCCGGTGGTCATGCCGAGCCGGCGGGCGGTACTGCGGAGCTGACCGTGCAGGTCCTGCCACTCGCGGATTCGGAGGTGGTGCAGGAACTCGCGCTTGACGGTGCGGCGGAACTGGTTGCCGCTGAGCGCGTCCTGCTGCTCGGCCAGGTACCGCCAGAGGTTGAGCAGACCCAGGAAGTCCGAGTTCTCGTCGGCGAAGCGCTTGTGCAGCTCGTCGGCGGCCTGCTGGTGCTCGGCCGGCCGCTCCCGCACGTCCTGCACGGTGAGCCCGGCGGCGATGACCAGGACCTCCTCCAGCACGCCGCGGCGGTCGGCTTCCACGACCATGCGGGCGATCCGCGGGTCCAGCGGCAGCGCGGCCAGCGAGCGGCCGGTCTCGGTCAGCCGGCCGGCGTCGTCCAGCGCCCCCAGCTCCTCCAGCAGCGCCACGCCGTCGGCGACGGCGCGGCGGTCCGGCGGGTCGATGAACGGGAAGTCCGCGACGTCGCCCAGCTCGAGCGAGGCCATCTGCAGCAGCACCGACGCGAGGTTGGTGCGCAGGATCTCCGGGTCGGTGTACTCCGGCCGGGCGTCGAAGTCGTCCTCGGTGTAGAGCCGGATCGCGATGCCCTCGCTGGTGCGGCCGCACCGGCCCGACCGCTGCCGGGCCGAGGCCTGGCTGATCGGCTCGATGGGCAGCCGCTGCACCTTGGTGCGATGGCTGTACCGGGAGATGCGCGCGGTCCCCGGGTCGACGACGTACTTGATGCCGGGCACGGTCAGCGAGGTCTCGGCGACGTTGGTGGCCAGCACGATCCGCCGTCCGGTGTGCGCGGCGAAGACCCGGTGCTGCTCGGCCGCCGACAGCCGCGAGTAGAGCGGCAGGACCTCGGTGTGCGGGAAGCCGCGCTCACCCAGCGCGTCTGCGGTGTCCCGGATCTCGCGTTCCCCGGCGAGGAACACCAGCACGTCACCCGACCCCTCGGCCACCAGCTCCGCGCAGGCGTCGACGATGGCGCTGACCTGGTCGCGGTCCTCGTCGGCTCCGTCGTCGCCCGCCCGCCCGTCGGGGTCGATCACCGGCCGGTACCGGACCTCGACGGGGTAGGTGCGCCCGCTGACCTCGACGACCGGGACCTGGGCGCCGTCCATGCTGAAGTGCTTCGCGATCCGGTCGACGTCGATGGTCGCGGACGTGATGACCAGCTTCAGGTCCGGACGACGGGGCAGCAGCCGGGCCAGGTAGCCCAGCAGGAAGTCGATGTTGAGGCTCCGCTCGTGGGCCTCGTCGATGATGATCGTGTCGTACTGCCGGAGCATCCGGTCCCGCTGGACCTCGGCGAGCAGGACGCCGTCGGTCATCAGCTTGACCAGTGTCCGGTCGCCCACCTCGTCGGTGAACCGGACCTTCCAGCCGACGACGTCGCCCAGCGGCGAGCCGATCTCCTCGGCGATCCGCTCGGCCACCGTGCGGGCGGCGATGCGCCGCGGCTGGGTGTGCCCGATCCGGCCCCGCACCCCGCGGCCGAGCTCGAGCAGGATCTTCGGCAGCTGGGTCGTCTTGCCCGAGCCGGTCTCCCCGGCCACCACGACGACCTGCGACTCGCGCAGCGCGGCGGCGATGTCCTCGCGCCGCTGGCTGACCGGCAGCTCCTCGGGGTAGGTGACGACCGGCACGGCGGCACGGCGGCGGGCGATGCGCTCCTCGGCGACGGCGACGTCCTCGGCGATCCGTTCCCGTTGCCGGGCGCGGGCGGCGGGGTCCTTGGTGCGCCGGGTGCCGTCGAGTCGCCGTCCGAGCCGGTGCTCGTCGGTGAGGGTCAGCGCGGACAGCCGCGACCGGAGGTCGTCGTGCGGGGTGGTCACGGGGTGCTCGCGCTTCCTTCCACGGGGTCCTGCTCCCAGGGTCCCATCCCCGGCGGGGCAGTTGCGCGACTCACAGTCCGTGCGCCGTGCAACTGATTGCATGTACGGCACAACGGGTTGTATGGTGCACCTGTTCCTCCGGCGCAGTGTGGCGCCCATCGCTGACCTCCGGAGCCCCCGTGACCGATGTCCTCCCCGCTGCCGGGTCCGCAGCAGATGCCGAGCAGGCGTCCCTGTCCGACCAGCTCGTCCAGCTGGTCCGGGTGATGCACGCGTTCAAGGCGCAGGCGACCAGCGGCTCGGGTCCCGAGGCGCGCGAGCGCGCGGCCCACGTGCTGCTGTTCCCGCTCACCCGGCTGGGCCCGCTCCGCCAGGGCTCCCTCGCCGAGCTGGTGCACGCCGACCCCTCCACCGTCAGCCGGCACGTCACGCTGCTGGTCGAGCGTGGGCTGGTCCGCAGGGTGGCCGACGAGCAGGACGGCCGCGCCAGCCGGCTCGTCGTCACCCCGGCCGGCGAGGCCGAGGTCGAGAAGATGCGGCAGGAGCGCGACCGCGTGCTCGCCCGCGTCACGGCCGACTGGACCGCCGACGAGCTCGCCACCTTCACCCGTCAGCTGCACCGCTTCGTGCGGGACCTCGACGACCTCATCCCCACCCTGGCCACCGCCGCCGGCGGCGCTGTGCACCCTCCCGAGAAGGACCGATGACCCAGACCTCCGACCGCTCAGCGGCCACTGAACGCCGGGCGGCGGCCGCCGCGCCCGACGCGTCCGGGGCGTTCAGCCACCGGCAGATCATGACGATCCTGGCGGGCCTGCTGCTGGGCATGTTCCTGGCCGCGCTGGACCAGACCGTCGTCTCCACGGCGATCCGCACGATCGCCGACGACCTGCAGGGCTACGACCTGCAGGCCTGGGCGACGACGGCCTTCCTGATCACCTCGACGATCGCCACCCCGCTGTACGGCAAGTTGAGCGACATGTACGGCCGGCGACCGTTCTACCTGTTCGCCATCGCCGTCTTCGTCATCGGCTCCATGCTGTGCGGCACGGCGCACTCGATGTACCAGCTGGCCGCGTTCCGGGCGATCCAGGGCATCGGCGCCGGTGGCCTGATGTCGCTGGCGCTGGCGATCATCGCCGACATCGTGCCGCCGCGGGAGCGCTCGAAGTACCAGGGCTACTTCATGGCCGTCTTCGGCACGTCGAGCGTGCTCGGCCCGGTCATCGGCGGGTTCCTCTCCGGCCGGGCCGCGATCTTCGGCGCCGCGGGCTGGCGGTGGATCTTCTACGTCAACGTGCCGCTGGGCATCCTGGCGTTCCTCGTCGTGTTCAAGGTGCTGCACCTGCCGCACACCAAGCGCGAGCACCGGATCGACTTCCCCGGCGCGCTGGCGCTGATCACCTTCCTGGTGCCGCTGCTGATCGTCGCCGAGCAGGGCCGCACCTGGGGCTGGAGCTCCACCAGCGCGCTGGTCTGCTACGCCATCGCGGTGGTCGGGTTCATCGCCTTCGTGCTGGCCGAGCGGGTCTACAAGGACGACGCGCTGCTCCCGCTGCGGATGTTCACGAACCGCACCTTCGCGGTGAGCAGCCTCTCCAGCATCGTGCTGGGCGCCGGCATGTTCGGCGGCATCCTGCTGCTGCCGCAGTACCTGCAGATCGTGCACGGCTCCAGCCCCACCGAGGCCGGCCTGCAGATGATCCCGCTGGTCCTGGGCATCATGTCCGGCTCGATCATCGCCGGGCAGACCGTCGCCAGGACGGGCAAGTACAAGCTGTTCCCGCTGGTCGGCACGGTCCTCATCGTGGCCGCGCTGGTGTCGCTGTCCTTCATCGTCGCCGCCGACACCCACGTGTGGACGCTGGTGCCGTTCATGGTGCTGCTGGGCCTCGGGCTCGGCTTCAACTTCCAGCCGGTCATCCTCGCCGTGCAGAACGCCGTCTCCCCCCGGGAGATCGGGGTGGCCACCTCGTCGGTGACCTTCTTCCGGCAGATGGGCGGCACGCTCGGGACGGCGGTCTTCCTGTCCGTGCTGTTCAGCGCACTGCCGGGCCGGATCACCAGCGCCTTCCAGGCGGCTCAGGGCACCTCGGCGTTCCAGCAGGCCGCCGCGGCGCACCCCGACCAGGTGGCGCAGCTGCAGGGGTCGAGCGGCGACCTGGGCAACACCTCGTTCGTGCAGACCATCGACCAGGCCCTGGCCGCCCCGTTCAAGACCGGCTTCGCCGACACGCTGGACCTGGTCTTCCTCATCGCGGCCTGCATCGTGGCGATCGGGTTCTTCGTGCTGCTGTTCCTGCCGCAGCTGGCGCTCCGGACCCAGTCCGGCATCCAGGCCGCCCAGTCCGGTGGCCCGGCTGACGGCGGTGCCGACAGCCCGGCGCTGGCTGCGGAGCACGCAGCCGGTGCCGCCGCCCCGACGTCGGTCGAGCCGCCCGTGGACGGCGCCGACCGGACCGACGAGCGGGCGGGCGGGGACTCGCCCAGCGGGCGGCACGGCGCGACCGCCGTCGTCACCCCGTCGACCGGGCACGGCCGGCACGAGGCGGGCGCGCACCAGCCGACCGGCCTGGACAGCGTCCCGGCCGACCACCTGCCCGACGGCGCCCGTCACCACGACTGACGTCACCTGACAGAAGGCCCCCTCCCGACGGGAGGGGGCCTTCTGCGTTCCCACCCACGTGGCCACCGTGTCGCCGGAGTGGCTCAACCCGCGCCGGGACGGCACCTGGCCGCGGGGCGATCCGTCAGGATCGCCGTGTCACGGCTCGAAGACGGCGCGGACGCAGCCGTCCTCCTTGTCCTTGAACATCTGGTAGCCCTTGGGCGCCTGCTCCAGGGGCATCACATGGGTCGCCAGGTGCTCGGTGGTCAGCTCGCCGCGGGCCATGTGCTCGAGGATCCGCGGCGTGAAGCGCTGCCCGTGCACCTGGGCACCGCGCACGGTCAGGCCCTTGTTCATCATGGCGCCGAGCGGGAACTTGTCCACGGCCGCGGCGAAGACACCGAGGACGAACAGGCTGCCACCCTTGCGGCAGGCCATGATCGCCTCCCGGACGGCGGAGGGCCGGTCGGTCTGCAGTCGCAACTGCTGCTTGACCTGGTCGTACGCGCCGTGCACGCCCGGGCTGTGGGCCTCCATGCCGACTGCCTCGATGCAGACGTCGGGGCCGCGGCCGCCGGTCAGCTCGCGGAGCTCGGCCATCACGTCGGTCGTCGAGTAGTCGATGACCTCCGCGCCGACGTGCTCGCGCACCTGGGCCAGCCGTTCGGGCAACCGGTCGATGACGAGGACCCGCTCGGCCCCCAGCAGCATCGACGCGCGCGCGGCCATCTGCCCCACCCCGCCGGCGCCCCAGACGGCGACGGTGTCCCCGGGCTTGGTCCCGGCCAGCTCCGCGCCCATCCACCCGGTGGACACCGCGTCGGAGGCGAACAGCGCCCGCAGGTCGCTGACCTCCTCGGGGACGACGAACGCGCCGACGTCGCCGTAGGGCACCCGGACGTACTCCGCGTGGCTGCCGGCGAAGCCGCCGACCGCGTGCGAGTAGCCGAAGCAACCGCCGGGGCTCTGGCCCCACAGACCCTCGGTGATGCCCGGGTTGGGGTTGCCGTTGTCGCACAGTGAGTAGAGCTCCTGCTTGCAGTACCAGCAGGTGCCGCAGGCGATGAACGAGTTGACGACCACCCGGTCGCCCACCTTGCGCTCGCGGACGCCCTTGCCGACCTCGACGACGTCGCCCATGAACTCGTGGCCGAGCACGTCCCCGGCGCGCATGAAGGGGATGTAGCCGCCGAGCAGGTGCAGGTCGGAGCCGCAGCTGGTGGTCTTGCGGACCTTGACGATGATGTCGTGGTCGTTGAGCAGCGTCGGGTCGGGAACGGTCTCGACGGAGACCTCGTTGACACCGGTCCAGGTCGCGGCCCTCACAGCACACCCTCCTTCGGCGCCTTGGCGGCCATGCCCTCGACCGCCGCGCCCTGCGGCGTCGGCTTGCGGTGGCCGTGCGGCTGCGGGTCGACCCGCAGCACCTCGCCCACCTCCACCAGCGCCTTCGACTCGCGCAGCGCGGCGCGCAGGTCACCGAGCTCGTCCTTCGTCACCGGGCCGCGGAAGCGGGCGGCCAGCTCGGCACCCCGGTCGCCGGGAGCCGGGGCGACCCGCACGTCCAGCCGGTCGCCGAACGCGGCGAGCGGGGCGGGGATCGCCGTCCGCAGCTGCTCGGGGTCGGTCAGCACGGTGACGGCGCGCCAGCGGCGGGCCGCGGTGAGCGGGTCGTCGGTCACCGACGACTGGCCGATGCCGGGCAGCCGCAGGTGCTGGAGCCGCGCGAGCGCCTTGCCTCCGGCTCCGCCGGCCAACCCGGCAGCGCGGGTGACGATCTTCGGTAGGGGCATGGTCGCCGCGTACCCGAGGTCGCTCCGGCGCGAACCCGGACAGCGGCCCCTTCGCCAACGAGAACCGGCACGTCGGACCCCCGGAACTGTCGTACCCCGTACGTATGTTCGGTGCATGACGGAGGCTGCGGTGGAGGTGGTGGTGGACCTGGTGTGGGAGCACCGGATCGCCGCGCCGCGGCTGCCGGTGTCCTGGCTGTCGGATGAGGAGAAGGCGGTGGAGCTGCAGCGGGTGCAGCAGCGCCGGGCCGCCGACGCCGCCTACGAGGCCGAGCTGATCATGGGCCTGGCCGCCGCCCGCCCGGCCACGGACGACCCGGCGCCGGGTACGCCGGGCGCCCGCCGGCCCGGCTGGGCCGTGGACGAGGCCTATGGCGGGACCAGTGAGTTCTTCACCGCGGAGTTGTCGGCGGTGCTCAACGTGGGCCGGGGTACGGCTGCCCACCGGTACGACCGGGCGTACACCTGGCTGACCAAGTTGCCGTTGACCTTCGCCGCCCTGGTGGCCGACCAGCTGGACGAGCGGCGGGCCGCTGCCCTGGCCGAGGTGCTGCAGCACACCAACCCCACGGTCGCCGGGCAGGTCGAGGCCGCGCTGCTGCCCGAGGCCAGCGACCTGCCGGTGACCCGGTTGAAGGCCCGCGCCACCGAGGAGATGCTGCGGCTGGACGCCACCGCCGCCGACGAGCGTCGGAAGGAGGCGGAGAAGACCGCCGACGTGCAGGTCTACCCGGGCGCGGTCGAGGGCCGGGCGACGATCGCCGCGGACCTGCCCACCGAGGAGGCGGTCGAATGCTTCGACGTCGTCGATCAGCTGGCGAGGATGCTCAAGGCCGACGGTGATCCCCGCCGAATCGGGGCGCTGAGCGCGGCCGTGCTGTCGCTGCTGGTCCGCCGCCCCGCCGACTCCGGGCTCCCGCCGGTGACGGCCAACGTTACGGTCTCCGCCGGGCTGGACGCGCTGGAGGGCAGGAGCAGCACGCCGGGTGAGGTGTCCGGGCTGCCGATCACCGCCCGCCACCTGCGTGAGCTGCTGGCCCGGGTGGGTGCGCTGGGGTTGACCGCGCCGGAGGGCGGGAGCCTCGGCTTCGCCGTCACCGGTCCGGACGGGCAGCTGCTGGCCACCCTCACCCCCGCCGAACTGACCCGGCTGGCCCGCCG
>NZ_SJEX01000007.1 GCF_005930495.1 Modestobacter excelsi | reverse complement strand
CAGCAACGGCCAGGAGCTGCGCTTCAGCCGGGAGACCCCGGTGGTGGACGGGCGAGGGAGGGGCGTGCAGCGTGGTCATGGCAGTTCTCCTGGGCGAGGCGTGGGGCGAGCGGGTCAGTGGAACTGCTCGGACTCGGTGGAGCCGACCAGGGCGAGGGTGGAGCTGGCGGGGTTGAGCGCGGCGGCGATCCGGTCGAAGTAGCCGGTGCCGACCTCGCGCTGGTGGCGCGTGGCGGTGTAGCCGGTGGCCTCGGAGGCGAACTCGGCCTCCTGCAGCTCGACGTAGGCGCTCATCTGCCGCTCGGCGTAGCCCTGGGCCAGGGTGAACATCGAGTGGTTGAGGGAGTGGAAGCCGGCCAGCGTGATGAACTGGAAGGCGTAGCCCATGGCGGCCAGCTCGCGCTGGAACGAGGCGATCTGGTCGTCGTCCAGGTGGCTCTTCCAGTTGAACGACGGCGAGCAGTTGTAGGCCAGCTTCTGGTCGGGGAACTCGGCGTGCACCGCCTCGGCGAAGCGCCGGGCGAGTCCCAGGTCCGGAGTGGCGGACTCGACCCAGATCAGGTCGGCGTAGGGGGCGTACGCCAGGCCGCGGGCGATGACGGGGTCCAGGCCGTTGCGGACGGTGTAGAAGCCCTCCGCCGTCCGCTCGCCGGTGAGGAACGGGCGGTCGCGCTCGTCGTGGTCGCTGGTCAGCAGCGTCGCGGCGAGGGCGTCGGTGCGGGCGATGACCATCGAGGGGACCCCGGCGACGTCGGCGGCTAGCCGGGCGGCGTTCAGCGTCCGGATGTGCTGGCCGGTGGGCACCAGGACCTTCCCGCCCATGTGACCGCACTTCTTCTCCGAGGCCAGCTGGTCCTCCCAGTGCACGCCCGCCGCGCCGGCCGCGATCATCGAGCGCATCAGCTCGTAGGCGTTCAGCGGTCCGCCGAACCCGGCCTCGGCGTCGGCGACGATCGGCACCATCCAGTCCCGCCGGTCGCCGCCCTCGGCCGCCTCGACCTGCCCGGCGCGCAGCAGTGCGTTGTTGATCCGGCGGACGACCGAGGGGACGGAGTCCACCGGGTAGAGGCTCTGGTCGGGGTAGGTCTGCCCGGCCGTGTTGGCGTCCGCGGCGACCTGCCAGCCGGACAGGTAGATGGCCTTCAGGCCGGCCCGGACCTGCTGCACGGCCTGGTTGCCGGTGAGCGCGCCGAGCGCGGACACCCACTCCTGGCCATCGCTGGCCTGGACCAGCTCGAACAGCCGCTCGGCGCCGCGGCGGGCCAGCGTGTGCTCCTCCACCACCGGACCCCGCAGGGCCACGACGTCCTCCGCGGTGTGGTCGCGGCGGATGCCGGCCCAGCGGGGGTCGGTCTGCCAGGCGAACGCGAGGTCGGTGGCGGTCTCGACGGCGTCGCCGGCGCGGGTGGGGTGCTGGCTCATCTCGGGGGCTCCTCGTTCTGCGGGATCGACGTGCTGGGACGAGCCTGCTGGGCGCCCGACCCGCCCAGAAGCACCTGCGGAGGAGAAGTTGACGCGTTCTTCTCGATCCAGGAACATCCGCGCGATGACGGAGGAGTACGACCCGCTGGTGGTCGGACGGCGGATCCGCGAGCTGCGGGCCGCGGCGGGACTGACCCTCGGCGAGCTGGCCGCCCAGCTGGGGCGGGCACCGTCGCACCTGTCGATGGTCGAGAACGGCAAGCGCGAACTGCGGGTGGGCGAGCTGCACGCGCTCGCCGGAGCGCTCGGCACCGACCTCGCCGACCTGCTGTCGCAGGCACCGCGGTCGCGGCGCGCCCAGCTGGAGATCGCCCTGGAACGGGCGCAGCGCAGCCCGCTGTTCACCTCCCTCGGCCTGGCCCCGCTGGCGGTGCGCAAGGCGCTGCCCGACCAGGCCATCGAGACCGTCCTCGCCCTGCTCAGGGAGCTGGAGAAGGTCCACGAGCAGCGCGCGGCGACACCCGAGCAGGCGCGCCGGGCGAACACCGCGCTGCGGGCCGAGATGCGGCGGCACGGCAACCACCTGGCCGAGCTGGAGACGATCGCCGCCACCCTGCTCGAGGCGGTCGGTCACCCCGGCGGCCCGCTGTCCCAGCGGGTCGCGGCGGACCTCGCCGGGCACCTCGGGTTCACCATCCACCACGTCGGCGACCTGCCCGCCTCCACGCGCAGCCTGACCGACCTGGAAGGCCGGCGGATCTACCTGCCACGGCAGTCAGAGGCCGGGCGCGACCCCCGGTCGACCCTCCTCCAGGCACTGGCGGGCGCCGTCCTGGAGCACAGCCCGCCGGAAGACTACGAGACCTTCCTCCGGCAGCGGGTGGAGAGCAACTACCTCGCCGGCGCCCTGCTCGTGCCGCAGGCAACGGCCGTGCCGCTGCTGAAGGCCGCCAAGGAACGCCGGGAGCTCTCGGTGGAGGACCTGCGCGACGCCTACGCCGTCACCTATGAGACCGCGGCCCACCGGTTCACGAACCTGGCCACCGAGCACCTCTCCATCCCGGTGCACTTCCTGAAGGTGCACGAGTCCGGCACCATCGCCAAGGCCTACGAGAACGACGACGTGCAGTTCCCCAGCGACCCCCTCGGCACCGTCGAGGGCCAGGTGGTGTGCCGCTGGTGGGCCGCCCGGCGGGTGTTCGCCGTGGAGGACCGGTTCAGCCCGTACCACCAGCTCACCGACAAGCCCGGTGGCACCTACTGGTGCACCTCCAGCATCCAGACCACCGGGCGGGGCGCGTTCTCGCTGTCCGTGGGCACGTCCTTCGCGCACGCCAAGTGGTTCCGCGGCATGGACGCCGACCAGCGGTTCACCTCGACCTGCCCGGACGAGAGCTGCTGCCGCACGCCACCGCCGGCGCTCGCGCAGCGCTGGGCCGGCCGGGCCCTGCCGACACCGCGGCTGAACGCCTCGCTGTTCGCCACGTTGCCCACTGCGTCCAGCCTGACCTCCACCGGGTCGTCGACCTCCCCGGGCGTGGACACCACCGAGGCGTACCGCTTCCTCGAACGGCACTCGCGGGTCGACCGGGACCGGGCGACCCCCCGGTGAGCCCGCCAGCGGCCGGCGGCTCGGCGGCATGACCGTCACCGGGCGGCGTGCCCCGGGACCGGGGGGCGGCGGACGCCATGAGCGTGATCACGGTCACCCGCGTCCGCGACACGGCCCCGGACGACGGTGCAGCGCGGTACCTGGTGGACCGGCTGTGGCCCCGCGGCGTGCGCCGCGACTCCCTCCGGCTGACCGCCTGGCTGCCGGACGTCGCCCCCAGCCACGAGCTCCGGCGGTGGTCCGGGCACGACCGGTCCCGCTGGGCGGAGTTCCGGCGGCGCTGCACGGCCGAGCTGGACGACCGCCCCGCGACCTGGCGACCGCTCGTCGAGGCCGTGCGGGCCGGCGACGTGACCCTGCTGTACGCCGCCCGCGACACCGAGCACGACAACGCCGTCGCCCTCCGGGACCACCTGCTGGCCGCGGTGGGGAACGCGTCCACGTCGGACGCCTGACCCCGCGGGTGCGCTCGAACGCCCGCGGACCCCGGCTCCGTCCCGGAGAGGGTGGACAGGGAGTCCCGGCCACCCTGGCAGGGTGGACCCGATCGGCGGCACGGAGCGGGGGGATCGTCCGGATGGGTGCGGAGGGGACGGCGGAGGCGGGGGAGGAGGCCGTGGCCGAGCGCCCGGGCGGCCTCCGCCGTGGACTGGCGCTGCTCGTGGCCGGCGCGTCGTTCATGGAGTTCCTGGACGGCACCGTCATCGCCCCGGCCGCGCCGCACATCGCCAGCGACCTGGGCGTCCCGGCGGTCTCGGTGAACGTGGCGATCACCGCCTACGTGCTGACCCTCGCCGTGCTGATCCCGATCAGCGGCTGGCTCGCCGACCGGTTCGGCACCCGGCGGGTGTTCACGACCGCGATCGCGGGCTTCACGCTCGCCTCGGTCGGCTGCGCCGCGGCCACCAGCCTGCCGCTGCTCGTCGCGGCCCGGGTGGTGCAGGGGGCGGCCGGGGCGATGATGGTGCCCGTCGGGCGGCTGGTCGTGCTGCGCACCACGGCGAAGTCCGAGCTGGTCCGGGCGATCGCGTACCTGACCTGGCCGGCGCTGGCGGCGCCGGTCGTCGCGCCGGTGCTCGGCGGGGTGCTGGCCACCTACGCCTCTTGGCGCTGGATCTTCCTGGTCAACCTGCCGCTCGGCGTGGCCGCCCTGGTGCTGGCCCGCCGGCTCGTCCCCGACGACCGGGGTGCGGGGACCGCCGGCCTGGACTGGCGCGGTTTCCTGCTCACCGCCGGGGGCGTCGCGGCGCTGGTCGTCGGCATGGAGGCCCTCGGGTCCACCCGACCGGACGGCGGCGTCGTCGCCCTCGGCCTCGGCGGCGGCGCGGTCGGGCTCGCCGCGGCCGTCCACCACCTGCGGCGTGCGCGCCGGCCGCTGCTGGACCTGCAGGCGCTGCGGATCGAGACCTTCCGGGTCGCGGCGCTCGGCGGGTCCGGCTTCCGGGCGGTGATGACCGCGATCCCGTTCCTGCTGGCGCTGTTCTTCCAGCTCGGTCTCGGCTGGACCGCCGCCCGCGCGGGCGCGGTCGTGATCGCGCTGTTCGTGGGCAACGTGGCCGTCAAGCCCACGACCACCCGGCTCATGCGGTGGCTGGGCATCCGGACGGTGATGCTGGGGGCGATCGCCGGCTCGGCGGTCTGCCTGCTCGCGATGGTCCTGCTCCAGGCGTCGACCCCGCTGCCGCTCCTCCTCGGCCTCCTGGTCGTCAGCGGGGTGTTCCGCTCGATCGGGCTCACCGCGTACAACAGCAGTGCCTTCGCCGACGTCGCACCGGACCGGATGAGCGCGGCCAACCCGCTGATGTCCACCCTGCAGGAACTCGGCGCGGGGCTCGGGGTGGCCGTGGGCGCGCTGCTGGTCCGCCTCGGCGGTGCGGTGGCCACCGGTGACGGGGCCGACGACGCCTTCCGCATCGCGTTCGTCCTGCTCACCGTCCTGCTGGTGCTGCCCCTCGTCGAGGCGCTGCTGCTGTCCCGGACGGCGGGGGACGCCGTCACCGGGCACCGGCCGCGGGCGGGAGGGCGGCGACGGCTGCGCGCCGGGACCCCCTCCGGGTGACGAGGGAGGGGCGTCCCCCCGACTCCCGGGCGGCAGCGCCCGGCGGCACGCGTCAGCCCGTGCTGTCGAACCCGGCCGCCCGAGCGCGGTCCTCGACCGCGCGCACGGCGTCCTGCAGGTCCACGAGGTGGCGCTGCACCATCCCGGTCAGTGACAGCACCTGCCGCCGCCAGGTCAGGTTGATCGCGGCGACGACGCGGCCGTCCAGCCGCACCGGCATCGCGATGGACGACCGGCCGTCGTCGGTCTCCGCACGCGGGCGGTGGTAGTTCCCGCCGAAGTCGGGCGCACGCACGCCGTAGCCGCGCTCGCGCGTCGTCGCCACCAGCGTGCGCAGCGCCTCGTCGTCGAAGGCGAGCCGGTGCGCCGGGACGTCCTTCTGCCGGAGCCGGGCGATCACCGCGTCGAACTCCTGGTCGCTGCAGAACGCGAGGTAGGCCCGACCCGACGCCGAGCCGAGCATGTTGACCCGGAAGCCGCGTGGCCGGCGGGGCAGCTCGTCGAAGTAGGTGCGCGAGCTGTTCGTCTCCAGCGTCTCCATGTATTCCAGTCGCGGCACCGACAGCACCGAGGGCCACTGCAGCCGCCGCGACAGCTCGTCGAGCACGGGGGAGGCGATCTCGACCAGCCACTCGTCGTTGTCGGGTTCCCGCCGGCGCTGCGTGTGGCTGGGCAGGAACGCGCCGTCGACCATCCGCTGCCAGACCAGCCCGTGCTGGTGCGCGGTGTACAGGATGCGGGTCAGCGTCGGCTTCGGGATGCCGGTGGCCAGGTGCAGGTCGTGCAGGCTGGCCGCCCGCATCCCCTGCAGCACCTGGAGCACCTGCAGGCCCCGGCCGAGGGACTCGATCGGCTTGACCCGGTACTCCCGCACGCTGCCCCTCCCGCCCGGCCGCTGCGTTTCGCAGGGTGAAAAGCAGCCAGCACAGTGTTGCCCGTCACACGCGGCCTGCGCCACTGTCTGGCCATGCCGGTTCCCCCCGCACCGACCGACGTGCCGCAGAGCGATCTGCCGCCGACCTCGCCGCGGGAGGGGGACCTGCTCTGGACGCCGTCGGCCGCGCGGGTCGAGGACGCCCGCCTCACCCGGTTCACCCGTTTCGCCGAGGCGCGCACCGGTCGCCGGTTCGCCGACTACGCCACCCTGTGGAGGTGGTCTACGACCGAGCTCGAGGAGTTCTGGCAGGCGATCTGGGACTTCTTCGAGGTCCGGTCGTCGGCGCCGCACACCGCCGTCCTCGAGGAGCGCGTCATGCCGGGCGCCCGGTGGTTCCCGGGTGCCCGACTGAACCTCGCCGAGCACGTGCTCCGCAACGAGCGCTCCGGCACACCGGCGCTGCTGTTCGCCGACGAGACCTCCGGTCTCCGGGAGCTGCCCTGGGAGGAGTTCACCGAGCAGGTGCGCGCGGTCGCCACCCACTTGCGGTCACGTGGGATCGGCGTCGGCGACCGGGTGGTGGCCTACCTGCCCAACATCCCGCAAGCAATGGTCGCGATGCTCGCGACGGCCAGTGTCGGGGCGATCTGGGCGAGCGTGTCACCCGACTTCGGTGCCCGGGGCGCGCTCGACCGCCTCGGCCAGCTGGAACCAGCCGTCCTGCTGGCCGCCGACGGCTATCGCTACGGCGGCCGGGACTTCGACCGCCGCGGTGAGGTGGCCGAGATCGTGGCCGGGCTGCCCGGCCTGCGCGAGGTCGTGCACGTCCCGGTGCTCGGCCTCGACCAGCCGGGCACCCCCTGGGACGACGTCCTCGCCGGGCCGCCGGTGCCCGCCGCGGAGTTCGAGTTCACACAGGTGCCCTTCGACGCACCCCTGTGGGTGCTGTTCTCCTCCGGCACCACCGGGTTGCCCAAGGCGATCGTGCACGGGCACGGCGGGATCCTGCTCGAGCACCTCAAGCTGCACGTCCTGCACCACGACCTGCGGCCCGGCGACCGCGCCTTCTTCTTCACCACCACCGGCTGGATGATGTGGAACTTCCTCCTCACCATGCCCCTCGTGGGGGCGGTGCCGGTGCTCTACGACGGGAATCCCAGCCACCCGGACGTCGACGTGCTCTGGCGGATCGCGCAGGACAGCCGCGCCCGGCTGTTCGGTGCGAGCCCCACCTTCGTCGAGCTCATGCAGAAGGCCGGCGTCGTGCCGCGGGAGCGCTTCGATCTCTCCGCGCTGGACGTCGTGATGCCGGCCGGCTCCCCGGTCGCCCCGGCGATCACCCGCTGGTTCTTCACCGACGTCAAGGACGACCTCTCGATCGCCACCGGCAGCGGCGGCACCGACTGCTGCACCGGCTTCGTCGGTGGCGTGCCCACGCTCCCGGTGTACGCCGGCGAGATCCAGGCCCGCTCCCTCGGCGTCGCCGCACAGGCCTGGGACGACGAGGGGCGCAGCGTCGTCGGTCGGGTCGGTGAGCTCGTCATCACGGCGCCGATGCCGTCGATGCCGCTGTTCTTCTGGGGTGACGAGGACGGCGCCCGGTACCGCGGCAGCTACTTCGAGACCTTCCCGGGCGTGTGGCGGCACGGTGACTTCTTCGAGGTCAACGAACGCGGCGGCTGCTTCGTCCGCGGCCGATCCGACGCCGTCCTCAACCGGCAGGGCGTGCGGATCGGCACGGCCGAGATCTACCGGGTGGTCGAGGACGACCCCGCCGTCCGCACCTCACTCGTGGTCAACCTCGACCTCCCGGACGGCGGCTTCTTCATGCCGCTGTTCGTGGTCCTGTCCCCCGGGCAGGAGTTGGACGCCGACCTCGTCGACCGGCTGCGCCGCAGCCTGCGCGCGGAGTGCACGCCGCGGCACGTGCCCGACGCGATCATCGCCGTCGACGCCATCCCGCTGACCCGGAGCGGCAAGAAGATGGAGGTCCCGGTGCGCCGGCTGCTGCTGGGTGCCGCCCCGGCCGACGTCGCCGACCCCAGCGCGATGGCCGACCCGGACCGGTTCGCCGACATCGCCGAGTACGCCCGCACCCAGTCCGACTACCGGCTCTGACCCTGCGCTGTCCCCGATGAGGAGCACCATGACCGAGCGCTCGTTCCCCCTGCCCTCCCAGCTCGAGGCCGTGCCCGGCGCCGAGGGGTGGGAGGCGATGTACCCGTACTTCTCGCGCTTCCAGCCCGAGGACGACCAGCGCTTCTGGTTCTACAACTCGATGCACTTCCCCGAGGTGGTGCCCGCGTTCGACGGCATCACCTCGGAGATCCCCTACACCGCCATCGGCGCGAACACCGCCCGGCTCTTCTCGTTCCCGACGACGATGGGCATCGAGTACCGGATCGTCAACGGGCGGGTCTACATCACCGCCAACCCGGTGCTCGACGAGGCCGAGCAGGGCCGGCGGCTGGGCGAGTTCCAGGAGCGGGCCGGCCACTACTACGCCAACTGGGACCGGCTCTACGTCGGGTGGCAGCAGCGGATCGAGGCGCTGATCGCCGACATCGAGTCCGTCGAGGTGCCCGAGCTCGGCGAGCTGGACCCGATCGAGGTGGTCACCAGCGGCCGCGGCTTCGCCTCCAACCACCTCCTCCGCGAGGAGTTCCACCGCTGCATCGACCTGTACTCGAAGATGTGGCACCACCACACCGAGTTCCTGATGCTCGGTTACGGGGCCTACGTCGTCTTCTTCGAGTTCTGCAAGCAGGCCTTCCCGGAGATGGGCGACCAGATGGTCGCCCGGATGGTCGCCGGCATGGACGTCACCATGTACCGCCCGGACGACGAGCTGAAGAAGCTCGCCGCGCTGGCCGTCGACCTCGATCTCGCCGACCTGTTCGTCGAGGGTTCCGACCCGGCCAAGGTGCTCGCGGCGCTGGGGGAGCGCGGCGACGCCGGCGCCCGGTGGCTGGCCGCGCTCGAGGCCGCCAAGGACCCGTGGTTCAACGTCTCGGTCGGTGACGGCTTCTACCACCACCACCTGTCCTGGGCCGACGACCTGACCATCCCCTTCGCCGCCCTGCCGCGCTACGTCGAGCAGATCGCGGCCGGCGTGGACCTCACCCGCCCGACCGAGCGGCTGGCCGAGGAGCGCGAGCGGATCGCCAACGAGTACCGGGCCTTGCTCGGCAGCGACGAGGAGCAGGCTGCCTTCGACCAGATGCTCGGCCTGTGCCGGCAGGTGTTCCCCTACATCGAGTCGCACAAGTTCTACTGCGAGCACTGGTTCACCACGCGGTTCTTCCAGAAGATCCGGGCCTTCGGCCAGCTGCTGGCCGACCGGGGGGTGCTGCTCGCCGCCGACGACGTCTTCCACCTGCGGCACGTCGAGGTCGAGGACGCCCTCGCCGACGTGATGCTCGCCTGGGCCTCGGGCGGCGCCGAGCTCGGCGCCCGGCACTGGCAGCCGATCGTCGCCGAGCGCAAGCGCATCGTCGAGGCGCTGGCTGGCTGGTCACCGCCACCCGCGCTGGGCCCGGTGCCCGAGGCGCTCAACGACCCCGCCGTGAAGATGCTCTGGGGAGTCACCGACGAGACCGTCCAGACCTGGCTGGGAGACGACGAGGACGACGAGGACACGGTCAAGGGCTACGCGGCCTCACCCGGCATCGTCGAGGGCGTGGCCCGGGTGCTGGCCAACGTCAACGACATAGGCTCGATCCGCGAGGGCGAGGTCCTCGTCTGTCCGGTCACCGCACCCAGTTGGGGGCCCGTGTTCGGCAAGATCGCCGCCGCGGTCTCCGACATCGGCGGCACCATGTCGCACGCGGCCATCGTGGCCCGCGAGTACGGCATGCCCGCCGTCGTCGGCACCGGACAGGCCACCTTCCGCATCCGGACCGGCGACCGTGTCCGGGTCGACGGTGACCGCGGCATCGTCACCATCATCGCCCGGGAGGGATCGGCATGACCACGACCCGACCGGTGCTGCGCGTCGCCGACGTCGGCATCGAGGACGTTCCATCCGTCGGCGGCAAGGGCGCGAGCCTCGGGGAGTTGATGCGCGCCGGCATCCGGGTGCCCGAGGGGTTCGTGGTCACGACGGCGGCCTTCCGGTCGGCGGTCTCCGCCCTCGACCTCGGCCCCCGGGTGACGGCGCTGGACCCGGCTGACACTGCGGCCGTGGCCGCTGCCTGCGCCGACCTGCGAGCCGTGGTCGAATCAGCGCCGTTGCCCGGAGCGGTCGTGGAGGCGGTGACCTCCGCATACGGCGAGCTCTGTGCCGGGGCGGGGAACGAGCGGCTTCCGGTCGCGGTGCGCTCCAGCGCCACCAGCGAGGACTCCGCCGATGCCAGCTTCGCCGGCTTGCAGGACACCTACCTGTGGGTGCGCGGCGGCGACGAGGTGGTCGAGCAGGTGCGCCGGTGCTGGGCGAGCTTGTACAGCGTCGAGTCGGTGACCTACCGGCTCCGTCGCAACATCCCGGAGGAGGACCTGGCCATGGCGGTGGTCGTCCAGCGGATGGTCGACTCCCTCAGCTCTGGCGTCATGTTCACCCGGAGCCCGCTCACCGGCGACCGATCGGTGATTGCGATCGACGCGAGCTGGGGCCTCGGGTCGGCGGTGGTCAGCGGCGACGTCACGCCCGACTCCTTCGTGGTCAGCAAGGTGACCGGGGAGATCACCAAGCGGACGGTGGCGACCAAGACGCGCTGGCACCAACCCGACACAGGTGGCCAGGGCGTCATCGAATCGGACGTGCCCGGCCAGCTGCAAGACGTCCCGTCGATCAGCGACGCCGAGATCGCGGAGCTGGTCGCGATCGCCCGAAAGGTGGAGGCGCACTACGGCTCGCCCCAGGACATCGAATGGGCGGTGTCGCGGTCGGCGCCGGTCGGAGAGAACGTGCTCCTGCTGCAGAGCCGACCCGAGACGGTGTGGGCAGAGAAGGACCGCGCGAGGGTCGCCGCGCCGACCGCGCGGGCATTCGACCACGTGCTCAACATGCTGGGCGGCAAGCGCCCGTCGGAGGGATGACGTGGAACTGAGTCCCGACGATGTCCGTGACGTCCTGAAGGCGCTCGACTCCAGCGGTCTGGACGAGCTGCACCTGGAGCTGGCCGACCTCACCCTGACCGTGCGGCGCGAGGGCGCGGCCGGCTGGACGGCGGAACAGCGGGTGCTGCGTCGACCGGTGGTGGAGGGCGGCGCCGAACCTCCTGCCGAGACCAAGCCGTACGCGCCGCGGGCTGCCGTGGCGGAGGGACTGGTGGCGGTGCGCCCCCCGCTGCTGGGCACCTTCTACCGAGCCCCGAAGCCGGGTGCGCCGCCGTACGTCGACGTCGGTGACCGGGTCCAGGAGGAGACCGTCGTCGGCGTCATCGAGACGATGAAGATGATGACCCCCGTGCACGCGGGGGTCCTCGGCACGGTGGTCGAGTGCCGGGCCGTCAACGGCGAGTTCGCCGCTGCCGGCGCAGTTCTCCTCGTCGTGGACCCGGCATCGAGCACGGCGGGACCGGGCGAGGGCGCACAGTGAGGATCCACCGGCTGTTGGTCGCCAACCGCGGGGAGATCGCCGCCCGGGTGATCCGCACCTGCGCGAGGCTGGGCATCGAGTCGGTGCTGGCTGCCTCGGACGCGGACCTCGACTCCTTGCCGGCCCGGCTGGCCGACCGGGTGGTGCGACTCGGCCCTGCGCCGGCGGCGGCGTCCTACCTGGATCCGGCGGCGGTGGTGCGGGCGGCGCAGGCGGTGGGCGCCGACGCCGTGCACCCCGGCTACGGGTTCCTCTCTGAGAACCCCTCGCTGGCGCTGGCCTGCGAGGCGGCCGGGATCGTCTTCGTCGGGCCGTCGGTCGAGTCGCTGCACGCGGTCGGCGACAAGCTGACCGCCCGCTCGCACGCGCTGACCGCCGGGCTCCCGGTGGTGCCGGGGGGCGAGGCGGTGGACCTCGCGGGGGCGCGGGCCGTGGCGGCCGAGGTCGGCTACCCGCTGCTGGTGAAGGCGGTGGGGGGCGGTGGTGGCCGCGGCATGAAGCGGGTGGACTCCGCGGACGAGCTCGCGCACACCCTCGACCTCGCCACCTCGGAGGCCGCCGCCGCGTTCGGGGACCCGCGGGTCTACCTGGAGCGGTTCGTGTCCTCGGGTCGGCACGTCGAGGTGCAGGTCCTGGGCGACGGCTCCTCGGCTGTCGCGCTCGGCGACCGTGACTGCTCGGTGCAGCGGCGCTACCAGAAGCTCTTCGAGGAGGCACCGGCCCCGTTGCTCCCCGACACGGCCCGTGCCGGGATGGTGGCCGCGGCGCTGGCCCTGGCGGTCCACCTGGGGTACCGGGGGCTGGGCACGGTCGAGCTCCTCTACGACCGGGAACGGGAGACCTTCTACTTCCTGGAGATGAACGCCCGCATCCAGGTGGAGCACCCGGTCACCGAGATGGTCACCGGGCTGGACCTGGTCGCCGAGCAGCTCGCCGTCGCCGAGGGGCTGCCGCTGCGCATCCGGCAGGAGGACGTGGTGCTCACCGGGCACGCGGTGGAGTGCCGCATCAACGCCGAGGACTGGGCGCACGGCTTCCGACCGTCACCCGGCCGGATCGAGCGGGTGGTCTTGCCGGTCGGTGAGGGGCTGCGGGTGGACACCCACGTGCAGGGCGGCTCGGTGGTGCCGCCGTACTACGACTCGCTGCTGGGCAAGCTCATCGTGCACGGCGTCGACCGTGCCGACGCCCTGGCCCGCGCGCAGGCGGCGCTGGACCTGCTGCGGATCGACGGCGTGACCACGACGGTGCCGGTGCACCAGGCACTGCTGGCCGACGCCGAGTTCGCCGCCGGGGGAGTGGACACCGCCTTCTTCGAGCGCTTCCTGCAGACGCACCAGCCCCATCTGGGAGAGGTGGCCTGATGGCCGACGTGGGGATGGTGGACGTCTCGCTGCGGGACGGGAACCAGAGCCTGTGGGGCGCCACCGGCCTGCGCAGCGCGCACGTGCTGCAGGTCGCCCCACTCCTGGAGCGGGTCGGCTTCCGGGCGTTGGACTACTCGTCGAGCACCGCGATGGGCATGCTGGTGCGTACCCATCGGGAGGACCCGTGGGAGCTCATCCGGCGCACCCGGGCGTTGATGCCCCGGACGAAGCTGCAGTTCATCGGCACCGGGTTCCGCTTCATCAGCTGGCAGAACGCGCATCCCGAGACGATGCAGCTGGTCTACGACCGGCTCGCCGTCAACGGCATCGACCGCGTGGTCGTGCTGGACCCGATGCACGACATGGACGCCGCCCGGGAGACCGCCCGCCGGCTGAAGCGGGCGGGCATCGACGAGGTCGTCGGGGCGCTGGTCTTCTCGATCAGCGCCGTGCACGACGACGCCTTCTACGCCGACCTGGCCCGGCAGATGGCCGAGTGCGCGGACATCGACCGGGTGTACGTCAAGGACCCGGCGGGCATCCTGTCCGCCGAGCGGGCCCGCACGTTGCTGCCGGCGGTCAAGGCGGCGCTGGGGTCGACGGCCCTGGAGCTGCACTCGCACGCCACCATCGGGTTCTCGCCGCAGACCTACGCGATCGCGCCGGAGCTGGGCGTCGAGGTCGTGCAGACCGGCTGCGGACCGCTGGGCAACGGCTCGTCGCTGCCCGAGGCCCGCCGCACGGTGGCCAACCTGCGCGAGATGGGCCACCGCGTCGACATCGACGACCGCGCTCTCGGCCTGGCCTGCGACTTCTTCGACCGGCTGGCCGCGGTGGAAGAACTCCCGGTCGGGCGGCCGCAGGACTTCGACGCCGCGTTCCTGCACCACCAGATCGCCGGCGGGGTCATGACGACGACCCGGCGGCAGCTCCACGAGATCGGCATGGAGGACCGCTTCGAGAGCCTGGTCGAGGAGGTGGGCCAGGTCCGCGCCGAGCTGGGCTTCCCGATCATGGTCACGCCGTTCCCGCAGATGGTCGTCTCGCAGGCCTTGTTCAACGTCATGGGCGAGCGGTACGCGAACGTCTCCGACCAGGTGATCCGGTACGCGATGGGCGGGTTCGGCCGACCCACGGCGCCGATCACCCCGGAGGTGCTGGACCGGATCCTCGACCGGCCGCGGGCCCGCGAGCTGCAGGCAGAACCGCCGCCACCGTCGCCGGAGGAGCTGCGTCGCCAGTTCGGCCGCGGGATCAGCGACGAGGAGCTGCTGCTCCGCGCGCACATGCCCGGCGAGCAGGTGGACGCGATGGTGGCTGCCGGTCCGGCGCCGCAGCACTTCAACCCGGGCATGGCACCGGTGCTGACCCTGCTACGCGAGCTGGGTCAGCGGGAGACCGTCCACGACCTGGCAGTCGGCAAGCCCGATCTGCGCCTGTTCGTGCACCGTCGCGCAGATGGCCCTGCCCATGTCTGAACCCCTTGCGACTCCCGCCGTGCTGGACCGACTGCGACGGGTGCGCGGTCTCGTCCTGGACATGGACGGCACGTTGGTTCTCGGTGACCGCAACAACCGAGGGATCCGCCCTCTGCCCCGAGCCGTCGAGTTCGTGCGCCTGCTGACCGAACTGGACCTGCGGTTCTGCGTGTTCACCAACGGCACCGTGAAGACGCCGCAGCAGTGCGCCGACGCACTGCTGCAAGCAGGTTTTCCGCTGCCCGACGACGTCGTGCTGACCCCGGCCACCTCCGCCGTCGAGGTCTTCCGACGGCGCGGGCACCGGCGGGTCATGGTGCTCGGCGGCAAAGGCATCACCGAGCCGCTCGAGGCCGCCGGGATCGAGGCCCTCCCGCCGTTGCCCCGGACCACCGCGGACGCCGTCCTGGCCGGCTGGTACCGGCAGGAGCTCACCTTCGAGTCGCTGGAGGCGGCCGTCGAGGCGGTGTCGGCCGGCGCGGCGTTCTACAGCGCCTCACAGTCGCCGTACTTCGCCACCGCGGAGGGGCGGACGCTGGGCTCGTCCCGCGCGATCAGCGCCGTCGTCCGCGACGTCACCGGGTGCGAGGTGACCGTCGTGGGCAAGCCCTCCGTGCAGGCGCTGGACGTGGCCGCTCGACACCTGGGGGTGGCCGCCGACGAGGTCGCCGTGGTCGGCGACGACCCGGAGCTCGAGGTGCCGATGGCCCTCGGGGGCGGTGCGCTGGCCGTCGCCGTCCACACCGGCATCGGGCACGCCCGGTCCTTCGCGGACCGGCCCGAGCACGAGCGCCCGCACCTGGACCTGGCGGACGTGGGTGTCCTCGCCGACCTCCTCCGGCGGAGCTGACCTCGACCGCGCAGGCGGCGCTCGGTGCTGCTCGCCCCAGGGCTGCTGGCCCGACCGGGGGAGGTCTGTCGTGAGTTGACACCTACCGGTCGACACCCAACCGCTAGGCTGGCGGGCACACGAGGAGGTCGGTCATGACCGTGGAGCCGCTGGCGAGCCTGGACCCGCGCACGCTGCGCGAGCGGGCGCTCGAGTCGCTGCGCGCGGCCGTGCTGTCCGGCCAGTACCGCCCCGGAGACCACCTCAGCGAGGTGGACCTGGCCAGTGCCCTGGGTGTCAGCCGGGGCACGGTGCGCGAAGCGCTCCGCCACCTCCAGCAGGAGGGCCTGGCGACGACCGGCAACCGGGGGATGCTGCGGGTCAGCAGCCTCACCGCCGCCGAGGTGCGGGAGCTCTTCCAGGTGCGGGCCGCCCTCGAGTCGCTGGCCGTCCGGGAGATCATCTCCTCGCCGGCTCGGGAGTCCGCGGTCGGCGCGCTCCGGAAGGCGCTGGACGACCTCGCCGACGAGCACGAGAGCGTGAGCGCCCGGATCCAGGCCGATCTCGCCTTCCACCTCCTCATGTGTCGACTGGCCGGCAACTCGATGCTCGTGGAGGCGTGGGAACGACTGGAGGGCCGGATGCGGGTGGCCATCCTCAACGGCGCGGCCTGGCAGGCGCCCATGATGGCCCGGGACCGGCACGCGCCCATCATCGACGCGATCGAGCGCGGCGACGTGGCGGCAGCCGTGGCCGTCGTCGAAGAGCACATGGCCGCGGCTGCAGAGCACTTCGCCTCGTCGCCCTCACAGGGCTGATCCCCCCGCCCCGGCCGCGGCACAGCGAGCTGTCGGCCTCCTGACCGCGGAGGTCGGGCCGCGGCCCCGACCTGGCGGAACCCGGCTGCGCGCGTGCCCGGGGGACCGTGCGCCCGACGAGGGTCCACGGTGACCCTTGACACTGTGACGTTGACCTCCCACACTCGTTGCCAGTTGACTGTTAACAGTCAACACCAGCGGCCACTGGAACCCATGTCCAGCGCTCACCCGGAGGTCACCATGACCGAACGGCACGTCCCCGACCGTGGCTCCCCTCTCGCAGAGGTGGCCGAGTGGCACCCGATCGACGGCACCCCGACCAAGAAGAAGGTCGCTGTCGGCTGCTCCATCGGCGCGACGATCGAGACCTACGACTTCATCGGCTTCGGCACAGCCGCGGCCCTGTACTTCAACGACGCGTTCTTCCCGGCCAGTGACCCGCTGTCGGGCACGCTGCTGTCCTTCGCGACGCTGGGCATCGGGTTCGCCGTCCGCCCCCTCGGCGGGATCGTCGGGGGGTACCTCGGCGACCGGATCGGCCGCAAGCCGGTCCTCGTCGGGTCCCTGCTGCTCATGGGCATCGCCACCGTGCTGATCGGGTGCCTGCCGACCTACGACCAGGTCGGCGTGTGGGCCGGCGTGCTGCTGGTCGCGGTCCGGGTGGTCCAGGGGCTCGCGTTCGGCGCCGAGTGGGGCGGCGCGATCCTCATGTGCTTCGAGCACGCGCCGTGGCGCAAGCGTGGGCTCTACACCGGGATCACCCAGGCGGGCTTCCCTGTCGGGTTGCTGCTGGCGAACCTGGCGTTCCTGATCAGCGTTCCGCTGGGCGGCACGTGGGCATGGCGGGTGCCCTTCCTGCTCAGCGCCCTGCTCATCGCCGTGGGCATCTTCATCCGGCTCAAGCTGGAGGAGTCCCCGGAGTTCGAGGAGCTCAAGGAGGAGGGCGAGGTCTCGAAGAACCCGCTCGCCGAGGTGATCCGCAACGACTGGCGGAACATCGTCCGGGCGTTCTGCCTGCGCACCGCCGAAACGGCCGGCTACGCGGTGTCGGTGACCTTCCTGCTCTCCTACCTGTCCAAGGAGGACCTGGCCGACCGCCCGGTGACCCTCACCGCGCTCATGGTCGCGGCCGGCATCGGCATCTTCGCCACCACCTTCTGGGGTGCGCTGACCGACCGCATCGGACGCCGGCCGGTCTACATGTTCGGCACGGCGGCCACCCTGCTCTGGAGCGTCCCGCTGTTCCTGGTGGTGAACACCGGCGTGGCCACGGCGATCGTGCTCGCCTTCATCGTCAGCTACGCCGTCTGCCAGAACTCCCTCGCCGGCGTGCAGGGGGCCTGGTTCCCGGAGCTGTTCGCGACGAAGACCCGGACCACCGGTGCCTCGCTGGCCTACCAGTTGTCCGCCGTGGTCTCCGGGTTCACCCCGCTGGTCGCCACCGCCCTGTACGCGGGAGTCGGGTGGGTCGGCCCCGCCCTGCTCTTCATGTCCTACGGGCTCCTCGGGCTGGGTGCTGCGTTGCTCACGCCGGAGACCTGGGGCCGGGCCGAGCGCGACGAGGTCGCCGCTCTCCAGCGGAGCTTCTCCGCTCCGACCACACCCGGCGCGGCCCCCCAGCCGCGGACCGCGTCGGACCAGCGGCAGCTGATCACCGACTCGGCGACGGACTGACCCCACTGACGACGAGGAGCACGTCATGACCGCACTCTCATCACCGCAGGCCCCGGCCGGCACGGACCAGCGGTCCGAGCGGGTGGAGCGGATCCGCCAGGCCGCCTCCCGGATCCGGCGCAACGCACTCGACATGGGGGAGGTGCAGGGGCAGGGGTACATCGGCCAGGCGCTCGGCGTGGCCGACGTCCTCGCCGTGGTCTACACCGACCAGCTGCGCTTCCGGCCGGAGGACCCGCACTGGCGCGACCGGGACCGCTTCCTGCTCTCCATCGGGCACTACGCGATCGCCGCGTACGCCGCGATGGCCGAGGCCGGCATCATCCCGCTGCAGGAACTGGAGACCTACGGCTCCGACGACTCCCGGCTGCCCATGTCGGCGATGGCGTCCTACACGCCGGGCATGGAGATCTCCGGGGGCTCGCTCGGCCACGGACTCGGGGTGGCCACTGGCATGGCCCTGGGCCTGCGGCACCTCGGCAACGAGGCGCAGGTGTTCGACCTGCTCTCCGACGGCGAGCTGGACGAGGGGTCCACCTGGGAGGCGGCGATGGCCTGCGCCCACCACGGCCTGGACAACGTGACCGCGATCGTCGACGTCAACGCCCTGCAGGCCGACGGCCCCACCGCCGGTGTGCTGCGCACCGAACCGCTCGTCGACAAGTGGCGCGCCTTCGGCTGGCACGCGCTGCGGGTCGACGGCAACGACGTCGCCGTGCTCGTCGCCGCCTTCGACGAGATCCGGAGGCACCGCGGCTCGCCGTCGGTGCTGATCTGCGACACCCGCATCGGCTGCGGCGTGCCGCTGCTCGAGAACCGGGAGAAGGCCCACTTCATGCGGGTCGACGAGGCCGAATGGCAGATCGCCCGCGACCAGCTCCAGGAAGGACTGGCCCGATGACCAGCACCGCACGCCGCAAGAAGCTCACCACCTCGGCGATGATCGCCTCCTTCGCCGACCCGGGGCAACGCACCACCAGCGCCCCCTTCGGGCATGCGCTGAACCGCCTGGCCGAGGAGCGCCCGGAGATCGTCGGGCTGTCGGCCGACCTGGCCAAGTACACCGACATGCACGTCTTCCGCGACGCCCACCCCGACCGCTTCTTCCAGATGGGGATGGCGGAGCAGGTCATGCTGGGCGCCGCCGCCGGGATGGCAGAGGTGGGCCTGGTGCCCTTCGCCTCCACGTACTCGGTGTTCGCCACCCGGCGCGCCTACGACTTCCTCTGCCTCGACATCGCCGAGCCGGGGCTGAACGTCAACGTCGTGGGCGCACTGCCGGGGCTCACGACCGGGTACGGGCCCAGTCACCAGGCCACCGAGGACCTGGCGATCCTCCGCGGCTGCCCGAACCTGACCATCGTCGACCCGTGCGACTCGGTGGACATCGAGCAGGCCGTGCCGGCACTCGCGGCCGCACCCGGGCCCACCTACCTCCGGTTGCTCCGCGGAGCGGTGCCCACCGTGCTGGACGAGTACGACTACCGCTTCGAGCTGGGCAAGGCCGCCGAGCTGCGCACCGGTCGGGACGTCGTGCTCATCTCCACCGGCCTGATGACCATGCGCGCGCTGCAGGCCGCGGAGCGGCTCGCGGCCGACCACGTCGACGTCGCCGTCCTGCACGTGCCGACCATCAAGCCGCTGGACACCGCCGCGATCCTGCGCGCGGCGCGCACCGATCGGCTGGTCGTCACGTGCGAGAACCACAGCGTCATCGGTGGACTGGCCGAGTCCGTCGCCTCGACGCTCGCCTTCGCCGGGGTCGGGGCCCGCGTGGTCCCCGTCGCGCTGCCCGACGAGTTCCTCGCTGCCGGCGCCCTGCCCACCCTGCACGACCGGTACGGGCTGTCCACCGACGCGCTCGTCACCAGGGTCCGCGCTGAACTGGGCGGGACCAGCGGTGACCAGCCCAGCGCCTGGGCCGCCGACCCGGTCCCCGCCACGGCCTGACCGACCACCTCACCTGCCCATCCGAACCCACTCCTGGAGGACCACCATGTCCGTGTCCGACCTCACCGCCGTCGTCACCGGCGCCGGCTCCACCCGCGGCATCGGCCGCGCCACCGCCCACGCGCTCGCTGCCGCGGGCTGGAACATCGCCGTCCTCGACCTGGACGAGGCCAGCGCCAAGGACGCCGCCCACGAGGTGGCCGAGCGGCACGGCGTCGCGACCGTCGGAGTCGGGTGCGACGTCACCGACGAACCGTCCGTCGAGGACGCCCTGACCGTCCTGGACGGCGCCGTGCCACCGGTCGGCGCCCTGGTCAACAACGCCGGCATCACCTCGCCGACCCCGTTCCTCGAGGTCAGCGGCGAGGAGTGGGACCGCATCGTCGCGGTGAACCTGCGGGGCGCCTTCAACGTCACCCGGCGTACAGCCGCGGGGATGGCCGAGCGCGGCTTCGGCCGGATCGTCTTCCTCTCCTCGGTGTCGGCCGAGCGGGGCGGCGGTGTCTTCGGCGGCGTGGCCTACTCGGCGGCCAAGGCCGGCCAGCTCGGCTTCACCCGGGCGCTGGCCCGCGAACTCGGGCCGCACGGGGTGACCGTGAACGCCGTCGCCCCTGGCTTGATCGACACCGACATCACCGGCGGTGCCCTGGAGGGCGGGCGCAAGGCGGAGCTCATCGCCGGGGTCCCCGTCGGCCGGAACGGCAGCGTCGCCGACGTCGCCGACCTGATCACCTACCTGTGCCGGGAGGAGTCCGGCTACATCACCGGGGCGACCTACGACGTCAACGGCGGATCCCACATGCACTGACCACCGCCGCGGGGATCTGCCGCTCACGGGGGTCGCAGGTGCACGTCCTGTCGGCCCGGCAACACAGGTCGGAGGCGGGTCGCCCGGAGCGGGCGGCCCGCCTCCAGCACGAGCACCGGCGAGGGCCGGGCGCCCCAGGCCGCCGGGTGACAACGAGCTCACGGGTCCGCAGACTGCTGGCACAGCTCGTCCGATCCGACGCCACGAGGAGCACCGCATGACCACCTCGATCGAGCAGCCCCCGGCCGGGATCCCGGACGCGACCGCGGCCCGGGCAGCGGACCACCTGTGGATGCACTTCGCCCGTCAGGGCCGCCACCCGGAGATCCCCGTCCCGGTCATCACCCGCGGGGAGGGCGCCTACATCTGGGACAACCAGGGCCGGAAGGTCCTCGACGGCCTGTCCGGGCTGTTCGTCGTCCAGGTCGGGCACGGCCGCCGCGCGCTGGCCGAGGCGGCCGCGAAGCAGGCCGCCGAGCTCGCGTACTTCCCGGTGTGGGGGTACACCACGCCGGTGCAGGCCGAGCTGGCCGAGCGGGTCGCCGACCTCGCGCCCGGCGACCTGAACCGGGTCTTCTTCACCACCGGCGGGGGAGAGGCCGTGGAGTCGGCGTGGAAGGCCGCCAAGCAGTACTTCAAGCTGATCGGCAAGCCGGGCAAGCACAAGGTGATCAGCCGGGCGGTCGCGTACCACGGGACCCCGCACGGCGCCCTGGCCATCACCGGGCTGCCCGCCATGAAGAAGGACTTCGAACCACTCACCCCGGGCGGTTTCCGGGTGCCCAACACCAACCTCTACCGCCACCCGGAGTTCGCCGAGGACCCGAAGGCCTTCGGGCTGTGGGCTGCCGACCGGATCGAGGAGGCGATCCTCTTCGAGGGCGCCGACACCGTCGCCGCGGTGTTCCTCGAGCCGGTGCAGAACTCCGGCGGCTGCCTCGTGCCGCCACCGGGCTACTTCGACCGGGTCCGCGAGATCTGCGACCGGCACGACGTGCTGCTCGTCTCCGACGAGGTCATCTGCGCCTTCGGCCGGCACGGTGCGACCTTCGCCTGCGACAAGTTCGGCTACACCCCCGACCTGATCACCTGCGCCAAGGGGATGAGCTCCGGGTACGGCCCGATCGGCGCGATGATCGCCTCGGAGCGGGTCGTGGAGCCGTTCCTGCGCCCCGGCGTCGCGTTCCCGCACGGCTACACCTTCGGCGGCCACCCGGTGTCGGCGGCGGTCGCGCTCGCCAACCTCGACCTCATGGAGGACGAGGGGCTCAACCAGCGGGTGCTCGACAACGAGGCCGCCCTGGGCGCGACGCTGAGCAAGCTGCTGGACCTGCCGATCGTCGGTGACGTCCGCGGTGACGGTTACTTCTGGGCCGTCGAGCTGGTCAAGGACAAGGCGACCCGGGAGACGTTCGACGCCGCGGAGCGGGAGCGCCTCGTCCGCGGCTTCCTCCCCGGCGCGCTGTTCGACAACGGCCTGTACTGCCGCCCCGACGACCGTGGTGACGTCGTCGTCCAGGTCGCTCCGCCGCTCATCTGCGGTCAGCCGGAGTTCGACGAGATCGAGCAGGTCCTGCGGCAGACGCTGGTCCAGGCCCAGGACCTGCTCTGACGACCACGAGGCGCCTCTCCCATCGAGGAGGGCCAACCACGGAAGGAGATCCGCCATGAGCGCGCTCGTCGTCGGTGTACCGAGCGAGATCAAGGACAACGAGAGGCGGGTGGCACTCACCCCCGACGGCGTCGTGGAGCTGGTGCACGACGGGCACCAGGTCCTCGTGCAGGCCGGTGCCGGTGCCGGTTCCCGCTTCCCCGACGACGAGTACGCCGCCGCCGGCGCGAAGGTGGTGCCGACGGCCGAGGAGGTGTTCGCCGCCGCCGACCTGGTCGTCAAGGTCAAGGAGCCCGTGCCCGCGGAGTACGACCGCTTCCGTGCGGGCCAGCAGCTGTTCACCTACCTGCACCTGGCCGCCGACCGCGGCGTGACCGAGTTCCTGCTGGAGCGGCGGATCGACTCCATCGCCTACGAGACCGTGCAGACCGCCGACGGCAGGCTCCCGCTGCTGACCCCCATGAGCGAGGTCGCCGGCCGGATGGCCGTGCAGGCCGCCGCGCACCACCTGGAGAACCCCGCCGGGGGAGCGGGCATCCTGCTCGGCGGCGTCCCGGGGACACCCGCGGCGAAGGTCCTCATCATCGGCGGCGGCGTGGCCGGGACCGAGGCGGCGAAGATCGCGCTGGGCATGCGGGCCATCGTCCGGGTCCTGGACACCAACCCGAGCCGGCTCGCCTACCTGTCCGACATCTTCGGCGGGCGGCTGGACCTGGTCACCCCCAACCGGGCGCGGACCGCGGCCTACGTCGCCGAGGCCGACGTCGTGATCGGTGCGGTCCTGGTGCCCGGCGCCAAGGCACCCAAGCTGGTCAGCAGGGACATGATCGCCACGATGCGGCCGGGCAGCGTGGTCGTCGACATCGCCATCGACCAGGGCGGCTGCTTCGAGACCAGCCGGCCGACCACCCACTCCGACCCCACCTACGTCGAGGAGGGGGTCGTCCACTACTGCGTGGCCAACATCCCGGGGGCGGTCGCCCGCACCTCGACCCTCGCGCTGACCTCGGCGACGCTGCCCTACCTCGTCCGGGTCGCGCGGGACGGCGTCGTCGGGGCGGCCAAGACCGATCCCGCGCTGCGGCTGGGGCTGAGCACGGTCGGGGGAGACCTCGTCAGCCAGCCGGTCGCCGAGGCGCACCAGCTGCCGCACACCGACCCCGCCGTCCTGCTCGCGGCACGGTGAGCCGGCGCTCATCCCCCGGTCGTGGGCCGGGGCATCGCGCGGGGCCACAGGAACACCGGCACGGGGGAGTTCCGCACGATCTTGGAGGCGTGCGACCCCAGGAAGAACCGGCTGACCGCTGAGCTGCTGGTCCCGACGGCGAGCACCTCACCGCTGCCCCAGGGGATGTCGGTGAGGGCCTCGGCCCACGTCCCACCGCGACCCACCACGACGTCCACCCGGGTCGCCGCTCCGCCGGGCGCGGCGTGCAGTGCCTGCCGGACGTCGGCCTCCAGTCCCGTGGCCCACTCGCCGACCACCAGGCCCTCCGCGGAGGGCTCGATGCTCCCCGCGGCAGCGGTCAACGGCCGGACGGCGAAGCACGCCACCCGCAGGCTCGCCCCGATGTCCGCGGCCACCCTGGCGGCGGTCAGCAGCAGGTCGCTGTCCTTGTCCGCCCGCCCGAAGGCGACCGTGATTCGGGAGATCCGGGCGTTGGTCGTGCCGGTGTCGAAGCCCCGGGGCGCCAGGGTCACCGGGATGTCGGCGCTGTGCAGGATCCGCTCGGCGACCCCACCCAGCGAGACGACTCCCAGCAGGCCGGTCGAGGACGAGCCCAGCGCCACCACGGTGGCGCGCCGGTCCCGGGCCACGTCGAGCAGCCCGGAGGACACCGAGCGGGCTGGGTGGCTGACCAGCTCGACGGAGAGGTCGGGACCGATCTGGGTCAGCGCCAGCGCCAGCGCCTCCTGGGCCGCCTTCTCCTGGTGGGCGAGGAACGCGGCGTCCATCCGGAGGGGGTTCGGCGGCCACGGGGTGGGGACCACGGTGGCCAGGACCACGTCGTCGGAGGACGAGCGGGCGAGCATCGACCCCAGGTGCACGGCCGCAGCGCCCCGCTCGTTGGGCGCGAGGCCGATCACCGTGGTCATCGGGTCGGTCCGCCGGGGCGGGTTCGACCGTCAGACACCGACGTGCACGGACTCGACGACCACGTGGGTGATCGGGATGTCGTAGGCCTCCCGGGCGCGGTCCACCACGTCGTAGCGCAGCCAGGCCGAGCGTTCCTCGGGCAGGGTGCAGATGACCAGCCGGTCGGGGTGGAACTTGGCGACCGCATCGGCCAGCGCCCGCAACGGCTTGTAGGTGCCCAGGGCGCCGTCGGCCTGCAGGCCCTCCGACCGCAGGATCTCCAGCGTCCGGTCCAGCCGCGCCTGCGCGGCCTCCGTGGTGGCCTCCCAGATGTAGACCGCACCCCGGTGCATGGCCTGACCGGTGTCGATCGGGTTGGCGGGCACGCAGACGAAGTACTCGGCCTTGCGCGCGCGGTCGATCGACCGCAGCTCGTCGAGCAGCTCCTCGCCGTTGACCGTCTCGTTGGCCAGGACCAGGACCCGCTCGGCGGGCGCCTCCGCCCCGGCGGGGACCGGAGCCACCACGTTCGGCGCCCGGTGCAGCCGCTTGGTGGCGAAGTACAGGACCACCACGACCGCCCAGGACCCCAGGCTCAGCCCCAGCTGGGTACGGGCGTCCTCGTCGAGAGCCATCTGCACCAGCACGGCGAGGATCGCCGCGACGACGAGGACGGACAGCACCGGGAACGCCCACATCCGCACGGTGAGCTTCTCCGGCGCCGTGCGGGTGCGCAGGATGATCTGCGAGATCGCGATCAGCAGGTAGACGAAGAGGATCACGGCGCCGGAGGAGTTCAGCAGGAAGGAGAACACCGTGTCCGGCGACACCGCGGCCGCGATCACGCAGAGGAAGCCGACCACGGTGGAGGTGAGGATCGCCGCCATCGGCACGCCGCGCCGGTTGACCGACATCAGCGCGAGCGGGGCCTCGCGCCGGGCGGCCAGCACGAACAGCATCCGCGACGCCGTGTAGAGGCCGGAGTTGAGGCAGGACAGGACGGCGGTAAGCACCACCGCGTTCATGATGTGGTCGGCGCCGGGGATGCCCATCAGCTTGAAGGCGGCGACGTAGGGCGACGCGGCGAGCTCGGCGGAGTTCCACGGCAGGATCACGGCCAGCAGGAAGATCGACCCGACGAAGAAGACGGCGATCCGCATGATCACCGAGTTGGTGGCCCGGGCGATGGCCCGGCCCGGGTCGGGGGACTCCGCGGCCGCGATGGTGGCCACCTCAGCGCCGACCATCGAGAAGATCACCACCACGATGGCGGAGAAGATGGCGCCGATGCCGAGCGGGAAGAAGCCGCCGTGGCTGGTCAGGTTGCTGAAGTCGAGTGATCGGTCGGGCCAGGCGCCGAGCACGAACAGCGTGCCCAGCGCGATGAACACGACGATGGCAGCGACCTTGATGCCGGCGAACCAGAACTCGAACTCGCCGAACGAGGACACCGAGAACAGGTTGGTCACCGTCATCAGGCTCATCAGCAGCAGCGACATCAACCACAGCGGGGCGTCGATCCAGTACTGCAGGACCTTCGCCCCGGCGACGGCCTCGAAGCCGATCACGATCACCCAGAAGTACCAGTAGAGCCAGGCGACGGAGAAGCCCGCCCAGCCCCCCAGCGCGGTGCGCGAGTAGTCGGCGAAGGAGCCGGTGGAGGGGTTCGCGGTCGCCATCTCGCCGAGCATCCGCATCACCAGGATGATCAGCACCCCGGTGATGGCGTAGGTCAGGAAGGCCGAGGGGCCGGCGCCGGCGATCACCGTGCCCGAGCCGACGAACAGCCCCGCACCGATCACGCCACCCATGGCGATCATGGTGAGGTGCCGCTGCTTGAGGCCCTTCTTGAGCTCGGTGGGGGGTGCTGCTCCCATTGCGTCACCTCGTGGAGGTCGAGCCGGGTTCTCCGACATCGGCATGGTGGGGCATGACGACCGATCCGCCGAAGGCTACTGCGGGCGTCCATGGACGGCATTCCGGCTGCTTGACGGCCATGGCTAACAACAGTAGCTTTGAGCTAACTCAATCAGCCAACCGCGGAGGACGTCATGACCGAGCACTTGACCGTCGATGGTGGGACTCTCGCGTACGAGGTGACCGGCGGTGCCGGGCCGCTGGTCGTGCTCGCGCACGGCATGGGTGACAGCCGCGAGGCGTACCGCTTCGTCGCGCCTGCACTGGTGGACGCCGGGTACCGGGTGGCCGCCGTCGACCTGCGTGGCTGCGGCGAGTCCAGCGTGGGCTGGGCGTCCTGCACGCGCACCGACATCGCGGGCGACCTCCTCGCCCTGGTGGAGCACCTGGGTGGCCCGGCGGTGCTGGTCGGCCATTCCATCTCCGGTGGCGCTGCCACCATCGCCGCGGCGAAGTCCCCGGCGCTCGTCACCGCGGTGGTCGAGCTGACACCGTTCACCCGCGCGCAGCACGTCGGGCTCGGCGACCTGCGGGTCGCCCGGTTCCGCCGCGGCATGCTGCACCTGCTCGGCACCGGCCTGTTCGGCAGCACCGGTCAGTGGAACCGGTACCTGGACCTCGCCTACCCCGGGCCCAAGCCGGCCGACTGGGATGCGCGCCTGGAGCGGATCGACGCGATGCTGCGCGAGCCCGGGCGGATGAAGGCCCAGCAGCAGATGGGCCGGTCCGGCGCCGGGGACGCCGGCGCCCAGCTGGGCAACGTCCGCTGCCCGGTGCTGGTCGTGCAGGGCACCCTGGATCCCGACTGGGCCTCGCCGCAGGCCGAGGGCGAGGCGATCGTCGCCGCGCTGCCCCCCGGCCTGGGACGACTGGAGATGATCGCCGGTGCGGGGCACTACCCGCACGTCCAGTTCCCCGAGCAGGTGGTCACCATGATGCTGTCGTTCCTGGACGCCGCGCGTGCCTAGGGCCGGCCTCGACCCGGCCGCGGTCGTCGCGGCGGGCGCAGCGCTCGCCGACGAGGTCGGCTTCGCCGCCCTCAGCATGGGCCAGCTGGCCGAGCGGGTCGGTGTCCGGACGCCGTCGCTGTACAAGCACGTCGTCAACCAGGAGGACCTGAACCGGCGGATCGCCGCACTCGCCCTCGCCGAGGCCGCCGACGCCGTGGGCGCAGCCACGCAGGGCCGCGCAGGGCGGGACGCGCTCGCTGCCGCGGCCCGCGCGTTCCGCGACTTCGTCCTCACCCACCCGGGCCGGTACGCGGCCACGATCGGCGTCGAGCCGACCGGCCCGGACGACCCGATCGCCGTCTCGGGATCGCGGTTGCTGGTCGCCTTCACGGCGGTGTTGCGGGGGTACGACCTCGCCCCGCACGACCTGGACCACGCGCTGCGCGCACTGCGGAGCTCCTTCCACGGCTTCGCCACCCTGCAGTCGGCTCACGGCTTCCAGTGGTCCGCCGACGTGGACGACAGCTTCGAGTGGCTCATCGACCTCGTCGACCGCGGCCTGCGGACCACCGCGTCGCGCCAGACCGGCCGACGGCCCGGTCCGGACCGGGCTGCCGCAGCCCCCGGGGCCGGGGGACACGGTGCTCGCGCTCGAACGCCGCTCGCGTGAGACGGTCAGCCAGGCCGGCGACCGGCCGGAGGCGCACGACACCACGCGGCAGGCGCACGGGAGGCGGGCGGACGATGGAGCTCACGGTCGAGGAGATGCGGCGGCCACCGCAGGTCTACGCGTGGAGCCGGTTCGGCCACCCCGAGTACACCGACTGGCTGGACGAGAGCCTGTCCTGGAAGCAGACCTGCTCCTTCGGGGACTGGTCGTTCCTCTGGCAGCACCGGTTCACCGGCCCCGACGCCGTCCGGCTGATCGCCGACTTCTCCGTCAACAGCGTCGAGCAGTGGGAGACCGGCCAGTCCAAGCACGCCATCCACACCAACCGCGACGGCAAGGTCGTCCACGAGGGCGTCGTCACCAAGTTCGGCGACGAGGACTACGTGGTCCACGGCCGGGGTGGGTTCTGGCTGGACCACCAGCTGGCCCGCGGCGACTACGAGGCGCAGTGCCGGCAGGAGGACTGGTTCGTCTTCCAGGTCGCCGGACCGAACGCGCTCGCCGTCCTCGACGCGGTCACCGACACGCGTGTCCTGCTGACCACGGCGTTCATGCGCATCTCGCAGATCGAGATCGGCGGGCACCCCGTCTGGGCGCTGCGCCAGGGCATGTCCGGGGAGGTCGGGTTCGAGCTCCAGGGTCCCCGTGAGGAGGGCGAGGAGATCCGTCAGCTGCTGATGGAGGCGGGCAGGCCGTTCGGCATCCGCCGCATCGGCGCCCGGGTCACCCCGATCAACCACCTGGAGGCCAGCTACCCGACCATCGCCACGGACTACATCCCGGCCATCTTCGACGCCGAGCTGGCCGACTACCTCGCCGAGTTCCGGTCCTCCATGCCCGACTTCGCGCAGCCGGCCTACATCGCCGGCAGCTACGACGGCCAGCGGGTCAGCGAGTACTACCGCAGCCCCGTCGAGCTCGGCTGGGGTCGCAACGTCAGGTTCGACCACGACTTCCTCGGCCGCGAGGCCCTGGAGGTCGAGAAGGCGTCACCGCGCCGGGTGCTCCGGACGCTGGTCTGGGACGCCGAGGACGTGCAGGACGTGTACGCCTCGCTGTTCCGGCCGGGCGAGAACTACGAGTACATGGACATGCCCCGCGACCAGCGGGGGTTCATGTGGGCGGACCGGGTGTCGCGGGACGGGGCGACGGTGGGCGTGGCGACCTCGCGCGGGTACAGCTACTGGTTCCGGCAGATGATCTCGCTGAGCACCATCGACGTCGCCGCGAGCGAGCTGGGGACCGAGCTCGTCGTGCACTGGGGCAAGCCGGGCGGGCGCCAGAAGGAGATCCGCGCCGTGGTGGCCCCCGCGCCGTACAAGGAGGACCGCAGCCGGGGCGACCTCGGCACCCGCTGACCGACGGTCCCCACCTCAGGAGAAGTAGGCGAAGGTGCGGAGCTCGATGCTGTGCCGGGGCACGGCGCCCTGCGCGGCGGGATCCGGGAACGCGGCGTGCGGCGCTGCCCACGCTCCACCGCGGCCGGTGTCGCCCAGCTTGATCAGCAGCACCTCGTCCCGGGTCATCCCGGGGAAGTACCACCAGACGTGTGCGGGGCTGTAGCGGACCTTCCAGCTGCTGCCGACCGGCCGGAGGTGCTCGACCGGTCCGAACGGGTCCGCCGGCAGCTCGTCGACGAAGTACGTGGTGATCGGCGCGCCGTCGTCCGCGGCGGTCGTGCGGGAGTCGCACAACGCCAGGGGCCAGTCCTGCGGCGGCGGGCTGAACACCCGCCAGGTGCTCGTGACGACCGCCCGCCGGAACCCGGGGCCGTCGGGGAAGTGCCGGGTGTAGGCCCGCGCCACCATGCCGGGGACGTGGTCGGGGGCGTAGTCGACGTGCACCCCGCCGGCCGGCGGCTGGGCGCCGTGCTCGGCCGGGGCGACCGAGCGGCGCAGCTCCCACCCGCGGGAGAGGACCTGGTCGGCGCCGAGCTGCTCTTGCACGAACCGGCAGACCTCCGGGACGTAGACGCCCTCCAGCTGGGCCGGGTCGGTGAAGTCGGTGACCGCGCTGCGGTGGTCGACGAGCACGAACCCCTGGACGTCGAGGGCGAAGGAGTCCTGGACCGGCCGGCCGTCGCGGATGCTCACCGGGCGCTTCTCGACGAGCTCGGTGGCGACCCGCGCGCCGCGGGCGATGAACTGCCGGCCGAGGGTGGTCCGCGGGTCCAGGTAGTCCAGCTCCGCCCGGACGGCAGGCCGGGTGTCGTCGGTCACCAGGTGGTCCTCCCTCCGGGCCGACGACCAGCCATCACCGCCGGACCGTAGCGCGGAGTCCCCTCGTGTCCCAGCGCTGCGGTGCCGACCGGTGGCCACGTTTCGGCCATGTCACGTGTACGGAAACTCCCGGCGAGGCCTTGTCGCCCGCCCTCTTGAGTGGTTCCCTCTTGCGAAACCCACTGCGACATCCGCAACAGGTTGGGGAACGTCATGAGAGATCCGAGCCAACAGCACGCTCCCGACCCCCGCCCGTCGGGCGCGCCGCCAGGGGAGCCCGTTCGGGCTCCGGACGGCTCCGGGCACGGAGCGCACCCCGCGATCGCCGAACCCCCGCCCTGCATGGCGGACCGGCACTGGGACGTGGACCGGGTGCTCTTCGCCGTCGCGGCGGTGATGGCCGTGGGCTTCGTGGCCTGGGGCTTCTTCAGCCCCACCGGCCTGGGGTCCGCCAGCGGGACCGCCCTGGCGTGGATCACCGGCAACCTCGGCTGGTTCTTCGTGCTGCTGGCCACGGCGTTCGTGGTGTTCGTCATCTGGCTCGCGGCCAGCAGGTACGGCCGGATCCCCCTGGGCCGGGACGGTGAGCGGCCGGAGTTCCGCACCGTCTCCTGGATCGCGATGATGTTCAGCGCCGGCATGGGCATCGGTCTGATGTTCTACGGCGTCGCGGAACCGCTGGCCCACTACGTCTCCCCACCGCCGCTCACCGACGAGGCCGAGACCTCGGCGGCCATCGAGACGGCGATGGCCACGACGCTGTTCCACTGGACGCTGCACCCGTGGGCGCTGTACGCCGTGGTCGGGCTGGCCATCGCCTACGGCACCTTCCGCAGGGGACGGCGCCAGCTGATCAGCTCGGCCTTCATCCCGCTCTTCGGCGAGCGCCGGGTCGCCGGGCCCGCCGGCCGGGTCATCGACGTCCTGGCGATCTTCGCCACGCTGTTCGGCTCGGCGGCCTCGCTCGGTCTGGGCGCCCTGCAGATCGGCAGCGGCATGGAGATCCTCGGCTGGGCCGGCAGCGTGGGCAACGGCGTGCTGGTCGGCATCATCGCCGTCCTGACGGCGGCGTTCGTGGTCTCGGCCGTCTCCGGCGTCGCCAAGGGGATCCAGTGGCTGTCGAACACGAACATGGTCCTGGCCCTGGTGCTGGCCGTGTTCGTCTTCCTCGTCGGGCCGACGGTGTTCATCCTCAACCTGATCCCCGATGCGGTCGGCAGCTACTTCTCCGACCTGGGGGCCATGGCCGCCCGGACCGAGGCGACCGGCGGTGACGCGATGGCGACCTGGCTCCGTGGCTGGACCGTCTTCTACTGGGCCTGGTGGATCAGCTGGACGCCGTTCGTCGGGCTGTTCATCGCGCGGATCAGCCGTGGACGGACCATCCGCCAGTTCGTCACCGGTGTCCTGCTGGTGCCGAGCGTGGTGAGCCTGCTGTGGTTCGCCGTCTTCGGTGGCGCGGGCATCGACCTGCAGCGCGGTGGTGTCGACGTCGCCGGGGAGGGCTCGTCGGAGGGGCAGCTCTTCGCCGTCCTGGAGCAGTACCCGCTGGCCACGGCCACGACCGTGCTCGTCATGGTCCTCGTGGGGATCTTCTTCGTCTCCGGCGCGGACGCAGCGTCCATCGTCATGGGCTCGCTCTCCCAGCGCGGCACCCTGGAGCCCAGTCGGTCGGTCGTCATCTTCTGGGGCGTGACCATGGGAGCCGTCGCGGCGATCATGTTGCTGATCGGCGACGAGGGAGAGGCCCTCACCGGGCTCCAGAACCTCACGATCATCGCCGCTCTGCCGTTCGCGGTGGTGATGGCCGGGATGGCGGTGAGCCTGGTCAAGGACCTCCGCAGCGATCCCCTGGTCCTGCGCGGGAACTACGCGACCGTGGCGGTCGAGCAGGCCGTCGTCGACGGCATCAGCCGGCACGGCGACGACTTCGTCCTGGTCGTGGAGCGCGGACCGGGTGGGGAGGTGGTGCGGGCAGAACCGGTCCGGACGACGCCGTCGGCCACGGATCCGCGTCGGGACCCCGACCCGTCGGTCACCTCGGTGGGTGGGCAGGAGCCCCTCCGGCCGCGGGACGGGGTTCCGGTCGAGGTCCGCGGCGAGCGGGAGGCGCACGTCACGGGACGGCCGCAGGACCCGCGTGACTGACTCCTCCCCGGTGTCCTCCGCCGCCGGCTGATCCGACGGGACCGACGCGACGGCCTCCTGGCGGTGGACCCCCCACCGCCGGGAGGCCTGCGCTCGTCGGGCCGCCTCAGGGGCGTCGGGTGCCGCCGGCCGACCGCCCCTTGACCGCCTCGACGGGCCCGCCTAGTCTCCTACACGACTGATATACCAGTTTGCCGCACCCAACCCGACGGAGAGCGCCCGATGAGCCCCCGCACCCCCGGCGCGGACCTGCCGGAGCACCCGGACCTCCTGTGGCACGACCGCGAGCCGAAGCGCTCCTACGACGTCGTGATCGTGGGTGGTGGCGGCCACGGCCTGGCCACGGCCCACTACCTGGCGAAGGACCACGGCATCACGAACGTCGCGGTGCTGGAGAAGGGGTGGCTGGGCGGCGGCAACATGGCCCGCAACACCACCATCATCCGGTCGAACTACCTGTGGGACGAGAGCTCGGGGATCTACGAGCACTCGCTCAAGCTGTGGGAGGGGCTGGAGGAGGACCTGGGCTACCCGATCCTGTTCAGCCAGCGCGGCGTCCTGAACCTGGCGCACACCCTGCAGGACGTCCGGGACAGCGTCCGCCGGGTCGAGGCGAACAAGCTCAACGGCGTCGACGCGGAGTGGCTCGACCCGGACGAGGTCCGCAAGATCTGCCCGATCGTCAACACCTCCGGGGACATCCGCTACCCGGTCCTGGGGGCCACCTACCAGCCACGCGCGGGCATCGCGAAGCACGACTACGTCGCCTGGGGCTTCGCCCGTCGTGCCGACGAGGCCGGGATCGACCTGATCCAGGACTGCGAGGTCACCGGGTTCACCACCGACGGCGACCGGGTGACCGGCGTGCGCACCACCCGTGGCGACATCGCCACCGGCAGCGTCGCGCTCTGCGCCGCCGGGCACACCTCGGTGCTCACCGATCTGCTCGGCATCCCCGTCCCGGTGCAGAGCCACCCGCTGCAGGCGCTGGTCTCCGAGCTGCTGGAGCCGGTGCACCCCACGGTGGTCATGTCCAACGCCGTCCACGTCTACGTGTCCCAGGCGCACAAGGGCGAGCTGGTCATGGGAGCCGGGGTCGACTCCTACAACGGCTACGGCCAGCGGGGCGCCTTCTCCATCATCGAGCGCCAGATGGCCGCCGCGGTGGAGCTGTTCCCGGTCTTCGCCCGCGCGCACCTGCTGCGGACCTGGGGCGGCATCGTGGACACCAGCCCGGACGCCTCGCCGATCGTGGGACGCACCCCCTACGAGAACGTCTGGCTCAACTGCGGCTGGGGCACCGGCGGCTTCAAGGCGACCCCCGGCATCGGTTCGACCCTCGCGCACACCATCGCCCACGGCGAGCCGCACCCGCTCGTGGCGCCGTTCACCCTGGAGCGCTTCATCACCGGCGCTCTCGTCGACGAGCACGGCGCCGCCGCCGTGGCCCACTGAACCCAGGAGTCCTCGTGCAGCTCATCGCATGCCCGTGGTGCGGCCCCCGCGAGGAGGTCGAGTTCTCCTACGGCGGTCAGGCCCACGTGCCCCACCCCGCGGCCCCGGCCGACCTCAGCGACGAGGAGTGGGCCCACTACGTCTTCTTCCGCGCCAACCCGAAGGGCCGCTTCGCCGAACGCTGGAACCACAGCGCGGGGTGCCGCCGCTGGTTCAACGCGGTCCGCGACACGGCCACGTACCGCTTCGAGGCCGTGTACCGCCTCGACGAGCCCCGGCCGGTGACCCCGTGACCAGCACCTACCGCACCGCCGAGGGCGGGCGCATCGACCGCAGCACCACCCTCGGGTTCACCTTCGACGGGGAGGTCCTGACCGGCCACCCCGGCGACACCCTGGCCTCGGCGCTGCTGGCCGCGGGGCGGCACTCCATCGCCACCAGCGTGAAGCTCGGGCGCCCCCGCGGCGTGGCGGGCGCCTGGGCCGAGGACCCGTGCGGCCTGGTGCAGATCGAGGAGCCGTTCCCCGAGCCGATGCTGCTGGCGACCACCGTCGAGCTGTTCGACGGGCTGGCTGCGCACGGCCTGCCCGGTCAGGGGCGGCTGGCCGACGTGCCCGACTCCGCGCGGTACGACGCCGTCCACCACCACGTCGACGTGCTGGTGATCGGAGCCGGACCGGCCGGCCTGGCCGCTGCCCTCACCGCGGCCCGGGCCGGGGCCAGGGTCGCCCTGGTGGACGAGCAGTCCGAGGCCGGCGGGTCCCTGCTGTCGGGCACCGACCAGCTCGACGGGGTCCCCGCGACCGCCTGGGTCGAGGCCGCCGTGCAGGAACTGGCCGGTTCTCCGGAGGTCCTGCACCTCCAGCGCACCACGGCCTTCGGCAGCTACGACGACGGTTTCGTCCTCGCGCTCGAGCGGCGCACCGACCACCTCGGCGGCGCAGCACCCGAGCACCTGTCCCGCCAGCGGGTGTGGCGGCTGCGTGCCCGGTCGGTGGTGGTCGCCACCGGCGCCCACGAGCGCCCCGTCGTGTTCGCCGACAACGACCGCCCGGGGATCATGCTGGCCGGCGCGGCCCGGACGTTCCTGCACCGCTACGGGGTGCTGCCCGGCCGGGAGGCCGTCGTCTTCACCACCAACGACAGCGCCTACGACGCCGCCCTCGACCTGTCCCGGGCCGGCGTCCGGGTGCAGGCGGTGGTCGACGCCCGGCCGGACGGCGCACCGCACCGGCGTGCGGAGTGCGACGACGCCGGCATCCCGGTGCTCCCCGGGTCCGTGGTCACCGGCACCCGCGGCGTCGAGCGGGTGACGCACGCGCTCGTCGCCCCGCTGGCGGGGGGCCAGGTCGGCCCCAGCTCCGCGGTGGCGTGCGACCTGCTGCTGGTGAGCGGCGGCTGGAACCCGGCGGTCCACCTGTACAGCCAGGCCCGGGGACGCCTCCGCTACGACGACGAGCTCGGCGCCTTCCTCCCCGGCGACGACGTCGACGGCCTGGCCGCCGCCGGCGCAGCCGCCGGGGTGACCGACCTGGCCGGGTGCCTGGCCGACGGGCAACGGGTGGCCCGCGCCGCGCTGGCGTCGCTGCCGCTCGAGCCGGCCGCCGACGACCGGCTGCCGTCGGCACCGGAGTCCGGGACGCCGGCCGCGCCGATGGTCCTGTGGCGGGTCCCGGACACCTCCGGTGCGGAGGGCACCACCTCGTTCGTCGACCTGCAGCGCGACGCGACGGTCGCCGACATCGCCCGCGCCGTCGGGGCCGGCCTCCGTTCGATCGAGCACGTCAAGCGCTACACGACCATCGGCACCGCGCACGACCAGGGGAAGACCTCCGGCGTGCTCACCTCGGGGATCACCGCCGAGCTGCTCGGCGTGCCGGTCCGAGCGACCGGCACCACCACGTTCCGGCCGCCCTACACACCGGTGTCCTTCGCCGCGCTCGCCGGGCGGGACCGGGGCCGGCTCTTCGACCCGGAGCGGGTCACCGCGGTCCACGGGTGGCACGTCGCGCAGGGGGCCGTCTTCGAGGACGTCGGCCAGTGGGTGCGACCGCGGTACTACCCGCAGCCCGGGGAGGACATGGACGCCGCGGTCCTGCGCGAGTGCGCGGCGGTCCGCTCCTCGGTCGGCATCCTCGACGGCTCCACGCTCGGCAAGATCGACGTCCAGGGACCCGACGCCGCCGTCCTGCTCGACCGGGTGTACACGAACCTGATGAGCAGCCTGGAGGTCGGCTCGGTGCGCTACGGCGTCATGTGCGGCGTCGACGGCATGGTGATCGACGACGGCACCGTGCTGCGCCTGGCCGAGGACCGCTTCCTCGCCCTGACCACCACCGGCGGGGCGGCGAAGGTCCTGGACTGGATGGAGGAGTGGGTCCAGACGGAGTGGCCGGAGCTGCGGGTGCACTGCACCTCGGTCACCGAGCAGTGGGTCACCTTCCCGGTGGTCGGTCCCCGCTCGCGGGACGTCATCGGTGCCGTGTTCCCCGGCGTGGACGTCGCCAACGAGGCGTTCCCCTTCATGGCCTGGCGGGACACGACCCTCGACGGGGTGCCCGTCCGGCTGGCCCGGATCAGCTTCTCCGGAGAGCTCGCCTACGAGGTCTACGTCAACGCCTGGTACGCCACCGCCGTCTGGACGAGGCTGATCGACGCCGGGCGCCGGTTCGGCATCACGCCCTACGGCACGGAGACCATGCACGTGCTCCGGGCCGAGAAGGGCTACCCGATCATCGGCCAGGACACCGACGGCACCGTCACCCCGCACGACCTGGGCATGGCCTGGGCGGTGTCGAAGAAGAAGCCCGACTTCATCGGCAAGCGCTCCTTCGCCCGGCCCGCCAACACCGACCCGCGGCGCAAGCAGCTGGTCGGTCTGCTGCCCACCGACGGGCGCACCGTGCTGCCGGAGGGGTCCCAGATCGTGGAGCTCCACCCGGACGGCGTCCTCCCGCCGCCACCGGTGCCGATGCTGGGCCACGTCACCTCGAGCTACCGCAGCGCCGAGCTCGGCCGTCCCTTCGCGCTGGCCCTGGTCCGCGCCGGCCGGTCGCGGATCGGCGAGACCCTGCACGTCCCGCTGGCCGGGTCCCTCGTGCCCGTGGAGGTCACCGCGTCGGTCCTGGTGGACCCGGAAGGAGCCCGCCGCGATGGCTGAGCTGCTGCGCACGCACCCGCTGGAGGCGTGGACGGACACCTTCGCCGTCCTGCCCGCCGCCGTCGGCATCACGGTGGAGCCGTTCGTCGCGATGGCCGACGTCCGGCTCGGCGCCGTTGCTCCCGACGTGCAGGCCCGGCTGGGGGTGGACCTGCCGACGGTGCCCAACACCTGGGTGCCGACCGGGGACGGCCGGGCCATCTGGCTCGGTCCCGACGAGTGGCTGCTGACCAGCACGGCGGAGACGCCCGAGGCGCTGGAGGACCGGCTGCGCGCCGTCCTGGTGCCGCACGGGGGTGCCGCGGTCGACGTGTCGGCCCAGCGGATCGGCCTGCGCCTGACGGGGGAGCGGGTGCGCGATGTCCTCGCCCGGGGATGTGCCCTGGACCTGCACCCCCGGGTCTTCGGCTGGGGTGCCTGCGCCCAGACCACGCTCGGGCTCGCCGGCGTGGTGCTGCTGGCCCTGTCCGACGACGGCAGCGACCACGTCGTCCTCGTCCGGTCCTCCTTCGCCGGCTACCTCGCCGACTGGCTGCTGGACGCGGCCCTGGAGTTCACCACCACCGAGCAGTGAGGAACACAGCCATGTCCACCACCCCCCGCGTGGTCGTCATCGGAGCGGGGATCGTCGGTGCGAACCTCGCCGACGAGCTCACCGTCCGCGGCTGGCACGACGTCACCGTGGTCGACCAGGGGCCACTCCCGCTGACCGGCGGCTCGTCGTCCCACGCCCCGGGCCTGGTCTTCCAGACCAATGCCTCGAAGACGATGACGGAGTTCGCGCGCTACACCGTGGAGAAGCTGAAGAGCATCGACGTGGACGGCGCCTGGTGCTTCAACCAGGTGGGCGGTCTGGAGGTCGCCACCACCCCGGAGCGGCTCACCGACCTGTACCGGAAGCGGGGATGGGCCACCTCCTGGGGCGTGCAGGCCGAGGTGGTCGGGCCCGAGGAGTGCGTGCGGCTGCACCCGCTCATCGACGCGGACCGGGTCCTCGGCGGCCTGCACGTGCCCACGGACGGGCTGGCCAAGGCCTCCCGCGCCGTCGTGGCGCTGGCCCGGCGCGCCGAGGCGCGCGGTGCCCGTTTCCTGGGCTCGACGCGCGTGGTCGGCGTCGAGCAGGCGGGCGGTCGGGTGACCGGCGTCCGCACCCCCGAGGGCGTCATCCCCGCCGACATCGTCGTGACCTGCGCCGGCTTCTGGGGCCGGGCGGTCGGCGCGATGGTCGGGATGGAGGTGCCGCTCCTGCCGCTGGCCCACCAGTTCGCGTGGACCGGGCAGGTGCCCGACCTCGTCGGTCGCAACGACGAGCTCACCGAGGCGAGCCTGCCGATCCTGCGCCACCAGGACCAGGACCTCTACTACCGGGAGCGGGGGGACACCCTGGGCATCGGCTCCTACGCGCACCGGCCGATGCCGGTCGACCTGCGCGACCTGGCTGCCGACGACGACGTCCGCGAGTCGTCGATGCCCTCCATGCTGCCGTTCACCGAGGAGGACTTCGCGCCGGTGTGGGAGCAGAGCCAGCTGCTGCTGCCGTCGTTGCGGTCCACCAAGGTCGACACCGGGTTCAACGGCGTCTTCTCCTTCACCCCGGACGGCGGCCCGTTGATCGGGGAGTCCCCGGACGTCCGCGGCTTCTGGATCGCCGAGGCGGTGTGGGTGACGCACTCGGCCGGCGTGGGCCGGGCGGTGGCCCAGCTCCTCGTCGAGGGCCGGTCGGAGATCGACCTGCACGGCTGCGACGTGCACCGCTTCGAGGAGGTCCAGCTCGCGCCGGAGTACGTCAGCGAGACCTCCCAGCAGAACTTCGTGGAGATCTACGACGTGCTCCACCCGCTGCAGCCGCGGACGTCCCCGCGCGGCCTCCGGGTCAGCCCCTTCTCCGCCCGGCAGGAGGCGCTGGGCGCCGTCTTCCTCGAGGCCGGCGGGTGGGAGCGCCCACACTGGTACGAGGCGAACGCCGGGCTGGTCGAGCAGCTCCCGGCGGAGTGGACGCCCCCGGCGCGGGACCCGTGGGCGGCCCGGTTCTCCTCGCCGATCGCGGCGGCCGAGGCGTGGCGCACCCGCACGGCGGTGGCCATGTACGACATGACGCCGCTCAAGCGGCTCGAGGTCAGCGGCCCCGGCGCGCTCGGCCTGCTGCAGCGGCTCACCACCGGCCGGCTGGACAAGTCGGTCGGCTCGGTCACCTACACGCTGGCCCTCGACGAGGCCGGTGGCATCCGCAGCGACCTCACCGTGGCCCGGCTGGGGGAGCAGCTCTTCCAGGTCGGCGCCAACGGCAACCTCGACCACGACCTCCTCCGCCGTGAGGCGCCGACCGACGGCAGCGTCCAGGTCCGCGACACCACCGGCGGCACGTGCTGCATCGGCCTCTGGGGACCGCGGGCCCGCGACCTCGTCCAGCGGCTGACCTCCGACGACTTCTCGAACGAGGGGCTCAAGTACTTCCGCGCCAAGCGGGCCCGCATCGGCGGCGTCCCGGTGACCGCGATGCGGCTGTCCTACGTCGGCGAGCTCGGCTGGGAGATCTACACCAGCGCCGACAACGGGCAGCGGCTCTGGGACGTGCTGTGGGCGGCCGGGCAGGACCTCGGGGTGGTCGCCGCCGGTCGGGCCGCGTTCAACAGCCTGCGGCTGGAGAAGGGCTACCGGGCCTGGGGGCACGACATGACCACCGAGCACGACCCCTACGAGGCCGGGCTGGGCTTCGCCGTCCGCAAGCAGGACCAGGGCTACGTCGGCAGCGAGGCCGTCGCCGGGCTCGGGGACGGCACGGTCACCCGACGGCTCTCCTGCCTGACCGTCGACGACGGGCACAGCGTCGTCCTGGGTTCCGAGCCGGTGTTCCTGGACGGCCGTCCCGCCGGGTACGTGACCAGCGCGGCGTTCGGGCACACGGTCGGCCGCCCGATCGCCTACGCCTGGCTGCCGGCCTCGGCCGGTGTCGGCACGACCGTCGAGATCGAGTACTTCGGACGTCGCATCCCGGCCACCGTCGCCGCCGAGCCGCTCGTCGACCCGGAGATGACCCGCATCCGCGGCTGAGCACGGCAGAAGGCCCCCCTGCACCCCACCACTCGCAGGCTCGCGGCGGGCCCTGCAGGGGGGCCTCAGATCACCGCGCGGACGGCGGTCTCGAAGCCGAGCACGTGCTCCCGGGCGAGGGCGTCGGCACGGTCGGCGTCCCCTGTGGCGATCGCCTGCAGCAGCTGCACGTGTTCCGCGACGTGCTCGTCCACCGTCGGCAGCCGGTCCAGGAACAGGCAGAAGATGCGCGTCGCCAGGTTGTCGTAGCGGATCAGCACGTCCTCCAGGTGCGGGTTCCCGGCCACCCGGTAGATCGCGCGGTGCACCGACAGGTCGCACCGCATGAGCTCGGCGCGGTCCACCTGGGCGACGTCCATCTCCTGGATCCGGACCGCGAGCTCGGCGAGCTCGGCTCGTTCGCCGCGGGTGGCCCGCTCGGCGGCGCGCCGGGCCGCGAGCGGCTCGAGCTGGACACGGATCTCGGAGATGTGCGCGAGGTCGGAGATGTCCATCCCCGTCGCGAACGTCCCCCGGCGGGGGAACGACACGACGAGGCGATCGACCTCGAGGCGCTTGAGCGCCTCCCGCACCGGGGTCCGGCCGACCCCCAGCGCCCTGGCCAGCCCGTCGTCGTCGATCGGCTCGCCAGGGCGGATGTCCAGCATGATCAGCTGGTCCCGGATCGCGACGTACGCCCGCTCGGCCAGCGACGAGGCGGCAGCGGCGTCCGGGTCCAGCGGGGCAGCGGTCACCCGGCCATCGTAGTGGCTGATCGTCCGGGGGTCTTGCCTCATCCGAGTGAAAGACATACCGTCAACCCACACACTGATATACCAGCTCGTCCGAGCTGCGCTGGAACGGACGGAGGAGCGGCATGACCGTCAGTGCCTTCGACCTGTTCACGATCGGCATCGGTCCGTCCAGCTCGCACACGGTCGGACCCATGCGAGCGGCGTTCCTCTTCGTCACCCGGCTGCGCGACGCGGGCCTCCTCGGCCAGGTCGCCGGCGTCCGGTGCGAGCTGTTCGGGTCCCTGGGCGCCACCGGCCACGGCCACGGCAGCGTGCCGGCCGTCGTCCTCGGGCTGGGAGGCGAGCAGCCCGACCTCGTCGACCCCCTGACCGCAGGGTCCCGGGTCGAGTCGATCCTCCGCGAGGGGAGGCTCCGGCTGGCCGGCGAGCACCCCGTCGCGTTCGCCGTGGCCGACGACGTCGTCCTGCACCGCCGGAAGCGGCTGGACTTCCACAGCAACGGCATGCTCTTCCGGGCGCTCGACGCCGACGGAGGCGAGCTGTGTCGGCGCGAGTACTACTCGGTCGGCGGCGGCTTCGTCCTCGACGAGGACGAGACCGGGGCTCCGGCGATCGTCGAGGACCGCACGCCGGTGCGCCACCCGTTCCGCACCGGCGAGGAGCTGCTGGCCCGCACCCGCGAGTCCGGGCTGCGGATCAGCGACGTGATGCTCGCCAACGAGCTCTCCTGGCGCAGCGAGGCCGAGGTCCGCGACGGCCTGCTGCACATCTGGTCGGTGATGCAGGAGTGCGTGGAGCGCGGTACCCGTACGGCGGGCGTGCTGCCCGGGGGACTGAAGGTGCGCCGGCGGGCGGCGGCCCTCCGGGCCCAGCTGGAAGCTGGTCCGGAGGTGCCCGACCCGCTCCTGGCGATGGAGTGGGTGACCCTGTACGCGCTCGCGGTGAACGAGGAGAACGCTGCGGGCGGTCGGGTGGTGACCGCGCCGACCAACGGCGCCGCCGGGATCGTGCCCGCGGTGCTGCACCACCACCGTGACGTCGTCGGCAGCTGCTCCGAGGACGACGTCGTCCGGTTCCTGCTGACCGCCGCCGCGATCGGTCTGCTGTTCAAGGAGAACGCCTCCATCTCCGGAGCCGAGGTCGGTTGCCAGGGAGAGGTGGGCTCGGCCTGCTCGATGGCCGCCGCCGGCCTGGCCGAGCTGCTCGGCGGGACGCCGGAGCAGGTGGAGAACGCCGCCGAGATCGGCATCGAGCACAACCTGGGCCTGACCTGCGACCCGGTCGGGGGGCTGGTGCAGATCCCGTGCATCGAGCGCAACGCCGTCGGCGCGGTCAAGGCCATCACCGCTGCCCGGCTGGCCGTCCGTGGTGACGGGCGGCACCACGTCTCCCTGGACAAGGCGATCAAGACGATGCGGGAGACCGGCGCCGACATGAAGGACAAGTACAAGGAGACCGCCCGTGGCGGGCTGGCCCTCAACATCGTCGAGTGCTGAGGAGGCACCCGTGTCCCGACCCTTCACCCTCACGCTCAGCTGCGCCGAGCGCCCGGGCATCGTGCACGCGGTCAGCTCGTTCCTGTTCGAGCACGGCTGCGACATCGTCGAGCACCAGCAGTTCGACGACCCGCTCCGCGGGCAGCTGTTCGCGCGCACCGCCTTCGTGTGCGCCGAGGACACCGACGTCGACCGCCTGTCCGCGGCCTTCCGGGTGGTCGCCGACCGGTTCGGCATGTCCTACCGGGTCGCCGGCGACCGGCCCGAGCGGGTGCTCGTGATGGTCTCCACGCTCGGGCACTGCCTCAACGACCTCATCTTCCGGTGGCGGGCGGGCAACCTCGGCGGGGAGCTGGCCGTCGTGGTGTCCAACCACGGGGACCTGCGGCCGATGGCGGAGGCCGCCGGACTGCCGTTCGTGCACGTGCCCGTGACCCCTGCCGGCAAGAGCGCGGCCGAGGCCCGGTTGCTCGAGCTGGTCGACGAGCACCGCGTCGACCTGGTGGTGCTGGCCCGGTACATGCAGGTGCTCTCGGACGGGACGTGCTCAGCCCTGCACGGGCGGGCGATCAACATCCACCACTCGTTCCTGCCGGGCTTCAAGGGCGCCAAGCCCTACCACCAGGCCTTCGACCGCGGCGTCAAGCTCGTCGGGGCGACCGCCCACTACGTCACCCCCGACCTGGACGAGGGGCCGATCATCGAGCAGGAGGTCATCCGCATCGACCACACGTTCGACCCGCGCGCACTGGCCACCGTCGGTCGGGACGCCGAGGCGCTGGCCCTGTCCCGCGCGGTGCGCTGGCACACCGAGCAGCGGGTGCTGCTCAACGGCCACAGCACCGTCGTCTTCCGCTGACCAGGGCGCTGACCGGGGCGCAGGCCACCGCGATGACCGGTGCGCCGCAGGCTCCCGGACGGCCCGCCCGGTCAGGCCGCCGGCACGGCCGACCGGAGCTGCCGACGCCAGCGCGTGAACAACCGGGGCTGGTTCATCCCGAGCACGGCGACGGGTGCACCGTCGCGCTCGTAGACCACCAGGAAGCTCCGGTCGGCGAAGTCGCCCTCCACCAACCGCGGCACGTCACCCTCTCGCCGGGAGCCGGCGAACTGGATCCGGGCGCCGTACTGGTCGGACCAGAAGTAGGGCACCGGGCACCGGACCGGGGGGGCGCCGCCCAGCAGGGTGGCGGCCGCGGTGGCGGGTTGCTCCAGCGCGTGGGTCCAGTGCTCGACGCGCACGTTCCGCCCGGCGGGCACCGACCAGGCCGCCGCGCAGTCCCCGACGGCGACCACGCCCGGCACGTTCGTGGCGCACCCCTCGTCGGTGAGGACCCCGTTGCCCAGGGCCACGCCGGATCCGGCCAGCCACTCGGTGTTGGGCAGGGCGCCGATGCCCACGACCACCACCTCGGCCGGCAGGCGGGTGCCGTCGGTGAGCTCCACCGCCTCGACGCGGTCGGTGCCGACCAGCCCGGCCACGCCGGTCCCGGTCAGCAGGCGGGTGCCGTGGTCGGCGTGCAGCTCCGCGCACACCGCGCCGAGCTCGCCTCCCAGCGGACCGGCGAGCGGCACGGGTTGCGTCTCGACGACCGTGACGTCGAGACCGAGCTGTCGGGCCGTCGAGGCCACCTCCGCGCCGATGAAGCCGGCACCGATGACCACCAGGCGCCCGGACACGGCGAGATCGGCCCGCAGCGCGACCGCGTCGTCCAGGGTCCGCAGCACGTGGACACCGGGCAGGCCGTCGCTGCCGGGCAGCCGCCGCGCGCGGGCGCCGGTGGCCAGCACGACGCCATCGGCCCGGACCTCACCGCCGTCGGCCAGCCGCACCGACCGGCTCTGCCGCTCCAGGCCGACGGCCCGGCTGCCCAGCCGCCACTCGAGGTCGAGCGCCTCGTCGTCCGGTGAGACGAGCGCGAGGTCGTCGATCGTCGCCGTCCCGGCCAGGAACTCCTTGGACAACGGCGGGCGGTCGTACGGTGCGTGCACCTCGTCGCCGATGACGACGATGCGGCCGGCGTGGCCACGCTCGCGCAGCGCGCGGGCGGCCGACAGGCCGGCCAGGGAGGCCCCCACGACGGCGATGGTGCCCGTCATGCGGCGCCTTCCGCCGCGGCGCTCACCTGCACGTGGATCATCCCGTCGGCCACCACGACCTGGTGCGTGCGCACCGCGACCTTGGCCGGGGGGCCGGAGGGCTTGCCGGTCCGCAGGTCGAAGCAGGAGGCGTGCAGCGGGCACTCGATCGTGCAGCCCTCCAGCCAGCCGTCGGCCAGCGACGCGTCCTGGTGGGTGCACGTGTCGTCGATCGCGAAGAACTCGCCGTCGACGTTGAAGACGGCGATCGGCTCCTCGGCCGGCACGCGGATCGCCTCGCCCGGCGGCAGCGAACTCGTGGGGCAGACCGTGATCATGAGGGGACTCCAGATCGTCGCCGTTGCGTCCAACGCAACTCTTTGCTAGATGCGCAACAGCGTCCCCGTCCCGGCTCCTGCCGTCAAGAGCGTGGCCGGCCGGTTCCGACTGAGCCCTACCCTGGGGGCATGAGCGCGCCGGATGACCCGACGGGGGAGCGGGCCCCTGCTGCCCTGGTGCAGTCGGTCGACCGGGCACTGACCATCCTCGAGATCCTGGCAGCCAAGGGCGAGGCAGGCGTCACTGAGGTGGCTGCGGAACTCGGCGTGCACAAGTCGACGGCCTTCCGCCTCGTCGCCGCCCTCGAGAGCAAGGACCTCGTCGAGCAGCTGGCCGATCGGGGGAAGTACCGGCTGGGCTTCGGGATCGTGCGGTTGGCCGGGGCGGCGACCGCGCAGCTGGACCTCGCGCAGGAGGGGCGCCGGACCTGCGAGGAACTGGCCGCCGACCTGGGCGAGACGGTCAACATCGCCATCCTCGACGGCGAGCGCGCGGTGAACGTCAGCCAGGCGCGCGGCCCCGCGGCGCTCAGCTCGCACAACTGGGTGGGGCGCGCGACGCCCCTGCACGCCACCTCCAGCGGCAAGGTCCTCCTCGCGTTCGCCCCCGACCCGGTGCGCAAGGTCGCCCTGTCGCACGACCTCCAGCGGTTCACGGCCGTCACGATCACCGATCCCGACGTGCTGCAGCGCGAGCTGGACGTGACCGCGGAGCAGGGCTGGGCCTCGACGGTGGAGGAGTACGAGGTCGGGCTCAGCGCCCTCGCCGCCCCCGTCCGCGACGGCGACGGTGACGTGGTGGCCGCGGTGAGCGTCTCCGGGCCCTCGTTCCGGATGCCCGAGGACAGCTTCCCGGAGATCGCGCGGCGCGTCGTCGCCGGTGCGGACGACCTCAGCAGGAGGCTCGGCTTCTTCGGCTAACCGTTGTGTCAGACGCAACCGGGTGGGTAATGTGCAACACGTCGGCCGTCGCGGGCGTGTCCTGAGGACGGCGGCCGGGGTCCAGCCCTACTGCGTTGTCCGACGACCGGCGCGACCCCCCACCGCGCCCGGCGCGACCTCTGAGGTGCCGCATGACGACCACCGACCTGCCCGCCAGCCTCATCCCCACGCTGCCCGGCCAGTACTACACCGATCCGACGATCTTCTCCCTCGAGCAGGCCCGGGTCTTCGAGGACATGTGGTTCTGTGCCGTGCGCGCGCAGGACCTGCCGACCCCGGGGTCGTTCAAGAAGGTCCAGGTCGGCCGGGAGAGCGTCCTCGTCGTCCGCAGCCGGGACGGGCGGTTGCGGTCGTTCCTCAACGTCTGCCGGCACCGCGGCGCCCAGATCTGCACCGAGGACTCCGGGCAGACCAGGCGCGCCTTCCAGTGCCCGTACCACGCCTGGACCTACGACCTCGAGGGCAAGCTCATCGCGGCGCCCAACCTCACCAAGATGCCGGACATCGACCGGGTCGAGTACGGGCTGGTGCCGGTCCACCTGCGTGAGTGGCTGGGGTACGTCTGGGTGTGCCTGGCCTCGGAGCCCCCGTCGTTCGAGGAGGACGTCGTGGGGGCGGTCGTGGAGCGGCTCGGCGACCAGGACGCCATCGAGCGCTACGACATGGACAACCTGTCGGTCGGCCGTCGGATCACCTACGACGTCCAGGCCAACTGGAAGCTGATCATCGAGAACTTCATGGAGTGCTACCACTGCGCGACCATCCACCCCGAGCTCACCGAGGTGCTGCCGGAGTTCGCCGACGGCTACGCGGCGCAGTACTTCGTCGGCCACGGGGCGGAGTTCGGCGGTGAGGTCCAGGGGTTCACCGTCGACGGCAGCGAGGGCTTCGACAGGCTGCCCGGTGTGGCCGAGGACCAGGACCGCCGCTACTACGCCATCACGGTGAAGCCGACGGTCTTCGTCAACCTCATCCCCGACCACGTGGTCTTCCACCGCATGTTCCCGGTCTCGGCGGACCGGACGATCGTGGAGTGCGACTGGCTGTACTCGCACGAGGTCGTCGAGTCCGGGAAGGACGTGTCACGCTCGGTCGAGCTCTTCCACCGGGTGAACCAGCAGGACTTCGCCGCCTGCGAGCGGACCCAGCCGGCCATGTCCTCGCGTGCCTACGCCCACGGCGGTGTGCTCGTCCCGTCCGAACACCACATCGGGGCCTTCCACGACTGGCTGAAGCAGCGCCTGGCGACCTGATCCTGGGCAGCGGGGGATCGAGTGGTGACCCTTCGTCCGGCCATGTCAGCCGACATGGCCCCTCGAGGGGCGCCCACCGTCGGTCCGTTCGTCTGTGCACCTGCTTGCCGCTGCCTGTGAGCCATGGCATGTTGAGCGTGGTTTCGGTGACGGCGCGCAGTCGAGCGCCCACCCCTCGATGCCGAGCGGAGCGCTCGTGCTCTCAGTCCTCCACAGCGCAGCACGGAGCAGTCTGCCGCGAGGGCCGAGCCGGCCGTCCCAGCAGCACGTCCCCGGACCCGACGGCACCGACGGCTGAGCTGCGCGGCAGCTCCGGCCGCGTACCGCCCGCCGCCATGGGAGGAGGCTCCGCGCCACCACGACCTGGACGCCGTGACCTCCGGGTCGACGGGCCGCCACCGCCGTCCCAGACCGGCGGCTACCTCGTCAACTACATGAAGGCCGTCCACCCGCTCGTCGTGGCCGCCCAGGGCGCCCCCACCTACGACGGTTACCTGCTCGGCGTCGCCGGCGGCGCCTTCGCCGGGGCCTACCCGATGAACCAGTGCGAGCCCGCGCCACCGGCAGAGGACCCGCGGCGCGACCTCTACGGCATCGGCGTGCCGGTGATCCAGCTGATGTCGCAGTCGGACCACCTGCGCAGCATCGGCTCCCGGCGCCCCGACAGCGACGTCCCGGGCGACCAGTTCCGCCACTACGAGATGGCCGGCGCCGGGCACGCCACGCCCTTCGAGCTGTACTCCTCGGCGTCGTCGGAGGACATCGTCGCAGCAGGCCGTGACGTGCCGCCGCAGGCGTGCAACGAGGGTCCGCGCAGCCGGTTCCCGAGCTCCATCTTCTTCGACGCGGCGCTGCACGACCTCGACCGCTGGGTCCGCGACGGCGTGGCGCCGCCGCGGTCGAACCCCATCGTCGTGGAGAACGGTGCGCCGGTGCTCGAGCAGTTCGGCAACGTGCAGGGCGGGCTGCGCTCGCCGTTCCTCGACGTGCCGACCAGCACCTGGTTCGGCACCGCGACCGGCGCCTCGTTCTGCTACATCGCCGGCTACGAGGTGCCCTTCGACCCGGCGCGGCTCGGCGAGCTGTACAGCAGCCACCGCGACCACGTCACGAAGGTGACCGACGACGTCGTCCGGCTGCAGGCTGCCGGTCTCCTCACCTGGTACGACGCCGAGCTCATCCGGCAGGCACAGGAGACCGACGTCGTCTGACGTCGGCCCCCGCTGGACGGTCCCGGTGGCCCCGGCCACCGGGACCGCGCCGGGTCGGGTCCTGGTTCCGCTCGCCCGTGTCGTGGGGAGCGGGTGCGTTGGGCATGATCGAGGGACGGTCGCCGGCGCACCGGTGCGGGACCGACCGCGAGGGCAGAGGAGAGGCACCGATGCTGACCGAAGCAGCCGTCGTCCGGGAGAAGGACGGCCCCTTCCTGATCGAGCAGGTCGAGCTCGACGAACCCCGCCCGGACGAGGTCCGGGTCCGGCTGGTCGGCGCCGGCGTGTGCCACACCGACGCGGTCGTGCGCGAGCAGACCTACCCCACGCCGCTGCCCGCCGTGCTCGGGCACGAGGGCTCCGGCATCGTCGAGGCGGTCGGGGACGCGGTGGTCGGGGTGGCGGTCGGTGATCACGTCGTCCTCTCGGTGAACACCTGCGGCCGGTGCCGGCAGTGCCTGGCGGGGGACAGCACCTACTGCGCGGACCTGTACGCGCGCAACTTCGGGGGCACCCGGCCCGACGGGTCCACCGCGCTGCAGGACCGGGACGGCGGGCAGGTCTCCTCCCACTTCTTCGGCCAGTCCTCGTTCTCCCGCCAGGCCAACGTGCAGGCCCGGTCGGTGGTCCCGATCCGCTCGGACGTCCCGCTCGAGCTGATGGGACCCCTCGGCTGCGGGATCCAGACCGGTGCGGGCGCCGTGATGAACTCGCTGCGCCCGCCCGCCGGGTCGAGCATCGCCGTGTTCGGCGCGGGAGCGGTGGGGCTGTCCGCCGTGCTGGCCGCGCGGGCGATCGGCTGCACCCGGATCGTCGCGGTGGACGTCGTCCCGGAACGCCTGGCGCTGGCGGAGGAGCTCGGGGCGACCGACGTCGTCGACGCGCGGGACGGCGGCGCGGCCGAGCGCATCACGGAGCTCACCGGCGGGCAGGGGGTGGACTTCGCCCTCGAGACGACCGGGGTGGCGGCGGTCCTGCGGGCAGCCGCGGACTCCCTGGCCATCCGCGGCACCGTCGGGGTCGTCGGCGCCCAGGCGCCCGGTGAGGAGACGGCGTTCGAGACCGGCCTGTCGATGACCCGGGGCTGGCGACTGCAGATGATCATCGAGGGCGACGCGGTCCCGCAGACGTTCATCCCGCAGCTGATCGAGCTCTGGCGGCAGGGCCGGTTCCCCTTCGACCGGCTCGTCACCTCCTACGACTTCGCCGACATCGAGCAGGCCTTCGCCGATTCCGCCGCCGGCACCACGATCAAGCCCGTGCTGCGCTTCGAGACCGCCGACGCCGACCCGCACCGGGGCTCCTGAACAGGACAGATGTCCCTGGTGCCCCGGGCATGGAGGTCGGACGCTCAGGGCACGAGCAGTGCCGGGCGCGCCCGGTAGGACGTGGCGCGGAAACGGGACCCAACGGAGGGGAACGACATGACGAGCACCCAGACAGCAGGCGACCAGACCGCCCAGACCGTCCGGACCGGGTTGTTCATCGGCGGCGAGGAGCGCTCCACCGCCGATGTCCTGCAGGTCGCGGACCCGGCCAAGCCGGGCGTGGTCGTCGGCGAGGCCGCTGCGGCCTCGGTGGAGGACGTGGCGGACGCGGTGGCCGCGGCGAAGGCCGCGTTCCCCGCGTGGGCGGCGTTGTCGCCGCAGGAGCGGGCCCGCGCCATGGCGGAGGCGATCGCCGGCATCGCGGACGACCGGGACACCGACGCGGCGATCCTGTCGCAGGAGAACGGCAAGATCCGGATGGAGGCGTGGATCGACGCCCTGGTCTTCGAGCTGCGGTGGCAGCTGGCGCTGGGTCTGGCCGACGAGGTCGACAGCGGCAAGGTGCTCCAGCCGGCTCCCGGCATCCCGGTGACGACGCAGGTCGGCCACCAGCCGCTGGGCGTGGTCACCGTCATCGTGCCGTTCAACTGGCCGATCGCGATCCTCGGCGCCGCGCTGCCGCACGCCCTGCTGGCCGGCAACACCGCCATCGTGAAGCCGCCGCCGTCGGCGCCGCTGGCCACGGCCCGCGTCGTGCAGCGGATCGCGGAGAAGCTGCCGCCGGGCGTGCTGAACGTCGTCACCGGTCGGGACGAGGACATGGCCGGCCTGATCCAGAACGCCGACGTCGCCAAGGTCTGCTTCACCGGCAGTGTCAACGGCGGCAAGCGGATGATGGAGATGGCGTCGAAGAACCTCACCCGCGTGACGCTCGAGCTCGGCGGCAACGACGCGGCGATCGTCACCGAGGACGCGGTCATCGACGACACGCACCTCGACCGGCTGTTCGCCGGCATCTTCGACACGACCGGGCAGATCTGCATGGCCGCCAAGCGGGTGTACGTGCACCGGTCCCGCCTGGACGAGCTGGTGACGGGTCTGGAGGCGCGGCTGGAGGCCGTGCGGCTCGGCCACGGCCTGGCCGAGGGCACCACGATGGGCCCGCTGCACCAGGCGGCCCAGAAGGCGTTCGTGCAGGAGATCGTGCAGGAGGCCAAGGACGCCGGTGCCGAGGTCCGCGAGTACGGCCAGCTGCCTGACGGGGAGTTGGCCGGCGGCAACTTCCTGCGCCCGGCCCTCGTGATCGACCCCGACCCGTCGCTGCGGGTCGTCACGCAGGAGCAGTTCGGACCGGTCATCCCGATCCTCCCCTTCGACTCCGAGGACGAGGCCGTCGCTGCTGCCAACGACACGTGGGGCGGCCTGTGCGGCTCGGTGTGGACGGCGGACCCGGACACCGCCCAGCGCATCGGCTCGCAGCTCGCGTGCGGCTACGTCTGGGTCAACGACCACGGCGCCACCCGGCTGGACCTGCGTGCTCCCTTCGGCGGCGTCCGGCAGTCGGGCATGGGCCGCGAGCAGGGCATCGAGGGCGTGCGTGCCTTCCAGGACACCCGGGCCATCGCGACCATCGACCCCGAGGCCCTCGCCGCGATGGCCCACTGACCCCCCGGCCCGCGGACAGAGGACGGAGACCGAGGACTTCCGTGCACGACGAGACCGAGTACCTCTTCCGGGGTCCGCGCAGCACGCCGGCATCGCGCGGTGGCCGCCCGCCCGAGCACCGGTTCGAGAACCGGCCCGGGATGGTGGTCGAGAAGGACATCGCCGTCCCGTTCGGCAGCGAGGGGCACGTCATGTACGTGGACGTCTACCGTCCCGACAGCGACGTGCCGGCGGCACCGCTGGTGAGCTGGTCGCCCTACGGCAAGCACAACCCGGCCCCGATCGGCCAGATCTACCCCAACAGCGGCGTGCGGCCGGAGTGGACCGGGGACCTGACCACCTTCGAGGCGCCGGACCCGGAGTACTGGGTGCTGCACGGCTACGCCATCGTGCTCGTCGACGTGCCCGGCACCTGGTACTCGGAGGGCCGGGCCACCTACCACTCGCCGGAGGAGGCGCGGGCCTTCGCCGACCTGGTGGAGTGGGCCGGCACCCAGCCGTGGAGCGCCGGGAAGGTCGGCCTGTCCGGGGTCTCCTACCTGTCCAGCCTGCAGTGGTCAGTCGCCGCGCTGGACCCGCCGCACCTGGCCGCGATCAACCCGTGGGAGGGGTGGAACGACACCTACCGGGAGGTGGCCCGGCACGGCGGCATCCCGGAGACCTCCTTCTGGCCCTACATCTGGGAGCGCTGGGGGGCCAGCACCACGGAGATCGAGGACCTGGCGGCCGAGACGGCCGCGCACCCCTGGTTCGACGAGTTCTGGGCGAGCAAGGCCGCGGACCTCGAGGCGATCCGGGTGCCGGCCTTCGTCGTCGCCAGCTGGGCCGACCAGGGGCTGCACACCCGCGGCACGCTGGAGGGGTTCCGGCGCATCGGGTCGGAGCAGAAGTGGCTCGACGTCCACGGCCGGAAGAAGTGGGCCTACTACTACGAGCCGGAGAACGTCGAGCGTCAGCGCGCCTTCTTCGACCGGTTCCTGCTCGACCGGGACACCGACGTCGACTCCTGGCCGCGGGTCCGCGCCGAGGTGCGCGAGCGGTACGACGAGGGCACCTGGCGGGAGGCCCGGGAGTGGCCGCTCGAGGACGTCGAGTACCGGCAGCTCCACCTCGATGCCGGCACCGGCTCGCTGAGCTGGGAGCCGGTCGACGAGCGGGGCGCTGCCGGCTACGACGGGCTGGGCAGCGGCCTGGGGCCCCGCCGCGCCACGTTCGCGATCACCTTCGCCGAGCCGGTGCAGCTGGTCGGCCACGTGCGGGCGGTGCTGCACGTGTCCGCCGAGGAGGCCGAGGACGCGGACGTGTTCCTCGCCCTCTTCAAGCTCGACGCCGAGGGCAACCAGGTCGGGTTCCCCTACTACGGGCAGTTCGAGGACGGGCCGGTGGCGGTCGGCTGGCTGCGCGCCTCGCACCGGGAGCTCGACCCGGAGCGTTCCACCGACTTCCTGCCGGTGCTGGCGCACCGGCGGGCGCTGCCGCTCACTCTCGGTGAGCCGACCCGGCTGGACGTCGAGGTCTGGCCGTCGGGCACCCGCTTCGAGGCGGGGGAGCAGCTGCTGCTGGTCGTGCAGGGCAGCGACGTGATGCGCTACCCGGAGCCGCTGACCTACGCCCGGCACACCGACACGGTGAACGTCGGCCGCAGCGTCGTGCACACCGGCGGCCGCTTCGACTCGCACCTGGTGGTCCCGGTGCTGCCGCCGGGCGGCTGACCGCGGGCGCGCCGGGCCGTGGCGCGCCTACGTCGATTGTCGCGGCCCGTCACCACCCGACGCCCGGCAGGAGTGGTCATCTGCCCACTGGGAGGCGGTGGTCCTGGTGCGTAACGTCCACCCGGACGTGTGACCAGCGCCACCCGGCGCGGCGCGCCCCAGAACGACCCGAGTCCCGTGGAGGAGTCATGACGCGGCCCGCCGACGGTCAGCACGGCATCCTGGTGCTGTCCTGCCAGGATGCGCCAGGCATCGTGCACGCGGTGTCCGGACTGCTCGTGCAGGAGCAGTGCACGATCGTGGAGAGCCACCAGTTCGACAGCCTCTCCAGCGGCATGTTCTACATGCGCGTGGAGTTCAAGCACGTCGACGGGGCACCGCTGGACCTCCCCGCGCTGCGCCGCAGCTTCGAGGAGACGGCCCAGCGCTTCGGGATGAGCTGGCGACTGGCCGACGCCTCGGAACGTCAGCGCGTGCTCATCATGGTCAGCCAGTACGCGCACTGCCTCAACGACCTGCTCTTCCGCAACTCGGTGGGCGAGCTGAACCTCGACGTCGTCGCCATCGTGTCCAACCACCCGACGCTGAAGGACACCGCCGACTTCTACGGGGTCCCGTTCCACCACATCCCGGTGACCCGCGAGACCAAGGCGGAGGCCGAGGCGGCGCTGCTGGACATCGTCCGCGAGGAGCGGGTCGAGCTGGTGGTCCTGGCCCGGTACATGCAGATCCTGTCCGACGACCTGTGCCGGCAGCTGGGGGGACGGGCGATCAACATCCACCACTCGATGCTGCCGAGCTTCAAGGGCGCCCGCCCGTACCACCAGGCGCATGCCCGGGGCGTGAAGTTCATCGGGGCGACCGCGCACTACGTCACCGCGGACCTCGACGAGGGCCCGATCATCGAGCAGGAGATGCTGCGCGTCGACCACTCGTCGAGCCCGGAGCAGCTGGCCGCGCGCGGCCGGGAGGCCGAGACCCGCGCCCTCGCGCACGCGGTCCGCTGGCACACCGAGAACCGCGTCATCATCCACGGCAACCGCACCGTCGTCTTCGAGTGAGCTGACGGACCGGGGTCAGCGCCGCAACGTCGCCCGCACCGACGCCTCGACCGCGTCCGCCCGTCGGGCCAGATCGTCCACCACCGCGACGACCGCGCCCAGCTCGCCGCGCGCCGCGTCGTCCTCGATGCCGGGGAGGTTCGTCTCGACGGCGAGCCGTGCGGTGCTGGCCGCAGCGCGCGCGGCGGCGGTGATCGCGGCGACGTCGCTGATGAGGTTCCGGTTCGCGATCGGCAGCAGCCGTTCGGCCAGCGACACCAGCTCGACGGCCGACTCGATGACCCGGCGGGGCGGCTGAGCCGCCTCCTGCTGCGCGGCGCCCAGAGCCCGGCGGCGGGACCCCTGCTCCTCGGCCGTGTCCCGGGGCAGCTTCATCGCCGCGGCCACGGCCGAGAAGGCCGCCTCGTCGGCCGCGGCGGCCTCCAGGCACGCGTCCCGCTGGGCATCGGCGGCCGCGGTGATCTCCCTGATCAGGCCGGCGTGCTGCTCGTCCGTGGTGAACCGGCCGACCATCCCGACCAGCGAGGCGGACAGCGCGGCCTCGAGAGCGGCCGTCGCGCCCGCCCCGGGAGCCGGCAGCCGCGCCGAGAGCTGGGCGAGGAACTCGCCGATCGGCTGTCCGTCGAGCTCCTCACCTGGCGGCACGGGAGACCTCCCGCCCGTGCCGGTCCCCGAGCGACCACCCCGGACGGGGGACCAGCTGCGCTGCCCGCCAGCCCCGCAGCGAGCTGAGCACCGCGAGCCCCTCGGCGACGGCGAGGTCGTCGACGTGCAGGACGCGTTCGGACAGGCGGCCGAGGTCCAGCAGGCGACCGCGCTCGACCCCGGGGAGGCAGCCGGAGGAGGTCGGCGGCGTCCACCACCGGCCGTCGAGGCGGACGGCGAGGTTCGCGATGGTCGTCTCGGTCAGCTCGCCGCGCTGGTTGACCAGGACGACGTCGTCGGCCTCCGGGTGCCGGAGCGCTCGGGCCCGGTAGGGGTCGCGGCGCGTCGTCTTGTGCTGCAGCCAGGGGCTGGCCGCGTCCACCGGCTCGTGGTCCACCACCAGTCCGACCGGGCCGGGGGCCACCGGGGGGAGGTCACCCACCTCGATGCCGACGTCGCCCGTCCGGTCCAGCAGCACCCGCACGCGCGCCGGGTCCGCGCGCCCGGCGACGGCCTGCCGGATCAGCTCCGGCAGGGCCTCGCGGTCGAACCGGAAGCCGAACCAGGCGGCCGAGTCGGCCATCCGGGCGAGATGACGGTCGAGGTTGCGGGGCCCGCTGGTCGGGAGGTGGGCAAGCGTCTCCACGAGCTGGTGGTCGCCGGTGTCGTGACCGAGCACGGCTGCCTTGGCGAGCAGCTCGGCCCGTTCCCGGGCGGGGTCCGATCCCCAGGTGATGCCCCCGCCGGCGCCGTAGACGGCCTCGCCGAGAGCCCGGTCGACCACGACCGTCCGGATCGCGACGCTGAACCGGGCCCGGAAGGGCGCGCCCGGCGGAGCGACGAGCCCGATCGCGCCGCAGTACACGCCGCGGGGCGTCGGCTCCAGCTCGCGGATCAGCTGCATGGTCCGCTGCTTGGGCGCGCCGGTGACCGAGCCGCAGGGGAAGAGCGCGCCGAACAGCTCCGGCAGCCCGACGTCCGGCCGGATCCGTGCGCTGACCTGCGAGGTCATCTGCCAGACGGTCGGGTACCGCTCGACGGCGAGCAGCTCGTCCACGGTGACGCCGCCGACCTCGGCCACCCGGCCGAGGTCGTTGCGCAGCAAATCAACGATCATGATGTTCTCGGCCTGCTCCTTGCCGCTGGCGCGCAGTGCCCGGCGCTGCTCCTCGTCCTCCGCGGTCGTCCGGCCACGGGGAGCGGTGCCCTTCATCGGGCGGGTGCGCACCTGGTCGCCCACCCACTCGAAGAACAGCTCAGGGCTGGCGCTGGCCACCACGTGCCGGCCGAGGTCGATCAGGGCGTTGTAGGCGCCGCGCTGGGCGAGCGCCAGGCGGGAGTAGAGCGCCTCGAGGTCGCCGGTCACGGTCGACCGGAGCCGGTCGGTGAGGTTGCACTGGTAGGTCTCACCGGCGGCGATCTGCTCGCGGACGATCGCGACGGCGCGCGCGTGGTCGGCCGCCGTCCAGTCCGGACGCCAGGGGCCGGCCGGCCCCGTCGCAGGTGCGGACCCGGTCAGCGGGTCCACGCGCGCCGGTTCGCCGCACAGGCCGAACCACACCAGCGGTGGCTGCCCGGGGGTCCAGCCGCCCGGCAGCCGCGGGTCCAGGCCCTGGGCCGCCTCGTAGGAGACGAACCCGTAGGCCCAGCTCCCGGCTGCGGTCTCGTCGTGCACCTGCTGCAGCAGGCCGGCGACCTCCTCCGACCGGGTCGTCGTGAGCACCCGGTGCGGGGTCGGGCAGAGCAGGGCCTCGCCGCGGCTCAGGTCGTCGAACCGCGCCCACGGCCGGGACATCAGGTGCCGAGGCCCTGCTGGACGGTCGCGGCGGTCAGGGTGTTGGCCAGCAGCATGGCGATCGTCATGGGTCCCACGCCACCGGGTACGGGCGTGATCTTCCCGGCGACCTCGGCGACGGCGGCGGTGTCGACGTCGCCGTGCAGGCCGTCCTCGCCGCGGTGGATGCCGACGTCGATGACGGTCGCACCGGGCTTGACCGCGTCGGCACCGACCAGGCCGGGGATCCCGGCGGCGACCACCAGCACGTCGGCGCGCCGGCACACCTCGGCGAGGTCGCGGGTCCGCGAGTGGCAGATGGTCACGGTGGCGTTGCGCTCGAGCAGGAGCTGGGCCATCGGCCTGCCGACCAGCACGGAGCGGCCGACGACGACGGCCTCGGCGCCCGGCAGCGGGACGTCGTGCTCATCGAGCAGCACCATGACCCCGGAGGGGGTGCACGGACGGAGCCCGGGGCGTCCCTGGGCGAGCAGGCCCGCGTTCGCCGTGGTCAACCCGTCGACGTCCTTCTCCGGCGGGATGCGCGCCAGCAGCGCCTCGGAGTCCAGGGAGGCGGGGGTCGGCAGCTGGAGCAGGATGCCGGAGACGGCGGGGTCGGCGGCGAGCTCGTCGATGAGCGCGGCCGCCGACTCCTGGTCGACGTCGCCGGGCAGGTGCCGGTGCAGGTCCCGCATCCCGGCGGCCACGCTCAGCCGGCGCTTGTTCCGGATGTAGACCTCGGAGGCGGGGTCGTCCCCGATGAGCACCGTCGCGAGCCCCGGGGCCGTGCCGCCGGCGGCCACCAGCTCCTCGACGCCCTTCGCCACGTCCTCGCGCACCCGGCGTGCCACCGCCGTCCCGTCGATCACCACGGCGGTCACCGGGCGCTCCGGGCGGCGGTCGTGGGTGCTCCCGGCCCGCGCGTCACGCGAGGGCCCGCAGCGTCTGCTCCCGCCAGGCCTCGGTCGGCCCGAGGTCGTTGAAGGTGAAGACGTGGAAGCCCTCGATGTGGTTGTCGGGCTTGCCGATGTGCGGGGCGAGGCCCTTGATGATCTTGTCGGGGCTGTAACCGCCGGGGATGAAGAAGCGCCACAGCAGGCTCTGCTGCTTCTTGAGGAACTTCGCCGACTCGCCGATGCCGAGCCCGCCGGAGACGCGGATGAGCTTCTGCCGGTGGACCGCCCCGGGGACGCCGACGTGCACCGGCAGGTCGATGCCCCGGTTCTTCAGCTCCCGCGCCCAGTCCAGGATCACCTTCGGGTCGAAGACGATCTGGGTCTTGATGTGCGTCGCCAGGGAGGCCTTGTCCTTGAGCGCCTGGAAGAGCACATCGGGGGAGACGGTCGGGTGGCCCTCGGGGTGGCCGCCGATCCCGATGTCGGCGAACCCGTGGTCGAGCTCGTGCAGTGCGGTCAGCAGCGCCAGCGCGTCCTTGAACTCGGTGGGCGTCTCGGAGGGGTCGCCACCGACGACGAAGACGTCGGAGACGCCGGCCTCGCGGCAGCGGGCCACGACGTCGGCCAGGTGCGCGCGGTCGCGGACCTGCTGGGCGGACAGGTGCGGCGCCACCGAGTACCCGTGGCCCGCGAGGGCCACGGTGAGGTCGATGGTCGCGTCCTGCCCCTTCGCCGGGGACGCGGTGACCGTCAGCCGCACGTCCTTGGGCACGTGCTGGAGGACCTGCTCCTCGGTCTTCTTGAACGGGATGACCTCGAAGCCGAGCTCGGAGAAGACCTGCCTCAACGAGGCCCGGGTGGCGGGGTCCCGGGCGGTCAGCGAGCGCTTCATGGAAGAGCCTTCCTCCTGTGCGGCGAGCCTTCTCTCCGGCGGGGGCGGTGCGCACCGGGCGCCGGCACGCACCACCCGGTGCGCACCGCAGCGGGTGGTCGAGTCGAGCGCACCACCATCGTGACGCGCGCGACGTCGCGCGGGGGACGGGAACATGACGGCTCCCGTCCCACCAGTTCGCCCGCCGGCCGTACGTCAATCGTCGCGGGGCGGGGCGGATCCCGCCTGCTGTGGCGCTCCGCACGCCACCCCGGCGGTTGGTCCGGCAGGTCTGCTGTGCCCACCGCGGGCCCGGCGTGTCAGCATCTGTCCAGCAGTGTCCTGCACCACAGGGACAGGTCGGCCGGGAGGCCGAGGAGGGGAGGAGGGCCGGGTGGACCCCACAGGACCGACCGCCGTCGGCACGCGGGCCGCGTCTCCCGCCCCGGCCGAGGAGGTCGTGGAGCACGCCCCCGACGGCCTCGCCGTCATCGACGGCGAGGCCCGGTTCCTCGACGCGAACCCCGCCGCCGTCCGCCTGTGCGGCCTCCGGCCGGGCGCCGTGGCCGGGGCCCGCTCACCGTTCCCGCCGCCGGGCGACCCGGCGGTCGCCGGTCGACCGGGCGAGCACACCCTCGACTGGGAACCGCGACCGGGGCTCCGGCGCGAGTTCGCCTACGTCGTGACCCAGGTGCCCGGCCGGCCCCGCTGGGTCGTCTCCTTCCGCGACGTGACGATGAGCCGGTTGCGCGAGCGGCGGCTGGCCGCGATCGCCAAGGCCGCGTCCAGCGTCGCGTCGAAGCGCTCGCTGCTGGGCACGCTGGAGGTGCTCGCCCAGGAGGTCGCGCGCACGGACGCGCTCGCCGGCGTCCAGGTGCTGACGGTCAACGGGTCGGGCAACCGGCTGCACGTCATGGGCTCGGCCGGGTTCGGCCGCTCCGGCGAGTTCTTCGACAGGCTCATGCAGTGCCGTGCCCTGGGCGCCCGGTTGCGGATGCTGGACGCGCTCGGGAGCCGGGAGCCCGTCGTCGTCCCGGACCGGTACGACGCAGTGATGCAGGACCCGGCCTGGGCGCCGCTGCACGACTTCATGCGGCACCCCCGGTGGGACTGGTTCGTCAGCGTGCCGCTCCTCGCCCGGGGGGAGCCCGTCGGCATCCTGAACGCCTTCTTCGCGCCCGGCCAGACCGTCGGGGACACCGAGCTGGAGTTCCTGCTGGCCATGGCCGAGCAGGCGGCCATGGCGGTGGACCACGCCGCGCTCCTGGAGCGGGAACGGGACGTCGCCCGGCGGGAGGAGCGCCAGAAGCTCGCCCGTGACCTGCACGACTCGGTGGTGCAGCAGGTGTTCTCGATGATGATGCAGGCCAAGTCGCTGGGCGTGCTCGTCGCCCGCGGCCTGCCGCCGGCCCCGGAGGAGGTGGCGCAGGTGGCGGAGGACCTCAGCGGCAGTGCCGAGGCCGTCCTGGCCGACCTCCGCGGCATGGTGGTGGAGCTGCGGCCGGCGGCCACCTCGGCGCAGGGGCTGGCCTCGGCGCTGCGGTCCCTGGTGGACTCGACGGCGGCCCGGACCGGGGTCGACGTGTCCCTGGACTACGCCGACCCCGACGCCTGCCTCGCCGCGGTCGACGCCGACCTGCTCGAGGACGTCTACCGCGTCGTCGCAGAAGCACTGCACAACAGCATCAAGCACGCCGACGCGACGAGGATCTCCACCCGGCTGGCGGTGACTCCGCACGGCAGCCGCCGGCAGGTGGTCGCCGAGGTCACCGACGACGGGCGCGGGTTCGACCCGCGGACCGGGGCGGAGCCCGGTGGCTCCGGGTCCAGCGGTCTCGGCATGACCGTGATGCGGGAGCGGGCGGCCCGCTGGGGTGGCGCCGTCCGGGTCCGGCAGCCCGACGGTGGAGGGACGAGCGTGCGGCTCACCGTCCCGTTGCCGGTCGGGTCGCCGGCGACCGGCACGGAGGCGGGGCAGTGACAGCCCCCGACCCGGTCCGGGTGCTGGTGGTCGACGACCACGCGGTCGTGCGCCGTGGCGTGATCGCCTACCTCGAGGCGCTCGAGGACGTCGTGGTGGCCGGGGAGGCCGGCGACGGGCAGGAGGCCCTGGACCGGCTGGCCCGGGCGGCCGCCCAGGGGGAACTGCCCGACGTCGTGCTGATGGACCTGCAGATGCCGGGCATGGACGGCGTCACCGCCACCGGGGAGGTCCTGCGCCGGTTCCCGCAGCTGCGGGTGGTGATCCTGACCAGCTTCGGGGAGACCGAGCGGGTGCACGCCGCGCTGGAGAGCGGGGCGTCCGGCTACCTGCTCAAGGACGCCGGACCCGCCGAGGTCGACGCCGCGCTGCGGGCAGCGGTCCGGGACGAGGTCTTCCTCGACGCAGCGGTGACCCGCCGGCTCACCCAGGAGATGCGGGCGCCGCGCACCGGGCTCGGCGTCCTCACCGCGCGGGAGAAGGAGGTGCTGGTCCTGATCGCCGAGGGCAGGTCGAACAAGGACATCGCCGAGCGCCTCGTCATCAGCGAGCGGACGGCGCGGACCCACGTCAGCCACCTGCTCACCAAGACGGGGCTGACGTCGCGGACGCAGGCGGCCCTCCTCGCCGTGAAGGAGGGTCTGGTCCTTCCCCGGTGACGACCGGCGGGGGCCTGACCACGACGGATGACGTAGCAGGTCCGTGCGGCCGCGGTGCCGGCTCCGTGACATCGAGCGGATCCGGCTCGTCGCTGCGAGGCTTATCGTGCTCGGGACCACATCTGCGCGCAGGCGCGCCGCGGGTCGTCAGGACAGGGGGGCCATGACCACGTTCGTCCTCGTGCACGGGGCGTGGCACGGGGGGTGGTGCTGGGACCGGGTGGCCCCGCTGCTGCGCCGCGCCGGGCACGAGGTGCACGCCCCGACGCTGACCGGGCTGTCCGAGCGCGGGCACCTGCTCTCGCCGCTGGTGGGCCTGGACACCCACGTGGAGGACGTCGTCCGGCTGGTCGACCTGCTGGGGCTCGCGGACGTCGTCCTCGTCGGGCACAGCTACGCCGGGCAGGTCGTGACCGCGGTGGCCGACCGCCGCCCGCAGGCGGTCGCCCAGCGGGTCTACCTGGACGCGTTCGTGGGGGAGGACGGCGAGGCGGCGCGGGACCTGCTGCCCGCCACCGTGGAGCACCACTGGGCGGAGTCCGCCGCGGAGCAGGGCTTCGGCTGGCTGGTCCCGGTGCGCAAGCTGTCGGTGCTGGGCGTGACCGAGCAGGCCGACGTGGACTGGCTGCTGCCGAAGCTGACCCCGCACCCGTGGAAGACCTACACCGACCCGCTGCGGCTGGCCGGCGCGGTCGAGGACGTCCCCGCGAGCTTCGTCGAGTGCGTCAGCTGGATGCGCGTCTTCGCCGGCCAGGCAGAGCGCGCCCGGGAGCGGGGGTGGCCGGTGCACGAGCTGGCGACGGGCCACGAGGCGATGGTCACCGCGCCCGAGGAGCTCGCCGGCGTGCTGCTCGAGATCGCCGGCACGGTGCCGGCCCGCACCCCAGTGACGGGAGCCTGACGTGGAGTTCCTGGTCCGGTCCGAGAACCGGTTGCCACCCGAGACGCCCGCCGAGCGGCGGGAGGAGCTGCGGGCCGCCGAGCGTGCCCGCGCGATGGACCTGCGCGCAGCCGGGGTGCTGAAGCGGTTGTGGCGGGTGCCCGGGCGGAACGCGACGGTCGGCCTGTACGAGGCCGACGACCCGGCGGCGCTGCACGACGCGCTGATGTCCCTGCCGATGGCGCCCTGGCTCGACGTCTCCGTGGAGCCCCTCGCCACCCACCCGCAGGAGCGCACGTGACCGCGGGGACGGCCGGCGGCGCACCGGCGCGCGAGGGAGGAACACCGATGAGCGAGACCGCGCCCGACCGCTTCGGGCTGCCGGGCACACCGATCTTCGACGGGGAGACCAGCCGGCGCGGCCTGCGCATGAACAAGCTGTTCATGAGCCTGCGCACGGCCGAGAACCGGGAGCGCTTCCTCGCCGACGAGGCCGCCTACTGCCAGGGCTTCCGGCTCACGCCCGAGCAGCAGCAGGCGGTGCTGGACCGCGACTGGCAGGCGATGATCGACCTGGGCGGCAGCATCTTCTACGTGTACAAGCTCGCCATGATGGACGGCCGGTCGATGCAGTACCTCGGTGGCGTGTTCACCGGCATGGGCGAGGAGGACTTCCTGGCGGCGATGAGGGCGGGAGGCCGGCGGGATGGCTGAGGTGATCTGGGGTCTGGCGACCTCGCACGTCCCCTCGATCGGCGCGGCGATGGACCGCGGCAAGACCGAGGACCCGAACTGGAAGGCGCTGTTCGACGGCTACGCCCCCGCGCGGGCGTGGCTGGCCGAGCACCGGCCGGACGTGGCGATCGTCGTGTACAACGACCACGCCAACGGCATCGACCTGGACTTCGTCCCCACCTTCGGGCTGGGGACCGCGGAGCAGTACGAGGTGGCCGACGAGGGCTTCGGCCGGCGTCCGGTCCCCGACGTCATCGGGCACCCCGAGCTCGCCCTGCACCTGGTGGAGAGCCTGGTCGACGAGGAGTTCGACCTGACCGTCTTCCAGGAGCTGCACGTCGACCACGGGTTCACCGTGCCGCTGTCGGTGTGGACGCCGGACCCCGGAGACGCGTGGCCCTGCCCGGTCATCCCGCTGCTGGTCAACGTCATCCAGTACCCGCAGCCCACCGCCGCCCGCTGCTACGCGCTCGGCCAGGCGCTCGGCCGCGCGATCCGGAGCTTCCCCGGGGACCTCACGGTCGGCGTGCTGGGCACCGGCGGCATGTCCCACCAGCTGGCCGGGGCCCGGGCGGGGTTCATCAACCCCGAGTTCGACGCCCGGTGGATGTCGGCGATCGAGACCGACCCCGCCTCGCTCGCCGCCCTCTCCCGGGAGGAGCTGATCCGGCAGGCCGGCGCCGAGGGGATCGAGCTGATCATGTGGCTGGTCATGCGCGGCGCGCTGGACGACGAGATCGTCAAGGTCCACTCGGACTACTTCGTGCCCGCCTCCAACACCGCGGCCGGCATCGCCCTGTTCGACAACCGGGCCGGCCGGTCCGGCTGACGAAGGACCCCCGTCCTCCCCACCGCTCGCAAGCTCGCGGCGGTGCCCTGGACGGGGGCCGTGCCGTCGGGGGTCAGCGGGCCCGGTAGGTGTCGCGGGCGTCGTACGGGCACGGGGCGACGACGGCGCGGATCTCCACCTGCTCGTGCTCCTCGACCGCCGGCTTCGCCGAGACCGGACGCTCGCCCCACACGACGGTCACCTCGGTGCCCGGCTCGGACAGCGAGGTGTCGATGGTCGCCAGGGAGACCATCTCCCGCTCGCTGGCCAGGTAGCCGCAGTCCAGCGAGATGCCGACGGGCTTCCCGTCCTCGAGGACCTGGTCCTCGTGGTGGGTGGCGTAGCGGGCCTTCGGCATCTCGATGTACTTCGCGCCCGGGCCCGGCCGGTAGGACGAGCCGACCGCGCCGGTGACGTCGTCGGCGTTCCACACGAGGGTGACCTTGGTCCGCGGCGGTGCGGTCTGCGCCATCCGCTCCAGGGCTTCCCGGCCGACGAAGTCGTGGTCGAACTTGACCGTCTTGCCGTAGCCGATGTCGTGGGGGGTGAGGTACCAGTCGGCGACGTCGGCGGAGTCGAGGCTGCCGCCGATGGAGCCGACCTTCGACAGCGGCAGCCACTCGCGGTACTCGGCCAGCAGCGGGTCGTCGCCGAAGATGGCCGGCAGCGGCGCCGGCACCCAGCCGGACCCGAGGTTGGTCGTCGAGTAGCCCTTGGCGCCGACCCGCACGAGGCCGTGGTCCGCGCCGGCCTCGAGGAGTGCGGTCAGCACCGCCTCGCCGTCCGCCCACGGGCCGAACAGCTCGAAGCCCGGCTGGCCGGCCATGCCGTGCCGCAGGCCGCGCACCTGCTTGCCGGCGATGGTGAACGCCGTCATGTTGAAGAACTTCACCTCGGGCGCCGGCGCGCCGGTCGCCTGCTCGACGATCGCGGCGGCGGTCGGGCCCTGCAGCTCGTACCGGTACAGCTTCGGCGGCCCCGACTGCCGCACGATCGAGTTGTCGTCGCGCACCGCGGTGGCCTGGTAGCCGCCGCGCTCGAGGTGGAACGTCACCCAGTCGATCACCATGGGGTGGCCCACCAGGTCGAAGGAGTCCTCCTCGAGGTGGAACAGGATCGCGTCACCGATGAGGTGGCCGTCCGGCGCCACCGCGACGAACTGCTTGGCCTTGCCCGGGCCGAAGGCCGCGAAGCTGTTGACGGCCAGATCGCTGAACAGCCGCAGCGCATCGGGGCCCTCGACGAACAGGTCGGTCATGTGGTGCGACTGGTCGAGCAGGGCGCAGGTCTCCAGCCAGGACCGCGACTCGGTGCGCCAGTTGGTGAACTCCGGCTGCACCGGGAAGGTGCTCGGCGGGAAGGCCAGGTTCCGGAGGAGCTCCACCGCGCTCCCGACGCGGGCGAGGGCTGAGGCCAGGCTCTCGGACGACATGGTGCGGGGTGGTCCTCTCGTCTCGGGGCGAGCAGGGGCCGGGCGGCGGGAGGTCCCACCACCCGGCCCCCGGAAACTCAGGCGGTCGCTGCGCTGCGCCACCCGCCGTGGTACTCCGCGCGGGCGGTCTCCGCGTAAGGAGCCGGGCTCACCACGGCCCGGACGGTGAACTGCTCGTGCGGCTCGACGTTCGACTTCCCGCTGCCGCCGTCCGGCTCGCCCCAGACGACCCGGACCTCGGCGCCGATCGGCACGTTGGGGTCGACCGTGGCCAGGGAGAGCCCCTTGCGCTCGTTGGCGCTGTAGCCGGTGAACAGCGACGCGCCCACCACCGTGCCGTCGGCGTCCACCACCGAGTCGAAGTTCGACGACCCGTAGTTGGCGTTCGGCAGGTCGAAGACCTGGTACCCCGGTGCCGGGGCGACGATCCCGCCGAACAGCTTCGTCATGTCCTCGTCGTTCCAGGCCAGCGTCACCTTGCGCCGCTGCGTGGCCGGGTCGATGGCCTCCAGCGCGTCCCGGCCGATGAAGTCGTGGTCGAACTTCACGAACGATCCGTAACCGAGCTCCCACGGGTTGAGGTAGTAGTCCTCGATCCGCTCGGAGACGAAGCTGCCCGCCAGCGCGTTGGTCGCCTCGTAACCGTTGGCCGGGAGCCACTCACGGTAGGGCCGCAGCTCGTCCGCGGTGTAGATCGCCGGCAGCGGGGAGGGGATCCAGCCCGACTCGAGGGTGTTGGAGGAGTAAGCACGCGAACCGCACGGCTCGAGCCCGAACTCCGCACCCGCCTCGAGGATGGTCTCGCGGACCTTCTCGTAGGACTCGTAGGGGCCCCAGATCTCCAGGCCCGGGGCGCCGGCCATGCCGTGCCGCAGGGTGCGGACCTTCTCGCCACCGATGTTCATCTCCGACATGCGGAAGAACTTCAGCTGCTCCAGGTCGCCTCCGTGGAGCTTCTCGATCACCGGCCAGGCGTTGGGACCCTGGATCTGGAACCGCCAGACGTCGCGGCTCACGGCCTTGCCGTACGGCCGTGACGACGAGCGCGGGTCGTTGCGCACCTCGACGTCGTAGTCCTTGGACCCCTGGAACTCCAGCCAGTTGGCCACCGGTGCGCGGCCGACGAAGACGTACTCCTCCTCGGCGAGGTGGAAGAGGATCCCGTCACCGATGACCCCGCCCTCGGGGGAGACCGGGACGAACTGCTTGGCCATGTTCACCGGGAAGTTGGCCACGCTGTTGATGCCGGTGTCGGAGATGAGCTTCAGCGCGTCCGGGCCGGAGATCCACGTGTTGTACATGTGGTGCGACTGGTCGAAGAGCACCGCGGTCTCCCGCCACGCCTTCTGCTCCCGCCGCCAGTTGGTGAACTCCGAGGGCACCACCGGGTAGATGTAGGTGCCGATCTGGGAGTTCCGCAGCAGCCCGACGGTGTCACCGGTCTGGTCGAGGAGCTCCTGCAGGTTCTTCGCGGTCATGTGCATCCGTCCTCGTGTCGTCTTCTGGTCTCCGCCTCGTGGCGGCAGCTCATGGCAGCGGCTCGGGCGGAGCCCCGCCCGAACGCTAGGCGTGCGACGTGGCGCCGGACACATCCGGATGGCGGGCGGGGCCCGGCCGCATCGGGAGTCCCGGCGTACGTCAGATGTCGCGTCGACGCCGTCGCGGGTCCGCCGATCGCCCCACCTGGCCGGGTGACGCGCGTCACGATCCGAACGTAGCAACCGGCGCCCGGGCCCGCCCGGCAGCCGGCCCGGACAGCCGCCGCCGGCCGGTTCCCGGTCGCCCCGGCCGGTTGCCGCCGCGGTCGGCCGGACGTGCGCTGCGGCCACGAGCACCGGCGGATGTGGCGGCGGGGCCCCGCCGCCGGCGGTGGTGCGGTTCGGGACATTTGTCCCGAATCTGCCCCTCCGGGCCTCTGGACACCGATTGAGACGTTGTCGTGACCGTCCTCACAGCTAGCCTCTCGTAGCCTGCTCCACGGCGGAGACACGCCACACCCCCCACCACCACGACCCGGTGCCCCCCTGCGGTCACTGACGACGGAGAGGCAGGATGGCCACGACGACGCGAACCGATGAGCCGGACGCCGCCCTGAGCGTGCGGGAGGTGTCCCTCCGATTCGGTGGCATCACCGTGCTCGACGGCGTCTCGTTCGACGCGCCGCGCGGCGGCATCCTCGGTCTCGTCGGGCCCAACGGTGCCGGGAAGACCTCGCTCTTCAACTGCATCAGCGGGCACTACCAGCCGACCGCCGGCTCGATCCTCGTCGGCGGGACCGAGACCGTCCGCACGCCGGCCTGGCGCATGGCGAAGCTCGGGCTCGCGCGCACGTTCCAGCACCCGGCGCTCCGGCTGGACGCATCGGTGCTCGAGAACGTGATGCTCGGGGCGCACTCGTGGATGCCGGGTGGGCCGGTCGCGTGGTCGCTGCGGCTGCCCTCGACCCGCAGGCACGAGCGCGAGGCGCGCGCGAGGGCGCTCGAGCTGCTCGAGCGCACGGGTCTGGGCTGGGCGGCGGCGATCCCCGCCGACGAGCTCTCGCACGGGCTCCACAAAGGCGTCGAGCTGTGCCGTGCGCTGCTCTCCCGCCCTCGTCTGCTGCTGCTCGACGAGCCCGCCGCCGGCCTCTCGCACGGCGAGGTCGAGCAGCTCATCGGGACTGTCCGTGAGGTCCGCCGCGAGTTCGACCTGACGGTCGTGGTCGTCGAGCACCACATGGGGCTGATCTCGGCGCTGACCGACCGGGTGGTCGTGCTCGACCACGGCGCCAAGCTGATGGAGGGCACGGCCGCGCAGGCGCAGTCGGATCCCCGGGTGGTCGAGGCGTACCTGGGCAAGGAGGTGGGCGCAGATGAGTCTGCTTGAGCTCGAGGACGTCACCGCGTCGTACGGCCACGCGCAGGTGCTGCACGGGATCTCGTTCTCCCTCCCGGAGAACGGGGCGACGGGACTGCTCGGCGCCAACGGTGCCGGCAAGACGACCACGTTGCGCGCGATCAGCGGGACGGTGCGCACCACCGGCCGGATCCTGTTCGAGGGGCGCGACATCAGCGGTCTCGGACCCGACCGGACGGCGCACCTGGGCATCGCCCACGTGCCGGAGGGCCGCGGCACCATCGGCCAGCTCAGCGTGCGGGAGAACCTGCTCGTGGGCGCCTACCAGCGCCGTGACCGCAAGCAGATCGCGACCGACGTCGACTACGTCCTCGACCTGTTCCCCAACCTGCAGGAACGGGTGAAGTCCAACGCCGCGGCCCTCTCCGGCGGTGAGCAGCAGATGCTGGCGGTGGCGCGCGCGTTCATGGCCAAGCCGCGGGTGATCCTGCTCGACGAGGCCTCGCTGGGGCTCGCGCCGAGCACGGCCCGCCGGGTGTACGACGCGATCGTGCGACTGCGCCACGAGGCGCAGGTGTCGATGGTCGTCGTCGAGCAGAACGCGAACCTCGCGTTCTCGGTGGTGGACGACGCCACCGTGCTGGAGACGGGTCGGGTCGCGCTGCACGGCAGCAGGGACGAGCTCATGGGCATGGACGCCGTTCGCCGCGCGTACCTGGGGGGTTAGGTGTCGTACTTCATCCAAGTCGTGGTGGACGGGCTGTCCAACGGCGCGATCTACGCCGCGATCGCGCTCGCCATCGTGCTGGTCTACCGGGCCACCGGTCTGATCAACTTCGCCCAGGGGGGCATGGCCGTGACGGCCACCTTCGTGGCCTACGCACTGACGCAGGCCGGGGTCCCGGTCCTGCTCGCGCTGGTCGCGGCGGTCGTCCTCGGGTTCGCCCTCGGTGCCCTGCTCGAGCGGGGGGTGATGCGGCACTTCGAGGGCGGCGACCCGGACACCGCGGTCGTCGCCACCATCGCCCTGCTCGTGGTGCTGTCGGGTCTGTCGGCGTTCTTCTTCGGCTACGAGCCGCACCCGTTCCCGTCGTTGTTCCCCAACCGGACCATCGGCGTGCTCGGTGTGTTCGTGAGCCTGCGGTCGATCGGCACGATCACCGTGCTGATCGTGGTGATGGTGGCGCTGCAGCTGCTGTTCCGCTCCACGAAGCTCGGGCTCGCCATGCGGGCGGTCGCGGACAACCCCCAGTCCTCGGCGCTGTCCGGTCTCCCGGTCAGCCGGTTGCTCATGATCGGCTGGGGCCTGGCCGCGGCGCTCGGTGCCATCGCCGGTGTGCTGGTCGCCCCCCAGCTGTTCATCAGCCCCGGCATGCTGGACTTCGTGCTGGTCTACGCGCTCGCGTCGGCCATCCTCGGCGGCCTCGACTCACCGGTCGGCGCCGTGGTGGCCGCGGCCTTCATCGGCGTCGTGGAGAACCTCGCCGGCGCCTACCTGGACTTCATCGGTGACGACCTGAAGATCGCGGTCCCCTTCATCGCGGTCATCGTGATCCTGGTCGTGCGACCACAGGGGCTCTTCGGCCGCAAGGTCACGGTGCGCGTCTGATGGCCACCACTCCGACCTCGACCGCGCGCGCCGCCTCGACCTCCCGCTCGGGCTCGACCTCCCGCTGGCGGGGCATCGCGTTCGTCGGCGTGCTCGCCGTCGCGCTCGTCGTCGCCCCGCTGGTGTCGAGCCCCTACGTCAACTACCAGCTCTCGAGCATCGCCGTCTTCGCGGTGGCGATCCTGGGCCTGAACATCGTGATGGGCTACACCGGTCAGGTGTCGCTGGGGCAGAGCGCCTTCCTGGGGCTCGGGGCCTACATCGCGGCGTACGGGATCCTGCACGGCTGGCCGGGGCCGCTGACGCTGCTGCTCTGCGCGGTGGTGCCCGCGGTCGTCGGGATGCTGGTGGCGCTCGCCGCGGCCCGCCTGCGCGGGCTCGCGCTGGCCATGATCACCCTCGCCCTGCCGATCGTGGGGGTCCCGCTCGCCCGACGGTTCGACGACTTCACCGGCGGGTCGCAGGGGCAGGTGGTCAGCTGGCTCCGCGCACCCGAGTCGACCGGTCTGGCCAACGACCAGTGGCGGTACTACGTCGTCGTGCTCATCGCGGTCGTCGCGTTCGTGCTCGCCCGCAACCTGGTCCGAGGGCGCATCGGACGGTCCTTCGCCATCGTCAAGGAGAACGAGGCGGTGGCGCTGTCCATGGGCGTCTCGCCCTACCGCACGAAGGTGCTGGCCTTCACGATCGCGTCCCTGCTCGGCGGCGTGTCCGGCTTCATGTACCTCGCCATCGTGCAGTACACCTCACCGGAGACCCTGGTCTTCGCCACGTCGATCAACCTGGTCGCCGCGATGGTGATCGGTGGCTCCGCGAGCATCATCGGAACGGCCCTCGGAGCCGTCTACTACGTGCTCGTGCCGGTGCTCGCCGGTCAGGTGAACTCCTCCCGCACCGCGCTGATCTCCGGCGCGGTCCTGCTGGCGGTGCTGTTCCTCCTGCCCGCCGGCCTGGTGTCCCTGCCACGCAGGCTCGCGCGGCTGCGGTCGTCCACCCGTCGTCCGCACCCGTCGGCTCCTCCCACGACCTCCGACGAGGCGACGCACCGAGCGTCCGCACCGTCGGCCACCACCGACCAGCACTCGTGAACCCCGAGAGAGGCGATTCAATGACGAAGACCCGAAACGCGGCGCGTGCCAGTGGCGTGATCGCCACTGTCAGCATCGCTGCGCTGCTCGTGTCCGGGTGCACCCGGGACAGCAGCTCCGGCGGCCCCGGCGCGGACGACTCCGCCTCGAGCCCCGGCATCACCGACGACTCGATCAGCATCGGCATCAGCAGTCCGCTCAGCGGTCCGACCGCCGGCCCCGGCTCCTGCACGATTGCCGGTCTGGACTCCTACATCGAGGCGAAGAACGCCGCCGGCGGGTTCGAGTTCGGTGACGGGAAGACCCGCCAGGTCGACTTCACCTACCTCGACGACGTGTACGACCCCGCGAAGGCGGTGTCCAACTTCCGCCAGCTGATCAACGACGGCATCTTCGCCTACGTCGGGGCGCTGGGCACTCCCACCAACGCGGCCGTGATGCCCATCGCGGAGGAGGAGGAGGTGCCCCAGGTCCTGCTCACCACCGGCGCCCGCACGTTCTCCAGCGACCAGGACGCGCACCCGTGGACCACCGGCTTCGTGCCGACCTACGCGACCGAGGGCCGCGCGTTCGGCGAGCTGCTGGCCAAGGAGGGCAAGCCGGTGACGGTGGCGACCCTGGCCCAGAACGACGACTTCGGGCAGAGCTACCTGGACGGCTTCAACGAGGCCATCGAGGGCAGCCAGGTCGAGGTCGTCGCCGATGCCACCTACGAGCCGACCGACACGACCCTCGACGCCCAGGTGACCGAGCTCGCGTCGAGCAAGGCCGACGTGCTGCTGAGCGCCGTGTCGGTCACCCCGCTGCAGGTCGGCGTGCTCACCAAGGCGCAGTCCCTGGGCTGGCTGCCGCGCATCTTCCTGCCGTCGAACACCTCGACGCCGGGGACCATCCTGCAGCCCGGCGGCGCGGCCGCGTACCCGGCCGTGTACACCCCGTCGTTCTCCAAGAACCCGAACTCGCCGGCGTTCGCCAACGACGAGGACGTGAAGGCCTACAACGACGCCTTCCAGAAGTACGGCTCGAAGATCGCCACGACGTACACCCCGCACTGCGCGTGGAGCTACGCCGAGGGTGCGGTGCTCGACGAGGCCTTCCAGGGCATGGAGGAGCCGACGCGCGAGTCGTTCATGGACTCGATGAAGTCGATCAGCGGGTTCCAGGCGCCGCTGCTCCTCGACGGCATCACGGTCGACACCACCACGAAGGACGACGCGGCCATCTCCACGGTGCAGCTGGTCCAGTACGACGGGCAGGCGGGCTTCAAGCCGGTCGCCGGGTAGTCACCCACCCCCTGGCCGGGGTCCGGGACACCGTCCCGGGCCCCGGCCAGCCGTCCACCGACGACGAGGACCCACGACATGCCGCCTGACCCGGGAGCACCGGAGGCGCCGCAGGACATCACGTTCGGCCTCTTCGACTGGATCGACGCCGCGCCCGGGAGGACGGCGGGCGACGTCTACCAGAGCCGGCTGGACCTGCTGGCCGAGGCCGACCGGGGCGGCTTCAGCGTCTACCACCTGGCGGAGCACCACGGCACGCCGCTGGGGCTGGCCCCCTCCCCGGCGCTGTTCCTGGCCGCGGCCGCCCGGGCGACCGAGCGGATCCGGCTGGCGCCCACGACCTTCATCGTGCCGCTGTACGACCCGCTGAGGCTGGTGCAGGAGATCTGCATGCTCGACCAGCTCAGCGACGGTCGGCTGGAGATCGGCGTGGGCAAGGGGTCCTCCCCGCACGAGACCGCGATGTTCGGGCTGACGCCGCCGGAGGCCGCGGACCGCTTCGAGGAGCTGATGCCGGCGATCCTCGAGGCGCTGGAGACCGGGGTCTTCCGGCGCCCGGGTCCGGACGGGAACGGGGAGCCGGTGGCGCTGCACGTGTCGGTGCGCCAGCGCCCGCACCCGCCGCTGTGGTACCCGACGTCCAACCCCGCCTCGATCCCGCGGCTGGGCGAGGAGGGCTACAACGTCATCTTCGGGTTCGGCTTCTTCTCCCCGCCGCTGGCCGCCGTCCGGGAGCAGAGCAGGCTCTTCTTCGCACGCTTCTCCGAGTCGAGCGCGCGCGGCAGGGTCCGGTACGCGCTGCCGGGAGTGACCCCGCGGTTCGGGATGATGCGGCACGTGGTCGTCGCGCCGACCGACGACGAGGCGCTGGCCCTGCTGCGGCCGGCCTTCGCCGACCACCACACCAACTTCACCCACCTCTGGCGGCTGCACGGCGACGAGCAGCGCACCCGACCGGTGGACGTCGACCAGCTGCTCGCGGAGGGCAAGCTGTACGCCGGGTCGCCGGAGACGGTCGCCCGGCGGGTGGCCGAGGCCGTCACGGACGGCGAGGTGAACCACGTCGCCGGCTCCTTCGCCTGGGGGTCGCTGGACCCCTCGACGTCCCTGCGCTCGGTCCGGCTGTTCCGCGACGAGGTGATCCCCGCCGTCCGCGGGGTCGCCGCCGCCGTGGGGGCCTGACGTGACCGGGCGCCCGGCACCCACCGGCGACCTGCCGCAGGTGACGGTGCGGCGGGACGTGGTCTACCGCAGTGAGCCGGGGATCGAGCTGCAGCTGGACCTCTACCTCCCGGCCGCCCGGCCCGCACCGCTGTGCGTGTGGTTGCACGGGGGTGGCTGGCTGCGGGGGTCGCGCAGCGCCCGGGCCGCGGAACGGCTGCTGCCGGTGGCCGCGGCCGGGGTGGCGATCGCGGCGGTGCAGTACCGGCTGAGCGGTGAGGCGACGTTCCCCGCGCCGCTCGACGACGCCCGGGCGGCGGTCCGGTGGTTGCGCCGGAACGCCGCCGACCTCGGCCTCGCCGCCGACCGGGTCGGGGTCTGGGGCGGGTCGGCGGGCGGCCACCTCGCCGCGCTCCTGGCGCTGTGCCCGGACGAGCGCGACCCCGAACTCGGCGACAGCTCGGTGCAGGCCGCCGTGTGCTGGTTCCCGGTCACCGACCTCACCCTGCGCGACACCGACGTGCCGGCGGGACCGCTGCCCCCCTTCGTCACCGGTCCACCCGACGTCCCCTCCCAGGAGGCCCGCCTGCTGGGCGCCGCGTCGGTGCCGGAGGTGGCGGACGCGGCCCGGGCCGCGAGCCCTGTCACCCACGTGCACCCCGGTGCCCCGCCGTTCCTCCTGGCGCACGGGGACCGGGACGGGCTCGTGCCGTCCGAGCACAGCCGCACCTTCCACCGGGAGCTGCGGGCGCGGGGGGTCCCGGCGACCCTGCTCCTGCTGGCCGGCGCCAACCACGAGGACCCTGCCTTCGACACCCCGCCGGTCCTGGGGACGGTGAGCGCCTTCCTGCGCAGCACCCTCCTGGCCGACGAGGCCCCGCCGGGCGCGGCCGCCGGCGTCAGCTGAAGGTCACCCCGCCGTCCACGATCAGCGTCTGCCCGGTCATGAACCCGCTGCCGTCGGAGCACAGGAAGGACACCACCGGCGCCAGGTCGCCGGGCTCCATCGGCCGGGGGACGGCGCGGCGTCCGGCCGACGCGGCCAGATAGTCCGGGTCGTTGAGGGCTCGGGTGGCGTCGGTCTCGACCAACCCTGGCGCGACGGCGTTCACCGTGATGCCGTCCGCGCCGACCTCCCGGGCCACGCTTCGGGTCAGCGCGATCACCGCACCCTTCGAGGCCGTGTAGTGGGCGAAGTACGGCACGCCCATGTGCACGGTGGACGACGCGATGTTCACCACGCGGCCCCGCCCCTGGGCCTTCATGACCGGGTGGACCGCCCGCATCCCGAGCCACACGCCCCGGGTGTTGACCGACATGACCTGGTCCCACTCCTCGACGGTGATGTCGGTGAACGGCCGTTTGGCCCCCAGTCCCTGGTAGATGGCGGCGTTGTTGACGAGTGCGTCGATGCGGCCGTGCCGATCGAGGACGGCCGCCACGAGCTGCCGCCACGACGACTCGTCGCTCACGTCGGCCCGGAGGTGGGCGATGTCCAGGCCGTCCGCGTCCCCGGCCGGCTCCACGACGTCAGCCGTCACCACGGCCGCGCCCTGGGACGCCAGGTACCGGCTCAGCCCCGCGCCGATGCCGCGCGCGCCACCGGTCACCACGACGACCGTGCCGGGCGCGACGCTGCCGTGCATGTCCGTCGAGCTCACCTGGCCTCCCGCTCCCGCTGGTCCCGCGTCGCGCGGTCCGTACTGCGAGCCGCTCCGACTGTCTAGCGCACCTCGCCCAGGACGGCTCCTCGACCGCGGTTGACGATCCTGTTGACAATCCTTAGGGTCCTGACGACGGCAGGGGGACGGATGGCGGCAGCAGCACGGGACGCTGCCGAACGTGTCCTGCGCGCGGCGATCTCCCGGGGGGACATGCCCCCGGGTCACCGGCTGGTCGAGGCCGAGCTGGCCGAGCAGATCGGGGTCAACCGCAGCAGCGTCCGGCTGGCCATCGACGTCCTGATCGCCGACGGCCTGGTCGAGCGGATCCCGAACAGGGGAGCGCGGGTCCGCGTCGTGTCCGTCGACGAGGCGGTCGCGACGACCGAGTGCCGGATGGTGCTCGAGGGTCTGCTGGCGCGCAAGGCCGCCGAGCGCGTCACCGGCGAGCAGGTCGGTCGCCTGCGGGCGCACCTGTCCGCCATGGACGACGCGGTGCGGTGCGGTGACCTGCTCAAGTACTCGGAGCTCATCTCCCAGCTGCACGGCCTCGTGCGCGACGCCGCGCGCCACCCGGTGGCCGCCGGCCTCGTCGACCGGCTGCAGGCGCAGGTGGTCCGCCACCAGTTCCAGCTCTCGCTCCGACCGGGGCGGCCGCAGGTCAGCCTCCGCGAGCTCACCGCGGTGGTCGACGCGATCGCCGCCGGCGATCCCGACCGCGCCGAGACCGCCACCGTCGAGCACTTCTGCAGCGTCATCGCCGCGCTGGCCCAGCCCGCTCGTGAACCCGGAGGACGTGCATGAAGACCGTCGTCGTCACCGACCCACCCCGCGCCGACGCAGCGGACGCCGAGGCACTCGGCGGCTTCGGCGTCGCCACCGTGCACGAGGCCCTGGGGCGGGTGGGCTACCTCGGCCCCGCGTTCCGGCCGGCCTGGCCCGGGGCGCGCATCGGCGGCACCGCCGTCACGGTGCTGTGCTGGCCCGGGGACAACCTGATGATCCACGTGGCCGTCGAGCAGTGCCGCCCGGGCGACGTGCTCGTGGTCGCGACCAACTCCCCGTCGACCGACGGGCTGTTCGGGGAGCTGTTCGCCACGGCGCTGGCCCAGCGCGGTGTGCGCGGCGTGGTGCTGGGCAGCGGGGTCCGCGACGTCGCCGAGCTCCGCGAGATGGGCTTCCCCGCGTGGTCGACCGCGGTGAGCGCGCAGGGCTCGGTGAAGGCCACCGCCGGCGCGGTCAACGTGCCGGTCGTCCTGGGCGGCCAGCAGGTCGTGCCGGGTGACGTGGTCGTCGCCGACGACGACGGCGTGCTGGTGGTGCCGCGCGGCGACGTGCCGCGGGCGCTGGCCGCCTCCCGGGCCCGCCTGGACAAGGAGGCCGCCAGCCGCGCGGCGTTCCAGCAGGGTGAGCTGGGCCTGGACCGCTACGGCCTGCGCGCCAAGCTGCCGGAGTTCGGCATCGAGTACGTGTCCTACGAGAAGTGGGCGGAGGAGCGATGAGCGCCGCAGGCACCTGTTCTCCACTGGAGGTGCGTCGATGAGCTACGACGACACCGGCGTCCGCTGCACGATGCTGCGCGGCGGCACCTCCCGGGGCCTGTACCTCGATGCCCGTGACCTGCCCGCCGACCCCGCCGAGCGGAACGACCTGCTGCTGCGGCTGATGGGCACCCCCGACCCGCGGCAGATCGACGGGCTGGGCGGCGCGACCACGCTGACCAGCAAGGTGGCGGTCCTCTCGCCGTCCGACCACCCCGACGTCGACGTCGACTACCTGTTCCTGCAGCTCGGCGTGGACGAGGCGACGGTCAGCGACCGGCAGAACTGCGGCAACATCCTCGCCGGGGTCGGCCCGTTCGCGGTCGAGCGCGGGCTGGTGCCCGCCGGCGACGGCGAGACCAGCGTGCGCATCCGGATGGTGAACTCCGACAGCGTCGCCGTCGCCACCTTCCCGACGCCGGGCGGCCGGGTCGAGTACCGCGGTGACGTCGAGATCGCCGGCGTGCCGGGGACGGCCGCGCCGGTGGTGCTCGCGTTCACCGACACGGAGGGCTCGGCGACCGGCGCCCTGCTGCCCACCGGGCACGTCCGGGACACCGTCGAGGGCATCGAGGTCACCTGCGTCGACAACGGCATGCCGGTCGTCCTGGCCCGGGCCGACTCGTTCGGGCTGACCGGGCACGAGTCGCACGAGGACCTCGCCGCGGACGCCGCGCTGCTGGAGCGGGTCGACGCGTTCCGCCGCAAGGCCGCCGAGCTGATGGGCATGGGGGACGTGTCGGCGTCCTCGGTGCCCAAGACCGTGCTGCTCGCCGCGCCGCGCGACGGGGGGCAGGTGTGCACCCGCTCGTTCATCCCGGTGCAGCCGCACACCTCGATCGGCGTGCTGGGTGCGGTCAGCGTGGTCACCGGCATGCTGCTGCCCGGCGCGGTGGGGCACGAGCTCACGGCGGGCTGGCCGCGCGACACCTCCCAGGTCGACGTCGAGCACCCCACCGGTCACCTGCTGGTCGACGTCGTCGTCGACGACTCCGTCACGCCGCCGCGGGTGGTCCGCTCCGGTGTGGTGCGCACCGCCCGCAAGCTCTTCGACGGCACGGCCTTCCCCCGAGCCCGGACGTAGGACCAGCACGACACCCGACTCCAAGGAGAGCCCGTGCCGCCGCTCCACGACATCGCCCACCTCGCCCACGTCGAGGTCCTCACCGACAAGCCCGAGGAGTGCCTGGACTTCTACGTCCGCTACCTCGGCATGACCGAGAACGGCAGGTCCGGGGACTCGGTCTTCCTGCGCGCCTGGGACGACTACGAGAACACCACCGTCAAGCTCACCGCGGCGCCGAGGCCCGGCGTGGGCCGGACCAACTTCCGGGCGAGCACCCCCGAGGCGCTGCAGCGCCGGGTCGCTGCCATCGAGGCGACGGGGCTGGGGCGCGGCTGGCAGGACGGCGACCCCGGCTACGGCCCGGTGTACGTGTTCACCGACCCCGACGGCCACGAGATGGGCGTCTACCACGAGACGGAGTGGTACCGGCCCGAGGGTGACCTCAAGCCGGCGCTGAAGAACCAGGCGCAGGCCTACCCCGGCCGCGGTGTGAGCGTCCGCCGGATCGACCACATCAACTACCTGGGCGTGGACCCCGTGGCCAACCGCGACTTCGCGCGGGACACCCTCGGGGGCATGGTCACCGAGCAGATCGTGCTGGACGACGGGGTCGCCGGCAGCTGGCTCACGTTCACCAACAAGGGCTACGACGCCGTCTGGACCCGGGACAACACCGGCACGTCGGGCCGGCTGCACCACCTCTCCTTCGCCGTCGACAGCCGCGACGACGTCCTCCGGGCCGCCGACCTCGCGCTGGAGCACGGCATCCACATCGAGACCGGGCCGCACAAGCACACCATCCAGCAGAGCTTCTTCCTCTACGTCTGGGACCCGGCGGGCAACCGGATCGAGCTGGACAACCCGGGCGCGCGGCTCGTCCTGGCCCCGGACTGGCAGCCGATCGACTGGTCGGCGGCCGAGCGCGCCAAGGGCCAGGCCTGGGGGCTGCAGACCATCTCCACCTTCCACACGCACGGCACCCCGCCGGTGGGGGAGGGCCCCGCGTGACGGCAGCGTTGCGGGTGGCCCTGCTCGGCCTGGGCGAGGCCGGCGCCGCGATCGGCCGCGACCTGGTGACCGCCGGTGCCGACGTCCGGGGGTACGACCCGGTGGTGCCCGCGGTCGCGGGGGTGGCGGTCCGCACCGGCGAGGCAGACGCCGTCCGCGACGCCGACCTGGTGCTCAGCGCCAACAGCTCGCACGACGCGCTGACCGCGCTCACCAACGCCCTGCCCGGGCTGCGGCCGGGCACGATCTGGGCCGACCTGAACACCGCCGCGCCCGGGGTGAAGGTCGCGCTGGCGGAGGCGGCGGGCAGCGGGGTCGACGTCGTCGACGTCGCGCTGATGGCGCCGGTGCCCGGCAAGGGGCTGCGCACCCCGATGCTGGTCTCCGGCCCGGCCGCCGGGCGCTTCGCCGAGCTGATGACGCCGCTCGGCGCCCAGGTGACCGTGCAGCCGGGGCCGGTGGGGGAGGCGATCTCCCGCAAGCTGCTGCGCAGCGTCTTCTACAAGGGCCTGGCCGCCGCCGTGGTCGAGGCGCTGGCCGCCGGGGACGCCGCCGGCTGCGGCGACTGGCTGCGCGGCAACATCAGCGCGGAGCTGGCCGGCTTCGACGACCGCACCATCGACCGGCTGGTCGAGGGCACACACCGGCACGCCCGCCGGCGGGCCGACGAGATGGCCGCCGCCACCGAGCAGCTCACCGAGCTCGGGGTGCAGCCGCGGATCGCCGCGGCCGCCCGGGACCTGCTCACCGAGCTCCGCGACCGACAGCAGGAGAACGCCCGATGATCATCGACTGCCACGGCCACTACACGACCGCCCCGGCGGCGCACACCGCCTGGCGGGAGCAGCAGCTCGCCGCCTGGGAGGCCGGCGATGCGGCACCGGCCTACCCGTCGATCAGCGACGACGAGATCCGCGAGACGATCGAGGGCAGCCAGCTGCGGCTGATGGACGAGCGCGGCATCGACGTCACCCTCTTCTCCCCGCGGGCCTCGGCGATGGGCCCCCATCTCGGCGACGAGGCGGTGAGCCTGGAGTGGACCCGCCGCAGCAACGACCTCGTCCACCGGGTCACCACGCTGTACCCCGACCGCTTCATCGGGGTCTGCCAGCTGCCGCAGTCCCCGGGCGCGCCGATCGAGGGCTCGATCGCCGAGCTGCGCCGGTGCGTGGAGGAGCTCGGGTTCGTCGGCTGCAACCTCAACCCCGACCCCAGCGGCGGGCACTGGACCTCGCCGCCGCTCACGGACCGCAGCTGGTACCCGTTCTACGAGGCGATGGTGTCCCTCGACGTCCCGGCGATGGTGCACGTCTCGGCGTCCGCCGTCCCGGCCTTCCACGCCACCGGCGCCTACTACATCAACGCCGACACCACGGCGTTCATGCAGCTGGTCCAGGGCGACCTGTTCACCGACCTGCCGGACCTGCGGCTGGTCATCCCGCACGGCGGGGGAGCGGTGCCCTACCACTGGGGCCGGTACCGCGGCCTGGCGGACATGCTCGAGCGGCCGCCGGTGGAGACGAACGTGATGGGCAACGTCTTCTTCGACACCTGCGTCTACCACCAGCCCGGCATCGACCTGCTGCTCGACGTCATCGACCCCGGCAACGTGCTGTTCGGCTCCGAGATGGTGGGCGCGGTGCGGGGCATCGACCCGCGCACGGGGCACCACTTCGACGACACCCGCCGCTACGTCGAGGCGGCCGCCCTGGACGACGCTGCGCGGGCCGCCGTCTTCGAGGGCAACGTCCGTCGGGTCTACCCCCGGCTCGACGCCGCGCTCGACGCCGCCGGCTGAGCACCGCCGGCTACCTGGTGCGGACGCCGTCGAGCGCGGTGCGGATCGCCGCGGCGAACGCCTCGGGCGCCTCGACCGGCACGAAGTGCCCGGCATCGGGGAGCGGCGTGACGGTCACGTCGGTGAAGAACTCACCGAGGCGGTCGCCCCACTCCGGCGGGAACAGCGGGTCGTGGCCCGGCCAGAGCACGTGGACGGGGACCTGGAGGCGGTCCGCGGGTCCGGGAGCGCGCTCGGCGAGAGCCCGGGCGAGGATGCCCGGTCCGGCGCGGTACCAGCCGATCGAGCTGGTGAACGCACCCGGCTGCCCGTAGCTCGTGGCCAGCCGGTCGAGGTCGTCGTCGGTCGGGGAGAAGGACGGTCCGGACCAGGAGGTCCAGAAGTGGCGCAGGTAGCTGCGGACGGCGTCGGGGTCGCCGTCGAGGAGCTCTGCGGCGAGCGGCAGCCGGTGGAAGTGCTGGTACCAGAACTCCGTCTGCGCCGTGGGGTCCAGCACGCGGCGTCCCGCACCGGGCACCGGTGGGGTGATGACCAGCGCCCGGACGCGGTCCGGGAACGCCTGCGCGACCGCCTGGGCGATGCGGCTGCCGATGTCGTACCCGGCCAGGACGACGGGTCCGAGGGCCAGCTCGCCGAGGAGAGCAGAGATGCTGCGGGCCTGTGCGGCCCCCGAGTACCCCTCGTCCGGGTCGACGGCGTGCTTGTCGGACTCCCCGAAGCCGCGCAGGTCCGGCGCGACGACGTCGGCTCCGCCGGCCAGGAGCGGCCGGACGAGCCGGAAGTCCTCGCGGCTCCCCGGCCAGCCGTGCAGCAGGACCACCGCCGGCCCGGTGCCGGAGCGGTCGTAGGCGAGCGAGAACCCGTCGACGGGCTGGGTGCGCGGCATGCGCAGCAAGGTAGCGCCCGGCCCCGTGCTGCACCCTCCGTCGCCGGGGGGCGTGCGGACGGCCGACGCCGGGCCGGGGAGCAGCCCTAGGCTGCCCCGGTGGTCGATCCAGGGAAACCGGTCGTCGCCAAGGCCGTGCTCCGCCAACGCCTGCTCGCGCGCCGCCGTGCGCTCACCGCCGAGGAGGTCCGCACGGCCGCGGCGGCGGTGGCGGACACCCTGGTGCAGGCGCTGGCGGGGGTGCGCACGGTGGCTGCCTTCGTCCCCGATCGCACCGAGCCCGGGCACGGCCGTCTCCCGGCGGCCCTCGCCGGGCTGGGCGCACGGGTGCTGCTGCCGGTCATCCCGCCGGTGAGCCGGGAGCTGGACTGGGCGGTGGACAGCGGCCGTCTGGCGCCCGGACGCTTCGGCCTGCTGGAGCCGGTCGGCCCGCGGCTCGGCCCCGACGCGCTCGGCACCGCGGACGTCGTCGTCGTCCCGGCGCTGGCCGCGGACCGGGTCGGGACCCGGTTGGGTCGCGGCGGCGGGTACTACGACACCTCGCTGGTGCACGCCCGACCGGACGCGGTCCTCGTCGCGCTGCTGTTCGACGGCGAGCGCCTCGAGGAGCTGCCGGCCGAGGCGCACGACCGGCAGGTGACCGCGGTCGTGACGCCGTCCGGGGGGTGGGAGGACCTGCCGGGCCGCGGCGGCTGAGCGCCCGGACCGCCGCGGCCGCGGGCCCTGCGGTCAGAGCGTCTCGGGAACGCCCAGGTGGGCGAGCACCAGGTCGAAGTCGGCGGTGTCCACGGTGTCGATGCCCCGGGCCGGCGCGAACTCCTCCCGGAACTCCCGTGCCCCCTCGGCCGCCTCCTCCAGGTCCGCCCAGCTGTCGTAGGAGACCGCCGACACGGCCAGGCCGTCCGCACGGCGCACCATGACGCTCACGCTGCAGAAGCCGGGCAGGTCGTCCAGCTTGGGCATCAGGGAGAGCCGGACCGCGTCGACCGCGCGCTGCACGGCGCCGGGGTCGGTCCGGAGCCAGGTGACCCGGGAGCAGGCCCCGTGCGGCGCCTCGGGGACCCGGTGCATCGCGGCGATCTCCCACTCCTGCACGTCCGGCCGCCCGCCGAGCGCCGCCGCAGTCCGCTCCAGGTGCGGCCGGACGCCGTCCCGGCTGGCGCCGAGCGCCTCCTCGTCCCGCCAGGACGTCGTGACGATCGACCGGCCGGAGTTGCGGGAGGCGAGCATGGAGAGGCCGACGCAGCCGGTCATCCCGCGGAGCGCCGGCATCGACTGCTCCCGCACGTAGGCGGTCCCCGTCGCCAGCTCCCGGGGGTCGCCGTCGATGGTCGTCGTTCGGGCGTACATGCCGGGCACCCCTGTTCCGTGTGGTCTCCGGCGGGCCTGCCGAGGCACGCCGCCGCTGGGCACAGGGTGCTGGACCGCCGTGCGGGGGGCAACACGTCCCCGGCAGCGACGGCGATGAGTACCGGCGTCGCTCCCGGTCTTGCTCCCTGACACCCGACCACCGACACCCGACACCCGACCACCGGCACCGAGGAGCGCGTCATGACCGCGACCTACACCTTCGACGTCTTCTGCAGCCTCGACGGCTACGGCTCCTTCGACGGCGGCGACTGGGGCGGCTTCTGGGGCAAGGAGGGGCCCGAGTTCCTCGACCACCGGCTCCGCCAGTACGAGGAGGACCAGCGGCTGGTCCTCGGGGCCGGCACCTTCCGGGAGTTCCTGAGCCTGCTGGGTCCGAGCACCCCCGAGTCCGAGGCGGACGACCCGCTCAACACCCGGATGCGGAACCTGCCGACGACGGTGGTGTCCTCGACCCTGGAGGGCCCGTTCGACTGGCCGGACGCGACCGTCGTGAGCGGGGACGCCGCCGAGGTCGTCGCCGCGCTCAAGGAGGAGTCCCGGGTGCCGTTGCGCTCGCACGGCAGCCTGTCGCTGAACCGGTCGCTGATGGCCGCCGGCCTGGTCGACCGGGTGCAGGTGACGATCTTCCCGGTCCTCACCGGCCGGACCGGGGTGGAACCGGTCTTCGCGGGTGCGGCCGACTTCGACCTGGAGATGCTGGAGAGCCGGACCTACGACGGCCGCATCCAGGAGCTGGTGTACCGGCCCACACTGCACGGCTGACCGCGGCCGTCCCCCGACGGCGTCGACGCAGAACGGGAGGAGAGGTCATGGGGCCGGGACTGAGCAGGGCTGGGCTCGAGCGGTTCGACGGGGTCGCGGCGTCGCACGTCGGGAACGACGCGGTGCCGGGGCTGGTCGCGCTGGTGGCCTGCGGCGACGACGTGCACGTGCACGCGGCGGGGACGCTCTCGATCGGCGGGAGGCCGGTGGAGCGGGGGTCGCTGTTCCGGATCGCGTCGACGACGAAGCCGATCACGGCGGCCGCGACCCTCGCGCTGGTGCGCGAGGGCCTCGTGGCGCTGGACGAGCCGGTCGACCGGCTGCTGCCGGAGCTCGCCGACCGCCGGGTGCTGCGCCGGGTGGACGGTCCGCTCGACGACACGCTGCCCGCCGAGGGGCCGGTGACGGTGCGGGGGCTGCTGACGTTCACGTTCGGCTTCGGGATGGCCGTGGAGATGTTCGCGGCGGCCCAGCCGTGGCCGGTCGTCGTGGCGGCGGCGGCGGCCGGTCTGGCGACGATCGGCCCGCCGCAGCCGGACGACTTCGTCGACCCCGACACCTGGATCGCCCGGTTCGGCGGGCTCCCCCTGCTGGCGCAACCGGGCCGCCGGTGGCTCTACAACACCGGGGCGCACGTGCTCACCGTGCTGTGCGCCCGGGCCGCCGGGACGTCGTTCGACCAGGTCCTGCGCACGCGGCTGCTCGAGCCGCTCGGCATGCGCGACACCGGCTTCGCCACCGAGGACGTCGGCCGGCTGGCGACGGCGTACCAGCCGACCCCGGACGGACTGGTGGTGTGGGACCTCCCGGAGGGGCAGTGGAGCCGCCCGCACGCCTTCTCCGACGGCGCTGCGGGGCTGGTGTCGACGGTGGACGACCTGCACGCGTTCGCGCGGATGCTGCTGCGCGGCGGCGACCCCGTGCTGACCGCGGACCAGGTGCGGGAGATGAGCCGGGACCAGCTGACCGCCGAGCAGCGCGAGGCCGGGGCGGCCTTCCTCGGCGGGCGTGGATGGGGCCTGGGGACGTCGGTGGTCAGGGAGGGGCCCTGGGCCGGCGCCTCCGGCTGGGACGGCGGGCTCGGCACGTCGTTCCTGGTGCAGCCGGCGCGTGACCTGGCGGTGGTCGTGCTGACCCAGCGGCTGTTCGACAGCCCGCAGGCGCCCGCCGTGCACACGGACCTGCAGGCCGCCGCCCTCGCCGCCTGCCGGTGACCCGCGGGGGCGTCGGGTCAGCCGACCCGGTCGATGGCGAAGGCGAGGAGGAACCCGACGGTGGTGATCAGCCCGGTCCAGGTCTTGGTCTCCTCGAACGCCTCGGGGATCATCGTGTCGGCGATCATGGTGAGGATCGCGCCCGCCGCGACGGCGGTGATCACCGCGATCGCCTCCGGCGGTGCCCCGCCCAACGTCGCGTAGCCGAGCAGCGCCGCGATCGCGCTGACCACCGCGATCGTCGTCCAGACCCCGAAGACGTAGGCCGCCGACCGGCCGCTGCGCTTCATGCCCGCTGCGCTGGACAGCCCCTCGGGCACGTTGGAGATGAACACCGCGGCCAGCACCGACAGGCTCACGCCACCGCCGGCGAGCAGGCCCACGCCGAGCACGACGGACTCGGGGATGCCGTCGAGCAGGGCGCCGACCGCGATCGCCATGCCGCTGCCGGCCTGCTGCGACTCCGACGGCTGCTGGTCCCCCGACCGCTTGCGGTGCCGGGCGCCGTACCGCGCGAGCAGGGCGTTGGCCCCCAGGTAGGCCAGGGCACCGCCCAGGAAGCCGATCGCCGTGGGGCCCAGCCCGCCGGTGTCGGCGGCCTCGGCCATCAGGTCGAAGGCGACGGCGGAGATCAGCACCCCCGAGCCGAAGGCCATGACCGAGGCGATGACGTCCGAGGACACCCGGAGGAACCAGGCGGCCAACGCGCCGAGCACCAGCGCGCCGCCGCCCAGCAGGCCCCACAGCCCGGCCTCCAGCCAGGTCGGCACGGCTCAGCCCTCCGGCCGGGGCCCGGCGGCCGGCGCGGTCAGCAGCCCCAGGACCGCGGACGCGGAGGCGGCGGCCGCGCTGAGCGCCGCTGCCCGCCGGTAGCGCGGCGAGGCCAGTGCCGTTCCCACCATGCTGGCCGCGTGCAGGCCGTCGACGGCGACGCCGAGGAGCACGAGCGGACGGGTCGGCACGGCGAGCACGGCCACCTGCTGGAGCACCACGCGGGCGCCCAGCAGGCGCACCACCCAGCGGGCCGGTCGCGGGGCCGGGGCGGACACCGCACGGAGCACGGCCCCCGGGCGGGCGACCAGGACCGCGTTGGCCACGCCCCGCACGACCGGCAGCGCCCCGGCCGCCCGGCTCCGGAGGGTCATCGCCGCCGGCCCAGCAGGGCCGCGCCGGCCACCGCTGCTCCGGTGACGACGGCGACCAGCCCGTGGTGCCGGCTGGCCCAGACCTGCGGGTCCCGCGTCCACGAGCCCTCGGTGAACCGCCCGTCGGCACCGAAGTCACGGCCGCCCTCGCCGTCCGCCGGCCACCAGAGGTTCTGCGGGTCGTCGGGGCGGGCGTCGGCGTCCGTCTGCTGCCCGGAGATCCCGGTGCGGGCCAGGTACCGGTCCAGGAACGCCGGGGCGACCTTGTTGCCCGTGATCGTGTAGACGGTCGGGATCCCCACCCACCAGGCGCGGCGCCGCGGGTGGTCGGCCGCCCAGACCATCGACGTCGCGACGAACTCGGGGGAGTAGATCGGCGCGACGGGCTGCGGCCGCTTCGGCAGCTTGTTGAGCACCCAGTCGAACTGCGGGGTGTTGACCCCGGGCATGTTGACCATCGTCACGTGCACGTTGCTGCCCTCGTGCCGCAGTTCGGTGAGCAGTGACTCGGTGAACCCCCGGATGGCGTGCTTGGCGCCGCAGTAGGCGCTCTGCAGCGGGATGCCCCGGTAGGCCAGCGCGGACCCGGTCTGCACGATGACGCCCCGGTCGCGGGCCCTCATCCGCCGCAGGGCGGCCATGGTGCCGTGCACGAACCCCAGGTAGGTCACCTGGGTGACCCGGCTGTACTCGGCCGCGCTGATCTCCGAGAAGGGCGCGAACACCGAGGTGAAGGCCACGTTGCACCACACGTCGATCGGGCCCAGCTCCGCCTCCACGCGGTCCGCGGCGCGCTCCACGGCGTCGGCGTCCGCGACGTCCACCGGGACGACGAGCGGGGTGCCGCCGGCCGCGCGCACGTCGTCGGCGGCAGCCTGCAGGCCGACCTCACCCCGGGCCAGCAGCGCCACCCGGTCCCCCCGCCGGGCGAAGGCGACGGCGGTCGCCCGCCCGATGCCCCCGCTGGCGCCCGTCACCACGACGACCCGAGCACTCATCGACGTCTCCCCAGCTTCACCGCAACAGTTGTTGTACGGCAAGTATGCGACGTCCCCGCGGCGGACGCAGGTCGAGCGCTCACCGGGGAGGAGGGTCGGCGTGCTGCAGCCAGCGGGCGGTGTTCACCAGCCCCACGTGGCTGAACGCCTGTGGTGTGTTCCCGACCTGCCGGCGGGCGCGGGTGTCGTACTCCTCGCTGAGCAGACCGAGGTCGCTGCGCAGCCCCAGCAGCCGCTCGAACAGCTGCCGCGCCTCCTGCCGCCGACCGGTCGTGCTCAGCGCGTCGGCCAGCCAGAAGCTGCACGCCAGGAAGGGGTTCTCGCGTCCGGCCAGGCCGTCGACGCCGCCGTCCGCGTCCGGGTCGTAGCGCATCAGCAGGCCGTCGTGCTGCAGCTCCCGACGCACGGCGTCCACCGTGCCCACGATGCGCGGGTCCGCCGGCGGGAGGAAGCCCACGCGGGGCAGCAGGAGGAGGGCGGCGTCCAGTCCACGGGACCCGTAGAACTGGGTGAAGGTGCCCCGGTCGGCGTCGTAGCCGCGCGCGCAGACGTCGTCGTGCACCTCCTGGCGCAGTCGCCGCCACCGGTCGACCGGGCCGTCGAGACCGAACCGTTCCACCGCCTGGACGGCGCGGTCCAGACCGGCCCACGCCATCACCTTGGAGTGCACGAAGGGCCGGCGGTCGCCGCGCACCTCCCACAGGCTGTTGTCCGGGGAGTCCCAGTGCCCCTCGAGGAAGTCCAGCAGCGCTCGCTGGAGGGCCCAGGCGTCCTCGGTGGGGGTCAGTCCCGACGTCCGTGACCAGTGCAGGCCGTCGAGCACCTCGCCCCACACGTCGAGCTGGAACTGCCCCGCGGCCGCGTTGCCGACCCGGACCGGGGCGGACCCGGCGTAGCCGGGGAGCCAGGGCAGCTCGTACTCCGGGATGCGCCGGCTGCCGTCGACCGCGTACATGATCCGCAGGTCGGCCGGGTCGCCGGCGACGGCGCGCAGCAACCACTCCCGCCAGGCCCGGGCCTCCGCCGCGTAGCCGGTGCCGAGCAGTGCCTGCAGGGTGAACGTCGCGTCGCGCAGCCAGCAGTAGCGGTAGTCCCAGTTGCGGGCGCCGCCCAGCTCCTCCGGCAGCGACGTGGTGGCAGCTGCGACGATCCCGCCGGTGGGGGCGTAGGTGAGCGCCTTGAGCGTCACCAGCGACCGCCGGACGGCCTCCTCCCACTCGCCGTCGTAGTCGCAGTGCGCCATCCAGTCCGACCAGAAGGACTCCGTGCCGGCCAGCGCCTGCTCCGGGTCGACGGGCCGCGGGCGGGGGAGGTGCGAGGCGGCGTAGGTGAGGACGAAGGGCACCCGGTCGCCGGCGGCGACCTCGAAGTCGGCGCGCGTGGCCCGGTCCTGCCCGACCAGCTCGACCGGGGTCCGCAGCCACACCGCATCGGGACCGGCCACCGCGGCGAGCTCTCCGTCGACGTGGCGGACCCACGGCACCACGTGCCCGTAGTCGAACCTCAGCGTGAGGTCCGACCGCATCGGCACGCGCCCGCTGATGCCCTCGACGATCCGCACGACCTGGGCCGCCTCGCCGCGGGGTGGCATGAGGTCCAGGACCCGCACCGATCCGGTGCCGGTGTCCCAGGTGCTCTCCAGCACCAGGGTCTCGCCGCGGTACCGGCGCCGGGTGCAGTCCCCTCCGGACCGGGGCGCGAGCGTCCAGCGGCCGTTCCCGGCGTCCCCCAGCAGGGCGGCGAAGCAGGCCGGGGAGTCGAAGCGGGGCAGGCACAGCCAGTCGATCGTCCCGTCCCGCCCGACCAACCCCGCCGTCTGCAGGTCACCGATGAGCCCGTGGTCCTCGATCGAGGTCGCCATGCGGGGTGCCTCCTGGTCGTCCTGCGGGCGGTCAGCCGCGCCCGGTGGCTCCCGCCGGTGCTCCGGCGGGCCCGAGCAGCACCGCGAGGGCGTCGACGACCGCCTCGTGCTGGGCACGGGGGAGCAGGGTGAGTCGCGCCTGCAGCTCCTCGACACGGAGGTCGTCGTAGCGCTGCAGCAGCCCGCGCCCGGTCTCGGTGAGGGAGATGCTGATCTCCCGGCGCGTCTGCTCCGAGGGGCGCCGGTCGACCAGGTCGGCGGCGACCAGCCGGTCGACCAGTCGGCTGGTCGTCGAGATGGTGACCCCCATCTGCTCGGCCAGCTGGACGAGGTTGGCGACCCCGAGGTCGTCGATGACGGTCAGCGCGCGCAGCTGCACCAGCGACGCCGCGCCGACCTCGTCGGCGGCCCGGACGGAGACGCCGACCATGAGCCGCGCCGTCGCCAGCAGCACCTGGGACTCGCCTGCGGAGGCCCTGCGCGGCTGATCGGTCATCGCCGGCCCGGCCTCGGGACCCGTTCCCCACGCACGTGGTCACGATGACGCAACAGTTGCATCAGTGCAAGTTCGCGTGGCGAACCGGAGTGCCATGACCACACCCGGCGGAGCCACACCGGAGGATCGACCCCCGTCCGCACCGCGATCGCGGGACCGTGCCGCAGCACGGCGCCGGCCGCTGCCGGACCGGTGCGGAGGAGCCCACCGCCGTCCGGGCGGCCTCGGCGGTGACCACCATCCTGGGCTCATGCCGTGTGCTGATCGGCCCGGCGGCGGCCGCGCAGCACCTCGAGCAGGACCGGCACCAGCGACAGCGCCACCACGCCCAGGACGAAGAGCTCCACGTGGTCCCGCACGACCGCGACCTGGCCGAGCCACCAGCCGAGGAGCGTGAGCCCGGCCGCCCAGGCCACGCCGCCGATCACCGAGTACCCGGCGTACCGGCGCAGGTCCATCCGGGAGGCGCCGGCCATCACGGTGGCGAAGGTCCGCACGATCGGCACGAACCGGGCCAGCAGCACGGTCCGGGCGCCGTTGCGCTCGAAGAACGCCCGGGACCGCTCCACGTGCTCGGCCCTGAACAGCCGCGAGTCCGGCCGGCTGAACACCGCGGGCCCCGCCTTCCGGCCGATCCAGTACCCGGCCAGGTTGCCGGCGATCGCGGCCAGCGGGAGCAGCACGAGGAGCACCCACAGCGGGGCGATCCGCCCGCCCGCGGCGAGCAGACCGGCGGTGAACAGCAGCGAGTCGCCGGGCAGGAAGAACCCGACGAGCAGGCCGCACTCGGCGAACAGCACCACCATGACGCCGACGAGTCCGAAGGTGTCGATCAGGTGCGCCGGATCGAGGAAGCCGCTCATCCCCGGCACGGTAGGCAGGCCCACCTGAACACGACCTGAACGTCCTGCTCCGGCGGTCGTCAGCCCGGGGGCAGCCGGACGTCGAACCGGCCGCCGGGCCCCGGGTGGGCGCGGATCGACCCGGTGGAGGCCGCGGCCAGCCGGGCGGCGAGCGCGAGCCCCAGGCCCCCGCCGGGGTGGTCGTCGTCCGGGTCCGCGCGCCACCCGGGTCGGAGGACGCGCTCGACGTCCTCCGCGGCGACCCCCGGCCCGTCGTCCTCGACGGTCAGGACGACGCGGTCGCCGTCCCGCTCGGCCCGCACGGTCACCGAGCTGCCCGCGTACCGCAGGGCGTTGTCCAGCACCGGCGCGAGCAGCCGCTGCAGCACCGCGCCGTCGACACCGACGACGAGGTCGGGGTCGATGTCGACGTCGACCCACACCCCGGGCGGGCGGGCGGCGACCGGCACGAGCGCGTCGACGACGGCCGCGGGGGCGCAGCGACCCGGTGCGCTCCGCGTCCCGGCGCGGGCCGAGGTCAGCAGCGTCTCGATGGTCCGCTGCATGTCCCCGGCGGCCGCGTCGACCGCCGCCAGGCCGGCGGACACCTCCGGGTCGTCCGGGCGGCGGTCCCGGGCCAGCTCGACCTCGGCGCGGAGCCGGGCCAGCGGCGTCCGCAGCTCGTGGGAGAGCTCGTCGGTCAGTCGCTGCTCGTGCCGCAGCACCGCGGAGAGCCGGTCGAGGACGCCGTCGAGGGTCGCCGCCAGCTCGGCGAGCTCGGTCGGGCGGGACTGCTGGTCGAAACGGCGGTCGACGTCGTCGGCGCTCCACCGGGCTGCCTGCTCGCTCATCTGCTGCACCGGGCGCAGCGCCCGCCCGACGGTGGCCCGCAGCACCAGGTGCACGATCACCAGCAGGAGGAGGGCGACCGCCGCGCTGCCCCACAGCGCGAGCCGCTCCAGCGCCCGGTAGGGGGCCAGGCTGGTGCTGGTCACCACGGTCGCGACCTGCGTGCCGCCGTCGGTGACCGGGAGGGCGAACAGCCGCACCGGGTCCTCGTCCCCGACCTCGACGGTCCGCTGCCCGCGGCCGGCCAGGTGGCGGGCAGCCCGGTCCTCCTGCGGTGAACTGCCGGGAGGGCCCTCCACCAGCCCGCCGTTCCCGGCGAAGATCCAGGTCCCGACGTCGAGTGCCCGGTCGTCGCCGGCCTCGTCGACGGACACGCTGCCGGACGGGGCGACGTCCAGCGTGGTCGCGGTCGCCTCGGCACGTGCGCGCAGGACGCTGTCGGCCTCACCGGCCAGCGCCGAGCCGAGCAGCACGTTGGCCCCGACGGCCAGCAGCAGCACCCAGACGGCGACCACCGCCGAGGCCGACCACGCCAGCCGGCCGCGCAGGCTGCGGATGCGGGGACCGGGCGGGAGCCTCACTGGAACCGGTAGCCGACGCCGACCACGGTGCTCAGGGACCGGCCGTGGTCGCCGGCCTGGCCGAGCTTGCGGCGGAGCCGGGCCACGTACTGGTCCAACGTGTTCTCCGAGACGACCGCGCCGTCCGGCCAGCCGGCCCGGACCAGATCGCGCCGCCGGACGACGTCGCCCGGGGCGGCCATCAGCACCGCCAGCAGCCGGAACTCCGTGGGCGTGAGCGGCAGACGCCCGGTCGGGCCGTCGAGCGCGTGCCCGGCCGGGTCCAGGTGCAGGGTCGAGGCGTCCCGGGGCGCCCGGGGTGCGGCCCGGCGGAGCAGCGCCTGCAGGCGGACGACGAGCTCGCGCACGTGGAAGGGCTTGGTCAGGTACTCGTCCCCGCCCGCGGCGTAGCCCGAGAGCAGGTCGTGCAGCTGGTCCCGGGCGGTGAGGAACAGCACCGGCACGTCGATGCCCCGCGCGCGGAGCGCCTGGCAGACGTCCCGCCCGTCGGAGTCCGGCAGGCCGATGTCCAGCACGACCGCGGCGAACCGGGTGTCCGGGCCGCGGCCGGCCGCCGCGAGCGCCTGCGTGCCGTCGCCTGCCGTGGTGACCACCAGGCCCGCGTCGCGCAGCGCCCGGGCGACGGTGGACCGGAGGGCGGTGTCGTCCTCGACCAGCAGCACCTCGGGCACGGCGACGATGGTGCCCCACGACCGGCGCTGACCGGCAGCTGCGTTCAGGCCGCGTTCAGGGCTGTGCCCGCACGCTGCTGGGCATGGTCGACATCCCGGTGAGCGCGCGCCGCCTGCTGAACAAGGTCCCCGAGGTCACGCTCTTCTTCTGGGTCATCAAGGTGCTGGCCACCACCGTGGGGGAGACCTTCGCCGACTTCCTGTCCGGTCTGGGGCTCGGGCTGGGCGGTACGACGGTGCTGATGACCGGGGTCTTCGCGATCGCCCTGGCCGCGCAGTTCCGCACCCGCCGCTACGTGCCGGCGGTCTACTGGCTGACCGTGGTGCTGATCAGCGTGGTCGGCACGCTGGTGACCGACAACCTGACCGACGCCCTCGGGGTGCCGCTGGTGGTGAGCACCGTGGTGTTCGCCGTCGCCCTGGCCGCCACCTTCGCCGCCTGGTACGCGAAGGAGGGCACGCTGTCGATCCACAGCATCGTCACCGGCCGGCGCGAGGCCTTCTACTGGCTGGCGATCCTGGTCACCTTCGCCCTGGGGACGGCGGTCGGCGACCTGGTCGACGAGAAGCTGGGCCTCGGCTACTGGCCGACGGCGCTGGTCGTCGCGCTGCTGATCGCCGCTGTCGCGGTCAGCCACCTGGTGTTCCGCGCGAACGCCGTCCTCACCTTCTGGATCGCCTACGTGCTCACCCGCCCGCTCGGTGCGTCGCTCGGCGACGGGCTGTCCCAGGGCCGGTCCGACGGCGGTCTGGGCCTGGGCACGACGGTCACCAGCGTGGTGTTCCTGCTGGTGATCCTGGCGGTCGTCAGCTACCTCGCGGTCAGCAAGCGGGACCAGACGCCGCTCGCGGCGGACGCCGCACGGGTGCCCACCCGATGAGCGACGTCCGCGCGCCGGGCCGGCGGCCGACCTCGCCGTGGTGGGCGTGCGCGGCCCTGCTGCTGGCCTGGGTGGCCGTGCTGGGCATGGTGCTCACCCGCGAGGGGCTCGCGGAGGAGGACGGGCCGACGCTCCGCTGGCTGGTGCAGCACCGCAGCGGCCCGCTGGACCGGGTCTTCGAGGCCATCAGCAGCACCCCGCTCGACGGCGCCGCGGCCGGGCTGGGAGCAGCGCTGGTCGTGCTGGTCGCCGTCCGCACCCGCTCGTTGCGGCCGTTGCTGGTCCTGGGCGCCTCGGTGGCCGGTGCCGTGGTGCTCGCCGAGCTGGTCAAGACCCTCGTCGGCCGGGCCCGCCCGGCCGCTGCGGTCATGCTGGGCGCGCCGGAGACCGGGTCGGGGTTCCCGTCGGCGCACACCCTGGTGCTCACCGCGCTGGCCGGCGGGGTGGCGCTGGTGGTCTGGCGGGTCACCTCGTCGGCCCTGGTGCGGACCGGAGCCGTCGGTGCCGCCGCGGCTGCCGCGGTGGCCATCGGGATCAGCCGGCTGTACCTGGGCGATCACTGGTTCACCGACGTGCTGGCGTCCTACGCGCTGGCGGGGGCCGTGCTGGCCGCGGTCGCCGCGCTCACCCCACCGCGCGCGGCACCGGCCTGACGGCCAGGTCGGCTCCGGTCGCTCGAGCACGTCCCCACGGTGCGCCCGGGGCGACCGGGGGCCGGCGACCGGAGCTGGTCTCCCGCGACGCGCCGGACCCCGGGCGCGTTCGACGAGGACAGCAGGGCAGCCCCGTGCGCACCGCCCACCGCGGCAGGTGGTCGCGGTGAGGTCCTGCCGCGAGTCGCTGCCCGGACACACCCGGCGTAGCGTCGAGGGCGATCAGGAAGGGCGTCACCGCCGGACACCGTGAGCTGCGCAGAGGCTCACCGAGGTGCCGCTGTCGGGCGCTGGTGTCTGCGGATGACCATCACGGACCGCCCGCCGTCGGTGGCGGGGCAGGGCACACGCGCTGCGACGGTGCACTACGACTCCCGCCGCGGCGTGCACTACAGCAAACCGCTGCTGCGCGGCTGGCTGCACCTGGCGTGGTTCGAGGCGTCCCTCGTCGCCGGCACCCTCCTCGGGGTCGCCGCGCACGGTGCCCGGCAGGTCGCCGGTGTCACCGTCTACGTCCTCTGCCTCAGCGGGCTGTTCGGGGTCAGTGCCCTCTACCACCGGGGGGACTGGGGCCCGGCCGCCAGCGCCGTCCTGCAGCGCGCCGACCACGTGATGATCTCCCTGTCGATCGCCGGTACGGCGACCCCGGTGTTCCTGCTCGCCGTCCCCGGCACCTACGGCGCGGTGTGCCTGGTCCTCGTGTGGTCCCTCACCGCGGTGGGGATCGGCACGCACCTGGTCCGCATGAACGCACCCGAGTGGCTCGTCGGTGGGTCGTTCATCGGGCTGGGCGCCGTCGCCGCGCTCGCCCTGCCGGCGCTCCGGGCCAACGGCGGTGTGCTCGCCGCGGTCCTCGTGGTCGCCGGCGGGGGTCTCTACGTCACCGGCGCGGTGGCCTACCACCTCCGCCGGCCGGACCCGTTCCCGGCGGTGTTCGGCTACCACGAGGTCTTCCACGCGTTCGTGTGCGTCGCTGCCACCTGCCACTACGTCGTCATCGCGCTGCTGCTCGGCTGAGGCCGGCCGCCGTCCGTCCCTCCCGCGCGGCCGGCGACCCGGTTCTCAGGGCAGGAACAGCATCGAGTCGCCGAACTCGTGCCAGAGCAGGTGCGCGCCGACCGCCGTCCGGTAGGCCTCGTCGACGAGGTCCACCCCGGCGACCGCGGCGAGCAGCTGCAGGTGGCTGGCCTCGGGCGCGTGCAGCCCGGTGACCAAGCCGTCCACCACCCGGGCCGGTCGGTCCGCGCCGAGCACCAGGTCGGTCCAGCCCGACGCGGGGCGGGTCACGCCGTCCTCGCCGGTGGCCGACTCGAGTGCCCGGGTCACGGTGGTGCCGACCGCGACGACCCGGCCGCCCGCCGCCCGGGCGCCGGTGACGATCCGGGCGGTGGCCGCCGGGACGGCGAACCGCTCGGGCGCCGGGGGCTCGTGCAGCTCGGGGCTGGAGACGCCGGTGTGCAGCACCAGCGGCAGCACCGCGATCCCGCGGGCCACCAGCCGCACCAGCAGCCGGTCGGTGAACGGCCGCCCGGCGCTGGCCATCTCCGCGCTGCCCAGCTCCCGCGGGTCGACCGGGGTGGCGTAGACGTTCTGCAGGGCGGCGAGCGGGACGGCGCGGGCCAGGTAGCCGTAGCGGATCGGCGTCCCGTACCGGGCGAGGTGCGCGGCGGCGGCCACCGCCGGGTCGGTGCCGGCCCGCCACAGCCGGGAGCCGGGGACCGGGAACGGCGCGACCAACCGCAGCTGCACGCTCCCGGGCAGCAGCAGCACCGACCCCGGTTCCGCGCCCAGGTCGGGCCCGGTGTTGTCCGGACGGCGGACCTCGACCACCCAGCTGCCGTCGTCCAGCGTGGTGGCCACGTGGACCGGGGTGACGGTGCCGTCGCCGCGGACGGCGTCCAGCCGGGCGGGGACGGTGGGCGAGGTGTTGACCACGACGACGTCGCCGGGCGCGAGCAGGTCGGGCAGCTCGCGGAAGCGGTGGGTCGTGACGGCGCCGGGCCGGGCGGCCAGCAGCGTGACGCCGTCCCGGGCCAACCCGCGCCGTTCCGGGGGAGCGGTGGCCTCCGACCCGGGCGGGAGGGTGAACGGTGCAGTCATGCCGGTGCTCCCGCGGCAGCCAGCTCCGCGGCCCGGTAGCGGCCGCTCGGCAGCTCCCCGGCGACCAGCCGCAGCAGCGCCGGGACGACGGTCTCCGGCGTGGGCCGGTCGCTGATGTCCTCGCCCGGGAACGCGGCCTGGTGCATCTCGGTGGCCATGTCGCCCGGGTCGACCGCGTAGACGCGCAGGTCCGGTTCCTCGACGGCGAGCACGGCGCTGAGCTGGTCGAGGGCGGCCTTGCTCGCGCCGTAGCCGCCCCAGCCGGCGTAGGCCTCCACGGCGGCGTCGGAGCTGATCTGCAGCACCCGGCCGCCCGCCCGGCGGAGTGCCGGCAGCAGCAGCTGGACCAGCGCCAACGGCGCCACGGTGTTGACCGCGAGCACCCGCTCGAAGGCCGGCAACGGCAGCTCGGCGAGCGGGGGGAGCGGGCTGGGGCCGAGGTCGCTGGCGTTGGTGACGAGCAGGTCGAGGCGGGAGGGGACGGCGGCGGCCAGCGCGGCGCGGTGCGCGGGGTCGGCGACGTCGCCGGGCAGTGCGGTGACCAGGCCGGGGAGGGGCAGGCCGGCGACGGCGGTGGCCAGGCGGTCGCCGTCCCGGGCGTCCAGGACGAGCTGCCAGCCCTCGGCGTCGAGCGCGGTGGCGAGGGCGAGGCCAAGCCCGCGTGAGGCGCCGGTGACCAGTGCGGTGGGGGATGTCATGGCGCTACCCTCGGACTTCACGTGCACTTGAGGTCAAGGGGGCGGCAGGTGGAGTTCTCGGTCGGGCAGATCGCCGCCCGCGCAGGCCTCGCGCCGTCCGCGGTGCGCTGGTACGAGTCTCAGGGGCTGATCAGCTCGGCGCGCACGGCGGGCGGCGCCCGCCGCTACCCGCGCAGCGTGCTGCGCCGGCTGGCGTTCGTCCGGGCCGCGCAGAACGTCGGCCTGTCGCTGGCTGAGATCCGGGCGGCGCTGGACACCCTGCCCGAGGGGCGCGCGCCCACCGCCCGGGACTGGGCACGCCTGTCGGCGGGCTGGCAGACCCGGTTGGACGAGCAGATCGCCGCGCTCACCCAGCTGCGCGACGGGTTGAGCTCGTGCATCGGCTGCGGCTGCCTGTCCCTGGACCGGTGTGCGCTGTCCAACCCCGGTGACCTGGCGGCGCGGGACGGACCGGGCGCCCGCTGGCTGTCCCCGGCGCTGCGGAAGGCGCGTCCGGTCCGCGACAGCGGCTGACGAGCCGGCGCACCGGGCTCGGCGGGAGGGGTGGGACCGAGAGGTCTTCGCGCCGGTGGCGGGGCTGTACGCCGCGGACGCGCCGGTCACCTCCGCGGGCCTCGCCGGGCCGGGGGCCCTGGAGGTCCTCGGGGAACTGCCCAGCCCAGGGCGAGGACCTCGTCCACCCTGGTGGTGCCCGGGTTCAGCACGGATTCCTTCCGTTTCGACCGCCGCGGCCGCACACTGCTCGCACGGTGCGGGTCGACGGAGACCTGCCGTCCTCAGGCGGGGGTCGCCATGTCGGAGTCGATGACGTTCCTGGACATCGTGGCGCCGCTGCGCGCCGAGTTCGCCATCGACCCGCGGACGGGGTCGCTCTGCGGTCGCCGCCGCGGCGTCCTGGCCCGCCTCGTCCTCGGCCTGTCGGTGCTGGGCTGCGCGCAGGGCACGGCCATGCTGACCCCCGCTGCCACGCTCGGCAGCCTCGTGGACGACCGCGTGGACGACGACTGGCCGTCCTGACCGGCCACTACGCCGCCGGTGTGCGCAGGGCCCGCGAGATGCCGCGCGCGGTGGCCGACAGCAGCGGCACCAGCGTCGCGCCGCGACCGTCGTTGGGCACGATCACCGACAACGCGGCGACCACCTCGCCCCGGCCGTCCCGCACCGGCACCGCCACCCCGGTGGCATCGGGGTGCTGGTGACCGGCGAGCACGGCTGCCTGGGTCCGCCGGACCTCCGCCAGCGCCGTCCGCAGCTGGGCCGCGCTGCCGAAGCCGGCCGGGCTGACCGGGTGCAGCGGCCGCGCCAGCACCCGCTCCTGCAGGTCGAGCGGGGCGTGGGCCAGCAGGACCAGCCCGGACGACGACGTGGGCAGCGCCAGCCGGCCGGCGATCCGGGAGAAGTTGACGACCGCGTCGCGCGCGCTGAGCCGCTCCAGGAAGAGGACGTCCTCGCCGTCGAGCACGCCGAGCTGCACGTGGTGTCCCACGACCGCGTGCACGTCCTCCAGGAAGGGCATCGCCGCGTCCCGCAGGGACACCGTGGGGGAGGCCCGCGCGGCCAGCTCCCACAGCCGGACGCCGACCCGCACCCGGCGGTCCGGGCCCCGCTCCAGCAGTCCGTGCGCGACCAGTTCGGCGACCAGCCGGGACGCGGTGGCCACGTGCAGGCCGCTGCGCCGGGCCACCTCGCCGACGGTGAGCGTCGGCTCGTCGGCGGTGAAGGCGGCCAGCACCCGCACGGCGCGGGCCAGCACCGACTCACCTGTCGGGGTCCGGGGCACGATCCGAGTGTGACACCGGTCTCTCGTCCATTGAGAAGTCGCTTCTGCCCCGGGTGACCTGGGTCGCAGGCTGGGGGCCGACGACGACGAGGAGGTCGGAGTGCTCACCGTGGAGCAGACGAGCAGGACCCGCCGCAGCGGGGTGGACCGGTCGACGGTGCGGGTGGTGGACAAGACCCCGGTCGCCGACGGCGTCGTCACCCTCACCCTCGCCGCCCCGGACGGCGGTCGGCTGCCGGACTGGGCACCCGGCGCGCACGTCGACCTCACCCTGGAAGGTGGCCTCACCCGGCAGTACTCGCTGTGCGGGGACCGCTGGGACGCGCACACCTACCGCGTGGGCGTGCTGCTGGAGCCCACCAGCCGGGGCGGCTCCCGGCACGTGCACGAACAGCTCGCGCCCGGGCACGTGGTCGGGCTGGGCGGGCCCCGCAACGCCTTCCCGCTGGTGCCCGCGGAGTCCTACCGGTTCGTGGCCGGGGGCATCGGCATCACCCCGCTGCTGCCGATGATCGCGCAGGCGGAGATGCTCGGTGCCGACTGGCGGCTGCTCTACGGCGGCCGGCAGCGCAGCTCGATGGCCTTCCTCGACGAGCTGGCGGTCCACGGGGACCGGGTGCTGGTCCGGCCGCAGGACGAGTACGGGCTGCTGGACCTGCCAGGCTTCCTCGGCACGCCGCGCACTGGCACGCCGGTCTACGGCTGCGGCCCCGAGCCGCTGCTGTCCGCGCTGGAGCGCGCCTGCCACGGCTGGCCGGCCAGGGCCCTGCACACCGAACGGTTCGTCGCCGCCGAGCGCGGCGCGCCGGTGCGCACCACGGCCTTCGAGGTGGAGCTGCGCCGGTCCGGGCGCACGCTCACCGTCACGCCGGACGTCTCGGTGCTCGAGGCGATCGGCGCGGCCGGGGTGGAGGTGCTCTCCTCCTGCCGGCAGGGCACGTGCGGCACCTGCGAGACCACCGTCCTGGCCGGGCAGCCCGACCACCGCGACTCGCTGCTGGACGACGACGCCCGGGCCGCCGGTGACTGCATGTACCCCTGCGTGTCCCGGTCCTGCAGCGACCGCCTCGTCCTCGACCTCTGACCCCGCCGACCCGCTGGAGCCGACCATGACCCTCGCCCCGAGCCGCCCCACCGACCTGCCCGTCAGCGACGCCGACCCCTTCAGCCACGAGGTCCTGGAGGACCCGCTGCCGCTGCACGAGGAGCTGCGCGAGGCCGGTCCGGTCGTGCACCTGAGCCGGTACGACGTGTTCGCCGTCGCCCGGTACGCCGAGGTGCACGCCGCGCTGGTCGACTGGCAGCAGTTCCAGTCCGCCGCCGGGGTGGGGCTGTCCAACTTCCGCACCGAGGAGCCGTGGCGGCCGCCCAGCCTGCTGCTGGAGGCCGACCCGCCCCGGCACGACGCCCCCCGCCGCGTGCTGAGCGCGGTGCTGGGCCCGCGGGCACTGCGGTCCCTGCGTGCGGGCTGGACCGCCGACGCCGAGCAGCTCGTGGACTCCGTGCTCGCCGCGGGCACCGAGTTCGACGCCGTCCCGGTGCTCGCCGAGGCGTTCCCGCTGCGGGTCTTCCCCGACGCGGTCGGCATCGGCCCGGACGGCCGGGAGAACCTGCTGCCCTACGGGGACCACGCCTTCAACGCCTTCGGCCCGAGCAACGACCTGGTGGCCAGGGGCGCGCACCGGGTGCCGGAGCTGTCGGGCTGGGTGGGGGAGCAGTGCGCCCGTGAGGCGCTCAGCGGCGACGGGTTCGGCGCCGCCATCTGGGCCGCGGCCGACCGTGGGGAGATCACCCCGCAGCAGGCGCCGCTGATGGTCCGGTCGCTGCTCACCGCCGGGGTGGACACCACGGTGCACGCGCTGTCGGCGATCCTCTACGCCTTCGCGACGCACCCGCACCAGTGGGCCCGGCTGGTCGCCGACCCGTCGCTGGCCCGGGTGGCCTTCGACGAGGCCATCCGGTGGGAGTCACCGGTGCAGACCTTCTTCCGCACCACGACCACCGACGTCGGCATCGGCGGCACCGTCGTCCCGGAGGGCCGCAAGGTGCTGATGTTCCTGGCCGCCGCCAACCGCGACCCCCGCCGGTGGACCGACCCCGACCGCTTCGACCTCGACCGCGACCCCTCGGGGCACGTGGGCTTCGGCATGGGCCTGCACCAGTGCGTCGGCCAGCACGTCGCCCGGCTCGAGGCCGAGGCCGTGCTCACCGCGCTCGCCCGGCGGGTGCGGTCGATCGAGCTCGCCGGCCCCACCCGGCGGCACCACAACAACACGCTGCGGGCCTGGGAGAGCATCCCCGTCCGGCTCGCCGTCGACTGACGGGGACGCGGGCCCGGCGTGACCGACGTCCTTGCGCGGCCCGGCTAGGGTCCTCCTCGCGGGTGCCGGCTGATCGGCACGACGCTGCTCGACCCGGCTGCGGCCGGTGCGCCTGGGTCGCCTTCCGGTCACCCCTCATGGGGCGGGACCTGGTGGGAGAGCGGATGCCGGACGACGGACACGACCACCTCACCGTCGCGGTGCAGACACTGCAGGCCGACGTGGGTGTGGGCTTCGTCGACGAGGAGGGCCGGTCGCGGACCGAGAGCCTCGGCGAGCGGGTGCTGGGGTCGCTGCTGGACCGGGCGCACCTCATGCCTGCCCGGCTGGTGGGGCCGCTGGTCGCGCAGGAGATCGGCTCCATCGGCGGCACGGACGTCAGCATCTGGCTGCAGGACTACGACCAGCGGACCCTGCAGCCGCTGACCGGGCGCGGGCTCGTCGGCGCGTCGACGCCGATCGCCGGGAGCTGGCCGGGCCGCGCCTTCACCCAGGACGCCCGCATCGAGCAGCAGATGTCAGACGGGTCCGTGCGGCTGTACCTGCCGATGCTGGACGGCTCCGACCGCGTCGGCGTCCTGGCGTTCACCCTGCCCGGGGTCGACGACAACGACCGACGGCTCGCCCAGCGCCTGGCCGGCCTGACCGCGGACCTCGTCGTCACCAAGTCCCTCTACACCGGCACGTTCGCCAAGATCCGCGCCGCGGTGCCGATGAGCCTGTCGGCCCACCTGCAGTGGCAGACGCTGCCGCCGCTGGTGATGACCACCCCGGACGTCGCCCTCGCCGGCATCCTGGAGCCCGCCTACGACGTGGGTGGGGACAGCTTCGACTACGCCCTGGACGACCACGTCCTGCACCTGGCGGTCTTCGACGCCATGGGCCACGGGCTGGAGGCGGCCATCATGGCCACCGTCGTGGTCGCCGCCTACCGGCACGGCCGGCGGTCCGAGGCGTCGCTGCCGGACCTCTACGTGCACATGGACGACGTCCTCGGCACCTCCCACCCGGGGCGCTTCGCCACCGCCCAGGTGGGCCGGCTGGACACCGTGACCGGGGTCCTCAGCTGGGTCAACGCCGGCCACCCCGCCGCCCTGTGGGTCCGGCCGGACGGCGCTGTCGCCGAGCTGTCCGGACCCACCACCCGCCCCGTGGGGTTCGGCGGCGCGTCCCCGTCGGTCCAGACCGTGCAGCTGGCCCCGGGTGACCGGGTGCTGTTCTTCACCGACGGGGTCGTCGAGGAGCGGCTCGAGGGCGGGGGGCAGTTCGGCGAGGCCCGGCTGCGGGAGCTGGTCGAGCGGGCCAGCACCGAGCGGACGAGCGTCGCCGAGACCGTGCGCTTGCTCTCGCACGACCTGATGGCGGCGCGGGGTGGCCACACCAGCGACGACGCGTCGTTGCTCCTCGTCGAGTGGCGCGGGCCGCCCCGGGACGACGAGCTGGCCCGCGGCATCATCGGCGGCCTGCCCGCCGGTGACATCGACACCTGACCGGACGGGCCAGCCCCGCAGCCGCGCCGTCCCGGGTCCCACCGGGTCGGGGAGGTGCTCGCCGAGGCCCTCCGTGGGCATGCACAGCGCCCGGCCGGGTACCGTGCACACGAGTTGCCGGCCATGCGCGCGAGACGGTGGATGGACCGGCCGCGCAGCGCGGCGGAGCATCACCCAGACCACGGGTTCCCTCTCCGCCGGTGCCGGTCGGTGCGCGCCCTCGCGCCCGGCCGGGACGGAGCGGGAGGCCCTCGCGCATGAGCAGCTCCGCGGACGTCCCCGGCAGTCGCCACGACCCCCGTGGAGGGGACCACCCATGACCGACTCCGCTGCCGGTAGCCCGGCACAGGCAGGCACCGATCCGCTGACCGGCCCACCGCCGGTGGACCTCGGCGCAGCGTTGAACCAGATGGCCGGCCTGGTGCTCTCCCGGGAGACCGTCGACACCGCCCTCGAGCTGGTCACCAGCCTGGCGGCGACCGCCACCGCCGGCACGCTGGGTGCGGCGGTCACCCTCATCGACGAGCACGGCAAGCGCTCCAAGGCCGCCTCCAACGCTGCGGTGGAGGAGGCCGACGCCCTGCAGTACCAGCTCGATGAGGGCCCGTGCCTGACCGCCTGGCGCACCCGGGAACTCGTGCGGATCGACGACACCACCACCGACGGCCGCTGGCGGCGGTGGAACGACGCGGTCGGCCAGCTGGGTGTGCGCTCGGTGCTGAGCACGCCGCTGGTGGTGGGCCAGGAGTCGATCGGCGCCATGAAGGTCTACTGCGAGCGCCCGATGAACTACGGCCCGCACGACGAGCAGATCATGCGCCTGCTCGCGGGTCAGGCCGCGATCCTGCTGGCCAACACCCAGAGCCTGCAGGAGGCCCGCCGGCTCAGCCGGCAGCTGACCGAGGCGCTCGCCAGCCGTGATGCGATCGCGCGGGCCACCGGGGTGCTGCTCGCCCGGGGCGCGACCAGTGAGCAGGACGCGTTCGTCGCTCTGGCCAGCGCCGCCCGGCAGGCCGAGCAGCCCGTGCAGGACGTCGCGCGCGCCCTCCTCGCCGCCGTGGTGGAGCGCAACACCCACCGTGCGGCGCCTGCCCGACCGTGACCATGACCAGCGACGAGCGCCACCGGCGCATGGACGCTGCCCGCGTCCGTGCGGAGCTGACCATGCAGGAACTGTGGCTGCGCTACGTGGCGCTCGGCGGCACCGGCGACGCCTTCGACCTCGACGGCTACCTGCAGGCGCTGGTGCCACTGGAGGTCTTCCAGCAGGACGTCCTCGCCCAGGCCCTCAACGAGGCACTCGAGGAGAGCTACCTCCGCTACTGCATCCCGCTGTCGACGCCACCGGCCGGTGGCACGGGGGACGACCGGCTGCGCCGCCTCGTCGACACGCTCCTCGAGGACCAGGTGGCCACCTTCCGGGACCGGTTGCAGCCGCCCACCGCCGATCCACCCGAGGCCGACGCGGCTCCCTGAGCCAGAGGTCCCAGCGCAGGGGTCATGTCGGCCACCATGGCCCCTACGGGACCGTCGATCAGCGAGCCAGGGAGCTGCCTGTCCGCGCTCGGCCCCCGGATCAGCGCTGCGCCTGGCCGTCGAGCAGGGACGGGCTCCGGCGCGTACCCAGGACGAGCCCGTTCGTCGACGCGGCGACGCGCCGCCGCGCCTCCTGCGCCGAGCTCCGGATCCGGCGCGCGGATGCCCGGGCGTCGTGAGCTCGTGCGACCAGCCCGCCGAGGTCGACGGCGCTCGACCCGATGATCGCGCCACCGGCGTACGTCGGGTCGTCGGCCCGGCCGCCGGGGCGCCCGTCCCCGTCCGGGCTCGACCCCGGACCTCGGTCGGTCAGGAAGCCGTCGAGCGGGTCGAGGGAGACCAGGGACTCGTCCAGACCGCGCAGCGCCATCCACAGCGCCCCCTCGAGCGCCTGGGACTGCTCGGCCACGAGTGCATCCGGCGACCAGGCGTGCCCGACCCGGCAGCGGAACCGCTCCAGGCCCCCCTCGGTGATCGAGAAGAGCGCGCCGTGACAGCTCGGACAGCCGTATCCCGACGGGACGCCGGGCCGGTCGTCACCGTCGAGCGCGTCCGGTTCCAGGTTCGCCATGGCCGTCTCCGTGTCCATCAACTCGCTGGGCGGCGGCTCCTGCACGCCCGTGATGTCCTCGCTGAGCAGGGTCGAGAGGAGGGCCGCCATCTTCTCGACCGGGACGACGTGCTCCACTCCGCCGGCCTCGGCGGCGTGCCGCGGCATGCTCGGGTACATCGCGTCCGCCGGGTCCTGGGCGATGCCGATGCCACCGCGCGCCCGGACCGCGATCATCCCGGCGGCCCCGTCGTCCAGGGCGCCGGACAGCACGACCGCCACCACCCGCCGGCCGGTGGACCGGGCCGCGGACCGGAACAGCACGTCGACGGCCGGCCGGTGCCCGTTCTCGCGCGGTCCGCGGGAGAGCAGGACGTGGTCGTCGACGACCATCAGGTGCCGGTCCGGTACGGCCACGCGCACCGTCCCGGGCTCCAGCAGGGCGCCGTCCACGGCCTGCCCGACGGGGAGGGCGCACACCCGGTCGAGGATCTCGGGCAGTGCACTGCGGGCACCGGTGGGGAGGTGCAGGACGACCAGGACGGCGGCCGGCAGGTCGGGGGGCAGGGCCCGCAGCAGCTGCAGCAGTGCCTCGACGCCGCCGGCCGAGGCACCGACCACCACCAGATCGCGCCGCGCCATGCCGCTCTCCTCCTCGCCGCCGACGGTCAGCTGCAGCCGGCGCACCGGCGACGTGTGGGGAGAACCGTAGCGCCATCGGGGAGGGCGTGTCGGGTGGACGACCCGCCTTCGGGAAGCGGTCCGTGCCCGTGCCCGGGGGAAGGGCCACACCCCGACCCCGCGGCAGCCCGGGGATCAGGCGAGCGCCAGCACCGCCCAGACGTGCTTGCGATCGCCGTCGACCGCCCAGCCGAACGCCGCGGACAGCCGTGCGACGAGGTGCAGGCCCAGGCCACCCAGGGCCGGGTCACGGTCGAGGGCCGGCACGGGTGGCTGTTCCGGACACGCGTCGCTGACGTCGACCAGCCAGCCCCGGTCGCACCCGTCCACCCGCACCTCGACCGGGGCGCCGCTGTGCCGCAGGCCGTTGCTGGCCAGCTCCTCGAAGACGAGCAGCAGCCGGTCGACGTCATCGGGTGGCGACCCCGCGGGGAGGCTCCGCCGCAGGTCGTTGCGTGCACCGGTGAGCTGCGCGGGACGGCCGATGGTCCAGGTCCACGTGTCGCGGGCCGAGGTGGGTGTCGGTGGGGCGCAGTGCGCCCACGTGGCGGCCTGTCCGGTGCTCATCGGCTCCTGCTGTGCTCGAGCGACTGGTCTCGCCGCGGTGTGCTGGGACGACGAGCGGTCGGCAGGGTCGACCGTGCGCCGGCGTGGTCCGTACGACGACGGCATCCGCGCCCGGCCGGTCGGCAGGGGGCGTGTGCTCGACGCAGGGACAGCGTCCCACCTCCCGAGCGGGCGGGCACGTCGATCAGCGAGGAGGGCCGCCCTCGCCCGCGGGGGCGGCCAGGCCGAGGGCCCGCTCCAGGACCCGGAACCGGTAGACCGCGCTGAGCAGGGCGAACCAGACCACCAGCGCCGGCAGCACGGTCCGGAACACCGGGTCGGCGGCGTGGGTGAGCCCGAACCAGTCGGTGAACCAGGGCACGAACAGCCCGCCGGAGAACGCCAGGAAGAGCGCGAGGACCAGCACGGCCGGTCGCCGGTCGCCGTCCGGCCGTGTCCAGGAGGCGAAGAACCGGGTCGGCGGGCGCAGGAACAGGATGAGCAGGAACGCCGCGTAGGAGACGAACGTCGACAGCGCCGTCTGCGCCCCGATGGTCGCCGCGGCCTCGGTGAACGCCACGTCGTCGGAGCTCACGCCGGTGTACCGCTCGAAGTCGGCGACCACGACCTCGGGCACCCGGGACTGCTCGAAGCCGTCGAGCAGCGTCGTGTAGTGGTAGGCGTAGAGGGCGGCGCCGGCGGCCGCGGTGAGCACCATCGCCGGGACGACGAACCGCCAGAGGTCGGTCAGCAGGTGCGGGTCCGGAGCGGTCGGGCGGGCCCAGCTGGTGAGGAACAGCGTCGGGACGCCGACCGTCAGCAGGGTGAGCCCGACCTGCGCGGGGGAGTACGGGAAGCCCAGCCCGAGCATGGTGACGGTGAGGATGACCAGGCCCTGGGTGCCGACCCGCGCCAGGAACACCTGCATGGAGGTGCTGATGCCGGAGATGATCCGGCGGCCCTCGTGCCGGGCCGGCAGCAGCGCGGCGAGCGAGTCGTCGGTGAGCACGATGTCGGCGACGTCACGGGTGACCGCGCTGCCGCTGCGCATCGCCACCCCGACCTGCGCCCGCTTGAGCGCCCGGGCGTCGTTGACCCCGTCGCCGATCATCGCCACGTGGTGGCCGCGCCGGCGCAGCGTGGTCACCAGCCGCTCCTTCTGCTCGGGGGTGATCCGGCCGAACACGGTGCTGCCTGCGACCACGGCGTCGAGCTCGGCGTCGGACAGCCCGTCGAGCCCGGCCCCGCTCACCGGTTCGCCGGCGGCCAGCCCGGCCTGCCGGGCCAGAGCCGCCACGGTGGCGGGGTCGTCGCCGGAGACGACCTTGAGGTCGACGCCGTCGGCGGCGAACCGCGCGATCGCCTCAGGCACGCCGGGGCGCAGCTCGTCGGCGAGCACCACCAGCGCCAGCGGTTCCAGTGCGGGCAGCCGGGCCCGGCCGGTCCGGTCGCGCAGCGGGGCGGCCGGGTCCACGGCCCGGGCGGCGACGAGCACCCGCAGCCCTTGGGACGTGCGCGCGGCCACCGCCTCGGTCAACGGCTCCCCGGACAGCTGCGGGGCGAGCCGGTCGGGTGCGCCCAGCACGTAGACCCCGTCCTCGGTGCGCAGCGCGCTCCACCGCAGCGACGAGGAGAACGGGACCTCGTCCCGGACCACCACCGGCTCCCCGGGCAGCGCGCCGGCCAGCGCCGTGGTCGTCAGGTTCCCCGCCGCGGTGCTTGCCGCCATCGAGCCGACGAGCTCCTCGACGTCGGCCGCCGGCACCGGGCCCACCGGCAGCACCTCGGCGAGGGTCAGCCGCCCGGTGGTCAGCGTGCCGGTCTTGTCGGTGCACACCACGTCGACGTTGCTCACCGACTCGACGGCGTTGACCTGCTGCACCAGGGCCCCGTGCGCGGCGCTCCTCGCCGCGCCCACGGTGTAGGCGACGGCGACGAGGAAGAACAGGCCGTAGGGGACGAGCCCGGACAGCACGGCGGTGGTCTGCACGACCCGCTCCAGCGTGAAGCCCTCCAGACCGGCCTGGGCGAGGATCGCGACGCTCATCAGCCCGACCAGCACCATGACCAGCCGGACGACGAAGCCGATGCGCCGCTGCAGCGGCGTGCTGTCGGTCGACGCCTGCCGCACGTCGGTGGTGAGTCGGCTGGCGTAGCTGGCCGCGCCGACGTCGCGGGCCAGCTGGTGGCCCTCGCCGCCCACGCAGTGGCTGCCGGACAGCAGGTCCTCGCCGGGCTCCTTGCGCAGCGCCTCGGACTCGCCGGTCAGCAGCGACTCGTCCACCTCGACCAGGCCGCCGGCCAGCACCGGGCCGTCGACCACGACCTGGTCGCCGGGGCGCAGGTGCAGCACGTCCCCGCGGACGACCTGGTCGGGGACGACCTCGACGTCCCGGCCGTCGCGCACGACCGTGACCCGGCCGCGGCTGAGCAGCTGCAGCCGGTCGAGCTTGCGCTTGGCACGGATCTCCTGCACGGCGCTGATGGCGGCGTTGACCAGGCCCAGGCCGACGCTGGTGAAGGCGTCGTCGTAGCGGCCCAGCGCGAGCAGGGCCGCGCCGATGACGAACAGGATGAGGTTGAAGAAGGAGAAGACGTTGGTGCGCAGGACGGCCGCGTAGCTCCGGGACGACCCCCGGGTGGCCGTGTTGCCCTCACCCCGCCGTCGCCGCGCCTCGGCCTCCTCCCGGCTCAACCCCGGGGGAGCGGTCTCGCCGGGCACCACCTGCACGCTCATCGGGTCCCCGGTCTGCACGTGCTCGATCCTCGCGCAGGGGTGGTGACGGCGAGAGGCCGGCTGCGGGTGCAGCCGGCCTCGCGGCGTGGTGGCCGGGTGGCGCCGGTCAGCGCGACGCGGGCGCCTCGGCGGGAGCGGCGGCCTCGGACCGGGGAGCCGGCACCACCGGTCCGGCGGCTCCGGCCGCGGCCCGGCGGGTCCGGGCCCGGAGCAGCCGGGACACCGCCGTCGGGTGGCCGAAGGACGCCGTCAGCCGGTCGAGGAAGATCGCCAGCAGGACGACGGCGAGACCGCCCTCGACCCCGGAGGCGACGTCGAGCTGGGTCACCGCGCGCACCACCACCGCGCCCAGCCCGGCCGCGCCGAGCAGCCCGGCGGTGACCACCATCGACAGCGCCAGCATGATCACCTGGTTGACGCCGGCCATGATCGACGGCAGCGCCAGCGGCAGCTGGACCTCCCGCAGGACCTGCCCCGGCCGGGCGCCGAAGGCCTGCGCGGCCTCCACCACCTCGCGGTCCACCTGCCGGATGCCGAGCTCGGTCAGCCGGACGCCCGGGGGGATGGCGAACAGGATGGTCGCCACGACCCCCGGCACGACGCCCACGCCGAAGAAGAAGACGGCGGGGGCGAGGTAGACGAACACCGGCGTCGTCTGCATGAAGTCCAGCACCGGCCGGACCGCGACGCTGACCGCGCGGTGCCGCGCCGCCAGGATGCCCAGCGGCACGCCGATCGCCGCGGCGATCACCGCGGCCACCAGCACCAGCGCCAGGGTCTGCATGGTCTCGACCCACAGCTCCAGCGACACCACCAGCAGGAACGCCAGCAGCGTGTAGAGGGCCAGCCACGGACCGCGCAGCAGGAGGGCGAGCACCGTGGCGACCACGATCCACACCACCGGCGGCGGCGAGACCAGTGCGTCGGTGAGGCCGTCGACGAGCACCTGCATGACTGAGGAGATGCCGTCGAACAGCCACGGGACGGTGGCGAGCAGCCAGTCGATGAGGTCGGAGACCCACTGACCGAGCGGGACGTGGGGGATCACGAGCGCCTCCCGGTGACCGGCACGGCCGACAGGGCGTCCAGCACCGCGGCCCGGGGGACGACGCCGAGCAGCCGGCCGTCGTCGTCGACGACCCCGAGCGGCACGGGGTGCCGGCCGAGGAGGTGCACGAACTCCACGACGGGACGGTCCGCCGCGATGGTCGCGAAGTCGGTGACCAGCTCCTGCGGCCCGAGTGCCGCCCGGCCCTCCTGCACCGCGCGGGCCAGCAGGTGGTCGCGGGCGACGCCGGCGATGCGCCGGCCATCGTCGAGCACGTAGACGCCGTTGGCCTCCACCGCGCCCAGCGCCCGCAGCACGTCGCCGGGGGCGTCCCCGAGCCGGGCGGTCAGCCGCGGCTCGCGCAGCAGGTCCCCGGCGGTGAGCACCCGGGTCCGGTCCACGTCGGAGGTGAAGTCGGCGACGTAGGCGTCGGCGGGCGCGGCGATGATCTCCGGCCCGGTGCCCAGCTGCACGGTCCGCCCGTCCTTGAGCATGAGGATCCGGTCGCCCAGCCGCATGGCCTCGTTGAGGTCGTGGGTGATGAACACGATGGTCTTCGACAGCTCCGACTGCAGCCGCTCCAGCAGGTCCTGCATGTCCCGGCGGATCAGCGGGTCCAGGGCGGAGAACGGCTCGTCCATGAGCAGCACCTCGGAGTCCGCGGCGAGCGCGCGGGCCAGGCCCACCCGCTGCCGCATGCCGCCGGAGAGCTCGTCGGGCCGGGCGTCGGCCCGGTCGAGCAGGCCCACCGTCTCCAGTGCCCAGTCCGCCCGCTCCCGCTGCTCGGTGACGCGGGCGCCGCGCACCTTCAGCGCGTAGCCGGCGTTCTCCCGCACCGTGCGGTGCGGCAGCAGCGCGAAGTGCTGGAAGACCATGCTGATCTTCTGGTTGCGCACGCGGCGGAGCTCCGCGTCGTCCAGGGCCCGCAGGTCCCGGCCGTCGACCTCGACGGTGCCGGCGCTGGGCTCGATGAGCCGGTTCAGCAGCCGCACCAGGGTGGACTTGCCCGACCCCGACAGCCCCATGACGACGAACAGCTCACCCCGCGCCACCTCGAAGCTGACGTCGTGGACGGCGAGCGTCGACTGCGTCCGGCGGTAGACCTCGTCGCGCCCGAGGCCCTCAGCGGCCAACCGCAGTGCCTCCCGTTCGCGTGCCCCGAAGACCTTCGTCAGGCCCGAGACCCGCAGCACCGGCGACGTCACGTCAGCCGATCCACTGGTCGATCTGGTCGGCGTGGTCGTCGACCCACTGCCGGGCGACGGTCGGGACGTCGTCCCCGTCGACGTCGACCTGCTTCTGCATGGCCTCCATCTCGTCGACCGGGATGCGCAGGTCGGTCAGCAGGTCGACGAAGGCCGGGGCCTGCTCCTGGAGCTCCTTGCTGGCCGCGATGTTGGCGCTGTACGAGGGCATCGCGCAGGCGCCGTCACCGGTGGTCAGGCAGCCGTCGGAGTAGGGCGTGGGCTCCTCGAGCTGGACCATGTCGTACTGCGCGAACACCGCGTGCGGGTGGTACAGGTACAGCACGATCGGCTCCTCGCTGCCGTAGGAGCTCTTGAGCTGGGCGAGCTCCGCCGCCTCGCTGGAGACGACGTGCTCCAGCGAGATGCCGTAGCCGCTGAGCCGCTTGGTGTTCTGCTCCGTGGTGATGTAGCCGGGGTCGGCGTCGTAGAACTTGCCGCCGAGCTCGTCGGCGTAGTCGTTGAGCTGGGTGACGCTGGTCAGCCCCTCGAGCGGGCCGCCGGGCGCCACCGCGTAGGCGGGCACGAACCAGCCCTGCGCGGCGTCGCCGTAGGTCTCGGACACGACGTCGACCTGGTCGCTCGCCTTGTCGGCCAGCGCCTGCTGGTTGGGCAGCGCCACCTCGGTGAGCAGGTCGATGTCCCCGCGCTGCGCACCCGCCCAGGCGGCCGCCGGGTCCAGCTGCGTCGTGGCCAGCGAGGAGACCCCCAGGTCGGGGTGGTCGGAGGCGATCTCGGAGAGGATGCCGTTGGTCAGGCCGGCCGCGGTCCAGCTGAACTCCGCGGTCTGGACCGTGATGCCGTCACCGCTGCCCCCGCCCGAGCCCGACCCCGCCTCCTCGCTGGAGCAGCCGGCGAGGGCGGCGGCGAGCAGGGCGGTGAGCGCCAGGGCGGACGCGCCGGGACGGCGGAGGTTGCGCTGCATGGGGTCAACTCTCTCAGGGCGTCGGGCCGCTGGGGCCATGTCGGAGGTCAGGCGGCGTCCGGCCCGACCGGCGCGTCGCCGCGCAGGGTGATGCGGTGCATCACCCTCCGGGTGTCGCCGTAGTCACGGTTGGCGTAGTGCACCGTCGACCGGTTGTCCCACATGGCCACATCGCCGACCGACCAGCGGTGCCGCACGATGTGCTCGGGCTTGGTGATGTGGGCGTAGAAGAGGTCGAGCAGGTAGCGGCTCTCGGCGTCGGAGACGTCCTTGATGTGGGACACGAAGCCGGGGTTGACGAACAACCCCTTGCGGCCGGTGTCCGGGTTCACCCGGACGACCGGGTGCTCGACCGGGACGAGCGCGCGGAACTCCTCGCCCTCCCACCTGGTGCGCTCCTCGCGCTGGGCGAGGTAGTAGCCGAACTCCCGGGTGCCGTCGTGCACCGCGACGAGCTGGTCGGCGAGCCGCTGCACCGGCTCGCTGAGCGAGCGGTAGGCCAGCTCCAGGTCCGCCCACTGGGTGTCCCCGCCGGTCGGCGGGAGGACGACGGCCCGCAGGACGGAGCCCAGCGGCGGGCGGCGCACGAAGGTGACGTCGGTGTGCCACACGTCGGCGAAGCCGCCGGTGGAGCTGTCCAGCGCGTAGATCTCGGGGTGCTCCTCGTCGACCCCGGGGACGACCGGGTGGCCCTCGGTGACCTCGCCCAGCCGGCGGCCGAGGGCGATCTGACTGTCGGGGTGCAGGCCGTGCTGGCCGGCGAAGAACAGCACCTTGTACTCGGCGAGGGCCGCCCGGATCGCGCGGACCTGGTCGTCGGTGGCGCGGCTGAGGTCCACGCCGTGGACGCGGGCGCCGATGGTCGGCTCGAGGCGCTCGAACTCGAGGGCGGCGCCGTCGAGGTCAGCGGGGGTGGTCGGGGCGGCAGCGAGCAGGGT
>NZ_SJEX01000069.1 GCF_005930495.1 Modestobacter excelsi | reverse complement strand
GGGTCAGGGGGTGGGGCAGCTCCGAGCGTGGCACTCCCCCCTGACAGTTCCCTGTGGATCGGGCAGGACCCGGCCCGCTGGGCTGACCGCCGGGGTGTTCACCCTCGGCGGACGCCCCGGGGACTACCGCTGTCCACCTGCAGCGGGTTGGATGGGAGGTGCCACTGGGGGCCCGCCCGCCCGGGCGGCACCTTCGTCGGCACCCATCCGGAGGTGCTGTGCCTGCCCGACCCGTCCTGCTCACCGTCGACGACGACCGCGCGGTCAGCCGCGCCGTCGCCCGCGACCTCCGCCGCCACTTCGGCGACCGCTACCGGGTGGTGCGGGCCGAGAGCGGTGAGGACGCGCTCGCCGCCCTCCGCGAGCTGACCGCCCGTGGCGAGACCACCGCCCTGCTGCTCGCCGACCACCGGATGCCCGGGATGACCGGGGTCGAGTTCCTCGAGCAGGCGATGGACCTCGCGCCCACCGCCAAGCGGGTGCTGCTCACCGCCTACGCCGACACCGACGCCGCGATCCGGGCGATCAACGACGTTGACCTCGACCGCTACCTGCTCAAGCCGTGGGACCCGCCGGAGGAGCAGCTGTACCCGGTGCTCGACGAGCTGCTGCTGGACTGGGCGCGCACCGCGCGGGCGCCGTTCGACGGGCTCACCGTGCTCGGTCACCAGTGGTCGGCGGACACCCAGGAGCTCAAGGAGTTCCTGGCCCGCAACCAGGTGCCCTACCGGCACCTGCAGGGCGAGGACAGCGCCGCCATCCGCAAGGCCGCCGAGCTCACCGACGACGCCGCGCTGCCGGCCGCCGTGTTCCCCGACGGCACCGTGCTCAGCCGCCCGACGCTGCAGGCGGTCGCCCAGAAGTGCGGGCTGGCCACCACCGCGGGCAGCCCGTTCTACGACGTCGTGGTCGTCGGCGCGGGTCCGGCCGGGCTCGGCTCGGCGGTCTACGCGGCCAGCGAGGGGCTGCGCACGCTGCTGGTCGAGCGCACCGCCACCGGCGGGCAGGCCGGCCAGAGCAGCCGGATCGAGAACTACCTGGGCTTCCCCAACGGGGTCTCCGGTGCCGAGCTGGCCCAGCGCGCCCGTGACCAGGCGGTGCGCTTCGGCGTCGAGCTGCTCACCGCCAGCGAGGTCACCGCCATCACGCCCACCGGCGACGGTCGCACGCTGAGCTTCGCCGACGGCAGCCAGGTCACCGCGCACGCCGTCGTCCTGGCCACCGGCGTCTCCTGGACCCGGCTGCCCGCGCAGGGCGCGGACACCTTCGCCGGCCGCGGCCTGTACTACGGCGCCGCCGCCCACGACGCGAGCAACTGCGGGGGCGAGGAGGTCTACGTCGTCGGCGCGGCCAACTCGGCCGGCCAGGCGGCGCTGCACTTCGCCAAGTTCGCCAGCCGGGTGGTCGTGCTGTGCCGGGGCACAGACATCCGGGCCAGCATGAGCGAGTACCTGGTCGGCCGGATCGAGGCGCACCCGGCGATCGACGTGCTCACCTGCACCCAGGTCTCCGCCGTGGAGGGCGCCGACCACGTCGAGCGGCTGGTGCTGGACGACGCGGTGACCGGTCAGACGCGCACCGTGCCGGCGTCCCGGCTCTTCGTCTTCATCGGCGCCCAGCCGCCGACCTCCTGGCTCGGTGAGGCCTTCGCCCGCGACGAGCGTGGCTTCCTGCGAACCGGCCCGGCGCTGCTGGACGAGGAGGGGCGGCCGCCGGCGGACTGGCCGCTGTCCCGGGCGCCCTACCACCTGGAGTGCTCCGTGCCGGGGGTCTTCGTCGCCGGCGACGTACGGGCCGAGTCGGTCAAGCGCGTCGCGTCGGCCGTCGGCGAGGGCGCCATGGCCGTGACGCTCGTGCACCGCTACCTGGAGGCCATCGGATGACCGCAACGACCCCGCAGGTCGGCCTGGACGAGCTGCGCACGCTGTTCCTGTTCGAGTCGCTGCGCGACGAGGACCTGCAGTGGATCGCCGACCACGCCGAGGTCCGGGTGTTCGACGGCGACGCCGTCGTCTTCGCCCAGGGCGACCCCTCCGACGCGCTGTACGTGCTGCTCGACGGCGGTCTGCGGCTGACCAAGCACGCCGACGGCGAGGACGTGCTGATCAACGAGACGACCCACCGCGGCGCCTACTCGGGCGCCACCCGGGCCTACGCGACCGGCCACCCGCAGGACTACCAGACCACGCTGCGCACCACCCGGCCCAGCCGGTTCCTGCGGCTGTCAGCCGCGGACTTCGCCGCCCTGGTCACCCAGCAGTGCCCGATGGCGGTGCACCTGCTCGACGGGCTGTACGAGGGCGTGCGGGCCACCGAGTCGGCGATGCGCCAGCGCGAGCACCTGGTGCAGCTCGGCCACCTGTCGGCCAACCTCGCGCACGAGCTGAACAACCCGGCGGCCGCCGCCGTCCGGGCCACCGAGCAGCTGCGCGGCCGGATGAGCGCGATGCGGCACAAGCTGGGGCTGCTCGCCGACGGCGGCCTGTCCCCCGACCTGGTCGCCCGGCTGGTGCGGACCCAGGAGATCGCCGTCGAGCGGGCGGCCAAGCCGCGGCCGGACCTGACCGCGCTGGAGGAGAGCGACCTGGAGGACGCGATCGCCGAGCGGCTGGAGGAGGTCGGCGTGGACAACGCCTACGACCTGGCCCCGGTGTTCGCCACCGCCGGGATGGACGCCGCGTGGGTCGACGACGTCGTCGAGCAGGTCGACTCCGGCCTGGAGTGGAGCGCCGCCTTCGGCTGGCTGCGCTACACGCTGGAGACCGAGACCCTGATGACCGAGATCGAGGAGGCGGCCACCCGGATCTCCTCGCTGGTGGGGGCGGTCAAGCAGTACTCGCACATGGACCAGGCCCAGCACCAGGAGCTCGACGTCAAGCCCGGCATCGAGAGCACGCTGGTGATGCTGGCCCGCAAGCTGTCGGGCATCGAGGTGCGCCGGGACTACGCCGCTGCGCTGCCCCCCGTGCCGGGCTACCCGGCAGAGCTGAACCAGGTGTGGACCAACCTGATCGACAACGCCGCGGACGCGATGGGCGACAGCGGCGTGCTGACCCTGCGCACCCGGGCCGACGACGACGCGGTGTTCGTGGAGATCACCGACGACGGGCCGGGCGTGCCCGAGGAGGTGCGGGCGACCCTGTTCGACGCCTTCGTCACCACCAAGGCGACCGGCGAGGGCAGCGGGCTGGGCCTGGAGAACGCCCGGCGGATCGTCGAGCGGCGGCACGGCGGCTCGCTCAACTACTCCACCGGGCCGGAGGGGACGACGTTCTGCGTGCGGCTGCCGCTGCACCGGCAGCGGGGGTGAGCTCCTGGCAGGTGCAGGACGGCGCGACCTGTCCGCACGCCGCGGCCGCCCCGCCCTCCCCCGGTCCGGCCGACGCCTGCGAGGACTGCCTGCGGATCGGCGGGCAGTGGGTGCACCTGCGCCGCTGCCTGACCTGCGACCACGTCGGCTGCTGCGACTCCTCGCCGCACCGGCACGCCACCGCGCACGCCGCGGCGACCGGCCACCCGGTGCTCGCCTCCGCCGAACCCGGCGAGCGCTGGGCCTGGTGCCACCCCGACCAGGCCCTCCTCCTCCCCCCGCCCCGTCAGAGGTGAGGTCGGTCGGCGTCGAGGAAGCGGAGGACGGCGAGGACCCGGCGGTGGTCGGCGGTCTCGACCGGCAGGTCGAGCAGCCGCACCGTCCCGGCCGAGGGGCGCTCGAGACCGGCCGCGCAGTGCAGCAGCGTGCTCTTCCCCGACCCGGTCGCGCCCATCACGGCGACGAACTCCCCCGCCGCCACGTCCAGCGAGACGCCGTCCAGCGCGACGGTCCCGCGGTATCGGCGGGTCACCCCGGCCAGGTGCACCACAGCGTCCATGCGGCCACCCTCGCGACGGCGTGGTCCGGCCGACACCGTGCAGACCGCACCCTCCCCGGGCGGCCAACCCGTGCTCCCGCGCGGGGCGACGGGGTCAGCTGCGGACGTACGGGATGGTCTGCGGGCCCTCGGGGAGGACGCAGACCCGCGCGCCCGGCCCGGCCTTCGCCACCGCCTCGGCCACGGTGGCCGCGATGTCGGCGGTCTGCTCCAGGTGCGCCTCGGCCAGCTGGGCGTCGGTGAGGTGGTCGGTGTGCATGACGACGCGGTGGGCGGCCTGGATGCGGGCCTGGATCTGCACCTGCCACTGGTCGGGCACCGTCTGCTCGCGGGCAGCGATCAGCTCGACCAGCGCCTCGGGTGAGGACGCCGAGGTGAGCACCTCGCGGTAGGAGCCGTGGTCGGGGAAGCCGTCCTCGCACGCCGCGGCGCAGACGATGAGCCCGTCCGGCCGGGTCACCTGCGCGGCGGCGGACATCCCCTTCACCGACTGGTAGAGGTTCTGGTCCAGCGGGAACCCCGCGCCGGTGGTGACGACCACGTCGAAGGGCGCCTCGACCGGGGCCATCGCCACCTCGCGGGCCCGCTCGATCGCCGTGGCGTGCATCTCCAGCACGTCGCCGCCGAACGCGGCGATGACCTCCTGCCGGGTGTTGAGGACGACGTCGAAGGCGTACGTGACCCCGCCGGTGGCCGCCGCGATCGCCCTGACGTCGTCGTGCACCGGGTTGCCCTGGGTGACGCCCCAGGTCGCCCGCGGATCGCCGATCCGCTTGGCGTCGTGCAGCACGAGCACGGTGTCGAGAGCCGCCAGCCCGGGCGCGACCATCTTCGGGCCGCCGGAGAACCCGGCGAAGAAGTGCGGCTCGACGAAGCCGGTGGTCAGCCGGACGTCGGCGTCCACCCACTGCTCGTTGAGCCAGACCGGCACGCCGTCGCCGAAGGTGCCCATCCAGCGGTGCGTGTCACCGGCCCGGGAGTCGTGGTTGACGATCCGCACCGAGTCGACGACCTCGTCGCCGAACATCGCCCGCAGCTCGGCGTCGGTGTTGGCCCGGTGGGTGCCGGTGGCCACCAGCACGACGACGTCCTCGAGCCGCACGATGCCGTCGAGCTCCTCGAGCACCGCCGGGATCATCAGGTGCCGCGGCTGGGCGCGGGTGCCGTCGCAGGCGGAGATCGCCACGGTCTGGCCGGGCCGCACCCGCTCCCGCAGCGGCGGACCGGACACCGGCTCGCGCAGCGCCCGGCGGAGCTCGGCCGGCACGTCGGGGGCGGCCGCGTGCTGCACGGGCGTGATCACCGCGGCGTCGTCGGGGACCTCGATCGTCAGGCCCGTCCGTCCGTAGGCCAGCGTCACCTGCTGCACGGGGTCCCCCTCGTCGTCGAGTGGTCTCCTCCGGAGCCTAGAACGGCGAGGCGTGGCGCGTCGGCCGGGCGGGTAGCGGCCGCAGATGACGGAGAGCTTCGTGGACACCCTCGGCGTGCACAGCCGGACCGCGGACGACGGGACGGCGCACCTGGAGCTCGACGCGACCGAGAGCCACCTCAACGAGGCCGGCACGGTGCACGGCGGCGTGCTGGCCACCCTGGTCGACACCGCGATGGGCCAGGCGGTGCGCAGTCTCACCGGGGAGGACGACGTCCCGGCGACCAGCCAGCTGACGGTGACCTACCTGCGGGCGGGCAAGCCCGGTCACCTCGCGGTCGTCGGCCGGGTCAGCAAGCAGGGCGAGCACCTCACGGTGTGCGAGGCCGACGTCGAGCAGGAGGGCCGCACCCTGGTGCACGCCGTCGCGACGTTCGCCGTCCTGCACACCTGACGTGCGGGAGACCCCGTCAGGCCGGGCGGCGGCCGGCGAGGGTGCGCGCCGTGGCCAGCGACTCGGCGTCCAGCGCGTCGGCGTCACCGGCGGCGCGGGCCCGCGCCTGGTCGTCGAGCCAGTGGACGTGCCGTTCCCAGGCGGCCCGGGGCGAGACGCCCAGCGCGCGGCCGATCTGCTGCCAGTCGGCACCCCCGCGGAGCGCGGCGCGGATGCCCAGCTGCCGGTGCTCGTGGGCCTTGCGCGCGACGACCTCACCCAGAGTCAGCAGTTCCAGCGCCTCCTCCACGTCCAGCGTGGTGGTGACGTCCTTGATCCGCATCCAGGAGTCGTCGTCGTCGGCACTGTCGTTGGGCTCGTCGATGACCACGTTGTCGCGTCGGCTCAGGAAGTCCAGCCTGGTCACCGCGGTGAGGAGGGAGAACTCACGCTCCAGCACCTCAGGAGTGCTGGCCACCTCGGGCAGAGTGCTCATGGAGGTCAGTATCTCCGGATGTGTCACCGATGTAACGCATCGTGACATCTGTCTCCGCGCCGAGCCGCTGCTCGACAGCGCAGCGTGGCCGTTGCAGAACGGCACGCAAGGGGCCGGTGTCCGCAGCGCGGACACCGGCCCCTCGGGTGTTGCGGGAGGTCAGTCGGCGATGCCGACGGCGTCCTTGGCGAGACCGGCCACGGTGGTCTGCGCGGCGCTGATCACGCTGGAGCGCTTCTTGTGCGTCTCCTCGTACCGGATGATGACCCGGACGTCGTGGGCGCTGATCAGGCCCTTGACGGCCTTGGCTGCGTCATTGGTCGACAGCGAGTCGTAGCCCTTGATCGGCAGCTCGTCGGCGGAGACGTCACCGAGCTCCTCGCGGGCGGCCTTCGCGGTGTCGGCGGCGGTGCGGTTGCCCTCACGACGGGCGATCCGCTCGGCGCGCCGTAGCGAGGCGCTGCGGCCGACGACCAGGGTCTCGCGGACGGCGTCGGTGAACTGCGCGGCCTTGCCGGCCACGGAGCTCACCTTGTCCCCGGTCTCCTCGCCGACCTGCTGCACCGAGTCGACGGCGCGGTTGACCGTGTCGGCGGCAAAGCGCACCGGCAGGTTGACCAGGCGGGTGGCGCCACCGGCGACCCGCTGGAGCGGGGTGGCCTGCAGGGCCGCGGGGCCGCCCAGTGCCTCCTCGGCCAGGACGACGGTCAGCCACTCGACGGTGGCCTTGTGCGCGGTGATCAGGCGCTCGGCGAGGTGCTGCGCCTTCGCCTGCTTCCCGGTCTCGGCCAGCACCTTGAGGTAGGTGGCCCGGTCGAGCAGCTGGTGCTCGAGGGTGAGGTCCTGCAGCAGGGCCTCCTCGATCGGCTCGGCCTGGTCGAAGACGGCCTTGACCAGGGCGCCGAGCCGGCCGAGCGCCGGGGTGACGACGTCGGCGACGCCACCGAGAGCGCGCAGCTCCTCGGTGATGGCCTGGGCGCGCTCCGCGGCGTTGTCGGCGTTCTGGGTCAGCTCGCGGCGAACGGCGTCGGTGCGCGCCTGCCCGATGCGGGTGCGGGCGATCTGCTCCTCGGTCTGCGTGAGCAGCAGGAGGGCGCGGAGCTGGTTGATCAGCTTGGTGTTGTCGGTCATGAGGACTCCAAGAGGTGGGGTGTGTGACCTGACTCCTCCACCATGCCCCACATGAGCCCGGTGCTAACTCCTGCAAGCGGATTGCTAGCGGTGTCACTGGTCACACCGCTCGACGCGTGACACCTCGGATCCGGGTATCAGTCAGGGGAGCAGCGCCACTGCGCCCCGACGACGGGGACAGTGGAGCCGACGCGAGGAGAGCGACTGTGCCGACGGCAACGAGCGACGACGACCGGGATCCCGACCTGGTGGCGGTCCACGAGGGGACGGACGTCGCCGGTGGGCTGACCCGACCGGTGGGCCTGGACCGCGACCGGATCCTCCGCGGCGCTGTCGACTACATCGACGCGCACGGCCTCGCCGCGCTCACCATGCGCCGGCTCGGCGCCTCCCTCGGGGTGGAGGCGATGGCGCTCTACCGCTACGTCCCGGGTCGGGAGGACCTGCTGGACGGCGTCGTGGAACGCGTCATCGAGACGCTCTTCGTGAAGGACGACGGCGACGACCTCTACATCGAGGAGCACAACGGCTGGCAGGACTACCTGATGCGGCTGGGGCACGGCATCCGGCGCATCGCGCTGGCGCACCCCTCGGTCTTCCCGCTGATCGCCAGCCGCCCGCCGGCCGCCCCGTGGGTCCGGCCGCCGCTGCGCAGCCTGCGGCTGGTCGAGTCCTTCCTCGGCACGCTGACCGAGGCCGGCTTCTCCGACCAGGCCGCGATCGCCGCGTACCGCGCCTACTCCAGCTTCCTGCTCGGCCACCTGCTGCTGGAGGTCACCCAGCTCGGCGCCCAGGTGAGCCTGCTGGACCAACCGGAGGGCGACCCGGAGGCCCAGCGGAAGACCGACCTGACGCAGTTCCCGAACTTGCAGCGCACCGAGCACCTGCTGTCGCTGGACAAGTCGGCCGCGGAGTTCGAGGACGCCCTGGAGAACCTCCTGGACCGGCTCGAGCGGGTGCTGCGCGAGGCGCAGTCCTCCGACGGCGAGGTCGACGACCTCGCCTGAGGTGGGTCACCTCACCGGAGAGAGAAGTGCGATCTGTGTTTGGCCGACCTGCGTCCGCATCTCGTTCCCCCGGGATTGTTTACGCCGTAAACGCAGGGGCACAGGAGGGTCCGGCGGTCACCGCGCAGCACGGCGGAGACCCCTCGACCACCCAGACCCCCCTGGAGGAAACGCCCATGATCACCCAGCAGGACATCACCGCCATCATCGGCAGCAACGCCGTGGACAACGACGGCGACAAGCTCGGCAAGGTCGGCCAGGTCTACCTGGACGACCAGACCGGCAGCCCCGAGTGGGCCACCGTCAGCACCGGCCTGTTCGGCAACAAGGAGACCTTCGTCCCGCTCGCCGACGCCACCGTCGCCGACGGCACGCTGCGGGTGCCCTACGAGAAGGCCAAGGTCAAGGACGCCCCCCGCGTGGACGCCGACCAGGGTCACCTCTCCCCCGCCGAGGAGGAGGAGCTCTACCGCTACTACGGCGTCGGCACCAGCACCGCCGGGTACACCGACACCGACACCACGCGGACCGCCGAGTACACCGACACCGACACCACGCGGTCCGCCGAGTACACCGACACGGACACCAACCGGCACGGCACCGTCGGCCACGACACCTCCGGTCCGACCACCGACGACGCGATGACCCGCTCCGAGGAGCAGCTCCGCGTCGGCACGCAGAACGTCGAGGCCGGCCGCGCCCGCCTCCGCAAGTACGTCGTCACCGAGAACGTGACGACCACGGTCCCGGTCTCCCACGAGGAGGTCCGGATCGAGCGCGAGCCGATCACCGACGGGAACGTCGGCAGCGCCCTCGACGGCCCGGCCATCTCCGAGGAGGAGCACGAGGTCGTCCTGCACGCCGAGCGCCCCGTGGTGGCCAAAGAGGCCGTCCCGGTCGAGCGCGTCCGGCTGGACGTCGACACCGTCACCGAGCAGGAGACGGTCTCGGACACGGTGCGCAAGGAGCAGATCGAGGCCGACACCGACGGCGTCACGGACATCAACCGCAACCGCTGATCTCCGTGGGGGCGCCGGGCGACCGGCACCTCCACCCGCGGGCCCAGCCGGTCGCCGTCTCGGCGGGGCCGGCTGGTCCCGCATGCCCTGAACTCGTCGCGGCCGGTGAGCGGCTGCTCGCCCACCGGCCGCGACGGCCCCTCCCGCACTGCCACGCCACCCCGCGTCGCTCCTCCACCTGGAGACCCCATGGCCACCAGTTCGACCCCGGACTCCTCGAGCGCGACCAGCGCGCGGGAGACCGAGTTCCGCAACAACACCGCGAACGGGGCCCGCGCCAGCAAGGGCGCCGCCCGCGACGCCGTCGACGCGCAGCACCAGCGCTTCGGCGGGATCAAGTGGGGCGCGGCCTTCTTCGGCTGGCTGTCCGCCAACGGCCTGGCCGTGCTGCTGATCGCCCTCATCTCCGCCGCCGGCGTCGCCATCGGGCTGACCCAGGGCGTCCCGTCGGCCGGTGAGGCCACCTCGAACGCCGACGGCATCGGCATCGGCGGCGGCATCGCGCTGCTGGTCGTGCTGTTCCTCGCCTACCTGGCCGGCGGTTACGTCGCCGGGCGCATGTCCCGCTTCGACGGTGCTCGTCAGGGTGTCGCCGTGTGGCTGATCGGCCTGCTGGTCGTCGTGGCCCTCGCGGTCATCGGCGCCGTGGCCGGCGCCGAGTACAACGTGCTCTCGCAGCTGAACCTGCCGCGCATCCCGGTCGACGAGGGCACGGCGACCACCGCCGGGATCATCGCCCTGGTCGCCGTCCTGGTCGTCACGCTGATCGGTGCCGTCCTGGGCGGCAAGCTCGGCGAGCGCTTCCACCGCAAGGTCGACCGGGCCGGGTTCAACGCCGCCTGACCGACCGCAGCACCTGTACCGCCGTCGTCGGCCTGGGGGAAGGCCGTCGACGGCGGTACAGCTGCGTCCGGGGCCGGTCCGGGCCGGGCGGGACGGATGAGGCGGGTGGGACGCCGGGGCTGGTGCGGCGGGCGTGTTGCCCCGAGCATGCTCGGCGCGACTCCACAGTGGGGCCATGGGGTTCCCGTACCGAACGGCCCGCGCCGTCCTGATGATCGGGTCGCTGAGCGACCCCGCCGGCCAGCAGCCGCAACTGTTCGGGCCCGCGCACGCCACCCTCGGCCTGTCCGGCGCCCGCGGGCGCAAGGCCCTCTGCGGTGCCTACGTCGCCCGCGACGAGGAGGTCGCCTGGCCTCCCCGACCCGAGGTGTGCGACGCCCTGTGCCCCGACTGCAGCGAGCTCGCACTGCTCTGACCAGCGGCTCGCACCGGCCCCGACCCGGGCCGCTGACCAGGGCACTCGGGACCCACTCGACACCTGGTGTCACAGCAGTCCCACGGCTCCGCCCGGCCTGGCGGGAACGGTCCGTCCGCTCCGGTAGACACCACCCATGGGCAACGTCGCGGACTTGCAGTGGGCCACCGAGGAGCCGGTCCCGCCGGCGCCCCCGGCCGTCTCGGTCGACGTCGCGGCGGACCCGGTCCAGGAGCCACCTCCCGGCTCCTGGCCGGCCGCTCCCCTGCCTCAGGCCCTGGCGCAGCTCGCCGCCTCCGTCCAGCCCGAGGACCCCGCCGTCCGGGTGCTGCTCGCCGAGGCGGCCGAGCTGCTGGAGGCCGGCACCGGCAGCGGCAGCATGGCCGGCTGGGCCGAGGACGCCGAGCGGGTCGACGAGGTGGTCGAGGCGCTGACCTGGGCGGTGCGCCGCCGCGAGGTCCGCTTCCAGGAGACCCCGACCGCCGGGCCCGACCCCGGCCGGCCGCTGCGCACCCCCGGCGAGGTGCTCGACGGCCGCGCCGGCACCTCGCTGGACGTGGTGCTGACGCTGGCCGCCGCGTTCGAGCAGGCCGGCCTCCGTCCGCTGCTGTGGCTCGTCCGCGGGCACGCCTTCCTCGGCTACTGGCGCGAGGAGCGCAGCGCCGACGCGGCGGCGACCACCGACGTCACGGCCCTGGTCGACCTCGTCGACCAGGGCCGGATCGGGCTGGTGGAGACCCGGCTGCTCACCGACCGCGGCAACACCAGCGCCGACCTGCACGGCCCGGCGTACACCGCGTGGCTGAGCGGGGACCTCACCGGCGTCCTCGGGGTCACCGACGTCCACCGCGCCCGCCGTGAGGGCATCCGGCCGCTGCCGCCCCGCACCGACGCCGGCCCGGCGGACGGCGCCCCTGCGGACGACGCCCCGCCGGTCCCGGCGGCGGCCGGGCCGGCGCCGCAGCCCCGGTCACCGCTGCAGCGCTGCGCGGACACCCTGCTCGACCTCAGCCGGCGCAACCCGCTCGTCGACCTCCCCGAGCGCGCCGTACTGCCGCTGACCGTGCCGCCGGCCGCGCTCCCGGTGCTGGAGGACCTGGTCGGCGCCGGCGCGACGCTCACGCTGCTGCCCGGCGGCCGGGCCCTCGGACCCCACGTGGAGCCCGGGCCGCGCTCGGCCGGCGAGCTGCCGGCCGAGCAGGTCACCGCGCTGCTGTCCGAGCACCGGTCGGTGCACGTGGACCTCCCCGAGGCCGAGCACCTGCCGCGGCTCCGGGCGCTCGCGCACGACGCGCGCACCGTGCTCGAGGAGACCGGCGCCAACGACCTGCACCTGGCCCTCGGCAGCCTGGTGTGGGAGCTCGACGGCTCCCCGGTCCGCTCGCCGCTGGTGCTGGTGCCCGTCGTCCTCACCGCCGGCGCCCGTGGCGGCACCCGGCTGACCGCTGACGAGTCCGGCTCACCCACCCCCAACGACTGCCTGCGGGAGCTGCTGCGCCGGCGGCACGGGCTGACCCTGCCCGGGCTGGACGCGCGCTCGGGCGACGGCACCGGGATCGACCTGGCCGCCGCGCTGCAGGCCGTCCGCGCGGCCGTGGCCGAGCGCTCGCTGCCGTGGCGGGTCGAGCCGACCGCGGAGCTGGCCGTGCTGCCGCTCACCGACGTCCGGCTGTGGCAGGACCTCGACGCCTCCGCGGCCGACCTGGCGGAGCACCCGCTGGTGGCCGCCCTGACCGGCACCGCGCCGCTCGCCGACCCGGTGCCCGGCACCGCGGACGACGTGGACCTCGACGAGCTCGCCGGCCGCTGCCCGCTGCCCGCCGACGCCTTCCAGCTGCAGGCGGTCGCCGAGGGCACGGCCGGTTCCACGTTCGTGCTCGAGGGCCCGCCCGGCACCGGCAAGACCCAGACCATCGCCAACCTGGTCACCCACGCCGTCGCCGAGGGCAGGCGGGTGCTCGTCGTCGCGGGCAAGCGGGCCGCGCTCGACGTCCTCGCCCGCCGGCTCGACGCGGTCGGCCTGGGCCCGATCACCCTCGACCTGCACGCGCGGGGCAGCCGGCCGGCCGTCGTCCGCGCGCAGGTCCGGACGGCGCTGGCGCACGCGGTCGACGTCGACGAGCAGGGCCTGGCCGCGGACGCCGAGGACCTGGCCTCGGCCACCCGCACCCTGGCCCGCTACGCCGAGCGGCTGCATGCCGAGAACGCCGGCGGGCTGTCGTTCTCCTCGGCGCACGACGCCCTGCTGGCCACCGACGCCGACCTCCCGGCACTCCCGGTGACGCCGGCCTTCGCCGCCCGGGCGGACGCCGGCGTGGTGACCGCGGTGCGCCGCGCGCTCGCCCTGCTGCCCGACATCGCCGGTCTCGCCCGCCCCTCGGCCGGGCACGCCTGGGGTTTCCTCGACACGATCGACCTGGACATCACCGCGGTCCAGCAGGCGGCCGCCGCCGTCGACACCGCGATCCGTGAGCTGCCCAGCCAGGGGGGCCTGGCCGCCGCCGTGCGCGCGGTCCGGTCGGTCGAGGACCTGGACACCCTGCTGCACCTGCTCACCGGCCCGCGGGTGACGCTGGACGTGCTCGACGAGGTGCGCTCCCCGCGCTGGGCCGCGGCCACCGCGGACGTGATCGGCGAGATCGCCGCGCTGACCGGTGCCGTGCACCCCGCGTTCGAGGTCGTCACCCCGGACGCGCTCGCGCTGCCGCTGGCCGACCTCGTCGCGCAGGCCGAGACCGCCGCCGGGTCGGGCTGGTGGGGCCGGCGCGGCACGCTCGCCGAGCTGCGCGCGCAGCTGGCCCCGGTGCTGACGCCCGGTGCGACGGTGCGCACCAAGGAGGTGCCGGCGCTGCTGGAGTCCCTCGGCCGGCTGCAGGCCGCGGTGCACGCCGTCGCGGCCCGCGCCGTTCCCATCCCCGGGCTGCAGGTGCCGCCCGGGTGGAACCCGTTCCTGGACTCCGGTCGCTTCGTGCTCGACGCCGAGATGCGCTGGCTGCGCCGGGCGGCCGCCGCCGTCGACGGCTCCACCGCCCCGGCCGCCGCGCTGCGCCGCTTCCTGGCCGGCGGGCCGGTCCCGGACGCCGGCGCGGCCCGCACCATCTCCCGGCTCCGGGACGCCGTGGTCGCCCTGCTCGCCGCGTGCTCCAGCAACTCCGCGCAGCTGGCCGCCTGGAGCGGCACCGACGGGCTCGTGCTGCGCTGGACGATGACCCGCCCCGAGCGCGGCGTGGAGTACGTGCACCCGATGTCGCTGCGCCGCTGGGTGAGCCTGCTGGACACCCTGGAGCCGCTGCGGCTGGCCGGCCTCACCGAGGCACGCGCCCAGCTCCGGCACGGGGTGGTGCGGGCCGACGACGCGGTGCGCGCGTTCGACCGCGGGCTGGCCGAGGCCTCGGTGGCCGAGCGGCTGGCCGCCACCGGCCTCGACGCCTTCGACGCCGGGCTGCACGAGAGCGTGCTCAGCCGCTTCGCCACCTCCTCCCGCGCGGTCCGCTCGCACCTCACCTCCGCCGTGCCGGCCGCCGTCCTGGCCGCCCGGCCGGCCGGCTCCTCCGGCGCCGATCGGGTCGCCGCCCTGCAGCGGGAGCTCGCCGAGCACGGCCGCGGGCCCGGGGTACGCGACCTGCTGGCGACCCACGCCGACCTGGTCAGCGCGGTGCTGCCCTGCGTGCTGGCCACGCCGGACTCGGTGGCCCGGCTGCTCCCCGCCACCCCGGGGACGTTCGACCTGGTCGTGTTCGACGAGGCCTCCCGACTCCGGGTCGCCGACGCCGTCGGCGCGCTGGTCCGGGCGCGGGCCGCCGTCGTGGTCGGGGACGAGCGGCAGCTGCCGCCCGCCGGCGGCGGGGAGGGCCTGCTGGCCGCGTGCGTGCGGGCCGGGGTGCCCCGCCGGTCGCTGGCCTGGCACTACCGCAGCCAGGACGAGCGGCTCATCGCCTTCAGCAACACCCGGTACTACGACGACCGGCTGTCCACCTTCCCGGCGCCCGGGCACCGCCCGTCCCCGGTCTCGCTGGTGCAGGTCGACGGCGCGCTCGTGCGCTCCGGCCCGGGGGCCGGCAGCAACCCGGTCGAGGCCCGGGCGGTCGTCGCCGAGGTGCTGCGCCGGTTCGCGGCCGGGGCTGCCTCCCTCGGCGTGGTCACCCTGCACGCTGCCCAGCGCGCGCTGGTCGAGTCGCTGCTGCGCGACGCCGGGGACGAGCGGGTGACCGAGGCGCTGGACCGCCTCGACGGTGAGGGCCTGCTGGTCAAGACGCTGGCCGACGTGCAGGGCGACGAGCGGGACGTCGTGGTGCTGTCCACCGGTGCCGCCCCCGCAGCCGGGCCGTGGTGGGCGGACCTCGGCCCGCTGGCCCGCGACGGCGGGGAGCGGTGGCTGAACGTGGCGGTCACCCGGGCGCGGCAGCAGGTCGTCGTGGTCAGCTCGTTCGGCCCGGAGCAGCTGCCGCTCGAGGAGGGCACGACGCTGGGCGTCGCACACCTGCGCGCCTACCTGGAGGTGGCGGCGCACGGTACCGAGGCGCTCTCCGGAGCGGGCGGGACCCGCGACCGGCACCGCGACCGGCACCGCGACCAGGTGGCCGCCGCACTGCAGGAGCGGGGCCTGGTCGTGCGCACGGACGTCGGGCTGTCCGACTTCCGGATCGACCTCACGGTCGCCCGCGCCGCGGCCCCCGACGTCCCGCTGCTCGCGGTGCTGCTCGACGGCCCGGCCTGGGCCCGGCGGCGCACCGTCGGCGACCGCGACGGGCTCCCCGTCGAGGTGCTCGGCGGGCTGCTGGGCTGGCCCGCGGTCGAGCGGGTGTGGCTGCCGGCCTGGCTCGCCGACCGCGACGAGGTCCTCGACCGGCTGGTCGCCGCCGTGGACGCCGTCCCGGCCCCGGTCGTCGACGAGCCGGCGCCCGAGCCGGAGCCCGCCTACGACGGCCCGCTCGCCGAGGTCATCCCGCTCCGCCCGCCGCCCGCCCCCGAGCCCGTCGCCGAGGTCGCGCCTCGGGCGGAGCCGGAGCCGGAGCCGGAGCCGGAGCCGGAGCCGGAGCCGGAAGCGGTCGCCGAAGGCGTGCCCTCGGCGGAGCCGGTGGCCGTCCGCAGCCTGCCGCTGGGGGAGGCCACCCGGCCGGTGCGGCGGGCGGCGGTGCCGCCGGTCGCCGAGCCGCTGGACGGGGAGCAGCCCTTCGTCCCGTGGAGCCCGCGGCCGGCCGGGGAGAAGAAGCAGCTCGACCAGCTGTCCGACCCCGCCGTCGCCAAGGTGGTGCGCCGGGTGCTGGCCGCAGGTCTCAAGGCCGAGGGCCCGGTGCACCGGGACCGGCTCACCCGGCTGGCCGCGGCAGCCTTCGGGCTGACCCGGGTCGCCGAGGCACGCCGGGACGCGCTGCTCGGCCTGCTGCCGCGGACGGCCGTCGTCGACGGCGACTTCGTCTGGCCGGCCGGGACCGACCGGGAGACCTGGACCTGGTTCCGCCGTCAGGCCAGCAGTGCCCAGCGGCCGCTGGAGCACGTGTCCCCGGTGGAGATCGGCAACGCGATGGCCGCGCTGGCCCGCGCCGCAGGCGGGCTGACCGAGGACGAGCTCTTCCGGCGCACGCTGGAGGTCTTCGGCCACCGCCGCCGCACCCCGGCGCTGCCGCCGCTGCTGCAGGCCGCCCTGGCCGCGGCCGTGGCCCGCGGCCGGCTCACCGCGCAGCCCGACGGCCGGCTCACCCCCTGACCCGCGACGGTCGAGCTCAGCCGGCGTCGAGCGGGTTGGCCCGCACCCGGTCGGCGAACCCGCCAGCGACGAACCGGCCGGCGAGGGACGACGGCTTGCGGCGGGCCTGCTCGGTGAAGCAGCCGATGAACTCCTCGGCCAGGTCCAGCCGCGGGAAGCGGTCCAGCACCTCGGCACGGAAGTCCGCCGGCCAGTCGTCGGGTCGGCGGCCGGACACGTCCAGCGCGGTGGCCAGCTCCAGCAGGTGCCCCTCGGGGTCGGCGGCGACGTCCACCCCGTCGGCCATGTGGGCGACGATGACCTCCGCGGTCCGGCGTCGACGGTCGGCGTCCCACCCGGCGCCGGCGGCGAACACCCAGGCGACGGCTCCCCCTGCCTCCTCGAACGGCAGCGTCGCGCTGTCGAAGGCGGGCACCAGCCCGGTGTCGTGCAGCATCGCGGACACGTAGAGCAGCTCCGCGTCCACGGCGATGCCCCGCGTCCGGGCGTACTCCGCCGCCCACAGGTGGGAGCGGCGGCAGTGGTTCACCAGCGAGGGCGAGTGGAAGCGCCCGGCCACCTCGAGGGCGAGGGCAGCAGCGGCGGAGTCGGGGACCAGGTCGTCGAGGGGCACGGGCGGCAGTCTGGCCGCCCCCCGGGCCCCTCGTCCCGCCCGACGACCGGGATGGCAGGAACCCAGCGGTTCCCGGCAGTCAGGACTTCGGGGTCAGCGACCGCACCCGCTCGATGAGCTCGTCCCTGCAGACGGCGAGGAAGCCGTCGGGGTCCGGGCCGGTGTTCTGCAGCACGATGTGGTCGAAGCCGGCGTCGACGTAGGGCTGCGCCTGCTGCACGTGCACGTCCAGGTCGGGGCCGACGGAGAACTGGCCGCGGATGTCCTCGGCGTCCACGGTGCTGCTCGCGGCGTCGAAGTTGACCGGGTTGGGCAGCTCGCTCATCACCGGCCAGCCGGTCAGCGCCCAGCGGCTGGTCTGCAGGGCCGCCTGCACCGCGGCGTCCTCGGTCGTCGCCCAGGACATCGGCACCTCGGCGTACCTCGGCCCGCTCCCGCCGTGCTCGGCGTAGGCCTCGACCAGCTCGCGCTTCGGCTCGGTGGCGAAGAGGCCGCTGCCGTACTCGGCGGCGAGCTTGGAGGCACCCGGCCCGCCGCTGGCGACCGCGATCACCGGCAGCTGCTCGGGCAGGTCCCAGACCCGGGCGTCCTCCAGGGTCAGGTACTCCCCCTCATAGGACTGGTAGCCGCCCTGCCACAGCAGGTTGATGATCTCCAGCGCCTCGCGCAGCATGTGGTGCCGGATCCGGACGGCCGGCCAGCCACCCCCGACGACGTGCTCGTTGAGCCGCTCACCGGAGCCGATGCCGAGCGTGAACCGGTTGCCGGAGAGGATCTGCGTGGTCGCCGCGGCCTGGGCGATCACCGCCGGGTGGTACCGGATGATCGGCGCGGTCACGCCGGTCGCCAGCCCGATCCGCTCGGTCCTCGCCGCCATCGCGCCGAGCATCGACCAGGTGAACCCGGAGTGGCCCTGCTCCTCCAGCCACGGGTGGTAGTGGTCGGAGAGCTCGACGAAGTCGAAGCCGGCCTCCTCGGCCGCCACCGCCTGCGCGACGACCTCGTTCGGCCCGAAGGCCTCGGTGGCGATCTTGTAACCGACCTGCATCGGGAGTGCCTCTCGTCGTCCGGGCTCGTCCTCCCGCGGTGCCCGACCGGCCCAGCAGGGAAACCGTCAGGCCAGCGCCGCCAGGAGCCGGTCGAGGAAGGGCACCTGGCCCTTCACGAGCTTCTCCCGGGCGACGTCGACCGGGAACCAGGCCGACCGGTCGATCTCCGGGAACTCCTGCTGCCGGCCCGAGCGGGGCGGCCACTCCATCGTGAAGGTGTTGCTCACCGTGGCCGCGGCGTCCAGGTCGCCCTCCGCCGCCCACACGGTGAGCACCTTCCCGCTGCTGACCCGCAGCTCGCCGAGGTCGCGGAACGCCTCGGCCGGCACCGGCGAACCCAGCTCCTCGGCGAACTCCCGCAGGGCGACGTCGAACGGCTCCTCCCCCGGGCCCGCCTCGCCCTTGGGGATCGACCACCCAGCGGCGTCCTTCCTGGCCCAGAACGGCCCGCCCATGTGCCCGATCAGCACCTCGAGGACGCCGTCCCGGGTCCGGTGGAGCAGGATCCCGGCGCTGCGGGTGGCGGGCACGCACCGCAGCTTTCCACGCGGCCCCGCGGGTAATGCGGGTGCGCGGACGACGCCGGGCGCGTTGACTGCACCGGCCGCGCGGCACCACCCACCCCGTCGTCCGCCAAGAGCACGCCTTCGGCGAGAACGCTGCCCTTCTGATGAAGCGAAAGGACCATGGAGAAGATCAACGGACGGCTGCTGAACTGGGCGTCCATCCTCGAGCCCACCACCCGCGAGCAGGCCGAGCGCACCGCGGCGATGCCCTTCATCCACCCGCACCTGGCGCTCATGCCCGACGCGCACCTCGGCATGGGCGCGACCGTCGGCTCGGTCATCCCGACCGAGGGCGCGATCATCCCCGCTGCGGTCGGGGTCGACATCGGCTGCGGGATGATGGCCGTGCGCACCCAGTTCGACGCCGCGGACCTCGCCGGCAAGGACCTCTCGGTGCTGCACGGGCAGATCTCGCGGTCCGTCCCCCTGTCGGCCGGCCGCTACAACAAGAAGGTGCGGCCCACCGCCGAGCCGCGGGTCGAGGAGCTGCGCTCGCTGCCCGGCGCCGACCAGGCCAACGGGGTGGTCGACAACTGGCCGCTGCAGCTGGGCTCCCTCGGGTCGGGCAACCACTTCATCGAGGTGTCGCTGGACGAGAAGAGCCGGGTGTGGCTGTTCCTGCACTCCGGCTCCCGCGGGGTGGGCAACAAGCTCGCCTCGGTGCACATCCGGCGCGCTCAGGAGTGGTGCCGCGCCCGGGGCATCGAGCTGGCCGACCGCGACCTGGCCTACCTGGAGGAGGGGACGCCGGAGTTCGACGCCTACATCCAGGCGCTCCGCTGGGCGCAGCGGTTCGCCTACCTGAACCGCGAGGAGATGATGGACCGCGTCGTCGAGCAGGTCGGCCAGTTCTTGAAGAAGCAGGGCCTGCGCACGGACGTCGAGCGGCTCGAGACGGTGAACTGCCACCACAACTACACCGAGCGCGAGGAGCACTACGGGCGCGAGGTGTGGCTGTCCCGGAAGGGCGCGATCTCCGCGCGGAAGGGGCAGGCCGGGCTCATCCCCGGGTCGATGGGGACGGCGTCCTACGTCGTCGCCGGCAAGGGCAACGTCGAGGCGCTGATGTCCTCACCGCACGGCGCCGGGCGGAACCACTCCCGCAACGCGGCCCGGCGGCTGTTCACCCGGGCCGACCTCGAGAAGCGGATGACCGGCATCGCCTGGGGGCACTCGGACGCCTTCCTCGACGAGCACCCCGACGCCTACAAGCCGATCGACCAGGTCATGGCCGACGCCGCCGACCTGGTCGAGATCCGGCACACGCTGCGGCAGATCGTCAACGTCAAGGGCGACTGACCCACCCCAGGGGCCATGTTGGCCGACCTGGCCCCTGGGGGTGCCCGGACGGTCAGCCCAGCACGGCAGCTGCGGCGACCACCAGGCCGCGCTGGACGCCGGTCAGTCCGAGCCCGGCCACGGCTGCTCGGCGGAGATGCCCAGCTGCGTGCTGCAGGCGCGGTCGTCGGCCAGCGCCTGCGGCCGGAAGTAGATCGTCGAGGCGGTGACGTCGTCGCCGAAGGCCTGCGGGGTGTCGCCGGTGGCGGTGCCCCCGGCGAGGACCGCGGGGGCCGCCGACGGCGCGATGGAGAAGCGGACGACCCGGGTGAACTGGCAGTCCGCCCCCACCGACTCGATGCTGAACTCGGTCGGCGGGCGCTTCGTGCCGCGCACGATGTTGTCCAGCCCGCCGGCGCCGGTCGACCCCTCCACCAGGTCGATCGCGCCGTCGCCGTCCTGCACGTCGTCGCTGTCGTTCTGCGCGTGCACGTGCCCGGACACCGTCTGCCGGACCACCCCGGGCAGCTCGTCGCGCACCGCCTCGGCGGCGACCGGCTCGTGGACGGCGAAGACGTCGACCGGCACGTCCGCCGCGACGGTGTCGCCGTCGGCCGGTGCGGCCGACGTCGTCGTCGTCCCGTCGGCCGCGGTCTCGGTGCCGCCGACCGCGTCGGCCACCGCCTGCTGCTCCAGCGGGTCGGTCACCGAGGTGTCGTCGGCGCCGTACGCCCCGGACGCGCCGTACACCCGCGGGTCGCTGAGCCCGGCGATCCGCAGCCCGTAGGCCTGGACCACCCCGGCGGTCACCGCGTAGCCGTCGTCCGTGGCGGTCTTGGTGCCCAGCACGACGACCCCGGGGACGGTCCGCATGATGTCCACCGTCGCCGGGGAGTCGTGGTTGCCGGCGATCCACAGCATCGGCGTGGTCGCGGTGACCGCCCGGATGCCGTCGAGGTAGGCCGGGGTGAGCTCCTCGCGGGTGCCGAACTCGCTCTCGTCGCCGGTGTTGAGGACCAGGTCGACGCCGTAGTTGGTGGCGTACTGCGCGACCAGCGGGTAGTTGGCCGCCAGGTGCATGTCGGAGACGACCATGATCTGCAGCGCGGTCTCCGGCGTCCGGTCGTCGATCTGGGCCTGCAGCGCGGCCTGGATGCCGACCACCGAGCCCAGCACGTCCAGCGCCTTGGACTGCCGGGAGTAGTACTGGGACAGCTGGTCGGGGAACAGCTGCGCGGCGGCGAGTGTGCCGGTGAGCCGGGAGTCCCGGACCCACCCCGGGTTGTAGGTCAGCACGCCGTAGCCGGCGACGGCGAGGGTGACCAGCACCGCCGCGCCGGCACCCAGCGCCCGGCGGCGCAGCTCGTGCGGCTGCCGTGGCCGGCCGCGCAGGTAGCGGACCGACATGCCCAGCGCCGCGGCCACCGCGAGACCGATCGCCACCCCGAGCAGCAGCTCGCCGACCAGCCAGGTGGCGATCCGGGGCAGCTGCGCGGTGAAGTCGGCCTGCAGCCGCTGCACGAAGCCGGGCAGGTCACCGCCGGCCAGCCGGGTGAGCTCCAGGACGTCGACGTCCTCCGGGCTCACGTGCACGCCGAACGGCACCCCGCTGACCTGCGGGAACTCCCAGCTGCCCAGCGTGGTGTCGGCGGAGAGCCCCGGCCGGGTGAACAGCGAGCCCTGCACCTCGAAGGGCACGCCCTGCACGGTCGCGTGGTAGGGGAACGCCTGGAGCAGCGCGGCCGCGCACAGCAGCGGCAGGGCCAGGCGGAACAGCCAGCGCAGCGCGAGCTGCAGGACCCGCCCCAGCACGGTGCCGGCGCGGCGGCCCGCCCGGCGGGCGCGGGCGGTGCGGGTCTGCGGGAAGGGCAGCGCCAGCTGCTCGGCGTCGTCCGGGGTGCGTGCCATCGCCGGACATGATCCCAGTCGCCGCCCGGCGATGACGTGTGGACAACTCCCGGCCCGCTCGTAACCCCGGCTACACGTCCCGGAATCAGAGGCCTCCCAGGCTCTGCAGGGTCGCATCCCGACCAGCCCAGGAGCCCGCTGATGACGCAGAGCGAGACGGTCACCCCTCAACCGCCCGTGGAGACCCGGGGGCCCGACGTCACCGCGGCCACCCGCGAGACGCTCGAGGACTACACCCTCCGGTTCGCCCCCCGGCACTACCGGTCCTGGACGCCGGCGGTGGTCGGGATCTCCGCCCTCGGCGGGATCGCCTACCTCGCCGACTTCGCGATCGGGGCGAACATCGGCATCTCCTACGGCACGACCAACGCGCTGTGGGGCATCGCCGTCTTCGCCGTCGTGATCATCCTGACCGGCTTCCCGCTCGCGTACTACGCGGCCCGGTACAACCTCGACCTCGACCTGATCACCCGGGGCAGCGGCTTCGGCTACTACGGCTCGGTCGTCACCAACGTCATCTTCGCGACGTTCACCTTCATCTTCTTCGCCCTCGAGGGCTCGATCATGGCGCAGGGCCTGGAGCTGGGGCTCGGCATCCCGCTCTGGGTGGGCTACGCGCTGTCCACGCTGGTGATCTTCCCGCTGGTCGTCTACGGGATGAAGGTGCTCACCAAGCTCCAGCTGTGGACGACGCCGCTGTGGCTGGTCCTGATGGTGCTGCCCTTCGCCTACCTGGTGGTCAGCCACCCGGAGTCGGTCGGCGACTTCTTCGCCTACCGCGGGCAGGACGACCAGTCGGCGAACGTCGGCTCGGTGCTGCTCGCGGCCGGGGTCTGCCTGTCGCTGATCGCGCAGATCGCCGAGCAGATCGACTACCTGCGGTTCATGCCGCCGCGCACGCCGGCGAACGCGCGGAAGTGGTGGACCTGGGTGGTGCTGGCCGGACCGGGCTGGGTGCTCTTCGGTGCGGTCAAGCAGGTCGTCGGGCTGTTCCTGGCGGTGTACCTCATCGCGAACATCGCCGACGGGGCGGCGATCGCCAACCAGCCGGTGCACCAGTTCCTGGAGATCTACTCCGACGTCCTGCCGCACTGGCTGGCGCTGACCCTGGCCGTCGTCCTCGTGGTCATCAGCCAGGTGAAGATCAACGTCACCAACGCCTACTCCGGCTCGCTGGCCTGGACCAACTCCTTCACCCGGGTCACCCGGCACTACCCGGGCCGGCTGGTGTTCCTCGGCGTCAACCTGGCGATCGCGCTGGTGCTGATGGAGGCCGACATGTTCGACTTCCTCAACACGATCCTGGGCTTCTACGCCAACTGCGGCATCGCCTGGGTGGTCGTCGTCGCCAGCGACATCGCGATCAACAAGTACCTGCTCGGGATCTCGCCCAAGGAGCCGGAGTTCCGCCGCGGGATGCTCTACGCGGTGAACCCGGTCGGCTTCGGCTCGATGCTCGTCGCGGCCGGCGTCTCGATCCTGGTGTTCTTCGGCGGGCTCGGCGACGGGCTCACGCCCTACTCGCCGCTGGTGGCGATCGCGCTGGCACTGGTGCTGCCGCCGGTGCTGGCGCTGGCCACGAAGGGGCGCTGGTACCTGCGCCGGTCCGACGACGGCATCGACCTCCCCCTGCACGACGAGCACGGCAACCCCTCGGGCGAGGAGCTCACCTGCCACGTCTGCGGGCAGGACTACGAGCGGCCGGACATGGTCGCCTGCGCGACCCACGGCGCGTACATCTGCTCGCTCGACCTGTCGACGGACCGGACCGGCGAGCACGTGCTGCCCGCGCACAGCTGACCGGGACGCCGCCGAGACGTGGCGGAGGGGGTGGTGCTCCGGTGGGGACCCGGAGCACCATCCTCCGCGGGGACCTCGCCGAGGCGGAGAGGAGCGGCCGCCATGGCGGTGTACGTCTACCGCTGCGCCGAGCACGGCGTGCTCGACGTGGTCGCGCCGATCGGCACCGCACCGGCGACGGCTCCCTGCCCGCACTGCACCGGCACCGCGACCCGGGTGTTCACCGCCCCGCGGCTGTCGCTCGGCTCGGCCCCGGCCCGCGCGCTGCTGGACCGCACCGAGGCCAGCGCGGACTCCCCCGACGTCGTCGCCCGGCCGCCGTCGCCGGGCCGCGCGCCGACCGCGCCGCGCAATCCCGCGCTCGCGCGACTCCCCCGCCCCTGACCCGGAGGCCGCCATGCCCGAGCTCGTCTTCCCGCTCGACTCCAGCAAGCGGTTCACCGAGCAGGAGCTCATCGGGCACAACCGCTGGCACCCCGACATCCCACCGGCGGTGACGGTCCGCCCGGGCGACGTCTTCCGGGTGCACTGCCGGGAGTGGTTCGACGGGGCCATCCACAACGACGACTCCGCCGACGACGTCCGGGACGCGCCGCTGTCGACGGTGCACGTGCTCAGCGGGCCGATCGCCGTCGAGGGCGCCGAGCCCGGGGACCTGCTGCTGGTCGACATCGTCGACGTCGGGCCCATCCCGCAGGAGGACTCCGGGCCGCTGGCCGGCCAGGGCTGGGGCTACACCGGCATCTTCCCGAAGCAGAACGGCGGCGGCTTCCTCACCGACCAGTTCCCCGACGCCTACAAGGCGATCTGGGACTTCCGCGGTCAGACGGCGACCTCGCGGCACGTGCCCGGCGTCTCCTACACCGGGATCATCCACCCCGGGCTGATGGGGACGGCGCCCTCGGCGGACCTGCTCGCGCGGTGGAACCGGCGCGAGGGAGCGCTGATCGCCACCGACCCCGACCGGGTGCCACCGCTGGCGCTGCCGCCGCTGCCCCAGGACGCCGTCCTCGGCTCGCTGTCCGGCGCGGACTTCGACCGGGTGGCGGCCGAGGCGGCCCGGACCGCGCCGCCCCGGGAGAACGGCGGGAACCAGGACATCAAGAACTTCAGCCGCGGGACCCGGGTCTTCTACCCGGTGTTCGTGCCCGGGGCGAACCTGTCGATGGGCGACCTGCACTTCTCCCAGGGCGACGGCGAGATCACCTTCTGCGGCGCCATCGAGATGGGCGGGTTCCTCGACCTGCACGTCGACCTGATCAAGGGCGGGATGGAGACCTACGGGGTGGCGGAGAACGCCGTCTTCATGCCCGGCAACGTCGAACCGCGCTACGAGCGGTGGCTGGCGTTCTCCGGGACGTCGGTGACGCTGGACGGCGAGCAGCGGTACCTGGACTCCGACCTGTCCTACCAGCGGGCCTGCCTGCACGCGATCGACTACCTCAGCAAGTTCGGCTGGAGCCGGGAGCAGGCGTACCTGCTGCTCGGGTCGGCGCCGATCGAGGGGCGGCTGTCCGGGGTGGTCGACATCCCCAACTCGTGCGCCACGGTGTACATCCCGACCGGCATCTTCGACATCGACGTGACCCCGTCCGCGGCCGGTCCGGCGCGCATCGACCCGGGGCAGGGCGCGCCGCACTCGTCCTTCTGATCGGCGGCACCGCACGTCTCCGGACGACGCCGTCCGGAGACGTGCGGTGCCCGGGGCCGCGGCATGGGATCCTGGAGCGGACCGACGATGACGCGCTCGCGGACTCGTCGCCGACGAACGGGACACCCTTTGGCTCTGATCACCTGCCCCACCTGCAGCAGCGAGGACATCGACGGCACCCCGCAGGCCGACAGCCGGCTGCTGATCCACTGCAACGCCTGCGGTCACGAGTGGCTGCGGGGCGAGGCCCGGCGCGACCCTGCCCGGCCGGCGGTGCAGACCGCGGAGTCCCTGCAGGCGTCCTTCCCGAGCGCCGCCGACGTCCGCCCGGACGTGCGCGAGCGGGTGATGCTGCTGACCTCGGAGTTCCTGATGGAGCGCCCCGAGCCCGACCCGGCGGTCGAGGCGTACCGGGTGCGCTACGCCGAGCTGTTCACCCGGGACAACCTGCGCACCGCCACCCCGGACCAGCTGCTGCACTTCGCGAACTCGACCACCGTCGCCGACCCCGGCAACATGTCCGGCTTCAACCGGGCGTGGAAGACCGCCGGCCCGGACAAGGCCGCCGGGATGGTGCGGGACACCATCGAGTACCTGCTGTTCGGCCCGGAGAGCCTGCGGCTCGAGGACCGGATGACGCACCTCGTCGACGGCAGCAAGAAGGGGCTCGGCTTCCCCTCGTTCAAGGAGTCGCTGCTCACCAAGGTGCTGTGCGTGGTGGAACCGGAGCGCTTCCTGCCGGTGGTCAAGTACACCGCGGCGGCGTCGGGCAAGAAGGAGCTGGCGAAGGTCGTCTTCGAGCTCGACCTGCCGCCGGTGGAGAAGAGCGCGTGGACCATCGGGCGGCTCGCGGTGTGGAGCAACGACCTGCTCCGCTCGCTGGTCGGCAACGACGTCCCGGACCTGCAGCAGGCGGCGCGCTTCCTGCAGTGGGCCAAAGGCCAGCCGGTCCTGTCCCGCTCCTGACACCGGGCGCGGCGCCGCTCACCTGACGGTGACGGCGCCGCTCCCGTTCGGGACCAGCTCGACCCAGGTGCTGCCCGGGGCGAGCCGGACCGGGTTGCCGTCGGGGCCGAGCAGCACCAGCCGGTCGGACACGCCGTTCTTGACCCAGGTGACCGGCATGGTCTTCCCGCCGGTGGCGAGCAGCGCCTCACCGCGGCCCTCCAGCACCGTCTCGGGCACCGGGTTGCCGGCCGGGTCGCGGCCGTCGGTGATCACCACGTCGACCCGGAGGACGGCGACGTTCGTCGCGCGCATCGGGGTGCCGTCGGCCTCGACCGCCGGGGTGCCGTTCTCGTCGCGGACCCATCTCCCGTCGGCCGGGCTCCAGGTCCAGTTCGGGTGGCTGGACGGCGACAGGGTCAGCGCCAGGGCGGCCGCGGGCGTGCCGGCGGTCACCGGGGTGGCCTCGCCGACCGTGGCGGCCGTCTCGAACTGGGGAGCCGGGGCGGCGAGGTGCTGCGGATCGGCCTGGGCGACGAGCGCGGTCGGGTCGGCGTAGACGTTGTGCGGCGCCGACCGGCTGCCGATCCGGTGGAAGCCGGAGTCCCCGGCGTCGTTGCTCAGCACCTGCAGGCCGGCGGCGGCGATCGCGTCGACGTAGTCCGGCTGCCCACCGGAGAAGCCGAACAGGCCGTGCAGCGGGGCGGCGATCGCCGGGTCCATTGGCCGGACCGAGCGGACCGGCCCGACCTCGGGCGGCAGGACCGAGTGGTAGACGGCGACGTAGCGGGTGATGCCCCCCTCGACGACCTCCTCCCACACCATGTCCGCGGCGCCGAGCCCGGTCTGCGGGCGGGCGTCGAGGGAGTTCTCGATCTTCACCGCGAGCGCCGGCCGCGCCGGGACGGCGCCGCTCTCCAGCCCGGTCAGCGGCCAGCGGACCGGCGGCGGTGGCGGCGGTGGCGGTGGCGGTGGGGCCGGCGTGGACGAGGTGGTGGCCGGCGTCGTCGCGGCCAGCGGGGTCTCGTCGTCGCCACTGCAGGCGATCACGCTGCTCAGCGTCAGCCCGGCCAGCAGGGCGGCGCCGAGGTACCGGCGGGGAGGTGCGAGTGCCACGGTGTGCTCCTGCGTCGGTGCTGCAGCGACCACCCGATGGGCGCCCGCGGAACCGGAGGTCGGTCATCGGTCGTTCTCGGCTGCCGGTGACCAGTGCAGCACCCTCGACGCCCCGCGCGCCCCATCCGCCTCTCGGCTGACTGTCCGGAATCCGCTGGTTCCTGTCGGTGGGCGCCCGTACGGTCCAGGCCGCTCGACCGACTCGACCTGGAGGAACCCGTGACCCTGCCTGCCGGGGGCAGCACGCCGCAGCTCGGCCTGGACTACCTGGAGGACGTCAGCGCGAAGCTGCTGCTGCAGGCCCAGTGGTCCGGCGCCATGCCGTACCTGCGGGCCGGGTCGGTCCCGGGCACGGTCGAGGACCTGGCGGCGCTGCTCCCCGAGGGCGCGCGGCTGCGCTTCGACCAGCGGTGGCAGCGACACCGCACCGTCACCGCCGAGCTGCCCGGTCTGGTCGTCGAGCTCGAGACACGGCAGAACGTGACGCGCCTCGTCGTGGTGGGCGGGGTCCTGACCGCCGTTGGGCGAGGCCGAGCCCGAGGCCGCCACCCGCGGAGTCGCCGGCGAGGGTGACGGCCGACGCGTCGACGTCCTGCAGCAGCTCGCGGAAGACAGCGGAGACGAAGGGACACGCCTCGCGGTGGGTGTGCAGCGGGGCGAGGCCGTAGTGCGGGACCTCGACCCGGGCACCGGCGTCGGCCATCCGGGAGACGAGCGCCCAGTGCTGCGGCGCCACTGTCCCCGGCGGTGGGCCTACAGGGCCAGCCGGACCACCGGCCGGGCCTTGCTGGTGCGGGTGCCGACCTCGGTGAAGCCGAGCCGGAGGAACACCGACAGCGGCCCGTGGAAGAGCTCGGCGGCGGACGCCGTGCGCACCGTGGTGTCGAGCGGGTACGCCTCGACGGCACGGGCACCGTGCCTGCGGGCGAGGTCGACGGCACCCTCGAGCAGCACCTCGGCGAAGCCCTGCCGCCGCTTGCCGACGCGCACCACGAAGCAGGTGACCGCCCACAGCCCGTCCTCGTCCGCGGTGACGCCGGCGACCGGGTAGGTGCGGAGCCGCGGGTGGTCGGCGCGGGGGGCGACCGCGCACCAACCGGACGGCGTGCCTGCGTCGTCGTAGCCGAGCACGCCGGGCGGGAGGGTCGCGGCCACCTGGGCCTGCAGGTCCGCGCGCCGCTGCTCGCTGCTCCGCGCGGCGTAGCCGGGGCGCTGCTGGCGGAACCACTGGCACCAGCAGTGGGATGGGTCGCCGCGACTGCCGAAGACGGCGAGCAGGTCGTCCCAGCGCTCCGGGGTCGCGTCCTGGATGGTGGGCATCGCGCGATCCTGTTCGCTCCGCTCCCCCACCGGCAAGGGCTCGGTCGCGACCCGGATCGTGACGTGGTCCTTCGCCGGGTGGTGCGGGGTGTTCGACCTGGCTCTGGGCGTCGGCCTGCTGCTCCTCGTCTGACTGTCAGACCTGGAGGAGTGGTCCGATGAGGATCTCGGTGTCGTCGGGGCGGTAGGTGTGCCATCGGCCGTCGGGATCTCGTTCGATCCGGAAGCCGTGGTGGACCTTGGTGTGGTGGCGTTCGCACAGGAGCGCGGAGTTCTCGAGTGAGGTCTCGCCGTGGTCGCGGAGCCATTCGAGGAGGTGGTGGACGTCGCA
>NZ_SJEX01000068.1 GCF_005930495.1 Modestobacter excelsi | reverse complement strand
GGGCTGGCGGGCGGGGGGAGGAGCCGGCGTTGCTGCTGGTCAACCTCTCCGGCCGCGGGGACAAGGACGTCGAGACGGCGAGCGCCTGGTTCGGCCTGGGGGAGCACACCGCCCCGACCGACGAGGACGAGCGGGCCGTCGAGGCCGGCCGCGGTGCCGAGCCCGGCCCGGGGCTGGACGAGGACCAGCAGCCCACCGAGGGCGCGGTCACCAACGACGAGGCCGTCGCCGGTCAGGACGCGGGGGAGCAGGCATGAGCGCCCTGCAGACGGTCATCACCGCGGCGAGGGCCGAGGGGCGGGCGGCGCTGATCGCCTACCTCCCGGTCGGCTACCCCGACGTCGACACCTCGATCGCCGCCATGGTCGCCGCCGTCGAGGGCGGGGCGGACGTCGTCGAGGTCGGCGTCCCGTACTCCGACCCGGGCATGGACGGGCCGGTGATCCAGGAGGCGGTGGACGTCGCCGTCCGGGCCGGTGTGGGCATGCGGGACGTGCTGCGGGCCGTCGAGGCGGTCGCCGCCGCCGGCGCCGTCCCGGTGGTCATGAGCTACTGGAACCCGATCGAGCGCTACGGCGTCGACCGGTTCGCCGACGACCTGGTCACCGCCGGGGGAGCGGGCGCGATCACCCCCGACCTGATCCCCGACGAGGCCGCCGCCTGGCTGGCCGCGACCGAGCGCACCGGCCTGGACCGGGTGTTCCTGGTCGCCCCGAGCTCGACCGACGCCCGGCTGGCCGCCACCGCCGCGGCCTCGCGCGGCTTCGTCTACGCAGCCTCCACGATGGGGGTCACCGGCACCCGGGCCACCGTCGGGGACGCCGCCGAGCGGCTGGTCGCGCGGACCCGCTCGGTCAGCGACACGGCGGTCTGCGTGGGCCTCGGCGTCTCCAGCGGGGACCAGGCCGCGGAGGTCGCGGCCTTCGCCGACGGGGTCATCGTCGGCTCGGCGTACGTCCGCACCCTGCTCGCCGGCGAGGGCGCGGACGGCGTGCGTGTCCTGTCCGAGGAGCTCGCGGCCGGCGTCCGGCGTGCGACGGTGCGGACATGACCGTGCTCGCCGCGATCCCGAGCCCGACCCAGGGGGTCTGGGACCTCGGGCCCTTCCCGCTGCGCGGCTACGCGCTGTGCATCATCGCCGGCATCGTGGCGGCCTGCTGGCTGGGCGACCGCCGCTGGGTCGCCCGCGGCGGTGCCCCCGGCGACGTGCTGGACATCGCCGTCTGGATGGTCCCCTTCGGCATCGTCGGCGGCCGGCTCTACCACGTGGTCACCACCCCGGAGCCCTACTTCGGTGAGGGCGGGGACCCGATCCGGGCCCTCGCCATCTGGGAGGGCGGCCTGGGCATCTGGGGCGCGATCGCGTTGGGCGCGGTGGGCGCCTGGATCGGTTGCCGCCGTCGGCGGATCCCGCTGCCGGCCTTCGCCGACGCGCTGGCCCCGGGCATCGTGCTCGCCCAGGCCATCGGCCGGCTGGGCAACTGGTTCAACAACGAGCTCTACGGCCGGGCCACGGACCTGCCGTGGGGGCTGACCATCCACCGCTGGGACTCCTCGGCCGGCCGCGCCCTCATCGGTGCCGACGGCAAGGCCGAGGTGCTGGGCACCTTCCACCCCACCTTCCTGTACGAGCTGCTGTGGGACGTCGGGGTCGCGCTGCTGGTCATCTGGGCCGACCGCCGCTTCCGGCTCTCGCACGGCCGGGCGTTCGCGCTCTACGTGGCCGCCTACTGCGTGGGCCGGCTGTGGATCGAGACGCTGCGGATCGACACCGCCGAGCACTTCTTCGGCGTCCGGCTCAACGTCTTCACCTCCATCGTCGTGGGCCTGCTGGCGGTCGCCTACCTGGTCGCCCAGCGCGGGCGTCCCCGGGAGGTGGTCACCCGCGGTGCAGAGGCCGCCGGTGCCCGCGAGGACGGCGCGGTCCCCGGCGCCGACCCGGCGACCGACCCGCCCGCCGAGCCGCCCACCGGGCACCCGGTGGAGACGCCGGCCGACGGCGCCGCGGGCCGGCGGACGCCGCCCGACGAGGGGGAGCACCCGACCTCGGGCTGACCGCCGGCGAGCCCGCGACGGCGTGCCGGGAGGAGACATGTGCGACACCTGGTCGAGATGTCGCGCAGGTGCGGGGTCTGTGTACGCTCGCAGCGGCCGCCCAGCGATCCTGGGCCGGCCGGCGACGTCGGACCGGGCCAGTGCTGCCCCGCGCACGACCACCCCGCGGCCACCCGCCCCCGCGGGTGCGCGGTCCCTGGGCCGGCTCGGACCACCCGAGTCCCGCCGGCCGATGTCCTACCCGTCGGACCGTCCCGGTCCCGAGACAGCCCGCCCCGCTCACCGGAGCACCGCCCAACCGCACTGACCACCCGGCGGGGTCGCGTGACCCCCCGCATCAGCGCCTCCCCTCCCGGTTCCGTTCGCGGGGTCCCGGTGGAGGACCGCCGCGGCCAGCCGACGACGGGAGTGACATGACCGACCTCGCCGCCCCCACCCGGCTCCAGCCGTTCTCCACGGCCCCGGGCACCGTTGTGCCGTTCTCCGCCCTCCCGGCCGCCGCCGGTCTCTACGACCCGGCCCGGGAGCACGACGCCTGCGGTGTCGCCTTCGTCGCCGACGCCCGCGGTCGCCGCTCGCGGTCGATCGTCACCGCCGGGCTCACCGCCCTGCACAACCTCGACCACCGCGGCGCCGCCGGCTCCGAGCCGAACTCCGGTGACGGCGCGGGGATCCTGACCCAGGTCCCCGACGCGCTGCTGCGCGACTGCGTCGACTTCGACCTGCCGCCGCTGGGGGAGTACGCCGTCGGCATCGCGTTCCTGCCCGCCGACGGGGCCGAGCGAGCCCAGGTGGTCGACGCCGTCGCCGGTCTGGCCGCCGAGGAGGGGCTGGCCGTCCTGGGCTGGCGCGAGCTGCCCGTCGACCCCGACGGCGCGGACCTCGGCCCGACCGCCCGCCGGGTCATGCCGCACTTCGCCCAGCTGTTCGTCGCCGAGACGACCGGCGCCCGCGCCGACACCGCGTTCGGCGGCACCGTCGCCCCGCACGGGGTCACCCGGCTGGAGCGGCGGGCCTTCGTGCTGCGCAAGCGGGTGGAGCGCGCGGCCCGGGACGCCGGCACCAGCTGCTACATCGCCTCGCTGTCCTCCCGCACGATCACCTACAAGGGCATGCTGACCACCGACCAGCTGCCCGCGTTCTTCCCCGACCTGCGCGACGAGCGCTACGAGTCGGCGATCGCCCTCGTCCACAGCCGGTTCTCCACGAACACCTTCCCGAGCTGGCCGCTGGCGCACCCGTTCCGCTTCATCGCGCACAACGGCGAGATCAACACCATCAAGGGCAACCGGAACCGGATGCGGGCCCGCGAGGCCAAGCTGGAGACCGGGCTGTTCGACGGCCCGGCCGGCCCGGCCAGCGAGCTCGGGCTGGAGCGGATCTTCCCGGTCACCGCCAGCGACTTCAGCGACTCCGCGACCTTCGACGAGGTGCTCGAGCTGCTGCACCTGTCCGGCCGCTCGCTGCCGCACGCGGTGCTGATGATGATCCCGGAGGCGTGGGAGAACCACGACGAGATGGACCCGGCCCGCCGGGCCTTCTACCGGTTCCACTCCTCGATCATCGAGGCCTGGGACGGGCCGGCCTGCGTGGCGTTCACCGACGGCAGCCTGATCGGCGCCGTGCTGGACCGCAACGGCCTGCGCCCGGGCCGCTGGTGGCGCACCAAGGACGACCTGGTGGTGCTGGCCAGCGAGGCCGGCGTCCTGGACATCCCGGCCGGCGACGTCGTGGCCAAGGGCCGGCTGCAGCCGGGCCGGATGTTCCTGGTCGACACCACCGCGGGGCGGATCGTCTCCGACGAGGAGGTGAAGGGGGCGCTGGCGCAGGCCGAGCCCTACGACGACTGGCTGCACGCCGGGCTGGTGCACCTGCCGCAGCTGCCCGAGCGCCGGCGCTCGCGGCCCAGCCACGAGTCCGTCGTCCGCCGGCAGCAGCTGTTCGGGTACACCGAGGAGGAGCTGCGGGTCCTGGTCCAGCCGATGGCGGCCAGCGGTGCCGAGCCGATCGGGTCGATGGGCACCGACACCCCGATCGCCTCGCTGTCGGACCGCTCCCGGCAGCTGTACGACTACTTCACCCAGCTCTTCGCGCAGGTGACCAACCCGCCGCTGGACGCCATCCGCGAGGAGCTGGTGACCAGCCTGGGCCGCACCTTCGGGCCCGAGCAGAACCTGCTCCAGGCCACCCCGGCGTCCTGCCGGCAGCTGTTCCTGCCCTACCCGGTCATCGACAACGACGAGCTGGCCAAGATCCTGCACATCGACGACGACGGCGACCTGCCCGGGTTCGCCGCCGTCCGGATCACCGGCCACTTCGACGTCACCGGCGGGGGGCCGGCGCTCGCCCAGGCGATCACCGACCTGCGCACCAAGGTGAGCAAGGCGATCGCGGCCGGTGCCCGGATCATCGTGCTGTCCGACCGGGACTGCGACGAGAAGCGCGCGCCGATCCCGGCGCTGCTGATGACCGCCGCCGTCCACCACCACCTGGTGCGCGAGCGCACCCGGATGCAGGTGGGCCTGGTCGTGGAGTCCGGCGACTGCCGGGAGGTGCACCACGTCGCGCTGCTGCTCGGCTACGGGGCGGCCGCGGTCAACCCCTACCTGGCCTTCGAGAGCGTCGAGGACCTGATCCGCACCGGCACCCTCACCGGCGTCCAGCCGGCCCAGGCCGTCCGCAACGTGGTCAAGGCCATGGGCAAGGGCGTGCTGAAGGTGATGAGCAAGATGGGCATCAGCACCGTCGGCTCGTACACGATGGCGCAGATCTTCGAGACCGTCGGGCTGAGCAAGGCCGTCGTCGACGAGTACTTCACCGGGACGTCGGCCACCCTCGACGGCGTCGGCCTGGACGTGCTCGCCGAGGAGGTGGCCATGCGCCACCGCCGGGCCTACCCGAGCAACGCCACCGAGACCGCCCACCGCCGGCTGGAGACCGGCGGGGAGTACCAGTGGCGCCGCGAGGGCGAGGTGCACCTGTTCAACCCCGAGACGGTGTTCCTGCTCCAGCACGCCACCCGGTCCCGGCAGTACGACGTCTTCCAGCGCTACACCGACACCGTCGACGGGCTGTCCGCCGAGGCGGCGACGCTGCGCGGGCTGTTCGGGCTCACGCCCGACCGGCCGGCGGTGCCGATCGACGAGGTGGAGCCGGTCAGCGAGATCGTGAAGCGCTTCCAGACCGGTGCGATGAGCTACGGCTCGATCTCCGCGGAGGCGCACGAGACGCTGGCGATCGCGATGAACCGGCTGGGTGGGCGGTCCAACACCGGGGAGGGCGGCGAGGACCCCGACCGGTTCAGCCCCGACCCCAACGGCGACCTGCGCCGCTCGTCGATCAAGCAGGTGGCCAGCGGCCGGTTCGGCGTGACCAGCGAGTACCTGGTCAACGCCGACGACATCCAGATCAAGATGGCCCAGGGCGCCAAGCCCGGCGAGGGCGGCCAGCTGCCGGGCAGCAAGGTCTACCCGTGGGTGGCCCGCACCCGGCACTCCACGCCCGGGGTCGGACTGATCAGCCCGCCGCCGCACCACGACATCTACTCGATCGAGGACCTCAAGCAGCTCATCCACGACCTCAAGAACGCGAACGACGAGGCGCGGGTGCACGTCAAGCTGGTGTCCGAGTCCGGCATCGGCACGGTCGCGGCCGGGGTCAGCAAGGCCAAGGCCGACGTCGTCCTGGTGTCCGGCTTCGACGGCGGCACCGGCGCGGCGCCGCTCACCTCGCTCAAGCACGCCGGCACGCCGTGGGAGATCGGCCTGGCCGAGACCCAGCAGACGCTGCTGGCCAACGGGCTGCGCGACCGCATCGTGGTGCAGGTCGACGGGCAGATGAAGACCGGTCGGGACGTGGTCGTGGCCGCTCTGCTGGGCGCGGAGGAGTTCGGCTTCGCCACCGCACCGCTGGTCGTCGAGGGCTGCGTGATGATGCGCGTCTGCCACCTGGACACCTGCCCGGTCGGCGTCGCCACGCAGAACCCGGAGCTGCGGAAGCGGTTCACCGGCCAGCCGGAGTTCGTCGTCACCTTCTTCGAGTTCATCGCCCAGCAGGTGCGCGAGATCCTGGCCCAGCTGGGCTTCCGCTCGATCGACGAGGCCGTCGGCCGCGCCGAGGTCCTCGACGTGCAGCCCGCGGTCGACCACTGGAAGGCCGCCGGGCTGGACCTGTCCCCGGTGCTCGCCGTGCCGGAGCTGCCCGAGGGCACCCCGCGGCGCCGGGTCCGGGACCAGGACCACGGCCTGGACGTGGCCCTGGACCAGACGCTCATCCAGCTCTGCGAGGGCGCGCTGCTGGACGCGCGGCCGGTGCGCCTGGAGCTGCCGGTGCGCAACGTGAACCGCACCGTCGGCACGATGCTGGGCTCGATGGTGACCCGCCGGTTCGGCGGGGAGGGACTGCCGGACGGGACGATCGAGCTGACCTTCACCGGGTCGGCCGGGCAGTCCTTCGGTGCGTTCCTGCCCCGCGGGATCACCATGACCCTGGTCGGGGACGCCAACGACTACGTGGGCAAGGGCCTGTCCGGCGGGCGCGTCGTCGTCCGGCCGGCGGCCGAGGCCGGCTTCGCGGCCGAGGACAACGTCATCGCCGGCAACGTCATCGGCTACGGCGCGACCAGCGGGGAGCTGTTCCTGCGCGGCCGGGTGGGCGAGCGCTTCTGCGTGCGCAACTCCGGTGCGCTGGCCGTCGTCGAGGGGGTGGGCGACCACGCGCTGGAGTACATGACCGGCGGGACGGCGGTCATCCTGGGCAGCACCGGCCGGAACATCGCCGCCGGCATGTCCGGGGGCGTCGGCTACGTCCTCGACCTGGCCCGGCACCGGGTCAACGGCGAGATGGTGGACATCGAGGAGCTGGACGGCGAGGCCGCCCAGTGGCTCCGGGACGTCCTGGAGCGCTACCGGGAGGCCACCGACTCGGCCGTGGCGACCAGCCTGCTGGCCGACTGGGGCCGCTGGTCGGGGCGGTTCAGCGTGATCATGCCGCGCGACTACCGGCGGGCGACGGAGGCCCGGCGGGCCGCCGAGGCCGCCGGGTACGACGTGGACCGAGCTGTCATGGAGGCGGCACGTGGTTGACAGCACCGGGTTCCTGAAGTTCGACCGGCAGATGCCGCCGAGGCGGCCGGTCGAGCTGCGCCTGCTGGACTGGAAGGAGGTGTACCTGACCCGCGAGACGGGTGAGGACGCCGTCTTCCCGGTGCAGGCCGTCCGCGAGCAGGCGGCACGCTGCATGGACTGCGGCATCCCGTTCTGCCACCACGGCTGCCCGCTGGGCAACCTCATCCCGGAGTGGAACGACCTCGCCCGCCGGGACGACTGGCAGGAGGCGATCGAGCGGCTGCACGCGACCAACAACTTCCCGGAGTTCACCGGGAAGCTGTGCCCGGCGCCGTGCGAGTCCGCCTGCGTGCTCAACCTGGAGAACGCGCCGGTCACCATCAAGCAGATCGAGTGGGAGATCGTCGACCAGGCCTTCGTCAACGGCTGGGTGACCCCGCAGCCGCCGGCGGAGCTCACCGGGCGGAAGGTCGCCGTGATCGGCTCCGGGCCGGCCGGGCTGGCCGCCGCCCAGCAGCTCACCCGCGCCGGGCACGAGGTGACCGTCTACGAGCGGGACGACCGGGTCGGCGGCCTGCTCCGCTACGGCATCCCCGAGTTCAAGATGGAGAAGCGCCACCTGGACCGGCGGTTGGACCAGATGCGCGCCGAGGGCACCCGCTTCGTCACCGACGCCGACGTCGGCGGGACCGGCGAGGGTGCGGTGACGACCGAGGCGCTGCGCGCCGGGTACGACGCCGTGGTGCTGGCGATCGGGACGCCGGTGGCCCGTGACCTGCCGCTGCCGGGTCGGGACCTGGACGGCGTCCACTTCGCGATGGAGTACCTGCCGTTCGGCAACCGCGAGGCGCTCGGCGAGCTGGACGACCCGCCGCTGTCGGCCGAGGGCAAGCACGTCGTGATCATCGGCGGTGGTGACACCGGTGCGGACTGCCTGGGCACCGCCCACCGCCAGGGCGCGGCGTCGGTGGCGCAGCTGGACTACAAGCCGGCGCCCACCGGCAGCCGCCCGCAGGACAACCCGTGGCCGACCTACGAGATGATCCTGCGGGTCTCGCCGGCGCACGAGGAGGGTGGCGAGCGGCTGTTCGCCGTCAACACCGAGGCGTTCCTCGGCGACTCCTTCGGCCGGGTCCGGGCCATCGAGGTCGTCGAGATCGAGGTCGTCGACGGCACCCGCCGGCCCAAGCCGGGCAGCACCCGCGAGCTCCCCGCCGACCTGGTGCTGCTGGCCCTGGGCTACACCGGCCCGCAGACCACCGGCCTGGTCGAGGAGCTGGGCGTGGACGTCGACGAGCGCGGCCGGGTGGCCCGGGACGCCGAGTACATGTCCACCGTCCCCGGGGTGTTCGTCGCCGGGGACATGGGCCGCGGGCAGTCGCTGATCGTCTGGGCGATCGCCGAGGGGCGCGCCGCGGCCGGGGCGGTCGACAACTGGCTCACCGGCAACTCGATGCTGCCCCGTCCGGTCACCCCGGACGCCGTCCCGCTGCGCTGAACAAGGACCCCGTCCTCCTCACCCCTCGCAAGCTCGGGGCGAGCCTCGGACGGGGCCGGGGGCCGTTCCAGCACGTCAGGACGTCTGGAACGACTGCCGCCCCTCGGGGAGCCACCGCGGACCCGGTCCGCTGTGGCTCCCCGAGGGGCGGCTACTTTTGCCCCATGTCTCGTCGCGCGAAGATCGTCTGCACACTGGGTCCGGCCACGGGGTCCCTGGAGCAGATCACCGCCCTCGTCGAGGCCGGCATGGACGTCGCCCGCCTCAACTTCAGCCACGGCAAGCACGAGGACCACGCGCGGGCCTACCGGCTGGTCCGGGAGGCCACCGACAAGGTCGGCCGGGCGGTCGCCGTCCTCGCCGACCTGCAGGGCCCGAAGATCCGGCTGGGCACGTTCGCCGACGGCTCGGTGCTCTGGGAGTCGGGCAGCCGGGTCTGCATCACCGTCGAGGACGTCGAGGGCACCGCCGAGCGGGTCTCCACCACCTACAAGGACCTCGCCCATGACGCGCGCGTCGGCGACCGGCTGCTCGTCGACGACGGCAAGCTGGCGCTCACCGTCGTGGAGGTCTCCGGCCCGGACGTCTTCTGCCTGGTGCTCGAGGGTGGCCAGGTCTCCAACAACAAGGGCTTGTCCCTGCCGGGTGTCGCAGTCAGCGTCCCGGCCATGTCGGACAAGGACACGGAGGACCTGCGCTTCGCCCTCTCCCTGGGTGTCGACTTCGTCGCGCTCTCCTTCGTCCGCTCGGCCAAGGACGTCGAGCTGGTGCGCGAGGTCATGCGCCAGGAGGACGTCGAGGTGCCGGTCATCGCCAAGCTGGAGAAGCCGGAGGCGGTGGAGAACCTCGAGGCGATCGTCAACGCCTTCGACGGCATCATGGTGGCCCGCGGCGACCTGGGCGTGGAGCTGCCGCTGGAGCAGGTGCCGCTGGTGCAGAAGCGCGCCGTGCAGGCCGCGCGCGAGCGCAACAAGCCGGTCATCGTGGCGACCCAGATGCTGGAGTCGATGATCGAGAACTCCCGGCCCACCCGCGCCGAGGCCTCCGACGTCGCCAACGCCGTGCTGGACGGCGCCGACGCGGTCATGCTGTCGGGGGAGACCTCGGTGGGGAAGTTCCCGATCATCGCGGTGCGCACCATGGAGAAGATCATCGCCGCGGTCGAGACCGAGCAGGTCATGGTCCCCGACCTGGTGAAGCAGGTGAAGCACCGGTCCGTGGCCATCGTCCGGGCGGCCAAGGAGATCGGCGAGACACTCGACGTCTCCGCGCTGGCCGCATTCACCTCCACCGGGCGCACGCCGCAGCGGCTGGCGGCGCTGCACACCCGGTTGCCGATCCTGGCGTTCACCACCGACCCGCGGGTCCGCAGCCGGCTGGCGCTGTCCTGGGGCGTGGAGACCTTCCTGGTCCCCGAGGTCACCCACACCGACGACATGGTGGGGCAGGTCGACTTCTCGTTGCTGTCGATCGGCCGGCTGCACGAGGGTGACAACGTGGTGATCGTCGCGGGCAGCCCGCCCAACACCGCCGGGTCGACCAACCTCGTCCGGGTGCACGAGGTGGGTACGGAGGCGTGAGCTCGTCCCCGGTGCCGGCAGCGTCGCCGGCCGCGGAGCTGCTGCAGGTGCTCGACCTCGAGGAGCGCGGGCCCGACCTCTACGTCGGCACCACGCCGTCCTCGACGCTGCAGCGCATCTTCGGCGGGCAGGTCGCCGCCCAGGCGCTCACCGCCGCGCAGGCGACCGTGGCTCCCGGGCGTCCGGTGCACTCGCTGCACTCGTACTTCCTGCGGCCGGGTGACCCGCACGAGGAGATCCGCTACGACGTCGACCGCATCCGCGAGGGCCGGACGTTCAGCACCCGGCGGGTGGTCGGCCGGCAGACCCGCAACGGTGAGGACGTCGCGATCTTCGCGCTGACGGCGGACTTCACGGCGGGGGAACGGGCGCTGGTCGAGCACTCGCTGCCGATGCCCGACGTCCCCGGTCCCGAGGGGCTCCCCGGGCTGGCCGAGGTCGCGGCGGCCCACCCGGGCCGGGCCGACGCGTCCAACGCGATCTCCCGTGCGGTCGAGCAGCGCTACCTGTCCGACCCCTACGACCCGGAGCCGCGGCTGCCGCCGGACACCGCGTTCCGGGTCTGGTTCCGCGTCACCGGGCGGCTCCCCGACGACGAGGCCGTGCACGCCGCGGCCTTGACGTTCGTCAGCGACCTCACCCTGCTGTCGGCCGGGCTGGCCCGCATCGGCGGTGGCTGGGGCGGCTCCACGGTGGGCGCCAGCCTGGACCACGCCGTGTGGTTCCACCGGCCGGTGCGCGCCGACGAGTGGTTCCTCTACGAGACCGACAGCCCGGCGGCCGCGAGCGGGCGCGCGCTCTGCTTCGGGCAGGTCTGGGCGGCGGACGGCACGCACGTGGCCACCGTCGTCCAGGAGGGCCTGCTGCGCTCGCTCGGCTGACCGACCGCGCCCACCGTCAGTCCTGGGCTTCGGCCGGCTGCGGTTCCAGGTCGGCCTGGACGGTCGCCTGGGTGGTCGACTCGTCCCCGGCTGCCGGGGTCTCGACGGAAGGGACCTCCGCCGGCGGGACGACGAGCTGCTCGGGCTCTTCTCCCGCCGGTGCCTCCAGGGGCGCCTCGGTGGCGGCCGCGGCCCGGGCCTCGGCCTCCCGGCGGGCCCGGAGCTGCTCCTCGGCGGCCTCCCGCTCGCGGAGCTCGGCCGCGCGACGCTCGGCCGCCTGTTCCTCGAAGTCCCGGGCCAGCCAGTCGTGCGCCTCGCCCAGCAGCGCCCAGACCCGCTCGACGTGCTCCCGGGTGGTCGCCGGTGCGCCGATGGCCACCCGCAGCACCGCGGCGCCGTCGACGGTGGTGTGGGTCAGGAAGACCTCGCCGCCGTCGTTGAGCCGGTCGAGCAGGGTCATCGTGGCGACGTCGGCGTCGATCCCGGCGGCCCACCGCGGCCGCAGGCAGACCAGCGAGAACGGGTGCGGGCTGGCGACGTCGAACCGCTCGTCGCCCTCCGCCCAGCCGGCCAGCTCCTGGGCCAGTGCGACGTGGGTGCGGACGTGCTCGCGGAGTCCCTCGGCGCCGTACCAGCGGACCACGAACCACAACTTCAGGGCGCGGAAGCGGCGGCCCAGCTCGATCTGCCAGTCGCGGTAGTCGACCACCGCGCCGGTGTCGGTGGCGGCGTTGCGCAGGTACTCGGGCAGGATCGAGAGAGCCCCGGTGAGGGCGGCCCGGTCGGCGACCCAGAACAGCGTCGCGTCGAACCCGGTGAGCAGCCACTTGTGCGCGTCGGTGGTGTAGCTGTCGGCCCACTCGACGCCGGCCTGCAGGGCACGCAGCTCCGGGGCGACGGCGCTGACCCCGGCGTAGGCCGCGTCGACGTGCAGCCACACCCCGAAGCGCTGGCAGATCGGGCCGAGCTCGGCGAGCGGGTCGATCGCCGTGGTGGACGTCGTCCCCACGGTCGCGCACACCAGCACCGGGGTGTAGCCGCGTGCGACGTCGCGCTCCAGCCGCGCGGCCAGGGCGCCGGGGCGCATCGCGAGGTCGCCGTCGACCTCGACGATCCGGATGGCGTCGGTGCCCAGCCCGGCGATGCGGGCCGCCTTCTCCATCGAGCTGTGCGTCTCGGCGGAGACGTAGACGGTGTGGTCCTCGGGCCGGACGCCGTGCCGCAGGGTCGCGCCCTTGCTGGCGCGGTGCAGGGCCGCCAGCAGGGCGACCAGGTTGGCGCCGGAGCTGGAGTCCTGGACGACCCCGCCGCCGCTGCCGGTGGAGCGGAAGGACTCCGGCAGGCCCATCAGGTCGGCCAGCCAGTCCATCACGTGCTGCTCGAGCTCGGTGGCGGCCGGGCTGGTCACCCAGGACATGCCCTGCACGCCGAGGCCGGCGGACACCAGGTCGCCGAGGACGGAGGGCCCGGAGGTGTTGGCCGGGAAGTAGCCGAAGAAGCCGGGGTGCTGCCAGTGGGTGACGCCGGGCAGCACGACCCGGTCCAGGTCGGCCAGGACGGCGGAGAACCGCTCGCCCTGCTCGGGAGCCGTCGGCGGCAGCGAGGCACGGACGTCACCGGGGGAGACCTGCGAGCGGACCGGGAAGGAGCCGATGCGCGTCCAGTAGTCGGCGATCCAGTCCACGACCTCGTGGCCGTGCTGGCGGAACTGCTCGGGGGTCATGTGGCCGGTCACGGAGCCACCGTATTGACCGGCGGCGTCCTTCGCGGCGGTGGGTCGTCCTGCGGCGGAGACCCGGGGCACCGCGGGCGGGGTCCTCCCGCACCAATGGGCGTCCCCCCGCACCAACGCTGGTGCGGGGGGACGGCCGGTGATCAGGTGACCTGATCAAAGCCGACAACACAGTGCCCCCGGTGCGACTCGAACGCACACTGCGCGGGTTTTGAATCCGCTCCCTCTGCCGATTGGGGTACGGGGGCCAGCGCAACCGGGTGACCAGCAGCCTATCCGGCGGCCGGTGGCTGGCTGCGGTCGCTAGGCTCACCCCCGTGAGCAGCGAGCCGACCCGTGTCCTCATCGCCGAGGACGAGGCACTCATCCGCCTCGACCTCAAGGAGATGCTGGAGGAGGAGGGGTACGTCGTCGTCGCCGAGGTCGGCGACGGGCAGGCGGCCGTCGACCAGGCCCAGCAACTCCGCCCCGACCTCGTGATCGTGGACGTGCAGATGCCCGTCCTCGACGGGATCGCCGCGGCGGAGCAGATCGCGACGGCCCGGATCGCCCCGGTGATCGTGCTGACCGCCTTCAGCCAGCGGGAGCTGGTCGAGCGTGCCCGCGACGCCGGCGCCATGGCCTACCTGGTCAAGCCGTTCTCCAAGAACGACCTCGTCCCGGCGATCGAGGTCGCCGTCGGCCGGTTCCAGGAGATGCACGCCCTGGACGCCGAGGTCACCGACCTCAAGGAGCGGCTCGAGGCCCGCAAGGTGGTCGAGCAGGCCAAGGGCCGGCTGATGGCCGAGCGCGGCATGACCGAGGCCGAGGCGTTCCGCTGGATCCAGCGGACGGCGATGAACGAGCGCACCTCGATGAAGGCACTGGCCCAGGCGATCCTGGCCACCGAGACGGCCGACGAGGCCACTCCGGCGGGGGGCCCTGCCGGGTCCTGAGCCGGCGCCGGACGACTCATGGTGCGTTCCACGGTCGGTTGCGACCGTGTGACGGGCAGCTCGTTCGGATGGCGACCGTGCGTCGATGAGGTCACAACCCCATCACGGTGCGTTCGAGGGCGGCTCGGGGCGCTGGGGCGGCAGTTAGGTTCTCGGCACTGATCGGCAGCCCGACAGGCCATGAGGCCTGCCGAGCAGCACCGAAATCCACATCCCTGGGAGTTCCTTGATGCGCACAGGCACCATCGCCCGCGCGACCGCCCTCTCCGGTGCCGCCCTGCTCGCCCTGACCGCCTGTGGTGGCAGCGACGACAGCGGCGACAGCGGGGGCAGCGACAGCGGCAGCTCGAGCAGCGAGAAGCAGGTCAACGTCTACGGCACCGACGGCAACATGGGCAACGCGCTCGGCGAGGACTTCACCGAGACCGGCGCCCTGGCGGGGATGAAGGGCACCCTGCCGCTGACGGAGCTGTCCGGCGACTTCAAGGACCGGCTCCTCCAGATCAACCCCCAGCTGGTCGACTACAACTACAGCGCCGAGTCCTACGACGCCGTCACGCTCATCGCGATGGCTGCGCAGTCGGCCGGCAACCCCCAGGCGACGGTCTTCGGGCCCTACGTCAACGCGCTGACCGTGACCGGCGAGAAGTGCTCCGACTTCGCCGCCTGCCTGGCGATCATCAAGGCCGGTGGCGACGTCGACTACGACGGCGTCTCCGGTCCGCTCAGCTTTACCGACGCCGGCGAGCCGGCCCAGGCCAGCTTCGGTCTGCAGCAGTTCGGCACCGACAACAAGATCGACGACTCGAAGACCCAGTTCGTCATCGCCGGCGACGAGGCCAACGCCACCAAGAACGCCGGCCCGGCCCCGGTCGCCAACCCGCCGGCCACGGGTACGCCGCTGACCATCGGCACCCTGCTGCCGGAGACCGGCAACCTCGCCTTCCTCGGCCCGCCGGAGGTCGCCGGCGTCCAGCTGGCGATCAACGACATCAACGCCGCCGGTGGTGTGCTCGGCCAGCCGATCACCCTGGTGACCGGTGACTCGGGCGACGCGTCGACCGACACCGCCACCCAGACCGTCGACCGCCTGCTGCAGTCCGGCGTCAACGCGATCGTCGGCGCGGCGTCCTCGGGCGTCAGCCTGACCGTCATCGACACGATCACCCAGGCCGGCGTCATGCAGATCTCGCCCGCCAACACGTCGGACCAGTTCACGACGTACAACGACCAGAACCTGTACTTCCGCACCGCGCCGCCGGACCTGCTGCAGGCCCGCGCGCTGGCCGACCTGATCGAGCAGGACGGCAACAACACCGTCGGGATCCTCGCCACCAACGACCCCTACGGCACCGGGCTGGCGGAGAACACCAAGAACAACCTGGTCTCCGACGGTCTGCCGGAGGAGTCGGTCAAGAGCGTCATCTACGACCCGCAGGCGGCGAACTACGACGCCGAGGTGCAGCAGATGACCGAGTTCAGCCCCGACGCCGTCGTCGTCATCGGGTTCGAGGAGTCCTCGCGGATCATCCAGGGCCTCAACACGAACGGTGTCGGCCCGCAGCGCTGATCAGCTGATCGGCATGTGACACCTGCTCCAGGCTGCGGCCCGGCACCCGCCAGGGTGCCGGGCCGCAGTGCTGTCCGGGGTAGGGGCAGCGGCGTCCACGTCCGGACCGCAGACTCGTCGGGTGGCCGACCGTGCGCGACTGCTGTCCCGGTACCGCGAGCTGGTGCTCGACGAGCTGCCCCGGCGGGCCCGCGCCGGGGGGTGGGTGGTCACCGCCGACCACTGCTTCGGCCGGATCGTCCTCGACCACGCCGTCCGGGGCCGCTGGTACGACGTCCTGGACCGCCGGAGGTCACCGGCGTTCGCCCAGCTGGACGACGACCAGCTCGACGCCGCGGTGACCCTCGCCGAGCGGATCGCCGCGGAGGGCGACCCGTTGCTGCGCGAGCTGGACGCGCAGAGCCTCGCCTGGCGCGGCAAGCAGGCCGCCGGGCGGACGCGCCCCGCGTGAGCGCGGTGGCGGTGGCCCACCTGCTCCTCGTGGGCGGCTACGCGGGCTTCCAGTGGACCGTGCGGGCGCTGGTGTACCCGCAGTTCACCGCGGTGCCGCACGGCTCGTTCGCGGCCTACGAGGGCAGCCACTCGCGGCGGATCGCCCGGGTGGTCGGGCCGCTGTTCGCCGGCCAGCTGGTCACCACCACGTGGTTGCTGGTCCAGCGACCGGCGGCCGTCGCGGTGCCCGCGCTGGTCGCCAGCGCGCTGTGCCTGGGCGTGGTGCTCGCGGTGACCGGGCTGGCCGCCGTGCCGCAGCACCGGGTGCTGGGCGCGGGCTTCGACCGGGCGGCGTACGCGCGGCTGCTGCGCGCCGACGACGTGCGGGTGGTCGCGGCCACCGTGAACGTCGTGGTGAGCGCCTGGGCGGTGCTCGGCTGACCTGCCGGACGGACGGCGCCGCCCCCCACGGGAGGAGCGGCGCCGAGGTCCTCCTGCTACTGGGCCTTGGCCAGCGTGCCCAGGTAGAGCTCGATGACCTTCGGGTCGTTCATGAGCGACTGCCCGGTGTCGGTGTAGGCGTTGCGCCCCTGGTCGAGCACGTAGCCGCGGTCGCAGATCTGCAGGCACCGGCGGGCGTTCTGCTCGACCATGATGATCGAGACCCCGGTGGCGTTGATCCGGCGGCAGCGGATGAACACCTCGTCCTGCAGGGCGGGGGAGAGGCCGGCGGAGGGCTCGTCGAGGAGCAGCACCGACGGGTCCATCATCAGCGCCCGGCCCATCGCCACCATCTGACGCTCGCCCCCGGACAGGGCACCGGCCTTGCCCTTGCGCCGCTCCCCGAGCAGCGGGAAGAGGTCGATGACGTAGTCGAAGCGCTCCTTGAACGTCTTGGGCCGCAGGTAGACGCCCATCTGCATGTTCTCCTCGATGGTGAGCGAGGGGAACACGTTGTTGTTCTGCGGCACGTAGCCGACCCCGAGCTGCACGAGCTTGTGCGCCGGCGCCGACGTGATGGACTCCCCCCGCAGGGTCACGCCGCCCGACCGCACCGGGATCAGGCCGAACAGCGCCTTGAGCAGCGTCGACTTGCCGGCGCCGTTCGGGCCGATGATGCCGACCAGCTCGCCGTCCTGCAGGTAGAAGTCGCACCCCCGCAGGATGTTGACGCCGGGGACGTACCCGGCGACCAGCTCGTCGGCGCGGACCAGCGCACCCTCGGCGAGCTTGACGTGCTCCTCGCGGGTGGCCGCCTTCTCCGCGGGGGAGAGCTCGGCACCGCTGGCCGTCTGGGCCCGGGTGAGGTCCTCGCCGGTCTCGTCGACCTCGAACAACGGTTCGCTCATCGACGCACCTCCAGTGGGGAACTCGAAGCCTGCGGCTGCCTCATCGGGTGCTCCCGTCGCTGCTGATCTCGTCGGTGCCGGGCCGGCCCGGTGGCAGCCCGTCCTCGCGGGCGAGCGAGGCGTCGGCCTCGGCGAGGACGCGGTCCTCCTCCTCCACGGTCAGCGGCGCGTCGTGGTGGGCGCCGAGGTAGGCGTCGACGACGGCCTTGTTCTGGCTGATCGACTCCGGCGGACCCTCGGCGATGATCTTGCCGGCGGCCATGACCACGACCCAGTCGCTGATGTCGCGGACGACGTCCATGTCGTGCTCGACGAAGATGACCGTCATCCCCTCCTCGCGCAGGTCCTTGACGTGCCCGAGCAGGCTCTGGGTGAGCGCCGGGTTCACCCCCGCCATCGGCTCGTCGAGCATCACGACCTTGGGGTCGCTCATCAGCGCGCGGGCCATCTCCAGCAGCTTGCGCTGCCCACCGGAGAGGATGCCGGCGAAGTCGTCCTTCTTGGCGTCGAGCTTGAACCGCCGGAGCAGGTCCATCGCCCGCTCGGTGTTCTCCTTCTCCTGGGAGCGCCACCCGCCGGGCACCAGGGCCCGCAGGAAGCTCTCGCCGCGCTGGCCCTGGGCGCCGAGCAGCATGTTCTGCAGCACGGTGAGCCGGGACAGCGCCTTGGTGAGCTGGAAGGTCCGGACGACGCCCAGCCGCGCCACCTGGTGGGGCGAGAGCTTGCCCAGGTCCCGGCCGTCGAAGGACCAGCTGCCGGTGTTGGGCTGGTCGAAGCCGGTGAGCAGGTTGAACAGCGTGGTCTTGCCGGCACCGTTGGGGCCGATCAGCCCGGTGATGCCGCCCCGCTGCACCTCCAGGTGGTCGACCGAGACGGCGGTCAGGCCACCGAAGGACCGGGTCACCTTGTCGACCACGATGGCCGGGTCGGGCTTGGCCACGCCGACCTCCCAGGGGAGGTCCTTGAGGGCCGCCTGGGCCAGCCGCTGCGGCGTGCGGCCGGCGGCGGACTCCCGGGTGGGGGTGGGTCCGGCAGCCGGGGTCTCGTCGGGTCCTGCGGCGTGTGCGCCGTGGGCCGTGGGGTCAGCGGGCATCGAGCATCACCTCTCGTCGGTCACCGAAGATCCCCTGCGGTCGGAAGACGAGCAACAGCATGAGCCCGATCCCGACCAGGACGAAGCGGATCTGCGCCACGTCGGTGGAGGAGAGCAACGTGTCGGGGATGACGCCGTTGGAGATCAGGGCCCGCAGCCCGGTGTCGGCGAACTGGAGGATGAACAGCAGGAGCATGGCCCCGATGACCGGGCCCAGCACCCGGGCCGCGCCGCCGAGGATCAGTGCGCCGTAGGCCAGGAAGGTGTTGGCGTTCTGGTACTGGTCGGGGATCGCCGACCCGGTGCCGACGGCGTAGACCATCCCGCCGAAGGCACCGATCACACCGCCGAGCACCAGCGCCTGCATCTTGTAGTTGTAGACGTTCTTGCCCAGCGCCCGGACGGCGTCCTCGTCCTCGCGGATGGCCTTGACCACCCGGCCCCACGGGCTGCGCATGAGCTGCCAGACCAGCAGGGTGAACAGGATCACCAACAGCCAGCCGATCAGCGCCACCCACAGCTCGCCGCCGCTCCACGAGGTGCCCAGGATGTTGTAGCGCTTCTGGGTGTCCCAGGGAGCCAGGGCGATGAAGGAGCCGTTGAAGGCCGACAGGCCGCGGGTGCCGCCGGTGACCGGGGTGGCCGACACCGACCGGAACAGCAGTCGCAGTCCTTCGGCCACGGCGATCGTGACGATCGCCAGGTAGTCCGCGCGCAACCGGAGGGTCGGCAGGCCCAGCAGCAGCGCGAGGACGACGGCGGACCCGATGGCGACGAGCACGCCGACCCAGAACGGCAGGCCCCACTGGCTGACCGAGATGGCGATGCCGAAGCCGCCGAGCATGGCGAACGCGATCTGCCCGAAGTTGAGCAGCCCGGTGTACCCGAAGTGCACGTTGATGCCGATGGCGAGCAGCGCGAAGAAGATCGCCTGGAAGCCGAAGAACGCCTTGCCGGCGACCTGGAACGCGTCGATGAGGTCCGACACCGGGTCAGCCGATCCGGGCGCGGGTGCCCAGGATGCCCTGGGGCCGGACGACGAGGATGACGATCAACAAGAGCAGGCCTCCGACGTACTTCACGTCACTGGGGATGATCAGGGTGGACATCTGCACGAACACACCGACGATGAGGGACCCGATCAGGGCGCCGTAGGCCGTCCCCAGCCCGCCCAGGGTGACCCCGGCGAACATCAGCAGCAGCAGGCGGAAGCCCATGTCCCACTGGACCTGGTCGGACAAACCGAGCAGGACGCCGCCGAGGGTGGCCAGCGCCCCGCCCATCATCCAGACCACGAGGATGACGCGGTCGACGTCGATGCCCGAGGAGGCGGCCAGGTCGCGGTTGTCCGAGACCGCCCGCATGGCCTTGCCGATCTTGGTGCGCTGGAGCATCAGCGCGACGAGCACCAGCACGACCACCGAGATGACGATCGAGGCCAGGGACCGGTTGGTCATGGTGAACACGCCGTAGTCGACGGCCCGCTGGCTCTGGTAGTCGGCGTAGGGGTTGGAGAACCCGCCGTAGACGATCTGGATCAGGTAGCGCAGGACCAGCGACAGGCCGATCGAGACGACCAGGGCGGCCACCAGCCCGGTGCCCCGGCGCCGCAGCGGACGCCACAGGCCCCGTTCGTTGAGGAGGCCGACACCTGCACCGGCGATCATCGCGATGATCGTGGCCGGGACCAGCGGGACCCCACCGCGGACGTTGATGTACCAGGCGATGACGGCGCCGATGGAGACCAGCTCACCGTGCGCGAAGTTGGTCAGCCCGGTGGTCCCGAAGATCAGCGACAGGCCGACCGCGCAGACGGCGATGAGCAGGCCGAACCGGATGCCGTCGACCAGCAGCTGCACGGCCTCGATCGACCCGCCGCCGGCGTTGGACGTGCCGTCGACGAGGCCGAAGAGGACCGGCTGGGCGCGGCCGGGACCGACGGTGACGGTGACGGTGTCGCCGTTGGTCCCCAGGTCCACACCGGAGGGCAGGTCGCCCTCGGCGAGCGTGACCACGTACTGGCCGGGCCCGGGCACCGGGACGGTGAACCGGCCGTTCTCGTCGGTGTCCACGGACTGGACCTCGGTGCCGTCGACGGTCTCCACCGTCACCTCGACACCCTCGATGGGGCCGCTGCGGCTGGTCTGGAGCGTTCCGGTGACCGACTCCCCCGCCGCCGAGGCGGTGCCCGGCACGAGCAGGGCGAGGGCCATCCCTAAGGCGGCGACGAGCAGGGTGAGCACCAGCGGGCGTGAGGCGGCCCGAGAGCGCGACCTCGGCCGTCCGCTCGCGAGCGGTGCAGCGGACACCTCTCGGGCGCTGCTGCGTTCACCGTGCCCGTGCGCGCGATGCGGCGCGTGCGTCACTCGACCTCCCAGCCGTTGGTTGAGCCGGGACAGTAACCCACCCCTGTTGCACACATCGACCTGCTGGGACGCACTGTGACACTACTGCGACACGCCGCTGTGCTAGCGGCCGAACAGCCCCGTTTCCGCGCGTCATGACCACGTTGGGTAGGCGGCCGGGCACTCTCGGCTCCAACGCCCGAGGAGGGCTCCGGCGTCCGCGTACGAGGGTGGCGGCAGTGCAGCACGGTCCCGGCGGCTCGCGGCCGGGCAGCGCAGAGCCTGGCCGTCCCGGCGCCGCGGCGGTCCGCGCCTCGCCGTCCGGTGCGGCTCCTGACCGACCTCGCCGCCGTCGCGGGCTGACCCCTCAGGCGTCACCCGGGGTGCAGGCGGGACGGATCAGGCAGGTCAGCCGGGCGCTCGCGGTGGGCCGGCCCTCCTCGTCGCTGACCTGGATGAGGAAGGTGGCCAGCGTGCGCCCGCGGCGAACCGGGGTGCAGACCGCCGTCACCACGCCGGACCGGGCAGCGCGCAGGTAGCTCGCGTTCAGCTCGATGCCGACGACGTCGCCGCCGGGCCCGGCGTGCAGCATCGCCGCCCAGGACCCGATGCTCTCGGCCAGGGCGCAGGTGGCCCCGCCGTGCAGCAGTCCGAAGGGCTGCTCGTTGCCGGCCACCGGCATCGTCGCCACCAGCCGGTCGGGGTCGAAGTCGACGATCCGGATGCCGAGCTTGTCGTCCAGCGGACCCTGGGTCTCGGACGCCAGCCAGTCGGGACGCGGGGTGCTCACTCCCGCACGGTAACGGCCCCGTCGCAGGGTCCCGCCGCGAGCTCGCGAGCGGTGGGGGGCGACGGGGTCCTTCTAGGATCGTGCCGATGTCCGCACCGGTCAGCACCTCCGCGCCCGCCCCCGCCACCGCGTCCTCCGGCGCCCGTCCGCGGCTGCTGCTGCTCGACGGCCACTCGCTGGCCTACCGTGCCTTCTTCGCGCTGCCCGTGGAGAACTTCTCCACCACCACGGGCCAGCCGACGAACGCCGTCTACGGCTTCACGTCGATGCTGATCAACGTGCTGCGCGACGAGCAGCCCACCCACCTCGCCGTCGCCTTCGACGTGAGCCGGAAGACCTTCCGCAGCGAGATCTACGCCGAGTACAAGGCGAACCGCTCGGAGAGCCCGACCGACTTCCGCGGGCAGGTCAGCCTGGTCCAGGAGGTGCTCGGGGCGCTGCACGTGCCGGTGATCACCGCGGAGGGCTTCGAGGCGGACGACGTCATCGCCACGCTGACCGTCCAGGCGGTCGAGCAGGGGATGGACGTGCTGATCTGCACCGGCGACCGGGACGCCCTGCAGCTGGTCAACGACCACGTCACCGTGCTGTACCCGCGCAAGGGCGTCTCCGACCTGACCCGGTTCACCCCGGAGGAGGTCGAGACCAAGTACGGGCTGACCCCGACCCAGTACCCCGACTTCGCCGCCCTGCGCGGCGACCCGAGCGACAACCTGCCCAGCATCCCGAGCGTGGGGGAGAAGACCGCCGCCAAGTGGGTCCGCGAGTACGGCTCGCTGGACGCGCTGGTCGACCAGGTCGACACCGTCAAGGGCAAGGTCGGGGAGAAGCTGCGCGAGCACCTCTCCTCGGTGCTGCAGAACCGCCGGCTGACCGAGCTGGACCGCGCGGTGCCGCTGGAGCTCGGCCCGCAGGACCTCGCCGTCCAGTCCTGGGACCGCAACGAGGTGCACACCCTCTTCGACAACCTGCAGTTCCGGGTGCTCCGGGACCGGCTGTTCGCCACGCTCTCTGCACCTGAACCTGAGGTCGAGGGTGGCTTCGACGTCGCCGTCGACGAGGTCCCGGTCGGCGGGCTGGGCGACTGGCTGGCCGCGCACGCCCGCACCGGCCGCACCGGTCTCGTCTTCCGCGGGAGCTGGGGCAGGGGCACCGGTGAGCTGACCGGGATCGCGCTGGCAGCGGCCGACGACCACGCCAGCTTCGTCGACCTGACCGATCACGAGCAGGGCCCGGCCATCGACCCCGCCGACGAGCAGGCGCTGGCCGGCTGGCTCGCCGACCCGGCCACGCCGAAGGTCGTGCACGACGTCAAGGGCCCACTGCTGGCGATCTGGGCGCGGGGTTGGGACCTGGCCGGGGTGGTCAGCGACACCGGCCTCGCCGCGTACCTGGCGACGCCCGGGCAGCGGTCCTTCGACCTGGGCGACCTCGCGGTGCGCTACCTGCGGCGGGAGCTGAAGGACACCGCCGAGCCGGAGGAGCAGCTGACCCTCGACGGGCTGGGCCCGAGCGAGGACGACGTCGCCCGTGAGGCCGCCAAGGCCGACGTGCTCAAGGCCGTCGCGGTCAACGACCTCTCCGACGCCCTCGAGCAGGTGCTCGGCCAGAAGGGCGGCGACCACCTGCTCGGCGACATCGAGCTGCCGCTGACCCGGGTGCTCGCCGCGATGGAGTACCGGGGCATCGCCGCGGACCTGGACTTCCTGCACGAGCTGCAGAAGGAGTTCGCCGCGGAGGTGGCCGACGCCGCGCAGGAGGCGTACGCGGTCATCGGCAAGGAGATCAACCTCGGGTCGCCCAAGCAGCTGCAGGCGGTGCTCTTCGACGAGCTGGGGCTGCCCAAGACGAAGAAGAACAAGACCGGGTACACGACCGACGCCGACGCCCTGACCGCGTTGCTGGCCTCCACCGGGCACCCGTTCCTGGAGCACCTGCTCCGGCACCGCGACGTCACCCGGCTGCGCACGGTCATCGACGGCCTCATCCCGATGGTCGACGACGGCGGGCGGGTCCACACCACCTACCAGCAGACGATCGCGGCCACCGGGCGGCTGAGCTCGACCGACCCCAACCTGCAGAACATCCCGATCCGCAGCGCCGAAGGCCGGCGCATCCGGCAGGCGTTCGTGGTCGGTTCCGGCTACGAGTCGCTGATGACGGCCGACTACAGCCAGATCGAGATGCGCATCATGGCGCACCTCTCCGAGGACGCCGGGCTGATCGAGGCCTTCACCTCGGGGGAGGACCTGCACTCCTTCGTCGCCTCCCGGGCCTTCGGGATCCCGATCGAGCAGGTCGACCCGGAGATGCGGCGCCGGATCAAGGCGATGAGCTACGGCCTGGCGTACGGGCTGAGCGCCTACGGGCTGTCCCAGCAGCTGCACATCACGCCGGAGGAGGCGCGGGGGCAGATGCACGCCTACTTCGAGCGCTTCGGTGGGATCCGCGACTACCTCGACGGCGTCGTCGACGACGCCCGGCAGACCGGCTACACCGAGACGACGCTGGGCCGCCGGCGGTACCTGCCCGACCTCACCAGCGACAACCGGCAGCGCCGGGAGATGGCCGAGCGGATGGCGCTGAACGCGCCGATCCAGGGCTCCGCGGCCGACGTCATCAAGGTCGCGATGCTGAACGTGGAGAAGGCCATCACGGCGGAGGGCCTGCGCTCGCGGATGCTGCTGCAGGTGCACGACGAGCTCGTGCTCGAGGTCGCCGCGGGGGAGCACGACGTCCTCGAGGCGCTGGTGCGCCGCGAGATGGCCGGCGCCGCGCAGCTGTCGGTGCCGCTCGAGGTCTCGGTCGGCTTCGGCGCGAGCTGGGACGACGCCGCGCACTGACGAAGGACCCCGGTGCCCCCCACGCCTCGCGAGCTCGGCGCGGGCCCCTGCACCGGGGCCAGCCCGCTTCGTCGCGCCTACCCGGGCGATCGAGCGGCGCAGCGGCTCAGCTCGCGCCGGGAACGGCAGCTGGCCGCGGTGCGGCCCGTGGGGTCGCGATCTCGCGGTGCGGGCGGGACTGCCACAGCGCCCACTCGGCGCTGACGTCGCCGGCGGTGCGCAGCAGCTGCGGCAGGTGCTCGCCGAGCAGACGCTCGGTCGAGGTCTCCGCGGCGTGCACCGTCACGTTCATCGCCGCCCGGACCCGGCCCTCGGCGTCCCGCACCGGGACGGCCACCGAGCGCACGCCCGGCGCGAGCTCCTCGTCGGCCAGCGCCCAGCCGCGGGCACGCACCTCGGTGAGCTCCGCGGTCAGCTGCTCGGCGGTGCGTCCGATGTACGTGGGGAGCCCGGCGCGGCTGGGCTGGGCCAGGGTGTCCGCGAGCTCCTCGGGGGACAGCGCGGCGAGCAGCACCTTGCCCTGGGAGGTCTGCACGGCCGGGAACCGGGTGCCGATCTCCACCCGCAGGGTGATCAGCTTCGGCACCGCCACCCGGGCGACGTAGACGATGTCCGAGCCGTCGAGCTGGGCCATCGAGGAGGACTCCCCGGTCCGGGCGACCAGTGCCTCCAGATGCGGCCGGGCGATGTCCCACAGCCCCAGCGCGCCGACGTAGGCCATGCCCAGGGTGAGGACCTTCGGGGTCAGCTGGAAGACCCCGCCGGAGCTGCGCACGAAACCCAGTTCCTCGAGCGTGAGCAGCAGGCGGCGGGCCGTCGGCCGGGCCAGCCCGGCGGCGGCCGCCACCTCCGACAGGGTCATCGCCGGGCGGCCGGCGTCGAAACAGGCCAGCACGTCGAGGCCGCGCGCGAGCGCCTCCACGAAGTCCGGCCCCGTCCCGCGTCCTGCCATCGCCCGCCGCTCCTGTGGTCGTCCGCCTCTTCCAGCACCCGTCCTGCCCCGCCCGGGGTGACCCACCGGGCGGGGCAGGGGCCTCCGTCAGCCGGCGACGTCCTCGGTGTCGAACACGCTGCCCCGGGCGCCGTGCGTGGTCGCCGACTTGTACTCGGTGTAGGTGTACGGGTTGTCCAGCACGTCCTGGCCGGGGAGCTCCGGGTTCATCCCCTGCGCCCAGGTCTCCTCGCCCATCGTCGAGCGCAGGTGCTCGACCGTCGCGTCCACCGTCCGGCGCACCGCTGCGAGGTCCGCGCCGACCAGCCGGTGCGCGGACTTCACCACCCGGCCGTCGACGAGCACGGTGTGCACGTCGCCGCGCCCCGCCTGGAAGGCGACGTGGCCGTAGGGGTTGAGCAGCGGGAAGGACACCGGGGAGTGGTCGTTCTTGACCAGGACGACGTCCGCCCGCTTGCCCGGCTCCAGGCTGCCGATGTCGTCCCGGCCGAGGGCCCGGGCACCGCCGCCGGTGGCCCAGTCGACGACCTGCTCGGCGCGCAGGTGCACCTGGGTGACCGTCGAGCCCTCGGCGTGGGCCTCGAGGTGTTCCCGGGACCGGTCGGCGCCCAGCGTCGCGCGCATCGCGGAGAAGAGGTCGCTGCTCCACCACACGCTGGTGTCCATCGACAGGGACACCGGGATGCCGTGCCGGCGCACCTGCCAGGTGGGCGGGTAGCCCTGGCCGGCGCTCTGCTCGGACTCGGTGGACACCGAGATCGAGCCGCCGGTGGCGGCGATCCGGTGGTAGGAGTCCGTGCTCAGCGTGGCGGCGTGCACGTACACCGTCTCCGGGGCCATGAAGCCGTGCTCGTGCATGAGCCGGATGCCCTCGTCGTTCGTCGCGCCCCAGACGCCGGCGTGCGTGGTCACCGGCAGGCCGAGCTCGCGGGCCACCTCGAAGGCGGCCTTCTCCGGGAACGCCGGGTCACCGGTCACGTCGAAGGCCAGTTGCACCCCCAGCCGGCCCTCGTCCTGCCGGCGCCGCAGGAAGGACTGCACGGCCGGGTCGGCCGTCCACTCCCACGGCCCCGCCTGGATGTTGCCGTAGGCGAGCACGAACCGACCGGGGACGGCGATCAGCGCGTCGGCGGCGGCCTCGGCGTGGTCGACGCTCTGCAGCCCGTGCGACCAGTCGACCGTGGTGGTGACCCCCGCCTCGAGGGCGTCCCACGCGGAGAGCAGGTTGCCGGCGTGCACGTCCTCCGGGCGGAAGGCCCGGCCGTGCTCGAGGTAGTACCAGACGAAGTACTGGGTCAGGGTCCAGTCGGCCCCGTAGCCGCGCATCGCCGTCTGCCACATGTGCCGGTGGGTGTCGATCATCCCCGGCATCACGATGCCGCCCGAGGCGTCGATCTCGGCGGTGCCCTCCGGGACCTCGAGCTGTGGTCCGATGGCGGCGATGCGGCCGTCGACCACGAGCACGTCGGCGCGGGGGAGCACCGTGTGGGCGTCGTCCATGGTCAGGACCGTGCCGCCGCGGAGGACCAGGGGCTGGCCGGCCGCCGGGGTCACGACGTCGGCGTCGGGGTGGGACATGGACTCCTCCTCAGGACCCCAGCGACGCGGACGAGTGTCCGTAGGACGGGCAGCCGGGAGACCGGCCCACATTGGCCGTGACCTGGCGCACCTGTCAAGACGTCGGCGAGCGCGCTTGACAGCGATGAGCGCAGGGTCGAACACTCGCCATCACCAGCGGACGGTCGTCCGCTGCGTGGCATGGACGAGAGGTGCTCCGGAGATGACCGGTCCCGCTGCGGTACCGGGTGCCGTGCCCGGCAGCGGTCCGCTCGCCGGCCTGCTGGTCGCCGACTTCTCCCGGGTCCTGGCCGGTCCCTACGCGACGATGCTCCTCGCCGACCTGGGCGCCGAGGTGGTCAAGGTCGAGAGCCCCGGCGGTGACGACACCCGGAGCTGGCAGCCACCGGTCCGGGACGGCGTCTCCACCTACTACCTGGGCGTCAACCGCAACAAGCGTTCGGTCGCGCTGGACCTCAAGGACCCGACCGACCGCGCGGCCGCGCAGGAGCTGGCCCGCCGCGCGGACGTGGTGATCGAGAACTTCAGGAGCGGCGGTCTGGCCCGCTTCGGGCTGGACCACGCCACGGTCGCCCGGACCAACCCCCGGGTCGTCTACGCCTCGATCACCGGCTTCGGCCCGCAGCCCGGCGGAGCGGAGCTCCCCGGCTACGACCTCATCGTGCAGGCGATCTCCGGGCTGATGAGCCTCACCGGGGACCCCGCAGGAGAGCCCTTCCGGGCCGGCATCTCCGTCTTCGACGTGATGGCCGGACTGCACGCCACCATCGGCGTGCTGTCCGCGCTGAACCTGCGGCACGAGACCGGCCGCGGGCAGCACGTGGAGGTGAACCTGCTCTCCTCCGCACTCTCCGGGCTGGTCAACCACGCCAGTGCGGTCGTCGCCGGCGGTGTCGTCCCGTTCCGGATGGGCAACAGCCACCCGAGCCTGTTCCCCTACGAGCCGTTGCCGTGCGCCGACGGCGACCTGATCATCACCGCCGGGAACAACGGGCAGTTCCGCAAGCTGGTGGAGGTCCTCGGCGTGCCCGAGCTGGCCGACGACCCGCGGTTCGCCCGCAACGAGGGCCGGACGGCGAACCGCGCCGAGCTGCGCCCGCTGCTGGTCGAGCGGCTGCGGACCCGGTCGAAGCAGGACTGGTTCGCCGACATCATCGCCGCCGGGGTGCCGTGCGGGCCGATCAACACCGTCGACCAGGGCGTCGCCTTCGCCGAGCGGATCGGCCTGGACCCGGTGGTGACCGTGGGGGACGGCGGGGCGGGGGTCCCCTCGGTGCGCAACCCGATCACCTTCTCCGAGACGCCGGCGGACTACCGGCTGCCGCCGCCCGGCCTGGACGAGCACGGCGAGGAGATCCGGCGCTGGCTCGCCACCCCCGAGGGCGGAGCCGGACGATGACCGAGTACCCGACGGCGCTCGGTGCCTCCAGCCGGGACAGCATCACCCTGCTCGGCCAGGACCTGGCCCGCGACGTGATGGGCAGCGTCGGCTTCGGTGAGCTGGCGTTCTGGCTGGCCACCCAGCGCCGTCCGAGCCCGGGGGAGACCCGGGTGTTCGAGGCGGTGCTGGCCGCGCTGGCCGACCACGGGTTCACCCCGACCGCGATCGTCACCCGGCTGACCTACCTGTCCGCGCCGGACTCGGTGCAGGGCGCGCTGGCCGCCGGGCTGCTCGGCGGCGGCTCCCGCTTCCTGGGGGTCACCGAGGACTGCGGCCGGTTCCTGCACGACGTCCTCGAGGCCCGGGAGACGCTGCCCACCGACGACGCCGGCTGGGACGCCCTCGCGCTGGAGACGGTCACCGCCCAGCGCGCGGCGCGTCGGTTCGTGCCCGGGCTGGGCCACCACGTGCACAAGGACGGCGACCCGCGCACCCCCCGGCTGCTGGAGATCGCTGCCGAGGAGGGCCAGTTCGGTCCCCACCTGTCGCTGTTCGCCGCCATCGGCCGGGTGCACCCGCAGGTGCTCGGCCGGACGCTGCCGCTCAACGGTGCCGGCGTCTGCGGGGCCGCGCTGGCCGACCTCGGGCTGCCGCTGGAGCTGCTGCGCGGGTTCGCCCTGCTCGCCCGCACCGCCGGGCTGATCGGGCAGCTCGCCGAGGAGTTGCGGCACCCGGTCGCCAACGACGTCTTCCTGTCGGTGGACCTGAACAACCGGTCCGTCCCGCCCGACCCCTACGTCCCC
>NZ_SJEX01000067.1 GCF_005930495.1 Modestobacter excelsi | reverse complement strand
GTCGGGGGGTGATCGTTGGGGGGTGATCGGTCCTCAGCTGTCGGCGGGGTGCGGCGTCCAGCGCTGCTCGATCCGGCCGAACCGCCACACGCCCAGCGCGAGCGCCCAGGTGAGCACGAAGAGCCCCACGACGGCGAACCCGACGAACTCCAGGTCGAGCGAGGCGATCCAGGCCAGTGGCCCACCCTCGACGTCGAGCCGGTCGACCAGCAGCCCGATGAGCACCATCGCCCCGATGACCAGCGCCACGGTCACCGACAGCAGCGTCACCGTCAGGTTGTAGAAGACCTTGCGGACCGGCTTGAGGAACGCCCAGCCGTAGGCGCGGGACATCAGCACGCCGTCCGCGGTGTCGAACAGGCTCATGCCGGCCGCGAACAGCACCGGCAGCACGAGGATGGCGTACCAGGGCAGGACGAAGGCGGCCGAGCCGGCGGCGAGCACGAGCAGGGCGACCTGCGTGGCGGTGTCGAAGCCCAGGCCCATCAGCAGGCCGACGGGGTAGAGGTGCCAGGCCTTGCTGACCCGCCGCGTCACCCGGTTCAGCAGCCGGGCCAGGAAGCCGCGGTTGTGCAGGTGGTGCTCCAGTTCGGCCTCGTCGAACTCCCCGGACCGCATCCGGCGGAACACCCGGGCGATGCCCACGGCGGCGCTCAGGTTCATCAGGCCGATGACGAGCAGGAAGGTGCCCGCGACCAGGGTGCCGATCAGGCCGAGGGTCTGGCCGACCTCGGAGTCGCCGTCCTGCACGACCCCGGCGACCGACCGCACACCCGCGACCAGCAGCAGGCTGGCGACGAACACGACCGAGGAGTGGCCGAGGGAGAACCAGAACCCCGCGCTCACCGACGGCTTGCCCTCGCCGACGAGCTTGCGGGTCGTGTTGTCGATCGAGGCGATGTGGTCGGCGTCGAAGGCGTGCCGCACACCCAGCATGTAGGCGGTCAACCCCACCCCGACGCCGAGGACGCCGGTGCTGCCGAGCTGGTAGTCCCGCGGTGCGACGGCGAGGACGAGCACGCCCCAGCCGAGCACGTGCAGCAGCGCCACGAACCCGGTCATCCCGCCGATGCTGCGTCGCTCCTGGCGGCTGAACCCGCCGGCGGCCTGAACAGGGGAGGTCGTCGGGGCCGAGGTCACCGGCAGACCTTATTGCACGCTATTTGCAACTGCACAGGGCTCGCAACAAGCGGTGCGCACCGTCCCGAGCCGTCACCGAGAGCACCCGCGCGGGCACGCCGACAGGGCGCGCAACACGACCGGAACACACGACGGCGACACGCGGTGCGGAGTTCACCGCCGGGAAACACGTTCGCGCCGCCGTCGGAAACACGGGGTCGGCACCGTCTGCACCACGTTCCCCAGACCCCGGGGACGTCGCCCTCCACCCGCTGCCCCGGCGCAGGTGGTCCGCCCACACCGTGGCCCCGCCACACCCGACACCTCAGGAGGTTGCCGTGGACACCGGCGACACCGCCTGGGTCCTGGCCAGCGCCGCACTGGTGCTGCTGATGACCCCGGGTCTCGCACTCTTCTACGGCGGCATGGTCCGCGCGAAGAGCGTCTTGAACATGATGATGATGAGCTTCGGAGCGCTGGCTCTCATCAGCGTGCTCTGGGTGCTCTACGGCTACTCGATGGCCTTCGGGGACGACGTCGGCGCTGGCCTGCTGGGCGACCCCTTCGAGTTCTTCGGCCTCAAGGGCCTGATGGGCACGGAGGGCATCGACAACGGCTTCGCCGCGACCAGCCTGGTCTTCACCATCCCCTCGATGGCCTTCGTCGCCTTCCAGGCTGTCTTCGCGATCATCACCGTCGCGCTGATCTCCGGCGCCATCGCCGACCGCGCCCGCTTCGGCCCGTGGATGGTCTTCGCCGGCATCTGGGCCACGGTCGTGTACTTCCCGGTCGCGCACTGGGTCTTCGCCTTCAACGGCGCGGAGTCCGAGACCGGTGGCTGGATCGCCAACGACCTGCTGGCGGTCGACTTCGCCGGTGGCACCGCGGTGCACGTCAACGCCGGTGCTGCGGGCCTGGCCCTCGCGCTGGTGCTCGGCAAGCGGCGGGGCTTCGGTCGTGACCCGATGCGCCCGCACAACCTGACGCTGGTCATGCTCGGTGCCGGGCTGCTCTGGTTCGGCTGGTTCGGCTTCAACGCCGGGTCCGCCCTGTCGGCGAACGGCCAGGCCGCCGAGGTCTGGGTGACCACCATGGTCGCCACCGGCGCCGCGGCGCTGGGCTGGCTGCTCACGGAGAAGATCCGGGACGGGCACGCCACCTCGCTGGGTGCCGCGTCCGGTGTCGTGGCGGGTCTGGTCGCCATCACGCCGTCCTGCTCCGCGGTCACCCCGGTCGGCGCGATCATCGTCGGCGCGGTCGCCGGTGTGGTCTGCGCCCTGGCCGTGGGGCTGAAGTACAAGCTCGGCTACGACGACTCGCTCGACGTCGTCGGCGTCCACCTGGTCGGTGGCCTCTGGGGCACCCTCTCCGTCGGTCTGCTCGCCTCGGCGACGGCCACCGCCGGGGTCGAGGGGCTCTTCTACGGGGGCGGTCTGGGCCAGCTGGGCAAGCAGGCGGTCGGCGCGCTGGCCGTCCTGGCCTACTCGTTCGTGCTCACCTACGTCATCGGCCTCGCCATCCAGAAGACGATCGGCTTCCGGGTCAGCGAGGAGGACGAGGTCGCCGGCATCGACAGCGTCGTGCACGCTGAGACGGCCTACGACTTCGCCTCCCTGGGCGGCAGTGGCGGCGCCACACTGGTCGGCCAGGCACACGCCGAGGCCCGCAACACCGAAGGAGCGACCCGGGCATGAAGCTCGTCACCGCGATCGTCAAGCCGTTCAAGCTCGACGACGTCAAGAACGCGCTGGAGCTGATCGGCATCGCCGGTCTCACCGTCAGCGAGGTCCAGGGCTTCGGCCGTCAGCGCGGCCACACCGAGGTCTACCGCGGTGCGGAGTACCAGGTGGACTTCGTCCCCAAGGTCCGCATCGAGGTCGTCGTCAGCGAGCTGGATGCGGCGCGCGTCGTCGACGCGGTCGTCGAGTCGGCGTCCACCGGCCAGATCGGCGACGGCAAGGTGTGGGTCACCACGATCGACGAGATCGTCCGGGTCCGCACCGGTGAGCGCGGGGCCGACGCGCTCTGAGCAAGGACCCCGTCCCCCTCACCCTCACCCTCGCACGCTCGGGTGAGCCTCGGGACGGGGCCGGCACCGGGATCGGACGTCGGCCGGGGCGGTGGGGAGACCCGCTGTCCCGGCCGACGCCGTCCGCCGGACGGAGGACCGCCGCGCGACGACCGGGAGGTGCCCGTGCTCGACCACTCCGCCCTGACCACCCTGACCCGCGCCGAGCGGGTCCGGGCGGTCGACGACTGGCTCGCCGGCCTGCTGGCCGACGCCCTGGCGGGCACCCCGCGCCCGTCCCGCCGGCGCAGCGGCCCGCCGTCGGGACCGGCCGGCGCGGGCGTGGCGCTGGTGGCGGTCGGCAGCCTGGGGCGCCGCGAGCTGCCGCCGCACGGCGACCTCGACCTGGTGCTGGTGCACGACGGGCGGCGGGAGATCGCCGCCCTGGCCGACGCCCTCTGGTACCCGGTCTGGGACGCCGGCCTGCGGCTGGACCACTCCGTGCGGACCGTCGCCGAGGCCGTGTCGGTGGCCGGGGACGACGTCAAGGCCGGCCTCGGCCTGCTCGACGCCCGGCACGTCGCCGGTGACCCGGAGGTCACGACGGCCCTGCGGACGGCGACCCTCGGCTCGTGGCGTCAGCACGCCGGCCGCCTGCTGCCCCAGCTGCGGGAGATCCGCCGCAGCCGGAGCCGCCAGCTCGGGGAGCTCGGCTTCCTCCTCGAACCCGACCTCAAGGAGGCCTACGGCGGGCTGCGCGAGGGCCAGGTGCTCCGCGCGGTCGCCGCGGCCCAGCTCGCCGACGAGCCGCCGGCCGACGCCGGTGAGGCCTACGGGTTCCTCCTCGACGTGCGGGACGCGCTCCAGCGCAGCACCGGCCGGGCCACCGATGCCCTGGTGCGCCAGGAGCAGCGCCCGGTCGCCGACCAGCTCGCGCTGGCCGACGACGACGTGCTGCTGCGCCGGGTCAGCCTGGCCGGCCGCCGGCTGGCCTTCGTCGCCGACGAGACGTGGCGCCGGGTCGACGCCACGCTGGTGCGCCGGCCGCGGTCCCGCTACCGCCGGGTGCGCCGGGAGCCGCTGGCCGAGGGGCTGGTGCGCCAGGGCGACGAGGTGGTGCTGGCCCGCGACGCCCGCCCCGCCGCCGACCCCGGCCTGGTGCTCCGCGGTGCCGCCGCCGCGGCCCGCGCCGACCTGCTGCTCTCCCCGTACACGCTCAAGGTGCTGGCCGTGCACGCCCCGCCGCTGCCCGAGCCGTGGCCGCCGGAGGTGCGCTGGTCCTTCCTGCGGCTGCTGGCCAGCGGGCGCAGCGCCGTCCCCGTGCTCGAGCAACTGGACCAGGAGGGGCTGCTGTCCCGGATGCTGCCGGAGTGGGACCGGGTGCGGTCGCTGCCGCAGCGGCACCCGTGGCACCGCTTCACCGTCGACCGGCACCTCGTGGAGGCGGCCGCAGCCGCGGCCGAGCTGACCCGGGACGTCGACCGTCCGGACCTGCTGCTGGTCGGGGCGCTGCTGCACGACATCGGCAAGGGCTGGCCCGGCGACCACACCGACGTGGGCGTCGTCGTCGTGGCCGAGATGGCCGCCCGGATGGGCTTCAGCGAGCCGGACGTGGAGACGCTGGTCGCGATGGTCCGCCACCACCTGCTGCTGCCCGACGTCGCCACCCGCCGGGACCTCGACGACCCGCTGACCGTGGACCGGGTGGTGGAGGCGATCGGCGGGGACGCCGCGCTGCTGCAGCTGCTGCACGGCCTGGCGCAGGCCGACGGCGCCGCGACCAGCAGCTCGGCCTGGTCGCCCTGGAAGGCCCACCTGGTGGCCGCGCTGGTGGCCCGGGTCGCGGCCCGGCTGGGCAGCGCACCGCTGCCCGAGCCGGTGCTCGAGCCGACCCAGCCGCAGGTGACCACCCCGGCGCCGGCCGTGTCCGGGCAGACCGAGCCGGTCACCGTCGGGGTGGAGGACGTCCTCGACGGGCAGCAGGTCACCATCGGCGCCGCGGACCGGCCCGGGCTGTTCAGCCTCTGTGCCGGCGTGCTCGCGCTCAACCAGCTGGACGTGCGGGCGGCCCGGGTGAGCGTGCAGGACGGTCACGGCACGCTGGTCTTCGCCGTCCGGCCGCGGTTCGGGCGCCCGCCGGTGCCGGAGATCCTGGCCGACGGCGTGCGCGCCGCGCTGGAGGGGACGCTGCCGCTGGGTGAGCGGCTGCGCCAACGGGAGCGTGACTACAGCCAGGACCGCACCCCCGGTCGCCCGCCGCGGATCTCCTGGTTCGACGCGGAGGCGACCGGCATCACCGGCCTGGTCGAGGTGCGGGCCAGCGACCGGGCGGGCCTGCTGCACCGGCTGACCGCCGCCCTCGCCGACGCCGGGCTGGACGTCAGCTCGGCGACGGTCGAGACGCTGGGTGCCGACGCGGTCGACGCCTTCTACGTCTGCGATCCCTCGGGCACCCCGATCGACCCCGGTCAGCGGGAGCGGGTCGAGCGGGCGCTCGTGGCGGCCGTCCGGGGGGACGCGCCCGACCCGGCCGCCCTCGGGGAGCGCTGACGGTCCCTGCCGCAAGCGCGACACGCCCGCCGGGGTTGCCGGTTTCTGTCGTACCGCCGTGAGACGTTCCAGGAGCCGGACGGGACGGCGTCCCGACGAACCGGCGCCGAGACGAGAGGGAGCGCCCCGTGAGCGACCTGCAGACCCTGCCGTGCCCCACCTGCGGCGAGGACACCGACTTCGAGCAGCCGAGCTGCATCGACGGCCACACCGCCGACGGCGGCGCCTGCCCCGAGTGGGCCTGCACCGAGTGCGGCACCGCGCTGGTCATCGGCGACGTCCCCGTCTCCCGGCCGGAGACCTGGCACCGCGCCGCCTGAACGGCGGACGCCACTACCCTGGACACAGGTGGCGTGACGGCCCCGGGGTGGCCCCGGGTGCCCGAGCCGGGCCACCGGCCCGTCGGCCGGTGCGGCTGCACGCCCGACTGCTGTGAGGACGTGCTGTGTTCGAGACCCTCTCCGACCGCCTGGACAAGGTCTTCACCGGCCTGCGCGGCAAGGGCCGGCTGTCCGCCGAGGACATCGACGCGACGGCGCGGGAGATCCGCATCGCGCTGCTCGAGGCCGACGTCGCCCTGCCGGTCGTCCGCGCCTTCATCGCGGCGGTCAAGGAGCGGGCGGTCGGTGCCGACGTCTCCCAGGCGCTGAACCCCGCGCAGCAGATCATCAAGATCGTCAACGACGAGCTCGTCGACATCCTGGGCGGGGAGACCCGCCGGATCCGCTACGCGAAGCAGTCGCCGACGGTGATCATGCTGGCCGGTCTGCAGGGCGCCGGGAAGACCACGCTCGCCGGGAAGCTCGGCCGCTGGCTGAAGGCCCAGGGGCACACCCCGCTGCTGGTCGCCTGTGACCTCCAGCGACCGAACGCGGTGCAGCAGCTGAGCGTCGTCGCCGGGCAGGCCGGGGTCGACGTGTTCGCCCCGGAGCCGGGCAACGGGGTCGGCGACCCGATCGCGGTCGCCCGCGAGTCCATCGACTTCGCCCGCCGCACCATGCACGACGTCGTCGTCGTCGACACCGCCGGCCGGCTGGGCATCGACGCGGAGCTGATGGCCCAGGCCGCCGGCATCCGGGACGCCGTCTCCCCGGACGAGACCCTCTTCGTCGTCGACGCGATGATCGGCCAGGACGCCGTCACCACGGCCACGGCCTTCCAGGAGGGCGTCGGCTTCAGCGGCGTCGTCCTCACCAAGCTCGACGGCGACGCCCGCGGTGGTGCCGCGCTGTCGGTCCGGCACGTGACCGGTCAGCCGATCATGTTCGCCTCGACCGGTGAGAAGCTCGCCGACTTCGACGTCTTCCACCCCGAGCGGATGGCCTCCCGCATCCTCGGCATGGGCGACGTGCTCACCCTGATCGAGCAGGCCGAACAGGCCTTCGACGCCGACCAGGCCGAGAAGATGGCCGGCAAGCTGGCCAGCCGCGAGGGCTTCACCCTCGAGGACTTCCTCGAGCAGATGCTGGCCATCCGCAAGATGGGCCCGATCGCCAACCTGCTCGGCATGCTGCCCGGCGCCGGGCAGATGAAGGAGCAGCTCAAGCAGGTCGACGACCGTGACCTGGACCGCACCGCGGCGATCATCCGGTCGATGACCCCGGCGGAGCGGGTCACCCCGAAGATCATCAACGCCTCACGGCGGGTCCGGATCGCGAACGGCTCCGGGGTGAGCGTCACCGACGTCAACCAGCTGCTGGAGCGCTTCGCCCAGGCCCAGAAGATGATGGGCCAGATGGCCGGCAGCATGGGCATGCCCGGCATGGGCCCGATGTCGAAGAAGGCGCGGGGCCGTCAGCAGCAGGCGCAGGCCGCCCGCGGCAAGGGCAAGAAGGGCAAGGGCGGCAAGAAAGGCGGTCCGGCCCGGCGGCCGATCGGCGCACCGGGGGGCATGGGCGGCGCCGGGTTCCCCGGCCAGCTGCCCGGCGGCATGCCCGGCGGTGTGCCCGGGCTGCCTCCGGGTCAGGCGCTCCCGGACCTCAGCAAGCTGGACTTCAGCCAGTTCAAGGACGACCGGCCCGGCCGGTGACGGCGCCCGCGCTGCACCTGTCGGGTGTGGTGCTGCCCGAGGGGGAGCACCGCGACCTGTGGGTGACCGACGGGCGGATCACGTTCGAGACGGTGCCCGGCGCGGAGACCGTCAGCCGCGGCGGGTGGCTGCTGCCGGGCCTGGTCGACGCGCACTGCCACGTCGGCATCGCGACCGGCGGCACCGCGGTCGAGGACCTCGCCGCCGCACGTGAGCAGGCGCTGACCGAACGAGCCGCCGGCGTGCTGGCGCTGCGTGACTGCGGCTCGCCCGTCGACACCCGGGAGCTGGACGAGCACCTGGACCTGCCGCGGGTCATCCGGGCCGGGCGGCACCTGGCCGCGCCGCGGCGGTACATCCCCGGGCTGGCGATCGAGCTCGACCCGGCCGACCTGGTCTCCGAAGCTGTCGTCCAGGCCCGGCGCGGTGACGGCTGGGTGAAGCTGGTGGGGGACTGGATCGACCGCGGGGTCGGCGACCTGGCCCCGGAGTGGCCGGCCGAGGTGCTCACCGCGACCATCGCGGCCGTGCACGCCGAGGGTGCCCGGGTCACCGCGCACACCTTCGGCACCGACGCCCTGCCGGGTCTGCTGGCCGCCGGGATCGACTGCATCGAGCACGGCACCGGGCTGACCGAGGACCTCATCGCGGGGATGGCCGCGCGGGGCACCGCCGTCGTCCCGACGCTGGTCAACGTGGAGAACTTCCCCGGCTTCGCGGCGGCGGGAGAGGCGAGGTTCCCCGGCTACGCGTCCACGATGCGCCGGCTGTACGCCACCTCCGGCGCGGTCGTGCGGGCCGCGTACGAGGCGGGGGTGCCGGTGTTCGCCGGCACCGACGCGGGCGGGGGCATCGCCCACGGGGTGATCGCCGAGGAGGTCCGCGCGCTGCACGCCGCAGGGCTCCCGGCCGAGGCCGCCCTGGCGGCAGGGTCCTGGGCGGCGCGGGAGTGGCTCGGGCTGCCGGGCATCGTCGAGGGGGCGCCCGCCGACCTGGTCGTCTACGACCGCGACCCGCGCGCTGACCTGGACACCTTGCAGCGACCCCAGCGGATGGTGCTCCGGGGCGTCGTCGTCGGCTGAACCGGTGCTCCGGCGCCCGCCCGCTGGTTGACTGCCGTCATGGTCGAGCCACTCCCGGAGCCGGACCCGTTGATCGACCCGAACGAGCCGGTGCCCGACGATCCCGGCGAGCTGCTCCCCGACGCGCCGGAGCCGTTGCCCCCCGCGCCGATCGAACCGACCCCCGACGACCCGGGCGGCGACCCCGGCGGGGTGCCGGAACCCGCCTGAGCACCAAACCCGTGGACGGCGGCCGCGCGTCGCCTGGGAGACTGGCCCCGTGCTCCTTCGGATGTCCTCCCTGTTCCTGCGCACCCTGCGTGACGACCCGGCCGATGCCGAGGTCCCCAGCCACCGCCTGCTGGCCCGGGGCGGCTACATCCGGCGTGCTGCGCCGGGGGGCTTCACCTGGCTGCCGCTGGGCTGGCGGGTGTTCCGGAACGTGGAGCGCATCGTCCGCGAGGAGATGGACGCGATGGGCGCGCAGGAGGTGCACTTCCCGGCGCTGCTGCCCCGCGAGCCCTACGAGGCGACCGGCCGCTGGACCGAGTACGGCGACAACCTCTTCCGCCTGAAGGACCGCCGCGGCAACGACTTCCTGCTCGGCCCCACCCACGAGGAGATGTTCACGCTCCTGGTGAAGGACCTCTACGGCTCCTACAAGGACCTGCCGGTCTCGCTCTACCAGATCCAGACCAAGTACCGGGACGAGGCGCGGCCCCGGGCCGGGCTGTTCCGCGGCCGCGAGTTCACCATGAAGGACAGCTACTCCTTCGACGTGGACGACGCCGGGCTGGACGCCTCCTATGCCGCCCACCGGGCCGCCTACATCAGGATCTTCGACCGGCTCGGCCTGGACTACGTGATCGTCTCGGCGATGTCCGGTGCGATGGGCGGCTCGAAGAGCGAGGAGTTCCTGCACCCCACGTCGATCGGCGAGGACACCTTCGTGCGCTCGCCCGGCGGGTACGCGGCCAACGTCGAGGCCGTCCGCACCGTCGTCCCCGCGTCGATCCCGTTCGACGGGCTGCCCGAGGCGCACGTCGAGGACACCCCCGACACCCCGACCATCGGAACGCTGGTCGCGGTGGCGAACGAGCTGTTCCCGGACGCCGGGTACACGGCCGCCTCGACGCTCAAGAACGTCGTGGTCACGCTGGTGCACCCCGACGGCACGCGGGAACCGCTGGTGATCGGGCTGCCCGGCGACCGGGAGGTCGACACCAAGCGCCTGGAGGCGCAGGTCAGCCCGGCCGAGATCGAGCCGTTCACCGACTTCGCCGCGCACCCCGACCTCGTCAAGGGCTACATCGGCCCGCAGGTGCTGGGCACCGAGGGCAAGTCCGGGATCCGCTACCTCGTCGACCCCCGCGTCGTGCCCGGCAGCCGGTGGATCACCGGCGCCAACGAGGCCGGCCGGCACGTGTTCGACCTGACGGCCGGGCGCGACTTCAGCTGGGACGGCGTCATCGAGGCCGCCGAGGTGCTCCCCGGTGACCCGGCCCCCGACGGCTCCGGCCCGCTGGAGCTGGCCCGCGGGGTGGAGATGGGCCACATCTTCCAGCTGGGCCGCAAGTACGCCGAGGCGCTGGACCTCGAGGTGCTCGACGAGAACGGCAAGCTCGTCACCGTCACCATGGGGTCCTACGGCATCGGGGTCTCCCGCGCGGTCGCCGCGATCGCCGAGTCGATGCACGACGAGCTCGGCCTGGTCTGGCCCCGCGAGGTCGCCCCGGCCGACGTCCACCTGGTGGCCACCGGCAAGGACGCCGCCGTGTTCGAGTTCGCCGGGTCCCTGGCCGGTGAGCTGGTCGCCGCCGGGCTCACCGTCCTCTACGACGACCGGCCGAAGGTGAGCCCCGGGGTCAAGTTCAAGGACGCGGAGCTGCTCGGGATGCCCACGATCGTCACGGTGGGCCGCGGGCTGGCCGAGGGCGTCATCGAGATCCGGGACCGGGTGACCGGTGTGCGGACCGAGGTGCCCGTCGCCGAGGCGGCCGCCGACGTCCTCGCCGCCGTCCGTGGGTGAGCGGTCGCTCGCAGAGCGGCTCGCGCGCTGCTGAAGGACCCCGTCCTCCTCACGCCTCGCACGCTCGTCGCGAGCCTCGGGACGTGGCCGGGTCGGGCACCCAGAGCTCCATGTGGCGCAGCAGTCCGGAGCTGGCCACAGCTCTCCTCCCGGGATCTGGCATCATGGACCGTCGAACACGGCGGTGCCGGCCCTCTCACCGTTTGCCGCCCGTGTCCAGCGCTCCGCCCCGGCGTACCCCCACGCGTCCGTCCGGCGGGCAACCACACACGTTCGAGGAGCACACCACACCCGTGGCCACCAAGATCAAGCTCATGCGCCTGGGCAAGATGCGCGCGCCGTACTACCGCATCGTCGTCGCCGACGCCCGCACCAAGCGTGACGGCCGGTCCATCGAGACCATCGGCAAGTACCACCCGAAGGAGGACCCCTCCTTCATCGAGGTCGACGCCGAGCGCGCCGCCTACTGGCTCGGCGTCGGCGCGCAGCCGACCGAGGCCGTCGCCGCCATCCTCCGGGTCACCGGTGACTGGCAGAAGTTCAAGGGCGAGCCGGCCCCGGCGCCGATGAAGGTCGCCGCCCCCAAGGCCGACAAGAAGGCCATCTACGAGGAGGCCGCCCGCGCCGCCCTCGGCGAGCCGGCCACCGACGCGACCACGCCCAAGAAGAAGGCCGCTCCCAAGGCCGACGCCGCCTCCGCCCCGGCCGAGGCCGTCGCCGAGGCTGCCGGCGCCGCCGGCTCCGGGGCTGCCGCCTCCGGCGCCACCGCCGAGACGCCCGCCGAGTAAGACGTGCTCGAAGAGGCGCTCGAGCACCTGGTCAAGGGCATCGTCGACAACCCCGACGACGTCGTGGTCGACCTGGTCAACGGCCGGCGCGGCAAGACCCTCGAGGTCCGGGTCCACCCCGACGACCTCGGCAAGGTCATCGGCCGCGGCGGGCGCACCGCCAAGGCCCTGCGCCAGGTGATGACCGGTGTCGGCGGCCGCGGCCTGCGGGTCGACGTCGTCGACACCGACGGGCGCTGAGCACTCCCGGCGCCTCCGGCGCCACCCCGCAGTCCACCGACACCGTGGTGGTCGGCCGCATCGGCCGGCCCCACGGTGTCCGTGGTCAGGTGACCGTCGAGGTCCGCACCGACGACCCCGACCTGCGGTTCGCCCCCGGTGCCACGCTGCTCACCGAGCCCGCCGCCCGGGGACCGCTGACCGTCGAGGCGGCCCGCTGGCACAGCGGCACGCTGCTGCTCACCCTGGTGCTGCCCGACGGGACCGTCGTCGCCGACCGTGAGGCGGCCGACGAGCTCCGCAACACCCAGCTGCTGGTCCCGGTCGAGGACCTGCCTGAGCTGGAGGACCCCGACTCCTTCTACGACCACCAGCTGGTCGGGCTGGCCGCCGTGCTGCCCGACGGCTCGCCGCTGGGCGAGGTGACCGGGGTCCGGCACGAGGGGACCGAGCTGCTCGTCGTGCGCCGCGCGCAGGGCCCCGAGCTGCTGGTCCCGTTCGTCACCGCCATCGTGCCGACGGTCGACCTGACGGCCGGACGGCTGGTCGTCGACCCGCCCGAGGGGCTCCTCGACCTGTGACGTTCCGGATCGACGTCCTCACGATCTTCCCCGAGTACCTCGCCCCGCTGGGGCAGTCGCTGCTGGGCAAGGCCGCCCAGCGTGGCCTGGTCACCGTCGGCGTGCACGACCTGCGGCAGTGGACCGACGACGTCCACCGCACCGTCGACGACGCCCCCTACGGCGGCGGTCCGGGCATGGTCATGCGGCCCGAGCCGTGGGGGAGGGCGCTGGAGGCGGTCCGTCCCCCAGGCACCCGGCTGGTGGTCCCCACCCCGGCCGGCCGGCCGTTCACCCAGGCGGTCGCCGCCCGGTGGGCGACCGAGCCCGGACTGGTCTTCGCCTGCGGCCGGTACGAGGGGATCGACCAGCGGGTCGCCGACTGGGCCGCCGGTGCCGGGCCGGTCTCCGAGGTCTCGATCGGCGACTACGTGCTGGCCGGCGGTGAGTCCGCCGTGCTGGTGATGGTCGAGGCGGTCACCCGGCTGATCCCCGGCGTGGTCGGGAACGCCGACTCCGTGGAGTTCGACTCGCACGCCGACGGGCTGCTCGAGGGCCCCTCCTACACCCGGCCGGCGGCCTGGCGGGACCTGGAGGTGCCCCCGGTGCTGCTGTCCGGCGACCACGCCGCGATCGCCCGGTGGCGCCGCGCCCAGTCGCTGCGCCGCACCGCCGACCGCCGTCCCGACCTGCTGGCCGCCCTGCCCGACGGCGCGCTGGACGCGGCCGACCGGGCCGCCCTGGACGCCGATCCGCAGCCATGAGCCTGGCGCGGGTGCGGCCGAGCAGCCGGGTGCTGGTCCTCGACCGGCAGCAGCGCGTGCTGCTGCTGGGTTCTCGTGGGCACGCGCCGGCGCCGGGCACGGGCGTGCAGTGGTGGTACACCCCCGGCGGTGGCGTGGAGGACGGCGAGGACCTCCGGTCGGCCGCCGTCCGCGAGCTCGCCGAGGAGATCGGGCTGCGCGTGGCGTCGACCGAGCTGGAGGGGCCGGTCTGGTTCCGCCGGCACCTGACCGTATGGGGCGCGGAGACCGTCGACTCCCGCGAGACCTACTTCGTGCTGCGCGACGTCGACCACGAGGTGGACCCGAGCGGGCGCACCGCCGAGGAGCTGGCCGACGACGAACCGCACCGCTGGTGGACGCTGGCGGAGGTCGCCGCGGGGGCTGCGGTCTTCGCGCCGCGCGAGCTGGCCGCGGTCCTGCCACGGGTGCTCGACGGACCCTGGTCAGGGCCGCCGCGCATCGTCGACTGACGTCGTGGCAGAATAGAGAGCTGCTGCAGATCGTCGGTTCGCATCGACGATGCCTGCTGCCCTCCTGGGGCGGCGGAGTGTAGCGCCCCGCACGGACACCCCGGGTGACCGCTGTCCGTGCCACAGACGAGTTTCCCCGCTAGGACTGAGGACTGCTGCGATGAACACCCTGGACGCCCTCGACGCCGCGTCGCTGCGCGATGACATCCCCACGTTCCGCCCCGGCGACACCGTGAAGGTGCACGTGCGGGTCATCGAGGGCAACCGCTCGCGCATCCAGGTCTTCCAGGGCGTCATCATCCGACGTCAGGGTGGCGGCATCCGGGAGACCTTCACGGTGCGCAAGGTCAGCTTCGGCGTCGGCGTGGAGCGCACCTTCCCGGTGCACACCCCGGTGGTCGAGAAGATCGAGGTGCTGACCCGCGGTGACGTCCGCCGGGCCAAGCTGTACTACCTGCGTGAGCTGCGCGGCAAGGCCGCCAAGATCAAGGAGAAGCGGGACGTCGTCACCCGCTGACACCCCGCACTCTCCCGGACGGGCCGGCTGCGCACTGCGCAGCCGGCCCGTCCGCGTCCGTGGGCAGGTCCGGCGGGCGGTGCCGGGCGGGTCGACCGGCGGGTCGACGGCCGGACCGTAGGCTGAGGCGCGATGACCACGCACGGGCCCAGTGAGCCTGCCGACGCCAGCACACCCGGGCCGTCCGCCACGAACGAGCCCGGCACGCCGGTGACCCCCTCCACCGGCGACGGCGCCAGCGCCGGCGAACCGGCCCCGACCGGCCGTCGTGGGCGCCGGGGGAAGGCGGCTCCCAAGAAGGGCTCGCTGCTCCGCGAGCTGCCGGTCCTCCTGGTGATCGCCTTCGTGCTGGCCCTGCTGGTCAAGACCTTCCTGGTCCAGGCCTTCTTCATCCCCTCCGGCTCGATGGAGCAGACGCTCCACGGGTGCACCGGCTGCACCGGCGACCGGGTGCTGGTGAACAAGGTCCCGTACTGGTTCGGCGAGCCCGAGCCCGGCGACATCGTCGTGTTCCGCGGACCGGACACGTGGTCTCCGGAGATCACCGTGGCCGAGCCGAGCAACTGGGTCTCCGGCGCGCTGCTGAGCCTGGGCCGGGCGATCGGGGTGGCGCCGCCGAGCGAGGACGACTACGTCAAGCGGGTCATCGCCACCGCCGGTCAGACCGTGGAGTGCTGTGATGCCGAGGGCCGGGTGACGGTCGACGGCCGACCCCTCACCGAGCCCTACGTCTACCAGGACTCCCCGCTCGGGGGCGGTGCGAACGGTCGCGAGTTCGGCCCGGTCACGGTGCCCGCGGGCCGGTTGTGGGTGATGGGCGACCACCGGTCGGCGTCGGCGGACTCGCGCAGCCACGTCAGCGACCAGCACAGCGGCACCATCGCCGTGGACGACGTCATCGGCAAGGGCGCGCTCATCGTCTGGCCGCTGGACCGGTTCACCGTGCTGGACAGCCCGGACATCCAGCAGCAGGCCGAGGGGCAGGCGGCAGGACCCGAGGCGTGGGTGCACGGGGACGCGGCCGTCGCCGCCCCCTACGCGCTGGGGCTGGCGGGGGCGCTGCCCTTTGGTGCGGTGCGCCGCCGCCGCCGGCGGGGCGCCCGGCTGACCGGTCCGTCCCGCCGCCCTCCCCGTACCGGGTGGCGGCGGGTCCGCCGGCCGGCGCAGACCCGACCAGGTCGGGAGACCGACGCGCACTGAGCGCGCCGCGCACCGTCGCGGCGGGCCCGCCGGGAGAGTTGTTCAAGGAGTCCGTTCACCCGTCCGATGACCATGACAGCACGTCATCGGATCTCGAACGGAGAGTCACCTGTGTCCACCCCTCTGGCGACCACCCGCGGCGTCACCCGCGTCCTCGTCCTCGCCGACGCCCCGGTCCTGCGGCGTGGCCTGATCGGCATGGTCAACGAGACCGCCGGCCTGCAGGCGGTGGGCACCCCCGGTGAGCCGCGCCGGGCGCTGACCCTGGCCGAGACCGCCCGCCCGGACGCGGTGATCGTGGAGCTGGGCACCGGCCGGGCCGCGACGCTGAACGCCTGCCGGGACCTGCGCCGCCGCTACCCCCAGATCGCCATCGTCGCGGTCGGCACCGCCGAGGACCCGGCGGTGGTCAACGAGGCCCTGGCCGCCGGGGTGCGCGGCTACCTGCTGATGAACACCTCGGCGACGCTGCTGGGCTGGGCGGTGCTGGCCGCCCGGGCCGGGCGCACGGTGGTCGACCCGCAGATCCGCCGCGGAGAGGCCGGGGAGGTGCCGGTGTCCCGCGAGCTGACCCCGGAGGTGCCGCTGACCCGCCGGGAGTCCGACGTGCTCGACGAGCTGGTCCAGGGCCAGTCCAACCGGGCGATCGGCAAGGCGCTGTTCATCTCCGAGGACACCGTGAAGTCCCACGTGAAGGCGATCCTGCGCAAGCTGGGTGCCCGGGACCGGGCGCACGCGGTCTCGCTGGTCCTGTCCGCCCGCAACGGCGGCACCTGCACCTGCAGCGCCCTCCCCCTGAGCACCGCCGGCAGCTGAGCCGGCGGCCCCTCGTCGGCCCGGGCGCCTGGTCATCCGGCGCCCGGGCCGGCCCCCACTGCCGGGACGACCGTCCCGGCCGTCGTCGGTCCGACGTAGTGTCGGCAGGCGATGGCTGCTCGACCTGCTCCCGCTGCACCCCGCTCGCGCCGGATCGACGACGAGGCCCCCGACGACCTCTGGGCGATGGAACGCTCGCTGCGCCGCCGGGGCTTCGCGGCGATCGCCGGCGCCGACGAGGCCGGTCGCGGTGCCTGTGCCGGTCCGCTGGTCGCCGCCGCGTGCGTGCTGCCCGCCGGCCGCCGCGGCCGGGTGCCCGGGCTCGCGGACTCGAAGCTGCTCACCCCGGCCACCCGGGACGAGGTCTACGCCGAGGTGCTGGACCGCGCCGTCGCCTGGTCGGTCGTGGCGATCCCGGTGGGGGACCTGGACGCCCGGGGCATGCACGTGACGAACATCGAGGCGCTCCGCCGGGCGGTGCGGGGCATGGACGTGGAGCCGGACTACGTGCTGACCGACGGCTTCCCGGTCAGCGGCCTGTCCCAGCCGTCGCTGGCGGTGTGGAAGGGCGACCGGGTCGCCGCGTGCGTGGCGGCCGCGTCGGTGCTGGCCAAGGTCAGCCGGGACCGGATGATGCTGGAGCTGCACGACCGGTTCCCGCACTACGGGTTCGCCGAGCACAAGGGCTACATCACCGACGCGCACAGCGCGGCCCTGGACCAGCACGGGCCCTGCCCGGAGCACCGGATGCGGTTCGTCAACGTCGCCCGCGCCCGCGCGGCACACGCCGCGCGTGGAGTCGCCCTGTCCGGCGGAGCCGGCATGCACGATGATGTGCGGGAACCCGACCTCGGCAGGGCTGAGGTCCCCGCACTGACGACCCAGCACTGATGTCCCAGCACTGATGTCCCCGGCACCGATGGAGCACGCGCGATGAGCACCGAGGACCTCGAGAAGTACGAGACCGAGATGGAGCTGCAGCTCTATCGCGAGTACAAGGACATCGTCCGCCAGTTCTCCTACGTGGTGGAGACCGAGCGGCGCTTCTACCTGGCCAACAGCGTCGACCTGCAGGTCCGCGACGCCGGGGGTGAGGTGTTCTTCGAGCTGAAGCTCTCCGACGCCTGGGTGTGGGACATGTACCGCCCGGCCCGGTTCGTGAAGAACGTGCGGGTGGTGACGTTCAAGGACGTCAACGTCGAGGAGCTGGACAAGCCCGACCTCGAGCTGCCCGAGCAGCCGCGCCTGCCCTGATCCTGGTCGGCTGTCCACCCCGGCAGCTTCACCGGTCCTGAGCGCGACGCGCGCCGCGCCGTCCACAGGACCGGGCTCCGTCCACAACCAGGCCGGCGCTCTGGTGCCGGCGCCCGACCGCCCAGCACGGTCGACGGGTGCCGACTCCGCAGAACACCCCGCTGGACCACCGCGCCGCGCTCGGCGCCTACGGCGAGCGCGTCGCCGTCCGGGCGCTGACCGACGCCGGGCTGCAGGTCCTCGGCCGCAACTGGCGCTGCCGGGACGGTGAGCTCGACGTCATCGCCCGCGACGGGGACGCGCTGGTCTTCTGCGAGGTCAAGACCCGCAGCGGCACCGGATTCGGGCAGCCGGCCGAGGCCGTCACCGCGGCCAAGCGGCGGAGGTTGCGGCGGCTGGCCCAGGCGTGGCTGGCCGCCCACGACCACCATGCGCCCGACCTCCGCTTCGACGTCGTCGGGGTGCACGTCCCCGCCTCCGGCCCAGTCCGCGTCACGCACCTGCGGAACGCGTTCTGATGGCGCTCGCGCGGACGTGGTCGGTGGGGCTCGCCGGGGTCCAGGGTGCGATGGTCGAGGTGGAGGTCGACCTCGCCGCCGGGCTGCCCACGGTGGTGCTGGTCGGGCTGCCCGACGCGGTGGTGCGGCAGTCGGTCGACCGGGTGCGCGCAGCCGTGGTCAACACCGGCCACGACTTCCCGCTGCGCCGGGTGACCATCGGGCTCTCGCCTGCCGCGATGCCCAAGCAGGGCAGCGGGTTCGACCTGGCGCTCGCGGTCGCCGTGCTCGCCGGGGTCGAGGTGCTGCCCGCCGCAGCCGTGCGTGACCTGGTGCTGCTCGGCGAGCTCGGCCTGGACGGCTCGCTGCGGGCGGTGCGCGGCGTGCTCCCGGCGGTGCTCGCCGCGGCCCGGGCCGGGCACCGCTGCGTCGTCGTCCCGCAGGACAACGCCGACGAGGCGGGCCTGGTGGAGGGCATCGAGGTGCTCGGCGCCGCGACCCTCGGCCAGGTCGTCGGCCACCTGGCCGGCCGGGCACGGATCCCGGCGCACGTGCGGGCGGCGCCGGCGCCGCTGCCGCCCGGCCCCGACCTGGCCGACGTCGTGGGGCAGGCCGCCGGACGGCGGGCGGTCGAGGTGGCCGCGGCCGGTGGGCACCACCTCTTCCTCAGCGGCCCGCCGGGCGCCGGGAAGACCATGCTCGCCGAGCGGCTGCCGGGGCTGCTGCCACCACTCGACGAGCAGGCCGCCCTCGAGGTCACCGCGATCGCCTCGATCGCCGGCACGCTGCCGCCCGGCGCTCCGCTGGTCACCCGGCCGACCTTCGAGTCCCCGCACCACTCGGCCACCATGGCCGCGCTGGTCGGCGCGGGTCGGGGCAGATCCGGCCGGGCGCCCTGTGCCGCGCGCACCGCGGTGTGCTGTTCCTCGACGAGGCGCCGGAGTTCCCCCGGACGGTGCTGGACACGCTCCGCCAGCCGCTGGAGCGCGGTTCGGTGACCATCCACCGGGCCAACGGCTCCGCGACGTTCCCCTGCCGGGCCCAGCTGGTCCTGGCGGCCAACCCCTGCCCGTGCGCCAGCGCGGCCGGGGACACCGCCTGCACGTGCAGCGCGCTGGAACGGCGCCGGTACCAGTCCCGGTTGTCCGGGCCGTTGCTGGACCGGATCGACCTGCGGGTGACCCTGCCGCCGGTCACCCGGGCGGCCTGGCTGGACGGGGTGGAGCCGCCGGAGCCGACGTCGGCGGTGGCAGCGCGGGTGCGTGCCGCGCGGGCCACGGCGGCCGAGCGGATGGCCGGGACGGGCCTGTCGCTGAACAGCCAGGTGCCCGGGCGCATGCTCCGCGACCGCTGGCCGGTCCCGCGGGGGTCGCTGGCGCTCGTCGAGCGGGCGCTGGAGCGGGGGTCGCTGTCGGTGCGCGGGTTCGACCGGGTGCTCCGGGTGGCCTGGACGCTCGCCGACCTCGCCGGTCTGGCGACGCCGGGTCCCGACCAGGTCGCCGAGGCCCTCGGCCTGCGCCTGCAGCGGGTCGCGGCGTGACCGGGACGGCGGAGCCGGAGGTCCGGCTGGCCCGGGCGTGGCTGTCCCGGGCCGTGGAGCCGGGTTCGGTGGCGCTCTGGCGGTTCGTCGAGCAGGAGGGCCCGGTGGCCGCGGTGCAGGCCCTGCGGTCGGGTGCGGCGCCCCGGGCGGTCCAGGCGCTCGCCGGCCGGCGGGCCGGTGAGGACGCCAGCCAGGACGACCTGCTGCGCGCCGACCGGTGCGGCGCACGCCTGGTCGTGCCGGAGGACGAGGAGTGGCCGGCGATCACCCTGCACTGCCTGACCCTCGCGGCCCACGACCTGCCGACCGAGCCGCGGGACCTGCCGGACCGGACGAAGGTCCTGGTACCCCCGTCGGGGCTGTGGGTGCGCGGCGAGCGCCCGCTGGACGAGCTGGTCGACCGGTCGGTCGCGCTGGTGGGCTCGCGGGCCTCCACCGCCTACGGGGAACACGTCGCCGCGGAGCTCGCTCACGGGCTGGGGGAGCGCGGCTGGACGACCGTCTCCGGTGGCGCCTTCGGCATCGACGCGGCCGCCCACCGGGGCGCCCTGGCCGCCGGCGCGCCGACCGTCGCCGTCCTGGCCTGTGGCGTCGACCGCGCCTACCCCAGCGCCCACTCGGCCCTGTTCGCCCGGGTCCTCGACGACGGGGCGCTGGTCAGCGAGTGGCCGCCGGGCTGCGCGGCGCTCTCGCACCGGTTCCTGGTGCGGAACCGGCTGATCGCTGCGCTCTCCCGCGGCACGGTCGTCGTCGAGGCCGCCGCGCGGTCGGGCGCCCAAGCCACCGCGAACCGGGCCCGCGGCCTGGGCAAGGCGGTGATGGCCGTGCCCGGCCCGGTGACCTCGGCGATGAGCGTCGGCTGCCACCAGCTGCTGCGCGACACCGAGCAGGGAGTGCGGCTGGTGACGTCGGTGGCGGAGGTGGTCGAGGTGGTCGGCTCGCTGGGCACCGACCTCGCCGAGCCCCCGCCCCGGCCGGGGTCGCCGCGGGACTCGTTGTCCGACCTCGCCCGCCGGGTCCTGGACGCCTGCCCGGTGCGCACCGGTGTGCCGCCGGAACGGCTGGCCGCCGTGGCCGGCTGCGACGTGGTCGACGTCCTCCGGGTGCTGCCGGTGCTCGAGCTGCACGAGCTGGTGGAGTGGACCGGCACCGGCTGGCGGATCACCACCGCCACCCGTGGGCCACGGTGATCCGGCCGGCGAGCAGTTGCGCGCAACCGGTCACCGGCGCGGCACGTTGACCCGCGGCCCGTCCCGACGCAGGCTGCGCCCATGGCCACCGGGACCGCTGAGCTGCGCGCGGCACTGCCGCCTGCTCTCGCCGAGTCACTGGACGGCTGGGAGGAGCACCTGCGTCTGCAGCGGGACCTCTCCGTGCACACCGTCCGGGGGTACGTCGGCGACGTCGTCTCGCTGCTGGACCACCTCGTCCGGCGGAGCGGGAGCACGGTCGCCGACCTGGACCTGGCGACGCTGCGCAGCTGGCTCGCCCAGGGCCGGGCCCGCGGCGACAGCCGGTCGACCACCGCCCGCCGCGCCGCCTCGGCCCGCTCCTTCACCGCGCACCTGCGCCGCAGCGGCCAGGTGGCCGAGGACGTCGGCCTGCGGTTGTCCAGTCCGCGCGCGCACCGCACGCTGCCGGGTGTCCTCGCTGCCGAGCAGGCACGGGCGGTCCTCGACCAGGCGACGCAGCCCCCGGCCGAGGGGGAGCAGCCGGCCGAGGCCGCCCTGCGGCTGCGCAACGTGCTGGTCGTCGAGCTGCTGTACGCCAGCGGTGTCCGGGTGGGGGAGCTGGTCGGCCTGGACGTGGACGACGTCGACCGGGGACGGCGGCTGCTGCGGGTGCTCGGCAAGGGCCGCAAGGAGCGCAGCGTGCCCTTCGGCGCGCCGGCTGCGGCCGCCCTGGAGCAGTGGCTGAGCGCGGGTCGCCCCGTGCTGGCCACCCCGACCAGCGGGCCGGCCCTGCTGCTGGGCGTGCGGGGCGGTCGGCTCGACGCCCGGGAGGCGCGCCGGGTGGTGCACGCCGCCGTGGCCGCTGCCCCGGGGGTGCCCGACGTCGGTCCGCACGGGCTGCGACACTCGGCGGCGACGCACGTCCTGGAGGGCGGCGCTGACCTGCGCAGCGTCCAGGAGCTGCTGGGTCACGCTAGCCTCGCGACGACGCAGGTCTACACGCACGTGACCGTCGAGCGGCTGCGTGCGGTGCATGCCCGGGCGCACCCGCGAGCATGAAGGGCACGGCGTTGGAGCAGAAGCTGTTGGTGGTCGAGCGGGGGAGTTCACGTGTCTGAGGCGACGGTCGACCAGTTGACCAGCGAGGACCCGGACGCGTTCATCGTGGACCTGTGGGCCCGCTACGTCGACGGGCGGGACACCGGCCTGCGCGACCGGCTGATCCTGCACTACGCGCCGCTGGTGAAGTACGTCGCCGGCCGGGTCGGCAGCGGCCTGCCCGCGCACGTGGAGCAGGCCGACCTGGTGTCCTACGGGACGTTCGGGCTGATCGACGCCATCACCCGGTTCGAGCCGTCCCGGGAGATCAAGTTCGAGAGCTACGCGATGGCGCGCATCCGCGGCGCCATCATCGACGAGCTCCGCTCGACCGACTGGATCCCGCGTTCGGTGCGGATGAAGGCACGGCAGTTCGAGCGCACGGTCGCTGACCTGGAGGCCAAGCTCCAGCGCAGCCCGACCGACGAGGAGATCGCCGACGAGATGGACACGGACGTCGAGGAGATCCGCAAGTTCCTCGGCCAGCTGTCCCTGGTCAACGTGGTCGCCCTCGACGAGCTGCTGGTCGACGACGACGGCTCCGCGCCCCGCCTGGTCGACACCCTCAAGGACACCGCAGCGCTGGACCCCCAGGCGATGGCCGAGCACGGTGAGGCCCGCCAGTTGTTGGCCCGCGCCGTCGAGCAGCTCCCCGAGCGGGAGAAGGTCGTCGTCAGCCTCTACTACTTCGAGGGCCTGACGCTGGCCGACATCGGCCGGGTGCTCGGGGTGACCGAGAGCCGGATCTGCCAGCTGCACACCAAGGCCGTCCTGCACCTGCGCAGCAAGCTCGCCGACATCGCCTGACGGTGACCGGCCCGGCCCGGGCCGGACCCCCGGCGGCTGGGCCGTTCAGCTCTCCGGCCGGGGGCCCAGCAGCGGCTGTGCGTGCGGCGGGTTGCGGTGTCCCTCTTCCCAGGGCAGCTTCCCGGTCGAGTCGGGCCACACCAGCTGCAGGGCCTCGACGGAACCGGAGAACTGCTCGGCCACCGCGAGCCGGGAGGTGTCGGCCACCTGCAGGAACACCACGGGTGAGTCGGCGTCGGTCAGTGCGGTCGTCACCACACCGGGGCTGAACCGGGCACCCGCGCGGACGGCCTCGCCCACGAGGTTGAGGTAGGTCTCGGCCGCCTCGAACGGCAGCCCGACGACGATGACCTCGGGGTGCGCCAGCCCGGTCAGCCCCACGGTGTACGACCACCGTGGGTCGCCCGGTCCGCTCCCGCCGCCGTGCAGCACCGCCCAGCCGAACCGGTCGACGACCCGCCGCAGGTCGGCGAGCACCTGGGCGTCGTCCTGCGGCCCGGCGACCTCCGGGCCCGGTGTCCCCGGATCGGGCGTCCCCGGGGTCGGCGTCCCGGGTTGCGGGGTCTGCTTCCGTCGCCAGCGCACGTCCGGACGGTAGTGGCCAGCGTGCCGTCCGGTCAGTGCCACGGCAGCAGCCGGACCCGGGGCGGCCGCAGCAGCGACAGCGGGTCCAGGTAGACCTCGCCGCGACGCAGCCCCCAGTGCAGGCACGCCGCGGCGGTGCACCCGGCGTGACCGTCGACCAGCACCCCCAGCGGGGTCCCGCGGGCGACCGCCTGGCCGGCCGCCACCGCGGGCTGCACGGGCTCGTAGGTCGTCCGGAGCCCACCGGGGTGCACGACGCTCACCACGGGGCGCCCGGCGACCAGCCCGGCGAAGGCCACGACCCCCGCTCCGGCGGCGAGCACCGGCGTCCCGGCAGCGCCGGCCAGGTCGACCCCGCGGTGGCCGGCCGCGTACGGCGTCGGCGGCGGGGTGAACGCGCGGGTGACGACGGGGTCGCCGGGCAGCGGCCACCCCCACAGCCCCGGAGCCGCCGAGGCGGCCGGCGACCCGCCGACCAGGCAGACGACAGCGGCGAGGAGGACCAGCAGGCGGGCGCGCAGCACGTCGGCGACCCTGCCCTCGGGAAGCGCTCCGCGGAGCCACCAGGACCCGGCGGTGGACCGGCCGCGGGCCTGGGGACGACCCGGGGGGAGCAGCTGCCGGGAGCGGGTATGCTCACAGCTGCGGTCCGTCTTCGACGGATCGACTTCGCGTGTCCTCTTCCCGCTGCTGCAGCGGGGCAGTCGCCACCTCGGTCCCTCCTCAGGGCGGGTTCGGTGGCGCGGCCGGACACCAGGGCGGCGCCCCACCGGGGCCGTCGCGACAACCGAGCAGCGCGGGCACGGTCTCCGGCCGCCCGCGCACGAGCACAGAAGGGCGGCGCCACGTGGCAGTCGTCAGCATGAAGAACCTGCTCGACAGCGGGGTCCACTTCGGTCACCAGACCCGTCGTTGGAACCCGAAGATGAAGCGCTTCATCTTCACCGAGCGCAACGGCATCTACATCATCGACATCCAGCAGACGCTGGGTTACATCGACCAGGCCTACGAGTTCGTGAAGCAGACCGTCGCCCACGGCGGTTCGATCATGTTCATCGGGACCAAGCGCCAGGCGCAGGAGGTCATCGCCGAGCAGGCGACCCGCGTCGGCATGCCCTACGTGAACCAGCGCTGGCTGGGCGGCATGCTCACCAACTTCCAGACCGTCTACAAGCGGCTGGAGCGCCTCAAGGAGCTCGAGGACCTCGAGCAGACCGGCGCGCTGGTCAGCCTCTCCAAGAAGGAGCAGCTGGTCCTGTCCCGCGAGAAGGCCAAGCTCGAGCGCTCCCTCGGCGGCATCCGCGACATGAAGAAGGTGCCGAGCGCCGTCTGGATCGTGGACACCAAGAAGGAGCACATCGCCGTCGGTGAGGCTCGCAAGCTGAACATCCCGGTCGTCGCGATCCTCGACACCAACTGCGACCCCGACGAGGTCGACTACAAGATCCCGGGCAACGACGACGCCATCCGCAGCACCGCGCTGCTGACCCGCGTGATCGCCGACGCCGTCGCCGAGGGCCTCATGGCCCGCTCGGCCGCGCAGGCCAACGCCGGTCGCTCCGAGGACGGCGCCGAGACCCCGGCGGTCGGCGGCGGCGAGCCGCTGGCCGACTGGGAGCGCGAGCTGCTCACCGGTGGCGACGCCGCCCCGGCTGCCGACGCAGTCCCGGCCGTCGACGCCGCTGCGCCCGCCACGGCGACCGAGCTGCCCGAGACCCCGGCCGAGCCGCCGACGGTCACCGCGACCGAGGTCGCCCCGGTCGCGGGCGTGCCCGCCACCGGCGACCAGGACACCGGCACCCAGGGCGCCCAGAACGGCTGACGGAGGACCCCGCCCTCCTCACCCCTCGCAGGCTCGGGGCGAGCCTCTGGACGGGGCCGCCAGAGCCATGCCCTCCGCGGGGCCGCTGCTCCGCACCACCACGACAGAACAGAGGAAGTGACATGCCCGCCTTCACCGCAGCCGACGTGAAGCGTCTCCGTGACGCCACCGGCGCCGGCATGATGGACTCCAAGAAGGCCCTCACCGAGGCCGATGGCGATTACGACAAGGCCATCGAGTTCCTCCGCGTCAAGGGCGCCAAGGACGTCGGCAAGCGCCTCGAGCGCTCGACGACCAACGGCGTCGTCGTCAGCCGGGACGGCGCGCTGCTCGAGCTCGACTGCGAGACCGACTTCGTCGCCAAGAACGCCGACTTCGTGAAGCTCGCCGAGCGCCTGCTCGACGTCGTGCTGGCCGAGAAGCCGGCCGACGTGGACGCGCTGCTGGCCGCCCAGGTCGACGGCCAGACGGTCGCCGCGCTGGTCGAGAGCGAGTCGGCGCGCATCGGCGAGAAGCTGGTGCTGTCCCGCTTCGCCGTCTTCGAGGGCACCACGGCCGTCTACCTGCACAAGCGGGCGACGGACCTGCCCCCGGCCATCGGCGTCGCGGTCCAGTACTCCGGCGGGGACGCCGACGCGGCCCGCTCGCTGGCGATGCACGTCGCCGCGGCCCGTCCGCGCTACCTGACCCGCGAGGAGGTCCCCGCCGAGGCGGTGGAGACCGAGCGCCGGGTCGCCGAGCAGACGGCGAAGGAGGAGGGCAAGCCCGAGCAGGCGATCAGCCGGATCGTCGACGGTCGGGTCAACGCGTTCTACAAGGACTTCGTCCTGCTGGAGCAGCCCTCGATCACCGAGCCCAAGCGCACCGTGCAGCAGGTCATCGGAGACGCCGGCCTGACCGTGGAGCGGTTCGTCCGCTTCGAGGTCGGCCAGGCCTGATCAGCCGGACCGGCTGAGCACGACGCACCGAGGTGCACCGCCCACCGGCCCCGTCCCTCATGGGACGGGGCCGGTGGCTTGTCCGGACGTCGGCGCGGGGGAGGTCCCGCGGCCGATGGGGCAGGATCGACCCACGACGACACCGAACCGAGGGACCCGCCACGTGAGCGACACGACCGCCAACAGCAACCCGGAGGGCCTGCTGTTCGCACCGGCCGCCTCCGCCCCGACCGACGGCCACGGCTACCGGCGGGTGCTGCTCAAGCTCTCCGGTGAGGCGTTCGGCGGTGGCAGCGTCGGGGTCGACGGCGGCATCGTGCACCGCATCGCCGAGCAGCTCGCCGAGGTGGTGCACGGCGGCACCCAGGTCGCCGTCGTCGTCGGCGGTGGCAACTTCTTCCGCGGCGCCGAGCTGGCCGACGCCGGCATGGACCGCCGGCACGCCGACTACATGGGCATGCTCGGCACCGTCATGAACGCGCTGGCCCTGCAGGCCTTCTGCGAGCAGGTGGGTCTGGAGACCCGGGTGCAGACCGCGATCACCATGGGCCAGGTCGCCGAGCCCTACATCCCCCGCAAGGCCGTGCGGCACCTGGAGAAGGGCCGCCTGGTGATCTTCGGGGCCGGCGCCGGCATGCCGTACTTCTCCACCGACACCGTCGCCGCGCAGCGGGCGCTGGAGATCGGCTGCCAGGTCCTGCTGATGGCCAAGAACGGGGTCGACGGCGTGTACGACGACGATCCGCGCACCAACCCCGACGCCACGCTGTACACCGAGCTGGACTACGCCACGGTCCTGGCGAAGCAGCTGAAGGTCGCCGACGCGACGGCGATCAGCCTGTGCATGGACAACAAGATGCCCATCGTCGTGTTCAACCTGCTGGAGGACGGCAACATCGCCCGGGCCATCGCGGGTGAGAAGATCGGCACGTTGATCAGCCAGTCGGTCTGACCCGACCGGCTGTGGGTACGGACGAGGGTCGCCGGCCCCGTCCGCGCCCGTACTCCCGAACACCCCACCGGCCAGCACGGCGGCACAGCCGCAGGAGGAGATGACCGTGATCGACGACACCCTGCTCGACGCCGAGGAGCGGATGGACAAGGCCCTGTCGGTCGCCCGCGAGGACCTCGGTTCCGTCCGCACCGGCCGTGCCGCCCCGTCGATGTTCAACAAGATCGTCGTCGACTACTACGGCGCCTACACCCCCATCCCGCAGATGGCCTCCATCACGATCCCCGAGGCCCGGATGGCGGTCATCAAGCCCTACGACGCCGGGCAGCTGCAGGCGATCGAGCGGGCGATCCGGGACTCCGACCTCGGTGTGAACCCGACCAACGACGGGTCGCTGATCCGGGTCGTCTTCCCGCAGCTCACCGAGGACCGGCGCCGTGACCTGGTGAAGGTGGCCCGATCCAAGGGCGAGGACGCCAAGGTCGCCATCCGGAACATCCGGCGGCGGTCCAAGGAGGAGCTCGACCGCATCTCCAAGGACGGCGAGGCGGGCGAGGACGACGTGCGACGCGCGGAGAAGGAGCTCGACGACCTCACCGCCACCCACGTCGGCGCCATCGACGAGGCGATGAAGAACAAGGAGACCGAGCTCCTCGACGTCTGACCCGATCCGGACGCCTCGGCATGCCCCGCCGCCCGCACCGCACCGAGCCCACCGGCTCGGGGCGTGAGCCTGCCCGCGGCCAGGCGGGGCTGTTCGATGCCGACGATGCCGGTCCGGTGCTCCGCGTGGGGCAGCCGCCGGTGCCCCCCGCGCCGCCGCGTCCGCCGGTCCCGCCGCCCCCGGTCCCCGGGCGGGCCACGCAGCACCGACCGTCGCCGGGGCAGGGACCGGAGACCGTCGGTCTGCAGCGGCAGGACGCACCCGTTGACGGGCCGGGCGCCGAGCGGGGTCCGGCGGCCGACGACCCGGCCGACCCGCCGCTGACCGCCGTCCCGGACGCCCTGGGCGCGGAGGCGACCGGCGTGGACCCGATCGACACCCCCACCGGTGCGCCGCGGGCGACCGGCCGCGCCGGGCGGGACATGGCGTCGGCGATCGGCGTCGGGCTCGGGCTGGGCGCGGTCATCCTGGCCGCGCTGCTCATCTGGCGCCCGGCCTTCCTGCTGGTCCTCACCGCTGCGGTGCTGATCAGCATCGTGGAGCTCACCGGGGCCCTCGAGCGCGGCGGCCACCGCCCGCCCCGGACGCCGGTGCTGCTCGGCGCGCTGGCGATGGTCGCGCTCGCCTGGACGCGCGGGCCCTCCGGACTGGTCATCGCCTTCCTGCTCACCGTCTTCGCCGTCCTGCTGTGGCGGCTCGGCGAGGGGCCGGTCGGCTACCTGCGCGACGCCTCGGCCGCGGTCTTCGTCGCGCTGTACGTCCCGCTGCTCGCCGGCTTCGCCGTGCTGCTGCTCGTCCCGGACGACGGCGCCGCCCGGGTGCTCGCGTTCGTCGCCACGGTCGTCTGCAGCGACGTCGGCGGGTTCGCGGCGGGGGTGCTGTTCGGCAAACACCCGATGGCACCGTCGATCAGCCCCAAGAAGTCCTGGGAGGGACTGGCCGGGTCGGTCACCGCCTGCGTGCTGATGGGGACGCTGCTGGCCACGCTGACCTTCCATGCGCCGTGGTGGGGCGGCGCGCTCTACGGCGTCGCGATCGCACTGACGGCGACGCTCGGCGACCTGGGGGAGTCGCTGATCAAGCGCGACCTGGGGATCAAGGACATGGGCAACCTGCTGCCCGGCCACGGCGGCCTGATGGACCGGATGGACTCGCTGCTCCCGTCCGCGGTCGTCGCCTACCTCGTGCTCTCGCTCATCGCCCCGGTGTAGGGCGTTCCGTCACGTCGGCAGCCCGGGGAGGGCCAGTGGGGTCCCGGGTCGCCAGGGCACGACGGCGACCACCGCGGCGGTCGGCAACGGGCCGTACAGGTGCGGGAACCGCATGCCCGCCGGATCGCCCGGAGCCCCCGGCTCGAACCGCACCGGGGCGGACAGCCGTGCCGGGTCGACCACCAGCACGACGACGTCGCGCCGGCCGGGGAAGAGCCGCTGTGCGGGCAGGTGCACCTGCGCCGGCGTCGACAGGTGCACGAACCCCATCTCGGTCAGCGACGGTGGGGTCACCGCGCCGGTGTCCAGCGCCGCCCGCCACCCGGCCGACGTCGTCAGGTGCAGCAGCGGTCCGCTCGCCTGGTCCTCCACCCGTCCGAGCCAACCGCATCCCCCGGCGTGGCAGCATGCCCAGGCGATGACCACGACGGACGACGCGGGACCCGGCCCCACCGAGTGGGGTGGCTCCGTCGGCGTCGGCCCCTGGGTCGGCCCCTGGCCGGAGGACCCCCGGTACGACCGGCACCTGCTCGCCGACGGTGACCGGCGCAACGTCGTCGACCGGTACCGCTACTTGACCCTCGAGGCGATCGTCGCGGACCTGGACAGCCGCCGGCACCCCTTCCACGTGGCGATCGAGAACTTCGCGCACGACCTCAACATCGGCACCGTCGTGCGGACCGCCAACGCCTTCCTCGCCGCGGAGGTGCACGTCGTCGGCCGGCGCCGGTGGAACCGGCGCGGGGCGATGGTCACCGACCGCTACCAGCACCTGCGCCACCACCCGGACGTCGCCGGACTGCTGGTGTCCGCTGCGGCCGAGGGGCTCGTCGTCGTCGCCGTGGACCACGGCCCGGACGCCGTCCCGCTGGAGACGGTGGAGCTCCCGCGGCGCTCGCTGCTCCTCTTCGGCCAGGAGGGGCCGGGTCTCTCACCGGCAGCGCGGGAGGGGGCTGCCCTGACGGTGTCCATCGCCCAGTTCGGCTCGACGCGGTCGCTGAACGCCGGGGTGGCGGCCGGCATCGCCATGCACGCCTGGGTGCAGCAGCACGCCGACCTCGCGGGGGCGGTGCGTCCGCCCGTCGCCGGTGGGGCGGATGTGGCTCCGGAGAGCCCCGGCGGGGTGTGACCGGCTGATCACGCCGCGCCTGCCCGGAGCGGGCCGGTGCGTCCGGCAGCATGGCTGGCCGGGCGCGCTCTCCCCGGCTCGACCACGACGGGTGGTCGGCGGGCGGGTGCCGGGGAGGAGCGGGCTGTGGCTGCGGAGCGACCGGACGAGGTCAGCACCGGGGCGCCGCGGGAGCCCGCGCTCCCGGCGGGCCCCGCCGACCAGTTCCTCACCCAGCCGATGCCCGACGAGCCCTGGGACGAGGCATGGC
>NZ_SJEX01000066.1 GCF_005930495.1 Modestobacter excelsi | reverse complement strand
GGAGCGGTCATCGCGTTGTACTCCTGAAGGACTGTGAGAGGTCATCCAGAAGATCACGCGGTGGCCGCCTTCATGCCTCGGCCCGCTGATCGCGGGGCCGTCACACACCACCTTGGTGGACGCCACCGCGCCGTGCCACCTGCACTCGAACGACCAGCGCCACAGCTGGTGAGACCTGCTGCTGAGGAACCTTCCACTCACCAGTCAAATAGGATACTGTAAAGAACCTGATCGACTGATGTGGAGGCGTCGCGCGGATGACTGCAAGCCTGCTTGCTGCTGCTCACACGGAGGACCTCCTGAGGGCGGCGCGTAACTGCGACACCGTCGGAGGGGCGAGTGCGGAGGACGGTTTGCACCGCCGCACGGAGCGGCTGGCCGCAAGGTTCGCGCTTCGCTTCGGCGCCGAACCGGCTGTCCTGGCGGCAGCCCCCGCAACCGTGACTCTGCTCGGTGGACCCAACGGGGTGTACGTCGGGTCGTCGATGAGGGCCGGCGTGGACCGCCATGCTCTGGCCGCGGCGGCGGTCGGTCCTGGAGGAAAGGTGGACGTCCTCACCGATCGGGACTTCCGCGCCGGTGCGGGGCTCGCTTCTCGTGCCGCGGAGCGCTGTGCGGTGCGACGCGCCTTGGTCGCGCTCGGCCAGGCTGAACCGCTGCCACAGTCGGACGCCGAGCTGACGGCGCGTCTCGGTCGCCCTGGGACGGCCATGGTGGTCGGGACCAGCCCTCGGAATGTGTCGCACGTCGCCCTCGACCTCGCCGCTTGGGGCTTGTCCATGATTCTGCTGGACACCGGAGCCCGGCACCTGTCTAGCGACGGCGCACTGCCTGCGCGCCGGCGCGTGCTGGACGAGGCTGCAGCCCGACTGGGCACCTCACTGCAGGCGGCCACGCCGGAACAGCTCTCCGAGATGGCAGGCGGACCCGACCCGGTGGTCAGTCGGTGTGCGCGACACGTGATCACTGAACGGTCGCGAGTCGCTGCTGCGGTGCAGGTGCTCACCATCGGAGACGTCGGGGCCCTCGGAGAGCTGATGACCGCGTCGCACAGCTCGCTCAGTCGTGATCTGCGCACCACCACCCGACCTGTCGACCGCACCGTTGAAGCGGCCCTCACGGCGGGCGCCGTCGGGGTCCGCATGACGGGAGCCGGCCTGGGCGGGTCGTTGCTCGTACTGGTGCCCACCAACCTGGAGAAGGAGGTCCTCGTAGCCGTGAACGAGGCCGCGGCTCACGGGGGGTTTCTCACGCCGCGCCCGACCCCACTCACCCTTGCCGGTCGTAGCTGGGTGGTCAGTTGAGCAGCACAGCACGAAGCACGGACCAGGAAGCCCACATGACAAGCGGAACCAATACGCCGCCCAGCTCCCCGATCGCTCCGGCGAGCATTGCCAGCCCTTACTTTATGGACCACTACCTGAGGTCATGGCGAGAACGCACACACCGGTCTCCCTGGTGACCGCCATGGTGGACGGCGTGCCGCAATGCTCGCCCGGGTCCGTGGGTCAGGTCGCTTTGGCGTCAATGTCCTCGGGAACACCTAACGTGCTGCTGGCCGAGGCGAAGGTGCCCTACGACAGCGTGCTTGAGATGGGCGAGATCAACGACGACTTCGCCGGCACCGAAGACCCCACCAGCCCGATCGCCGGCATGCCCGTGCTCAAGGTGTGGGAGGCCGACCAGGTGATTGTGTTCAAGCGGTCGATGAGCACCGGCTACGCCGGCGTGTAGAACCCGCTGTTCTTCCGGGACAACAGTCGGATGCCTTTCGGCGACGCCCGCGAACGCGTCGAGGACATCCTCGTCGCCCTCCCCAAACCAGACCGCACGGCCACCGGGCGCACCTTGCAGCATTGAGGCGCTCAGCGGCTACGGACAGGAACTGGAGGTCCAGCGAACGCCGACCTCTGCGGCTCGAGAGGGATCACTGCGCATGTTCACGGCGACGCTGAGATGCGGCACGGAGCTCAGCTATGAGGCCCGCACGTTCCGGCCGGATCCCGGTCATCTCGTGCCGTGTCGTCACCACGGCTACTGCGCCGTTCAGGTGACGGGTGGTTCAGCTTCGGGGGGCGCCTTCTCTCCGCGGGGACGCCCCCGGGCGCAGAGCGAACTGTTGGACTGGCTACGCGGCCGCTCGGAGGCTTCGGTGCATGCTCTGCGGCGGGAAGGGTTCACGCTGCGGATGATTGCTGCGGCCGAGCGGGCCGGTGTCCTCGACGTGGACCTGATCGCGGGGCGAGTCGTTGTCCGCCCGACGATCGAGAAGTCCAGTGCGGCTGACGGCTGAGGATTGGGTCGTTCGTGGTGCCGCTGTCATGCCGGGTTGACAAGGGCGTGCAGTACGTCGCCGTGCGCTGCACCCGGCGACTGGCCGACACTGGTGCAGTCACTTCGGGTCGGTTCCATCGGCGACAGCTATGACAACGCGCTGGCCGAGGCGTTCAACTCGCTGACCGAGGCCGAGCTCATCCCCAAGCGCGGTCCCTGGAAGGGCATCGCTGACCTCAAGATCGCCATCGCCGAGTCCGTGAACTGGTTCAACCACCGATGCCTGCCCGGCGAGATCGGACTGATCCCAGCGGCCGAGCACGAGGACCACTTCCATCGGCACAACGCTGCTGCGACTGCCGTCGCCGTGTCAGTCTCGAGCCTCCGCTGAACTCGCAGCGGGACATGCTTGCATGCCAGGTTCGAGGGGACGGGAGGCCAGCCTCGTGGTCCACCACTAGCAAAGTTCTGCGTTGAGCCTCGCACTGACGAAACGCTGGTCGATCTCATTCCTGCGCAGGCGGCGGTCCTGGCAGATCAGGACAAGCTCCATCCAATGGCGATTGCGCTGGTAGGGGGCTTCGCCGCTCATCACGACGGTCGTGTCGCTGCGGTGCATCACCACGCGCACGACGGGAGTGCGGGACTCGGCTACCGCCTCATGGCGCGTTCGTTGTCGCGCCGACCGGCCGCCTGACACCCGCCTGTTGGTCGACCACGCCGCACCCCCATGCCGTGGCACTCAGATCCGGGCCCGGATCTCCTGGCCCCGTCGCTCGATGTCCCGGCGCAGCTCCCGGCGCAGCTGGGCGGCGGCGTGCCGGCGCTTTTGGTCGGCGCTGACCGGGATCAGCGGTGGCACCGGGACCGGCCGCCCGTCCGGCCCTATGGCGACCATGGTGAAGTAGCAGCTGTTGGTGTGCCGGACCTCGCGGGCAACCAAGTCTTCGGTGGTCACCCGGATGCCGATCTCCATCGACGTCCGGCCGGTGTAGTTGACGCTGGCAGCGAAGGTCACCAGTTCACCGACGTGAACGGGCTCACGGAAGATGACCTGGTCGACCGAGAGCGTGACAGCGTAGGCGCGGGCGTAGCGGCTGGCGCAAGTGTAGGCAACCTGGTCCAGCAGCTTGAGCAGCAGACCGCCGTGCACATTGCCGGAGAAGTTCGACATGTCCGGGGTCATCAGCACGGTCATGGACAGCCGATTCAGCGGCTCGTCGGGGTCGACTCGTTCGCTCATCTGCGGCTCCTCAGTGGCGGTCGGGTGCGTGGACGCTACGGCGCTGGTGCTGTGCGTGGTGGGGCGGCCCTCTCTCGCCGTTCCTTTTCGACGCGGCCATTGACAAGGTCGCCGGTACGGCCGCCGCGGCGCCGGATTTCGAGGGTCAGTAGCAGCGGCGGAGCGAGCGCCCACAACAGATCGGCCCCGGCGGCCACGAGTCATCCGACGAGCGCAGCCTCGAGCGCCGCGAGAGGGCGAGCCCCTGTCCCGTGCCGGCTCCGGACCCCGGCCTCAGGCGTCATGACATTCCATCGTCAGCGCGCCGACGGTCAGGGCCGCTCCGGCCCAGGCCGAGAGCGGCAGCAGTCCGGTGACGGCGTCCCTGCCGCCGCCCCATTTGGCTTCGTTCGGGACCGTTCGTGGTGGTCCAGGGAAGTACGGGGATGTCGCTGATCTGCACAAACGTGCGTCCGTGAACTAGCCCGAACGCCCCGCCGACGACCGGGGGAGTAGGAGTCCGGGTCAGCTGCGGGTGGCCTTGCCGGAGGCTTCGGGGTGGATCGGCGCGTCGGGGCCGGGGGTGCCGAGGTGGCGTTCGAAGCCGGGGGGGATGACCAGGTCGTCGGGGTTGAGCTGGTCGATCGAGGTGTGGCCCAGCCCGATCAGCGTCGAGCCCAGGCCGTCGCGGAGCAGGTCCAGCACGTTCTCCACGCCGGCCTGCCCGTTAGCGGCGAGGCCCCACAGGTAGGCGCGGCCGATCATCACGGCCTTAGCGCCCAGCGCGAGGGCCTTGGCGACGTCGCCGCCGCGGCGGATGCCGCCGTCCAGCAGCACCTCGACCTGGTCACCGACCGCCGCGGCGACCGCGGGGAGGGCGCGGATGGAGGCGGGGGTGCCGTCGAGGTTGTTGCCGCCGTGGTTGGACACGGAGATGGCGGTGACCCCGGCGTCCACGGCCCGGTGGGCGTCGTCGACCCGCATGACGCCCTTGAGCATGAACGGCGCCTCAGGCCACAGTCCGCGCAGCCAGGCGACGTCGTCCCAGGTGGGCATGGGGGAGGCCATCCACTGCCCGTAGGCGCCGAAGAAGGTGGGTGCGGGCTCGCCGGGGGTGGCCACCATGTTGGGCACGGCGAGGTCCGGGAGCTGGCCGGTCTTGGCGAAGTCCCACAGCCAGCGCGGCTTGAGCGCGACCTGCGGGGCGTACCGGCGGACCGCCTCGAGGTTGATCTTCTCCGGGATGAACGGGCTGCCCCAGTCCCGGCCGTAGGCGAAGGACCAGTCCAGGGTGGCGATGAGGCCTGCCGCGCCGGCCTGCTTGGCCCGCTCGACCTTGGCGGCCATCACGTCTCGGTCGCCGACCCAGTACAGCTGGAAGAACGTCTTCGGGTTGGCCGCGATGACCTCCTCCATCGGCTTGCTGGCCATGGAGGACAGGCCCATCGCGGTGCCGCGGGCGGCGGCGGCGCGGGCGACGGCGACCTCGCCGTCGGGGTGCACGGCCTGCACGCCGGTGGGGCTGATCAGCACCGGCAGGGAGACGTCCTGGCCCATCACCGTGGTGGCCATCTGCTTGTCGTTGGCCAGCCCGGCGGTGTGCGGGGCGAAGCCGAGCTCGGCGAAGGCCGCGGTGTTGTCATCGACCGTGAGTCCCCGCTCGGACCCGGCCACCAGCGCGCCGTACACGCCCTTGGGCAGCCGCTTCTTCGCCCGCCGCTGGGCCTCTGCCACTGACTCGAACCACGCATTCGCCATTGAGTCACTCCAGGAGATCAGGCGTCGACCGCCGTAGTCGGGCGGCCATCAAGGGGCTGGCACTGAGTGCCACACGCGCCGCTGTCCATAGGTACCGGTTTCCTCCCGTCACCGTCAAGGCCGCGGCGCGACCTTCCAAGCTTGCGCGTGGCACTGGGTGCCACTAGCTTTCGGTCTCGTTCGTTCGTGAACCAGCTCACTCCGGAGGAACCGTGCCCGAGCCGTCGCAGGACCAGGCCCAGACCACCGAGACCCCCGGCGCCGTCGAGGAGCCGCTCGTGGAGGAGTCGCTCGTCGAGGAGGTCTCCATCGACGGCATGTGCGGGGTGTACTGATGTGCGGGGTGTACTGATCGACGCGCCGGCCGCCGGGCCGGCCTTCGACCCGGGCCTGCCCTGGCGCCGGGCGCGCTCGGTGGCTCTGCGGCCGGAGCCGTTCGGCGCGCTGGTCTACCACTTCGGCAACCGGAAGCTGTCCTTCCTGAAGTCGAAGACGCTTGTCGAGGTCGTCGAGACCCTGGCCGACCACCCCTCTGCCGCGGCCGCCCTGGTCGCCTGCGGGGTGCCCGACGCCCAGATCCCCGCCTACGTCAACGCGCTTGCCGACCTGGCCCGCTCACGAATGATCGAACGTCGGGAGACCCCGTGACCGCCGTCCTGCCCACCCGACCCGAGCGCCCGGTGGGCGGGCGGCTGATCGACCAGTTCGAGTACGGCCTCGACGCGCCCATCTGCCTGACCTGGGAGCTCACCTACGCCTGCAACCTGGCGTGCGTGCACTGCCTGTCCTCCTCCGGACGGCGCGACCCCCGGGAGCTGTCCACTGCGGAGGCCGAGGCGGTCATCGACGAGCTGCAGCGGATGCAGGTCTTCTACGTGAACGTCGGCGGCGGTGAGCCCACGGTGCGGGCGGACTTCTGGCACCTGCTGGACTACGCGATCGGTCACGACGTCGGGGTCAAGTTCTCCACCAACGGCATCAAGCTGGACCGGGCCCGGGCGCAGCAGCTGGCCCGCACCGACTACGTCGACGTGCAGATCTCCCTGGACGGCGCCACCGCCGAGGTCAACGACGCCGTGCGCGGCACCGGCTCGTTCGCCACCGCGACCCGGGCGCTGGAGAACCTGGCCGAGGCCGGGATGAAGGACTTCAAGGTCTCCGTCGTCGTCACCCGGGAGAACGCCGGGCAGCTGGACGACTTCAAGGCGCTCAGCGACCGCTACGGCGCCCAGCTGCGGATCACCCGGTTCCGCCCGTCCGGCCGCGGGGCCGACGTCTGGGACCGGCTGCACCCCACCCAGGCCCAGCAGCGCGAGCTGTACGCCTGGCTGCTGGCCAACGGCGACAACGTGCTCACCGGCGACTCCTTCTTCCACCTCTCCGCCCTCGGTGCGGCGCTGCCCGGGCTCAACCTGTGCGGCGCGGGGCGGGTGGTCTGCCTGATCGACCCGGTCGGCGACGTGTACGCGTGCCCGTTCGCCATCCACGAGCAGTTCCTGGCCGGCAACGTCCGCTCACCCGGTGGTTTCCAGCGGGTGTGGCAGCACTCGGAGCTCTTCGCCGACCTGCGCAACCCGCAGACCGGTGGTGCCTGCACCAAGTGCGCGCACTTCGACGCCTGCCGCGGCGGCTGCATGGCGGCCAAGTTCTTCACCGGCCTGCCGCTGGACGGCCCCGACCCCGAGTGCGTGCAGGGCTACGGCGAGACCGCGCTGGCCGCCCGCGACGCCGCCACCGCCACGCCACGGAGCCACCTGGACCACTCCCACACCGGCCCGGTACGCGGCCAGCCCACCCTGCTGGGCATGCCGGCGATCCCGGCCAAGCCGTGCGACGAGTCCCCGCTGGCAGCCGCCCGACTGGCCTGACGGTCGTGGCTCGAAAGCTTCGTTGCCCATGGCGCCTTCGCGGTCGCGGAAGCGCCTGACCTGGCACGCCTGATCGGTCGAGAGGAGAGGGCAACCTAGTGAGGCGAGGCCTCGACGCTGCACGTGGCGGTCGTGGAGCGGGGCCGAGTCGGGCTGGATACTCCCCGGCCAGCGAATGTCTGGGATGGCTCGATTGACCACCATTTTTGCCACCATTGGGACCTGTTCGCCCCGGTTCGCGACCAGTCGCAATGGTCCAGCCGAGTCACTGACCTGCGAATACGCGCAACCGCGAACTACTGCGCACCCCCTGCCGACGACCGGAGGTCAAGGGGTCGCAGGTTCAAATCCTGTCAGCCCGACAGAGAAACAGCAGTTCAGAGGGGCTTCGTCCGTGAGGGCGGAGCCCCTCTGCTCGTGTTTACTGCAACCGGTACTGCAACCGCGATTTCTCGCGGTCGCTGTCAGCAGGGAAGAGCGTCGTCCAACCGGTCGGCAGCTTCGCGCTGCTGGGCCGGTGTCACGTGGCTGTAGATGTCCGCCGTAATCGCATACGACGAGTGTTCGAGGTGCTCCTGACCGACCTTCGTGTGGGTGCCAGCCGCCAACGGCAGGCTCGCGGCGGTGTGCCGGAGGGTGTGGAGGGTGACCTCCGGCAGTCCAGCCGCCCGGGTGAGCTTCTCGAATCGCCGCAGCACGTTCCGCGGCTCCAGGGGCGTGCCGATCTCGGTGGTAAAGACGAGGTCGTGTTCGAACCAGTTCTCGCCAGCCTGGATGCGCTCCTGCTGTTGGCGCTCGTGATGAGCCGCCAGCGTCGCGATGGCGAAGCGGGGGAGCGGCACCCGGCGGCGAGACTTTGATGTCTTGGGCTCGCCCAGTTCAAGACCCTGGGACGTCCGACTGAGGGTCCATCGAACCCGGAGGATCTGCTGCTCGAGGTCGATGTCGGACCAGTGCAGACCCAGCGCCTCACCGCGCCGGAGCCCGGTGGCGAGCATGAGCCGGATGAGCGCCTCGATGCGATCGCCTCGGACGGCTTCCAAAAGGCGGCCTGCCTCGCCAGCGTCGAGGTAGACCGCCTCCTTCCGTCGGGCGGCCGGTCGTTGGACCTTGGCGGCAGGGTTGTCGCGCAAAAGCCCATCTCGGACGGCGGTGTCCAACGCGGCTCGGAGAACGGTGTAGATGGTCGGGACGGTCGGCGCAGACAAACCCTCTCGTCGCTTGGCCAGGACGAGGGCCTCGACGTCCGACGGCCGCAGCAGGTGCAGGGGGCGACGACCCAGCGCTGGAATGAAGTGCTTGCGGGTGACCATCGAGTAGCGGTCGATCGTCGCCTGCTTGCGGCTGCTGGCGGGCAACGCCGTCGACGTCCATTCCGCCAGCCAGGCGGCGAGCGTGATGCTGGAGTCTCGGACCGGTGCCCCCGACTCCAATCTCTTTTCGACGGCAGCGAGCTTGCGGAGGACCTCTGCCTGGGTCTTGCCGTAGACGGTCGGGCGCCTGAGCCTGTCGGCGTCGTCGCGATAGGTGAGCTGCCCAGCCCACGTGCCGTCCGGCCGTCGGTAGATGGAGCCTTCACCGTTCGCGCGCCTGACCATCGGCTCCCTCGCCTCCGTGGGTCTGCCGGTCACCGTCCTGGCTTGAGCGCTGCCGTCAGGGACGGGAGTCGAGCGATCGGCGACTGGATGGGAGAGCTGTCAGCGGATTCGTGCGCCCTCGTCGGCCTCGGAGGGAGTCTCGAGGCGATCGACGTAGCGCAGGAGCTCAGCTAGGGACAACCGGCAACTGCGCCCGATGTGCACAGGACGCAGTTCCCCGATCCTCATCAGGGTGTACACAGTCGTGCGGCCGACCCGGAGGACCCGCGCGGCCTCCTCGGGCGTCAGCAGCGAGGTGTGCAGTCCGGCGCCGGGGATGCCAGCTCGTGCGGCTGCGACCTTGAACGCTCTCGGTTGTGCCGAGGGGCTGGAGTAGGCCGTCGGAAGTCCTCCGCGGTCGACTGATCGGCCCCCGCCCGCCTCATGAGCTCTCAGACGATCAGGCGTCACCTTCCCCGGGTCGTGGGGCGTCCACCCCATCCGCGACTGCGGGGGGCTGCAGATCCTCGAGTTGAGCGGGGTCGAGAACCTGACCGGTCGAATTGTCGGTCGGGATGACTTCGGCGGGATCGGGTGACAGGGGAGTGGGGTCGGTCATGCATCTGTTCCTGCCCGCGGTATGCCGGAGTACACGTCCCCGTTCTGACCGCTGGCCGACTCGACATCCAGGGCGTCGACCTCTACAACGAAGTCGGGGCCCGGGCCAACGCGACGGACGGTCCGCCACCAAGCTGCGTGAGCCACGGGCCCCCGGGCGTCTGCGTGTCTCGGGTGGGGAGGAACCCTGGGACGCCCGGCGACTCGGCGTCGAGTGCGGAATCGGGACCCGCCGGATGTGGTCTGCCCAGCGCCAGACGTCATCGGCGATGCTCTGGGCCAGCCAAAGCCCGCCGGTTGTGAACAGCGCCGTATCACCGTTGACAACGAGCGACCCGGGGAAAAGCGCGGGTGCTTGGCGGCTCCCCCCAGCATGGAGATCTCTCCTCACACCACAGGTAGCTCAGCAAGCGGTGCGCCAACGTATCCGGGCAGTACAGCATGGCGCCATGCGCAGACGGACGTCGGCGAACCAACGCGCGCCCTGTGCCGACGAGAGACCGAGAGCTCGAAGCGAGCCGCTGGACGGCGGTACGTGTCGGCGGCCGCATCGGGCATGTGCGGTTGCAATCGCGTTCCCAGTCTGATGGACGGCGTTGAGTCACTACCGCCGGCGAGGCTCGCGTTGAGGTACAGGAGCCGAGCGGCCGATGGAGTCGGGCGCCGCTGCAGCCCGAACACCACCCCGGTCAGGGCCGCTCACGATCGCCTCCACAGCGGGCGCGGTGGCGGCTCGTCGTCGGCACCCCGCGCGTCCAGCGCCTCGGCCGTGGTGTGCGCCAGCTGCAGTACCTGCACCAGCAGCGGCACGAGCATGAGGAACATCGGCCGGGTCGCCCCGCGGGCCGCCTGCGCCTCGCGGATCCGGGCCCCCCGCTCGGCGACCAGCGGGATGAAGCGCAGCGTCATCGCGATGGCCAGCCCGATCCGGCCCGGGCGCACGCCGACCAGACGCAGCGGCGCGCACAGCCACTCGATGACCGCCACCAGGTCGGCGACCTTGCTGGTCGCGGTGACCACCGCCGCGGCCAACACCAGCGCCGCCAGTCGCAGCACCGCCAGCGAGCCGCTCGCCAGGTCGGTGACGACCAGGTGGAACGCCAGCAGCCCGACCAGCCACAGCCACACCGGGCGCAGCTGGGCCAGCAGCTGCCTCGGGGTCAGCCGGGCCCCGCCCAGCGCGAGGACGACGACCACGGCCAGCGCCGCGGGCGCCACCGGGAGCCGCGGTACGGCGAACAGCAGCACGCTGAGCGCCCCCAGCGCCGCCAGCTTCACCCCGGCCGGGGTCCGGTGCAGCGGGCTCAGCCGGGGCGAGTACAGGGCCAGCGTGCTCATGACATCCGCGCCACGTACCACCCGACGGTCTCGTCCGGGCCGCCATCGGCGACCACCCGGCCGTCCTCGACCACGAGCACCCGGTCGAACCCGGCCAGCAGGTCCAGGTCGTGGGTGACGACCACGACGTCCTGCTCCAGCTCCTCGATCACCCGCCCGACGCGCCGCCGGTTCGCCAGGTCCAACAGCGTCGTCGGCTCGTCGAACACCACCCGCGCTGGCCGCATCACCAGCACCCCGGCGATCGCCAGCAGCTGCTTCTGCCCGCCCGACAGGAGGTGCGCCGGGTGGTCGGCGTGCTCGGTCAGGCCGTAGCGGGCCAGCACCTCGGTCACCCGCTGGTCCCGCTCGGCCGCCGGCACCCGCTGGTTCTGCAGCCCGAAGGCGACGTCCTCGGCGACGGTGGGGTGCACGATCTGTGCGTCGGGGTCCTGGAAGACGAAGCCGACCCGGCGGCGCACCGCGCGCAGGTCGGTGGCGGTGTCCAGGCCGTCGACCAGCACCCGCCCGGAGGTCGGCAGCACCAGCCCGTTGAGCAGCCGGGCCAGGGTGCTCTTGCCCGAGCCGTTGCTGCCGATCACCGCGACCCGGTGCTCGGGCAGCACTAGCGAGACCTCCCGCAGCACGACACGGTCGCCGTAGGTGTGGCCGACGTCGAGGAGCTCGATCCCGCTGCGGGAGCGGACGGCGGGGTCCTCGGCCGGCGGGGCGGCCCGCCGCCACGCTCGGGCCACGGGGGAGGAGGTCAGCGGTGCGCCGGCTGCCGGGCGGGCAGCTCGATCACCGGGTAGGAGCGGCGGACCCTGTCGGCGACCAGCGCGGCGATGAACGCCTTGACCAGGTCACCGGGCAGGAACAGGAACGACCCGGTGAAGCTGGTCCACAGCGGCACGTCGGCGTACAGGCTGGTGAACGGGATGCCGATGGCGTAGATGACGACGATCCCGCCGAGTACGTTGGCCAGGAACGCGTAGCCGGCGTTGAACCGCCGCCAGAACAGCTGGGTCAGCCAGCCGATGACGAACGCGGCGATCGGCCAGCTGTACAGGTAGCCCGCGGTGGGTCCGGCGAAGACGCCGAGCCCGCCGTGCCCGCCGGACAGCACCGGGGCGCCGACGGCTACCACGGCCAGGAACAGCAGCAGCGCCAGCCCGCCGCGCCTGGCGCCCAGCACCGAGCCGGCCAGCATCACCCCGAGGGTCTGCGCGGTGATCGGCACCGGGATCACCGGGACGGCGACCGGCGGGATGACCCCGAGCACGGCGACGATGGCGGCGAAGAGGGCCACGTACGCCAGGTCACGCGTCCCTCCGTTTCCGGTCTTCGATCGCGTTCGAGCAGGTGTGGGGTCAGCAGCGCGGTAGGACATCGGATCTGTACCTTTCGACGAGGATGTGGATGGAGGGTTCGTCGGAGCAGTCAGCATGTGGATTTGCGCACCCGTGACCCCGTGCTCACCGGGCGTTCGCTTGTGGGTCAGTGACCGAGTGATTCCTTTAGGGTGTGGAGCAGGTCCTGCGCGGCGTCGGCGATGACGGTGCCGGGCGGGAAGACGGCGACCGCGCCCATCTCCTTCAGCGTCGGGACGTCGTCGGGCGGGATGACCCCGCCGACCACGATCAGGACGTCGTCGGCACCGAGCTCGGCCAGCGCGTCGCGCAGCGCGCGGGCACCAGGGTCAGGTGCCCGGCGGCGGGGGAGGAGACGCCGACGACGTGCACGTCGGCCTCCACAGCTTGGCGGGCGACCTCTTCGGGGGTCTGGAACGGCGGCCCGACGTCGACGTCGAAGCCCAGGTCGGCGAAGGCGGTGGCGATGACCTTCTGGCCGCGGTCGTGGCCGTCCTGGCCCGTCTTCGCCACCAGGATCCGCGGCCGGCGTCCCTCCGCCTCGGCGAACTCGGCCGCGATCGCCCGGGTCTCGGCCACCGCGCCGTCCTTGCCGGCCTCGTCGCGGTAGACCCCCGAGATGGTGCGCACCTGCCCCGAGTGCCGGCCGTAGACCTCCTCGAGTGCGTCGGAGATCTCCCCCACCGTGGCCTTCGCCCGGGCCGCGTCGACGGCCAGCTTGAGCAGGTTGGACCCCAGGTCGTTGCCCCGGCGCCCCTCGGCCGCGGCCCGCGCGGCGTCGGTGAGCCGGCGCAGCGACTCCGCCACCGCCGCGCCGTCCCGGGAGGCGCGCAGCTCGGCCAGCTTGGCCTTCTGCTGGGCCAGCACGTCGGCGTTGTCGACCTTGAGCACCTCGACCGCCTCGTCGGCGTCGACCCGGTACTTGTTGATCCCGATCACCGGCTGCCGCCCGGAGTCGATCCGCGCACCGCGCCCTCGCCGAGCACCAGCCACAGTGAGGAGACGCCGTTCTCCAGGTCCGCCGCGATCGCCTCCCGGGTCAGCGCCACGTCGGGGTCGGCGTGCCGCTGCCGCACGTCCCAACCGGCCGCGGTCACCCCCGCCCGCCGGCCCGCGAGCCGCGGACGAACGGCGGCAGCCCCGGCACCCCGGCGAGCGCCGGCAGGTCACCGGCGTCCTCCGCCGTGTATAGCGGCCCGACCGACACCCCGGTGGCCACCGGCACTCGCAGCGCGTCCTCCACCGGGTCGGGCAGCTCCTCCCGTCCGGCCTTGCACAGCACCCCGGCCACCAGGTCCCGCCACTGCGCCCGACCCGCCGCAGGGAACTCCCCGGCGAGCTGGAGCCCCTCAGGGGCCTCCGGCTCGGCCGGCGGCGGGCTGCCGTGATCGAGACTCATTCGCCGTCCTTGATGGTGCAGAGGACGGCGCCGCTGGTGACGCTGGCGCCGACCTCGGCGGTCAGGCCGGACACGGTGCCGGCCTTGTGCGCGGTGATCGGCTGTTCCATCTTCATCGCCTCGAGCACGACGACCAGGTCGCCGGCGGCGACGGTGGCGCCGTCGGCGACGGCGACCTTCACGATGGTGCCCTGCATGGGCGCGGTGAGGGAGTCGCCCGAGGCGGCCGTGCTCTTGTGCCCCCCGGCGCGCTTGCGGGGCTTGGCCCCGTTGCCCGCCGGGGCCGGCCCGCCGGCGGCGAGCCCGGCGGGCAGGGACACCTCCAGCCGGCGTCCGCCGACCTCGACCACCACGGTCTGCCGGGGCTCGGCGTCCTCGGACTCGGCCGCGGGGCCGTAGGGCGGGACCTGGTTGTCCCACTCGGTCTCGATCCAGCGGGTGTGCACGCTGAACGGCTCGGAGGTGAACGCGGGGTCGGCGACCACGGCACGGTGGAACGGGACCACCGTGGGCATGCCCTCCACGACGAGTTCGGCCAGCGCCCGGCGGGCCCGCTGCAGCGCCTCGGTGCGGGTGGCGCCGGTGACGATCAGCTTGGCCAGCATCGAGTCGAACGCCCCGGCGACCTCACCGCCGGTCTCGACCCCGGAGTCCCAGCGCACGCCGGGGCCCTGGGGGATCTCCAGCCGGGTGACCGGGCCGGGGGCGGGCATGAAGTTGCGGCCGGCGTCCTCGGCGTTGATCCGGAACTCGATGCTGTGCCCGCGGGGGGTCGGGTCCTCGGTGATCTCCAGCGGCAGGCCCTGCGCGATCCGGAACTGCTGGCGCACCAGGTCGATGCCGGAGGTCTCCTCGCTGACCGGGTGCTCGACCTGCAGCCGGGTGTTGACCTCCAGGAAGGAGATCGACCCGTCGGCCCCCACCAGGTACTCCACGGTGCCCGCACCCACGTACCCGGCCTCGGCGCAGATCGCCTTGGCCGAGGAGTGGATCCGTTCCCGCTGCTCGTCGGTGAGGAACGGTGCCGGAGCCTCCTCCACGAGCTTCTGGTTGCGCCGCTGCAGCGAGCAGTCGCGGGTGCCCACCACGATCACGGTGCCGTGCGTGTCGGCGAGCACCTGGGCCTCGACGTGGCGGGGCTTGTCCAGGAACCGCTCGACGAAGCATTCGCCGCGGCCGAAGGCCGACACCGCCTCGCGGACGGCGGAGTCGAACAGCTCGGGGATCTCCTCCATGGTGCGGGCGACCTTCAGCCCACGCCCGCCGCCGCCGAACGCGGCCTTGATCGCCACCGGTAGCCCGTGCTCGGAGGCGAAGGCGACGACCTCGTCGGCCCCGCCGACCGGGTCGGTGGTGCCGGGCACCAGCGGGGCGCCGGCCCGGGTGGCGATGTGCCGGGCGGCGACCTTGTCACCCAGGTCGAGGATCGCCTGCGGGGGCGGGCCGATCCAGGTCAACCCGGCGTCGAGCACGGCCCGGGCGAACTCGGCGTTCTCGCTCAAGAACCCGTAGCCGGGGTGCACCGCGTCGGCGCCGGAGGCGCGCGCGGCGTCGATGACCTTGTCGATGACCAGGTAGGAGTCACCGGGCGTGGTGCCACCCAGGGCGAAGGCCTCATCGGCGACGCGGACGTGCAGCGCGTCCCGGTCGGTTTCGGCGTAGACGGCGACGCTGGTCAGCCCGGCGTCCCGGCAGGCGCGGGCCACCCGGACCGCGATCTCACCGCGGTTGGCGATCAGGACCTTCTGCACGTGCGGGCTCCTTCTGTGGAGGTTGTCTCGGGTGGTGTCAGTGCCTCGCGGCGGCCAGCCAGCCACCGGGGCCGTGGCGCAGCGGTGTTCGGACGGCCTCGGTGCGGGAGGCCCACGCGCCGACTGGGGTGGGCCGGCGGCGGGGACGCTGCTGCTGGGCCAGGGCGGCGACGACGACGGTGAGCGCGGCGAGTTCCTCGGGCGTGGGCTGGCCGCGGACGACCCGCAGCAGCGGTGCCGGGGTCCCCTCGATCTCTTCGGCCGTCACAGGGGGATGTTCCCGTGCTTCTTGGGCGGCAGCGTCTGGCGCTTGTTGGCCAGCAGCCGCAGCGCCCGGACGACGTGAATGCGGGTGTGCGACGGGGGGATGACCGCGTCGACGTAGCCGCGGTCGGCGGCGAGGTAGGGGTTGGCCAGGGTGTCCTCGTACTCGCCGATCAGCTCCGCACGCAGGGCCTCGGGGTCCTCGGCGGCGGCCAGTTCCTTGCGGTACAGGATCCCCACCGCCCCCTGCGCGCCGATGACGGCGATCTGCGCGGTCGGCCAGGCCAGGTTCACGTCCGCGCCGAGGTGCTTGGAGCCCATCACGTCGTAGGCGCCGCCGTAGGCCTTGCGGGTGATCACGGTGATCAGCGGGACGGTCGCCTCGGCGTAGGCGTAGATCAGCTTCGCGCCGCGGCGGATGATCCCGTTCCACTCCTGCTCGGTGCCGGGCAGGAAGCCGGGGACGTCGACGAAGGTCAGCACCGGGATGTTGAAGGCGTCGCAGGTGCGCACGAAGCGGGCGGCCTTCTCACTCGCGTCGATGTCCAGCGTGCCGGCGAACTGGGTGGGCTGGTTGGCCACCACGCCGACCGGGCGGCCCTCCACCCGGCCGAAGCCGACCACGATGTTGGCGCCCCACAGCGCCTGCACCTCGAGGAACTCACCGTCGTCGAGCACGTGCTCGATCACGGTGTGCATGTCGTAGGGGGTGTTGGGGGAGTCCGGGATGAAGGTGTCCAGCTCGCGGTCTTCCTCGGTGACCGCGTCGGGCAGCGCGATGTCGACCGGCGCGGCCTCGATGACCGGCAGCGGGTCGAGGTTGTTGGACGGCAGGTAGGACAACAGCGCCTTGACGTAGTCGATGGCGTCGGCCTCGTCGGCGGCCAGGTGGTGGGCGACCCCGGACTTGGTGTTGTGGGTGCGCGCCCCGCCGAGCTCTTCGAGCGTGACGTCCTCACCGGTGACGGTCTTGACCACGTCGGGGCCGGTGATGAACATCTGGCTGGTCTGGTCGACCATCACGATGAAGTCGGTCAGCGCGGGGGAGTAGACGTGCCCGCCGGCCGCCGCGCCCATCACCAGCGAGATCTGCGGGATGACCCCGGAGGCGTGCACGTTGCGGCGGAAGATCTCCGCGTACAGGCCCAGGGAGACCACGCCCTCCTGGATCCGCGCGCCACCGCCCTCGTTGATGCCGATGATCGGGGAGCCGGTGCGCATCGCCAGGTCCAGCACCTTGACGATCTTCTCGCCGTAGACCTCACCGAGGCTGCCGCCGAACACCGTCACGTCCTGGGAGAACACGCAGACCGGGCGGCCGTCGACCGTGCCGTGCCCGGTGACCACACCGTCGCCGAAGGGCCGGTTGGCGTCCATGCCGAAGTTGGCCGACCGGTGCCGGGCGAACTCGTCCAGCTCGGTGAACGAGCCCGGGTCCAGCAGCGCCTCGATCCGCTCCCGGGCCGTCATCTTCCCCGCGGCGTGCTGCTTGTCCACCGCCCGCGCCGACCCGGCGTGGGTAGCCTCCTCCACGCGGCGCTCGAAGTCGGCCAGCTTCCCGGCCGTCGTGTGCAGATCGGTGTCGGCGGGGACATGGTCACCCGCGCCCTCCAGTTCGGCGGCACTCATGAGATCGCGCTTGAGCGGTGGGCCTGGCAAGCCGATGGTGAGATGGTCCTGAACCCCAGTGTCACGCAATGAGACTAAGTGTCATCAGGCAGGATGTCCATCACTGGAGTAGAGGGGAGCCATGGCAGCCGGCCGAGACGAGATCGTGCAAGCGGCCTTCCGCTTGTTCGCCATGCGCGGCTATGACGCCACGGCGGTCGACGACATCGCATCCGAAGCAGGTATCAGCCGCAGCACCTTCTTTCGTTCCTTCGGTTCCAAGGAAGCCGTCGTCTTTCCCGATCACGACACCATCCTGAGCCGGGTGGAGGCGCGTCTGAGCACGTCCCACGCAGACTCGGCGCTCGGCGCGGTCACTGACGCGGTGAAGCTGGTGCTCTTCCACTACATCGCCGAAGGTGAGCGTGCGCGGGAGCGTTATCGCCTCACGTCCACCGTGCCTGCGCTGCGCGAACGCGAGTTGGTGAGTGGGGCCAGGTACCAGCAGCTGTTCCGCCGCCACCTCAGTGCGTTGGGAGATGGCTCGAACGACTCCGAGCTGAGAGCCGAAGTGACGGCGGCCGCTGTAGTCGCGGCGCACAACCGCGTGCTCCGACGGTGGCTGCGCGGCGAGAGTGCCAGTCCGCAGCGAGAGATCGAGGCGGCTCTGGCAACGGTGCATCAAACCTTCGTCAGCACGACCGAGAGCGGTCCGCCGGCCGTCATCGTGGTTCCGCACGGCGTGTCGATGGAGCACATTGAGACGGTCCTCCGGCGAGCCGTCGAGGGTTCGGTCGACTGACTTGAACGACCGCGCCAGCCGTCGTCCCTCGGACGACATCTGCGTGGTGCCAACCGGAGACGCTCTTGCGGTTGACCTTCACGCGCCCAGCGCCAAGGAGTCGGTTCCGGTCCTCATCACGCTGACCGAAGGTCAGCAGCGATCCGGTGAGCTGCGGCGCCGCTCGAAGGTGATCAATGAACTGGAGCAGTGCAGGACGGCGCCTGCGTACAGCAACCGGTACAGCAACGCGGCCCGGACGACGCCGTACCGGGGCGGACTGCGGCGCACCGATCAACCGTCTGGCCAGCGCAAAGAGGACTTAGGTGGACGGCAGTGCACCCCGCGCAGGTGGCTGGGGGTCAAGGGTCGCATGCGCGCGTCCCGCTCGGTCTTGTCAGCGATTAAGTCCTTCGGACGCCTATGACGGATGAGCTTGCTGCCGCTGTGGCGGTGACTCCTCCGGGCGGAGGATGCATGACCCGAACTACTGGTAGTGGCGCGACAGGGGACTCGAACGGCCAACGCCAGGATCGCGCGGTCATCGCGCGCATCGCGGCCGCCGAACGGTGGGCTCGCACCGCCGATCGAAGTGCAGCGACTGAGCCCGCTCGACGAGGGCTGCGCGCGAGGTTCGAGCGTGAGGCCGACCCCCAAGGCGTCCTGGACGCAGCTGAGCGCACGCGCCGGGCGGACGCGCTCATGACCGCACACATGCTCCGGTTGGCGCGGGCGTCGGCGCAGGCCCGTCGTTCCGGGCGTCGCTCCTGAGACCTACAGCCGGTCGCCGAGGCTGAGGCGGCGGTGTGCCTCGTGCGCGCGCTCCACCGCGGTGGAGGCGGCATACCGGCTGAGCATGTCGTCGCTGCGCCAGCCGGCCAGCATCATCAGGTCCCGCTCCTGCCCGCCGCCGGCCAGCCAGCGGTGGGCGAACGTGTGCCGGAACCGATGCGGGTGCACGCCTTCCAGCCCGGCCTGGGCGCTGCGGACGTTGAGCACCTCCCGGGCGCCGTCGACGGTCATCGGCCCGCGCAGTCCGAGCAGTAGTCGAGGTGAGCTCTCATGCGCGTGCAGAGCTCGCACACGGAGGTAGCGGTCGATGGCCTGACCGGTCTTGGCGCCGAACGGCACGACACGCGGTCGCGAGCCTTTCCCCATGACATAGGCGAGCTCACGCTCCAAGTCGATGTCGGTGAGGTTGAGGCCGCACAGTTCCGACACCCGGATGCCGGTGTCCAGCAGCAGCCGCAGCACCACTTCATCGCGACGTCCGAAGAAGATCGGGCGAGCGAACACCCCCGGACGGCCCCGGCCGACCGCGCACGTCTTCAGCAGCGCGGTGATCTCCGCGTCGGTCAGGATGGGCACCGGCTTGTCCGGCGGGGTGGCGATCTCGATGCCGTCGGTCGGCGCCTTGTCGACTTCGCCTTCGGTGACCAGCCAGCGGCAGAACCGCCGCATCCCACGCAGCCGGGTGGCCACGGTCGAGGCCTCGCAGTTCTCGGCCAGCTCGGCCAGCCAGGCGCTGATCGCGTGCCGGGTCAGCTCGTCCAGCGTCGCCGGCCGGTCGTGCGCGACGAGCCAGTTGCTGAAGTACCGGACGCTCTGGCTGTACAGCTCGATGGTGCGCGGGGCCTTGCTGGCGGCGCGCAGGTGCCGACGGAATGACGAAAGCAGGTCCTCGAGCCGCACCGGCATTCCGGGAGGTTATCCGGCGAGCGAGCGATGTGCTACCCCTCGCGACATCGCATCATGTGGCATTCTCGCTGGTAGGACGCTTGGCGCGGCTCGGTTGGACCCGCATGGGCTCGCCGGGCATCTTCGGGTAGTCCGGGGGATAGGGCATCTCGCCCAGCCCGAGGTCGCGCTCCTGCTTGTCGGCCATCTCGATCAGCGGCTCGATGCCGAAGGCGTGGTCGGCCAGCCCGGCGTGCTTGTCGCCGACGGCGGCGAACCGGGCCGGCATGGTGAGGACGTCGAAGTCGAACGGCGAGACCTCGGGCAGCTCGTCCCAGTCCAGCGGGGCGCTCACCGGAGCGTGCGACTTCGCCCGGATGGAGTAGGCGCTGGCGATCGTCCGGTCCCGGGCCATCTGGTTGTAGTCGATGAAGATTTTCTCGCCGCGCTCCTCCTTCCACCAGTTCATCGTCACGCGCTCGGGGATCCGCCGTTCCAGCTCGCGGCCGAAGGCGATCACCGCCCGGCGCACCTCGGGGAAGGTCCACCGCGGCTGGATCGGCACGTACACGTGCACGCCGCGGCCGCCGGAGGTCTTCGGCCAGCCCTCCATGCCGAATTCGTGCAGCAGCTCGCGCACGTGCGGGGCCACCCACACGGCGTCGGAGAAGTCGGTGCCCGGCTGCGGGTCGAGGTCGATGCGGATCTGGTCGGGGGACTCCACGTCGGTCTTCGACACCGGCCACGGGTGGAAGGTCAGCGTGCCCAGGTTGGCGCACCAGGCGACGACGGCGACCGAGTCCGGTGCGATCTCGTCGGCGGTCCGGCCGCTGGGGAAGGTGATGTGCGCCGTCGGCACCCACTCGGGCGCGTTCTTCGGCACCCGCTTCTGGTAGAACGCATCGCCGGTGTTGTCCATCCGGGTGGAGAGCCGGGCGCCTTCGAAGACGCCACCGGGCCACCGTTCCAGCGTCGTCGGCCGGTCGCGCAACGCGAACAGGATGCCCTCGCCGACCGAGACGAAGTAGTTGACGACGTCGATCTTGCGGATGCCCTTGTCGCCGAAGTACGGCTTCTCCGGGCTGCTGACCCGCACCTCGTGCCCGCCGACGTCCAGGATCACGGCGTCCTTGCTGCTGGCCACGAGGGGCTCCGTTCTCTCCGGTGGGCGGGGCGTGCCCGGGGGGAGCAGTCTGCCCCGCCGTCGGCCGCCGCGGCAGCACCTCCACCCTCAGGGGGTGAGCAGCTCCTGCAGGTGCCGGGCCATCGGCCAGGCCCCGTCCGTGGTGTTGGACAGCACGGTGTGGGTCACGCCGGCCGCCCGGTCGTGGACGGTCCGGAACGAGACGCCGGCATCAGCGCCCTCCAGGACGACCGCCTCGCTGCTCCGGTGCAGCCAGAAGCCCAGGCCGTAGCTCATGGACTCGGCGGGGACGTCGCTGCGCGGCCGCACCATGTCCGCCACCCGCTCCACCGGCACGATCCGGCCCGCGTCCAGGGCCGACCACAGCGAGTGGACGTCGGCCGCCGTCGTGTACACCCCGCCGTCCCCGCTGCCGCGGACCGGCAGGTGCAGGACGTTGGTCCGCAGGCCCTCGCCGTCCAGGTAGCCCAGGGCCGTGCGGCCCGTGGGCTCGTCCGAGCGGAGGAACTCGGTGTCGGCCATGCCGGCGGGGTCGCACACGCGCGACCGGACCAGGTCGGCGAACGGGGCACCCTCCACCCGCTCGGCGATCAGCGCGAGGACGACGAACCCGCTGTTGTTGTACGCGAACCGTTCGCCGGGCGGGAACGCCTGCCGGTAGCCGTCCAGGACGGCGAGGTAGTCCTCGGTCGTGACCAGCCGGTGCACGGGCACCGGCAGCACGTAGGCCGTCGCTGACGGCATGGCGTCCTCGTCGACGTAGTCGCCGATCCCTGACCGGTGGGCCAGCAGGTGCTCGACCGTCACCCGGTCGTCGATGAGCGGCAGGTCCTCGCCGAGCACCTCGCGCGCGCGGGTGCCGAGCGCCAGCCGGCCCTCCTCGACCAGGCTCGCCACGGTCAGGGCGGTGAGGCCCTTCGTGCCGCTCGCGACGGCGAACCGGGTGTCGACCGTGGTGGGCAGGGCCCAGCCGCGGTGCGCCAGTCCGTACGCCTGAGCCAGCTCGACCCGGCCGCCGCGGTCGACCCGGACCACCCCGGAGAACCCGGTCTCCGCCGCCAGCCGGTCGATGGAGCCCTCGAGGTCCGCCATCCGGCCGACCCTAGGACGCGGTCAGGCCGGGCAGGTCAGTCCGTCCTGCGGGACGACGAGGTCGATCAGGTAGGCGTCGACGGCCGCGGTCACGCAGGCGGTCTTGGGGTAGGCGGTGTGCCCGGAGCCCTGCCAGGTGAGGAGCACCCCGCTCGCCAGGTCCGCGGCCATGTCCGCGGCGCCGACCACCGGGGTCACCGGGTCGCCCTGCGTGCCGATGACCACGATGGGCGCACTGCCCGCGGCGTCCCGGGCCGGCAGCGGGGTGCGCGGGGCGTCCCAGGCCGAGCAGGTGTACAGCCCCAGCGCGGCGTCCGCGCCGAACAGCGGGTACCGGGTGCCCCAGTCGGTGACCAGCGCGCCCACCTGCTCCCGGGTGAACTCCTCGTCGGTGTCCGCGCAGGTCACCGCCACGTTGGCGTCGACGACGTTGGTGTACGTGCCGTCGTCGTTCCGGCCGGTGTAGGTGTCGGCGAGGGTGAGGACGCCGGCGGCGTCGCCGTTGCGGGCGTTCGCCAGCGACTGGGTCAGCTGGGGCCAGGCGCTGGGCTGGTACAGCGCCGACCGGACGGCCTCCAGGACGAGTCCGGGCGTGGCCTGCCGGGTCTCGCCCGGGCGGCTGCTGGGGATCGGGGCGGCCGCGGCCTGGTTGAGCAGGTCGGTGACGAACAGCCGTGGGTCGAAGCCCAGCGGACAGCCGCTGACCAGGGAGGTGCAGTTGGCGGCGAAGGCGTCGAACGCGGCCTCGAAGGCCTGCGCCTGCGCCTCGGCGGACTGCTGCTGCCCCATGTCGGGGTCGACGGCGCCATCGAGGACCATCGCCCGCACCCGGTCGGGGAACAGCTCGGCGTAGGTCGAGCCGAGCGTCGTCCCGTACGAGTAGCCCAGGTAGGTCAGCTGCTCGTCGCCGAGGGACTGGCGGACCAGGTCCATGTCCCGGGCGGAGTCCACGGTGTCGAAGGCGCCGAGCGCGTCCCCGTACTTCTCCGCGCAGGCGTCCGCCACGGCGTCCACCCGGCCGAACGCGGTGGCCAGCGAGGCGGCGTCGGTGGCACGGGGGTCTGCGGCGGACAGCTCGTCCTTCTGCTGGTCGCTGATGCACTCGACCGCGGGGTCGGAGAGCCCCACGCCGCGGGGGTCGACGCCGACGACGTCGAACCGGCCGAGGACGTCGGTCGGCAACGTCAGCGCGGACTGGATCGCCGCATCGGTGGCCGACTGCCCCGGGCCGCCGGGGTTGACCACCAGAGAGCCGATCCGGTTCACCTGTCCGGCCAGCGTGGCCTTCACCAGGAACAGCTGCAGGGTGCCGCCGGTCGGGTCCTCGTAGCTGACCGGGACCGTCGTCGTGCCGCACTGGAACGCCAGGTCACGGTCGGCACCGGGGCGCCCGGCGATGATCGGGTCGATCTGGCTGCTGCAGTCCTGCCACTCGATCGGCTTGGCCGCGGCTGCCTCCGCGGAGCTCGCGGCCGCCGCGGACGAACTGGCGGCGGCCGTCTCCGCGTCGTCCCCGGACGACGTGCAGCCCGCCAGCGTGAGGGCGAGCGCGAGGAGGGTTCCGCCGGTGGCGGTCAGGCGGCGGTGCGCGGTCATGATCAACCAGAGTAGGAGCCCGCCGCGGATGCGGCAGCGCGCGGGACCGTGAGGAACCGCTCAGCGGGATCCGGGAACCCCCTTCGGCCCCGCGCGTCAGCCGCCCAGCACCTCGGCGAGGTCGTACTTCACGGGCACTTCGAGCTGGTCGTACGTGCACGACCGGGCGTCCCGATCGGTCCGCCAGCGCTGGAACTGGCCGGTGTGCCGCAGCCGGCTGCCCTCCAGCTGGTCGTACTTGACCTCCACCACGAGTTCGGGGCGCAGCGGCACCCAGGACAGGTCCTTGCCGGCGTTCCAGCGGCTGGTGGCGCCGGGCATCCGGTGCTCGCCATCGGCTGTACGGTCCCGCTCTTGGGCCTCAGCGTTGGCCCAGTCCTGCCACGGGTGCCCGTCGAGCGCCTCGGCCCGGTAGGGGGCGAGCTCCTCGACCAGCTCGGCCCGGCGCGCCATGGGGAAGGAGGCGGCGACGCCGATGTGCTGCAGGCTCCCGGCGTCGTCGTAGAGCCCGAGCAGCAGCGAGCCGACGACGGGGCCGCTCTTGTGCCAGCGGAACCCGGCGACGACGCAGTCCGCTGTCCGCACGTGCTTGACCTTGGTCATCAGCCGCTGGTCGGGGGCGTAGACCTGGTCGCCGCGCTTGGCGATGACGCCGTCGAGGCCTGCGCCCTCGAACTCCTCGAACCAGCGCTGCCCGACCTCGGCGTCCTCCGTGACGGTGCTGACGTAGACCGGCGCCTGCACGCCGGCCAGCGCCTCGCGCAGCCGGGACTGCCGCTCGGCGTAGGGCGTCTCCAGCAGCGACTCGTCGCCCAGCGCGAGCAGGTCGAAGGCGACGAAGGACGCCGGGGTCTCGGTGGCCAGCTTGGTCACCCGCGAGGCGGCCGGGTGGATGCGCTGCAGCAGCGACTCGAAGTCCAGCCGGTCACCGCGGGGGACGACGATCTCCCCGTCGATGACGCACCGTTCCGGCAGCTGGGCCTTGACCGCCTCGACGACGTCGGGGAAGTAACGCGTCAGCGGGCGCTCGTTGCGGCTGCCCAGCTCCACCTCGTCGCCGTCCCGGAAGACGATGCAGCGGAACCCGTCCCACTTGGGCTCGTAGAACCAGCCCTCTCCGGTGGGCAGCTTCGCCGCGGGCTTGGCGAGCATCGGCTTGACCGGGGGCATCACGGGCAGGTCCATGGCGGTCAGTCAAGCAGTTCGGCTCGCTGCTGTGCCGGAAGGCCGCAGCGGGTTCACAACGCCATCAGCCCAGCTCGGGTGGGGCGGAAGCCGCAGGTGTCGAGGTAGAAGGGCGTCAGCTCGTCGCTGAAGTCCACGTGCAGCCAGTCGCACCCTGCCGCGCGGGCGCCGTCCCGGGCGGCGTCGACGAGCCGGCGTCCGACGCCCTGATGCCGGCTGGCCGCCGCGACCATCACGTCCTGCAGCCAGGCGTGCACCTCGCCGTCCCAGACCACGTTGACGAAGCCGACCAGGTCCTCGCCGCTCCGGGCAGTGACCCAGCCGAGGCTGTGCGCAGCCACCTGGTCGCGCCAGTTCCACTCGGTGTCGCCGAACACGCGGGTGCCGAAGGCCTCCGCGTGCAGCAGGTTGGCCTCGCTGCTGGTGAACGGCCCACGCCACCTGATCTCCACGCCGCGCAGGGTAGGGACGCCGCGCGCGCCGCAGCCAGCGACTTCCGCGGAGGACCAGAAGGGCGGTGGGTCGTCGGCGGGCGGGGTGGCTCGGGTGCTGCCGCGGGCGGGGTGGTCGCATGCCCGGTGGCCTCGTGGTGCGGGTGACGCCGGACGGGGTGGTGACCTGGAGGACGCCGTCGGGGGTCATGGTGAACCGCCAGCCCGGCGCGAAGGTCTTCAGCCGGTGGTGGGAGCGGCACAGGCAGCACAGGTTGGCGCAGTCGGTCGCCCCGCCGCACGCGGCGCTGACGACATGGTTGAGGTCGGCCCAGCCGACGCGTTGGCCGCAGTTGGGGAACCGGCAGCGCCGGTCGCGGGTGCTGACGAACGCCCGTTGCCGGCCGGTGGGGGTGTAGGCGTCGGTCTGCGGTGGCCGCCGGGTCACCGGGCAGGCGCAGTCGGTGTCGGGGTGGACGGGGCAGCCGCGGCGGGCCAGCCGATCCAGTTCGGCGGGGGTGAGGTGGCCAGCAGCTCCCCGTCCGGGCCGGTGATCGCAAACCTCAGCGATCCGCCCTCGGGGGCGGTCAGGCCGAGGGCGCCGACCCGGGCCGCGCAGCGACACGGTGCTCTCACCCAGGTCCACCAGCACGTCGACCGTCGCTGCCATGGGTCGAACACACGTACGGGGTACGACAGTTCCGCGATGAGTTCCGACGGCGCGTCGGGTCCTCCCTGCACCACCGCATCGCCGTCCCTGCCAGGAGGACCCATGACCACCACTGCTGCCACCGCCGTCACCGCCGGGACGCTGGGCGTGCCGGGAGCGCGGCTGCACTACGAGGTGCGGGGCAGCGGTCCTCTGGTCGTGCTGGTCGGCGCTCCGATGGGGGCCGACGCCTTCGCACCGCTGGCCGGCCTGCTGGCCGAGGACCACACCGTGCTCACCACCGACCCACGCGGTGTCGGCCGCAGCCCGGTCGACGACCCGGAGCAGGACTCGACCCCGGAACTCCGCGCCGACGACCTCTCCCGGCTGATCGGCCACCTCGGCGCCGGACCGGCCGTGGCCCTGGGGTCCAGCGGCGGCGCGGTGACCGTGCTGGCCCTGGCCCAGTCGCACCCCGAGCAGGTCATCACCGTCGTCGCCCACGAGCCGCCGCTGTCGGAGCTGGTCGACGACCGCGACCGGCTGCGGGCAGGCACCGAGCGGATCATGGCGACCTACCTCGCGGAGGGGTCGGCCGCGGCCTGGCGGGAGTTCATGGCCGTCGGCGACATCGTCGTCCCCGAGGACGACGCCCACACCGCCCCGCCGCCGGAGGCCGAGCGCGACGCCCAGGCGGTCGCCGACGAACGGCACTTCTTCCTCCACGAGCTCCGGGGCACGACGAGGTGGCAGCCCGACCTCGCGGTGCTGCGTGCTGTGCCGACCCGCGTGGTGGTCGGGATCGGCGAGGCGTCGGCCGGTGAGCTCTGCGACCGCACCTCCCGGGCGCTGGCGGCCCGCCTCGGCCTCGAGCCGACGATGTTCCCCGGTTCGCACGTGGGCTTCCTCGAGGACCCGGCCGCCTTCGCGACCCGGTTCCGCGACGTCGTGGGCTGACGGTTCAGCCCACGGCGTCCTTGAGGTCCGCCGCGATCTGCAGCAGGAGCTCGGGGGTCGGCACGCCGATCCCGTTCACGGCGAAGCGGGTGACGACACCGGCTCCCCGCTCGGCCAGCCGCGCCGCCACGGCCGACGGTTCCGCGACGACGGCGAAGGTGTGCAGCACCTCGTCGTCGACGAGTTCGCCCATGGCCGTCCAGCGGTCGGCGGCCCGGGTCCGGGACAGCCGGTTCAGCTCGTCGCCGAGGTCGGCCCAGCCGTGCAGGTCCAGGACCGGGCGGTAGGCCGGGGTCGAGCCGTAGAAGGCCAGCTGCTGGCGGACCGCGCGGGCGGAGGCGGCGAGCTCCTCCTCGGTGCGGCCGGTGACGAGGAAGGTGGCGTCGACGACCTGCGGCGTGGAGGAGCCGGTGCGCCGCTCGGCGCCGCGCGCCAGCGCGGGCACGCTCACCTCACGCAGGTAGCGCTCGGTGGTGAACGGGTGGACGAGCAGCCCGTCGGCGACCGCCCCCGCCGTCTCGGTCATCCTCGGACCGACGCCGGCGACGAGGACCTCCGGGTCGGGGAAGAGGGTCGGCGGGGTGAACATCGGCGTCATCAGGGTGTGCCGGTAGAAGTCGCCGCGGAAGTCCAGCTGCTCGCCGGTCGCCCAGGCCGCCCAGATGGCCCGCATGGCGGAGACGAACTCCGCCATCCGCGCGGCCGGGGAGCTCCAGGGCATCGAGAACCGCCGCTCGATGTGCGGCCTGATCTGGCTGCCGAGCCCGAGCACCAGCCGCCCGCGGCTGTAGTCCTGCAGGGCGCGGGCCTGGACCGCCAGCGTCATCGGCGAGCGCGCGAACGCGACCAGGATGTTCGTCCCGAGGCCGATCCGGGAGGTCGCCCCGGCGGCGACGGTGAGCTGCAGCATCGGGTCGGAGGTGAGCTCGGCGGCGGTGACGCCGTCGAGACCGGCGTCCTCGACCGACCGTGCGGCCTCGGCCACCCCGGCCAGCGCACCCCCGGGGACGTCGAGGGGCAGGACCACCGTGGCTGGCGTCATGGGCGGACCGTAGCGCCACCCGACCTCAGCGCCAGGCGAAGACCGGCTGCTCCAGGTGGGCCACCCGGGTGGGGATCCCATGGCAGGCCACCTGGCAGAACTGGTGCACGATCGCGGCGGTCGGCGCGTGCACGAGACCGCCGAGCAGCGGCAGCTGGACCACCGGTGCGTCGGACTCCGGGATGGTGACGAAGCGCGGCGGGACATCGAGGTCGACCAGCGGGACCTGGTGGATGGCGGCGACCTCGGCCTCCGCCGGGGTCAGCTCGCCGGGCGGCCCCGCCCAGCACACCACCGGGGTGATCACGTAACCCGAGCGGGTCACGTAGTCGTCCAGCAGGCCGAGGACGGCGTCCGGGCCGAGGACCAGACCGACCTCCTCCCGCAGCTCGCGCAGCGCTCCGTCGACCGCCGACTCCCCGGGCTCGATGCGGCCACCGGGCAGCGCCCACTGGCCGGCATGGGCCCGGAGCCCCGCCGCGCGGCGGGTGACCAGCAGGCACTCCTGTGCGTCGTCCTCAGTGACGCAGACCGCCACGCCGGCGTGCCGGAGGTCGGGCCGGTCCACCGCCCGTCGGGCGAAGCCGGCGACGCGTGCAGCGGCGACGTCACGCCCGAGGTCCGCCGGCCGGCTCACCGCGGCAGGGCGTACCGGGTGAGGAGGACGTCGTCCTCGGCGAGCACCTGGAGCAGCTCGGCCCGGGCGGGGCCGGGCAGTGCGCTTGCCAGCAGTCCCGGCCCGCCGCCGACCAGCAGCGGGGCGATGGTCAGGTCCAGCTCGTCGACGACCCCGGCGGCCAGCGCCGCCCGGAACAGCGCCGACCCGCCCTCGCACAGCACCTGCTCGACCCCGCGGTCGGCGAGCGCGGTGAGGGCAGTGGGCAGGTCCACCTCGTCGTCCCCGCAGACCAGCACGTCCACCCCGGCGGCGGCCAGGGCCGTGCGCCGGTCGGGATCGGCGGCCGCGCAGGTCACCAGCACCGTCGGTGTGACGGCGCCGGTGACCAGCTGGTCGACGGGGGACAGCGACGCTCGCCGGGACACGACGACGACGGGGGCGACGGCGGGCCGGCCGAGCCGGGCGCGGAGCAGCCCGACCGCCGAGTCCGCGGTGATCGGCCGGTACCCCTCCGCCGCCGCTGTGCCGGCCCCCACCAGCACGGCGTCGGCCAGGGCGCGCAGCACGCGGAACACCCGCCGGTCGCCGTCCGAGCCGAGCCCGCCGCTGCGCCCCTCGACGCTGATCGCGCCGTCGAGCGCAGCCACGAAGTTGACCCGGAGGTGCCGGCCGGCCGGCACCCGGTAGGCGTCGGCCAGCCCGGGGTCGTCGAGCACCCCGGCGTCCGCGCCGTCCGGCGGGGGGAGCAGCTGCCGCACGGTCAGCGGGTGGAGAGGACCACGGCCGTCTCGGCCGGCACCGTCACCTGCGAGCCGTCGAGCTCCGGCAGCTCCCCGCTGGTGAACAGGACGTCGTGGACCGGCACGTCCAGGTCGACCTCGCGGGCGGAGTCGGACAGGTTGGCCACGACCCGGAGCGAACCACGGTGGACGACGAGCCAGCGGTCGGCGTCGTCCCAGCTGCACGCCATCGCGGTGAGGTCGGGGTCGACCAGGTCGGGGTGGGCGTGCCGCAGCGCGATGAGCGCCCGGTGCACCGCGAGCAGGTGGGCGTGCGGTTCCTCGGCCAGCTCGGACCAGTCCAGCTTGGAGCGGGTGAAGGTCTCCGGGTCCTGCGGGTCGGGGACGACGGCGGCGTCCCACCCGTGCTCGGCGAACTCACCGATCCGGCCCTCTGCGGTCGCCCTGCCCAGCTCCGGCTCCGGGTGGCTGGTGAAGAACTGCCACGGCGTGGAGGCGCCCCACTCCTCGCCCATGAAGAGCATCGGCGTGAACGGGCTGGTGAGCACCAGCGTCGCGCCGACGCCCAGCAGGCCGGGGGAGAGGGTGGCCGAGATCCGGTCACCGACGGCGCGGTTGCCGATCTGGTCGTGGTCCTGCAGGTAGCCCAGGAACTTCCAGCCGGGCAGCGAGGTGGTGTCGACCGGCCGGCCGTGGTGCCGCCGGCGGAAGCTCGACCAGTCCCCGGCGTGGAAGTAGGCCCCGGTGAGCACCTTGGCGAGCCCGCCCAGGCCGCCGGCGGCGAAGTCGGCGTAGTAGCCCTGGGCCTCGCCGGTCAGCTGGGTGTGCAGCGAGTGGTGGAAGTCGTCGCTCCACTGCGCGTCCAGGCCCTTGCCGCCGGCCACCCGCGGGGTGACCATGCTCGGGTCGTTGAGGTCGCTCTCGGCGATCAGCGTCAGCGGGCGGCCCTCGGCGACCGAGAGCTTCTCCACCTCCGCGGCCATCTCCTCGAGCACGTGGGTGGCCCGCTCGTCGACCAGCGCGTGCACGGCGTCCAGCCGCAGCCCGTCGACGTGCATGTCCCGCAGCCACATCAGCGCGTTGTCGATGATGTAGCGGCGGACCTCGTCGGAGTCCGGCCCGGACAGGTTGATCGAGTTGCCCCAGGTGTTCGCCCCGCCCTCGGCGAAGACCGGGAAGAACTCCGGCAGGTAGTTCCCCGACGGGCCCAGGTGGTTGTAGACGACGTCCTGGATGACCCCGAGGCCGCGCTGGTGGCAGGCGTCCACGAAGCGCTGGTAGGCGGCCGGGCCGCCGTAGGTCTCCTGGACGGCGTACCAGGCGACGCCGTCGTAGCCCCAGTTGTGGGTGCCGTTGAACGCGTTGACCGGCAGCAGTTCGACGAAGTCGACGCCGAGGTCGACCAGGTGGTCGAGGTTGCGGGCGGCGGCGTCGAGCGTGCCCTCCGTGGTGAAGGTGCCCAGGTGCAGCTCGTAGACGACGCCGCCGGCCAGCGGTCGGCCGGTCCAGGCACGGTCGCCCCACGTGTGGGCGGTGGGGTCGAAGCGGCGGGACAGGCCGTGCACGCCGTCGGGC
>NZ_SJEX01000065.1 GCF_005930495.1 Modestobacter excelsi | reverse complement strand
GCGGGAGGGAGGGCGGCGGTGGTCGTCGAGGTCATGACCCGACCCTGCGCCGTCCGGGCGCCCGGCGGTATCCGGGAACGCCCCGGTCGGACCCCCATCCGTCCCGGCGTCCGCACTCGGGGTGATCACCGGTGTGCCACGGGCGGGCACGGTGACACCATCGACGTCGTGACCACCAGCACCGCTCCGCCGGCCGGGCCCGCGGAGCGGCTCCCCGACGGCCGCGCTCCGCGGCCTCCGTTGGTCCGCCCGCGCAGCGGCCGGCTGCTGGCCGGCGTCGCCTCGGGGACGGCGGCCCACCTGCGGCTGGACGCGATGGCGGTCCGGGTCGTGTTCGTGGCCCTGGCGCTCACCGGCATCGGCGTGGTCGCCTACGCGCTGCTCTGGTTGACCATGCCGGTCGCCGCGGCCGACGGCGGAGCCGCCGAGGCGGGGATCGTCGGGCAGCGCCCCAGCCGGCGGCAGCTGCTCGGGCTCGCGGTGCTCGCCTTCGTCGCGGTGGGGCTGGTGTCCCGGCTGGCCAGCTTCGGCGGCAGCGAGATCGTCCTGCCGCTCGTGCTCGCCGGCATGGGCATGGCGGTGATCTGGCGCCAGCTGGACGCCGACCCCAAGGAGTCGCTGACCCGTGGCACGGCCCGCTGGGGGCTCGTCGGCGGGGTGGTGCTGGGCGTCGCCGGCGTCACCCTGCTGCTGGCGACCACCGGACAGCTCGCCAACGCCCGCAACGGCTTCACCGCCACCGTGGTCATCCTGGTCGGCATCACGCTGGCGACCGCGCCGCTGTGGCGGCGGCTGCTGGACTCCCGCAACGCCGAGCGGGCCGCGCTGATCCGCTCCGAGGAGCGCGCGGCGGTCGCCGCCCACCTGCACGACTCGGTGCTGCAGACGCTCGCGCTCATCCAGCGGCACGCCGAGGACCCGACCGTCGTCGGCCGGCTGGCGCGCAGCCAGGAACGGGAGCTGCGGGCCTGGCTCTACGAGCCGACCGTCGCCACCGGCGGCACCTGGGCCGGCCTGGTCGCCCGGCTGGTCGCCGAGGTGGAGGCCGACCACGCCGTCACGGTCGACCCGGTCGTGGTCGGGGACCTGCCGGTCGACGACGCCGTGGCCACCCTCGGCCAGGCAGCGAAAGAGGCCGTCGTCAACGCCGCCAAGCACTCGGGTGCGGCCAGCGTCTCGCTGTACAGCGAGGTCACGGCCGGTTCGGTCACCGTCTTCGTGCGCGACCGGGGCACCGGGTTCGACCCGACCGCCGTCCCGACCGACCGGCGGGGGCTGCGCGACTCGGTGGTCGGCCGGCTGACCCGGCTGGGCGGCACCGCGAACGTGCGTTCGGCACCAGGAGAGGGGACCGAGGTGGAGCTCTGCCTCCCGCGCGGCGAGCACGTGGAGGCCTCGGCGTGAGCCGCACCCGGGTGTTCCTCGTCGACGACCACGCCATGGTCCGGGCCGGGGTGCGCGCGGAGCTCGGCGACGACGTGGACGTGGTCGGCGAGGCCGCCGACGTCGCCACCGCCGTCACCGGCATCCGGGAGACGGCGCCCGACGTCGTCCTGCTCGACGTCCACCTGCCCGGCGGCGGCGGTCACGCCGTCCTCCAGTCCCTGCGCGCCGAGCTGCCGGGCACCCGGTGGCTGGCGCTGTCGGTCTCCGACGCCGCCGAGGACGTCATCGCCGTCATCCGGGCCGGTGCCCGCGGGTACGTGACCAAGACGATCTCCGGCGCCGACCTCCGGGATGCCGTCCGCCGGGTCGCCGAGGGCGACGTCGTGTTCAGCCCACGGCTGGCCGGCTTCGTGCTGGACGCCTTCGCCGCCACCGGGCCCGCCCCCGCGCCGGCCGCCGACCCGGCGACCGACCCCGGGCTGGACCTGCTGTCGGCCCGCGAGCGCGAGGTCATGCAGCTGCTCGCGCGCGGCTACACCTACCGGGAGATCGGCGGCCGGCTGTTCATCTCGGTGAAGACGGTGGAGTCCCACGCCTCCAACGTGCTGCGCAAGCTGCAGCTGTCCAACCGCAACGAGCTCACCCGCTGGGCCGCCACCAACCGGTTGTTGTAGTCGGCCCCTCTGATCGCGGTCCTGGCGGACCGCACCGCGGCCAGGTGCCGTCCCGATCAGCGTTGAGCCGTTTCGTCGCGCCTGCGCGGAGCCCTCCGGGCCCCACTCGGCACGACAGGACCACTACGCCGTGTGGACGACGTGGAACGCCTCGGCGAGCCGTCCGGCGGGGAGGCCGTGGGTGCGGGCGGTCTGCCGCATCCACGCGCCCACGAACTCCTGCAGCTGGCCCGGCGGCTGGTGGCTGACCTGGGTCACATGGCTCAGCAGCGCCGCCCACTTCTGCTCCACCACGTCGGTGACGTCGACGGCGTGGTCGGCGCGCGGGCTGGCGCCCAGCCAGACCTCGGGCACCGTCCACGCGTCCAGCCCCTCGTCAGCGAGCAGCTCGGGGAAGGCGAAGGGGTTGCGGGCGTCCGGGTAGACCGCCCGCAGCGTCGACTCGCCCACGGTCATGTGGTCGGGGTGGCTCGCGCCGATCCGCTCCCACACCCGCTCCGGTGAGCTGGTCAGCACCCGCTGCGGGCGGACCTGGCGGATCACCCGGCTGATGTCCCGGCGCAGGTCCAGGGTCAGCTCGACCCGGCCGTCGGGGTAGCCGAGGAACCGCACGTCGGTGACGCCGACCGCCGCCGCCGCGGCCCGCTGCTCGTCCCGCCGGAGCGGGCCCATCCGGTCCCGGGGGGTGTCGTCGAAGCCGCCGGCGTCCCCGTCGGTGACGATGCAGTAGGTGACGTCGGTGCCCGCCGCGGTCCAGGTGGCGACGGTGCCGGCGCTGCCGAAGTCGACGTCGTCGGGATGGGCGAGCACGCACAGCGCGCGCTCGACGTGGGCGGCCGGTCCGGAGGGCTGTGGCATCACCCGGCGGAGCCTACGGAACCCCGCAGACCGGCCAGCTTCTCCGGGTTGAGCACGACGAGAGCCTGCTCGACGAGACCGTCGGCCACCACCAGCGAGACGGCGATCGCCGGGCCCGTCTCGGTGTCCACCACGACGCCGGGCGCCCCGTTGACGTCGACGAGCCGCATCGTCAGCCCGGGCTGCGAGAGCCCCTCGGCCGACACGGCGACCAGGAAGCGGGCGGCCTTGTCCGCGCCGACGATCGGCCGGAGCGCCGCCTTGGCCACCCCGCCGCCGTCGGTGAGCAGGACGACGCCGGGGGACAGCACGGCCAGCAGGGCGTCGACGTCCCCGCCCACGCAGGCGGCCAGGAACCGCTCGGTCACCTCCCGCTGCGCCGACCGGTCGGCGTCGAAGCGCGGCCGGCGGGCCTGCACGTGCTCCCGCGCCCGGTGCCCCAGCTGCCGGACGGCGGCCTCGGACCGGTCGAGGACCCCGGCGACCTCGGCCCAGCTCATCCCGAAGACCTCGCGCAGCACGAAGACCGCGCGCTCGGCGGGGGAGAGCGTCTCCAGCACCACGAGCACGGCGAGCGACACCTGCTCGCCCAGTTCCGCGGCCTCCTCGGGACCGGGTGCGTCGTCGGTCAGCAGGGGCTCGGGCAGCCACGGCCCGACGTAGGTCTCCCGCCGGGTGCGCGCCGACCCCAGCCGGTCCAGCGCCAGCCGGGAGGCGACCCGGACCAAGTAGGCCCGGGGGTCGGTGACGTCGGTGCGGTCGTCCGCCGACCAGCGCAGCCAGGCGTCCTGGACGACGTCCTCGGCGTCGGCGACGCTGCCGAGCATCTGGTAGGCGACGCTGAACAGCAGCCGCCGGTGCTGGTCGAAGGCCGCGAGCCCGTCGGTCGGCGTGCCGGACGGGTCCAGCGGGAGGCGTGCCATGGCGGGCTCCTCGTCTCGAGGTCGACCGGGTGGGGACACCGTGCAGACGACGCAGCCCCGCCGGACGTGACAGCGGCCTACAGACGACCGCGGCCCTGGCGGAGCAGCATCATGCCCAGCGCGGCGCCGTCCGGGCCGAGCGCGGCGCGGAACCGGGAGAGCACCCGCTGCTCGCGGGACAACGACAGCCGCATCCCGCCGGCGGCGGTGCGCAGCGCGCCGATCTCCTGGGAGATGGCGACCCGTCGCTGCACCAGCTCGATGATCTGGGCGTCGCAGGCGTCGATCTCACCGCGCAGGACGTCGATCGGGTCGGTGCCGTCTGCAGCGGGACTGGGGGAGAGGCTGGTGTCCATGGGTCCTCCGAGCGGATGGAGGCCCTCGACCCACGAGACGACAGACGCCCGGGGGCCGTGGGGCCCGGGGCGTCGTGTGGGAGTGGCTGCTCAGCCAGCTGTCACGGACACCGGGACCCGGTGGCCGTAAAAGAACTCGCGGCTGCGCAACACGCCGGCGAGTGTGTCACACCACGTCCGCCGACGGCCAGGGCGTCGTCCCCAGCCGACACGCGGGCCCCGGTCGTGTCGGTGCCGCGGCCTAGAGTGGCGGGGTCATGAGCAGCCTCCAGCACACCCTCCCCGGCACCGCCACGCTCCCCCGGCAGGCCTCCGGCCAGACCGGTCGGGAGCTGGACCGCATGCTCGCCGGGCTCAACGGCCCGCAGCGCGACGCCGTGGTCCACGAGGGCAGCCCGCTGCTCATCGTGGCCGGTGCCGGGTCGGGCAAGACCCGGGTGCTGACCCACCGCATCTCCTACCTGCTGGGCGCCCGCGGTGTGCAGCCCGGCGAGATCCTGGCGATCACCTTCACCAACAAGGCCGCCGGCGAGATGAAGGAGCGCGTCGCGGCCCTGGTCGGCCCGCGCGCCCGGGCGATGTGGGTGTCGACGTTCCACTCGATGTGCGTGCGGATCCTCCGCGCCGAGGCCGCCAAGCTCGGCATGAAGAGCTCGTTCACCATCTACGACCAGGGCGACTCCGTCCGGCTGATGACGATGGTCGCCCGCGACCTCGACCTCGACGCGAAGCGCTACCCGGGCCGCAGCCTGGCCAACCAGGTGTCGAACCTGAAGAACGAGCTGGTCGACGAGGAGTCCTACAGCCCGCTGACGGCGCCGGAGAAGGTGCTGAAGGAGGCCTACACGCTCTACCAGCGGCGGCTCCGCGAGGCGCACGCGATGGACTTCGACGACCTGATCATGACGACGGTCCACCTGCTGCAGGCGTTCCCCGACGTCGCCGAGCACTACCGCCGTCGGTTCCGGCACGTGCTGGTCGACGAGTACCAGGACACCAACCACGCCCAGTACGTGCTGGTCCGCGAGCTGGTGGGCGGGCACGACGGCCCGGTCCCGCCGGCCGAGCTCTGCGTGGTCGGCGACGCCGACCAGTCGATCTACGCCTTCCGCGGCGCGACCATCCGCAACATCGACGAGTTCGAGCGGGACTACCCCGAGGCGACCACCATCGTCCTGGAGCAGAACTACCGCTCCACCCAGCGCATCCTGCGCGCGGCCAACCAGGTCATCGCCCGGAACACCTCACGCCGCCCGAAGAACCTGTGGTCCGACGCCGGCGACGGCGAGCTGATCGAGGGCTACGTCGCCGACAACGAGCACGACGAGGCCGCCTGGGTCGCCGAGCAGATCGACGCGCTGACCGACGAGGGGCTGGCCCAGCCCAAGGACATCGCGATCTTCTACCGCACCAACAACGCCTCCCGGGTGTTCGAGGAGGTGTTCATCAGGGTCGGCATGCCCTACAAGGTGGTCGGCGGCGTGCGGTTCTACGAGCGCCGCGAGGTGCGTGACGCGCTGGCCTACCTGAAGGTGGTCGCCAACCCGGCCGACGTGGTGAGCCTGCGCCGGGTGCTGAACACCCCGAAGCGGGGCATCGGCGAGCGTGCCGAGTCGGCCGTCGAGCGCTTCGCCGACCGGGAGCGCATCCCCTTCGCCAGCGCCCTGCGCCGCGCCTCGGAGGTCGGGGAGCTCGCCACCCGGTCGCTCAAGGCCATACAGGAGTTCGTGGCCCTGCTGGAGGAGTTCGAGCAGCTGGTCGAGACCGGTTCCGGCCCCGCCGCGCTGCTGGAGAGCATCCTCGACCGCACCGGCTACCTGACCGAGCTGTCGGCGAGCACCGACCCGCAGGACGAGGGCCGCGTCGACAACCTCAACGAGCTGATCTCGGTCGCCGCCGAGTTCGAGGCCGGCACGCCCGGCGGCACGGTCACCGACTTCCTCGAGCAGGTCTCCCTCGTCGCCGACGCCGACCAGATCCCGGTCACCGGGGACGACGCCGGCGTGGTCACGCTGATGACCCTGCACACCGCCAAGGGGCTGGAGTTCCCGGTCGTCTTCCTGACCGCGCTGGAGGACGGCGTCTTCCCGCACCTGCGCGCGCTCGGTGACCCGCGCGAGCTGGAGGAGGAGCGCCGGCTGGCCTACGTCGGCATCACCCGCGCGCAGAAGCGGCTGTTCCTCTCCCGGGCCACCGTCCGCACCAGCTGGGGGCAGCCGGCCTACAACCCGCCGTCCCGCTTCCTCGACGAGCTGCCGGCCGACGCCGTGCACTGGGCGCGCACCGAGCCGGCGCACACCACGCCGATGAGCTCGGCCCAGGCGCGGGTCGCGGCCACCGGGTTGTCCACCGGCGGGCTGCGCGGCGGCGCCGGCAACCGTGCGGTGATCAGCGTGGACGTCGGCGACCGGGTGAGCCACGACGCGTTCGGGCTCGGCACCGTGGTCGAGGTCAACGGCATCGGGGACAAGGCCCAGGCGACCGTCGACTTCGGCTCCGGCGGCACCAAGCGGCTGGTGCTCCGCTACGCACCGCTGGTAAAGCTCTGAAGAAGGGCCCGCTGCCCCCACACCTCGTACGCTCGGTGCGGGTCCTGCAGCAGCGTCGGCCGGGTGCCGGCGGGTCCGGACGTCGCGGTCGGGGTCCGCTGCCTCAGTCGACGGACAGGCCGCGCTCGGCGAGCCAGTCCTGCGGGTCGGTCGGCTTGCCGTTCATGCCGCCGACGTGGATCTCGAAGTGCAGGTGCGGACCGGTCGACTGGCCCTGGCTGCCGACCTTGGCGATCTGGTCGCCGGCGGAGACGACGTCCCCGGCCTGCACGTCGTAGTACTTCATGTGGCCGTAGATCTCGACGTTGCCGTCGGCGTCCTGGATGTAGACGGCGTTGCCGTAGCCCGTCGCCGGGCCGGCCCGCAGGACGACACCGTCGGCGGCGGCGTAGATGGGGGTGCCGAGCGGGGCGGCCAGGTCGATGCCCCAGTGCATGGTGCCCCAGCGCTGGCAGAAGCAGGTGGTGAGGCGGCCGTCGGTCGGGACCACGAAGTCGGGCTCGCGTGCGGCGCGTGAGGCGGCGATCTCGCTGAGCCGGGCCTGGGCCTCGGCCTGGCTGATCTCACCGCGGGCACCGGCGGCGTCGTCGACGCCGCCGGAGAAGCTGGAGTCGGAGACGCCCAGGCCGTAGTCCTGGCCGGAGGTGATCGGGGCGCCGGCGTCCGAGCCAAAGCCGCCCAGCCCGCCCAGGACCCCGGTGAGCACGGCGCCGAGCACGGCGGCGGCCAGCAGCACCGGAGCACGTCGGCCCGGCGGGCGGCGCAGCGTCGCGGGCACGGTGACGGTCCGGCGCCGACGGCTGGGCCGTACGTCCTCGGCCGGCTCGTCGAGCGGGGCAGGCTCTGCCGCGTCGCCCTCGCTGGGCGCGTCGTCGGTGCTCGTCGGCAGGGCCTCGACGGCGGCGCCGCGTGCCTCGATGCCCGCGACGTCCCCGTCGGGCTCGTCGTCCTCGTCGGCCTGCGACGCCGCCCAGGCGGCGTCCCAGTCCCAGGCGCCGTCCGGCGCGACGAACTCCGCGCTGGCGGGACCGGCGTCGAGGACGGCGGCGAGGCCGTCCTCGGACCGCGTACGGCCCACGAGTTCACGGAGACGGGACAACAGGCACCTTCCCGGGGCAGCACCACGGGGGGAGCCGTGGGGTCTGACGTGCACCAGACGGTCCTGTGATCGGCAGGTGCGCAGCGCGGTGGGACCATCCCGCCGAAGGAATCTCATCGGTGTCGTTCCGACGCTGGTGACGGGTGGTGCCCGCTTCCATCATCTGACAGTCGGTGTTGCACCCGAGTGCAGAGCGTAGCGACACCCGCCCGAGAGTCGGGCGGGTCGACGTCGCGGCAGGTCAGGCCGCGGCGGCCGGCTCGTCGTCCGCGCCGGAGCGCAGCCCGGCGAGGGTCGCCGCGACCTCGTCGAGGACGCCGCGGTGGATGGGCAGCGACATGTGCCCGACCCCGCGGAACAGCACGTTGCGGGCCAACAGGTCCGGGTGCTCGCACCGGCCGGCCACCGAGGGGACGACCATCTGGTCGAGGTCGCTGTAGATCGAGGTGATCCTGGTGCGGCAGCCCGGGGCCGGCTCGGCCAGCTCACGGAGCAGCGGTGAACCGGGGCGCAGCTGGCGGACCAGGGACGTCGGGAGGCAGTGCGCCCACCGGGAACCCTCGTGCGGCGTCCCGAGGGTCACCAGGGTGTCGATCCGCTCGTCCCCGCCCAGCCGCTGCACCAGGTAGCGCGCCACCAGGCCGCCCAGGCTGTGGCCGACGACGTGCACCCGCTCGTGGCCGGTCTCCCGGCACACCCGCTCGATGTGCCGGCCGAGAGCCTCGGCGGCGCTCTCGACGTCGCGCTGCAGCGGGCTGTAGTTCCAGGTGCACACCGAGACGAACCCGCGGCGCCGCAGCGCCCGCCGCATCACGGTGAACACCGACCGGTTGTCGACCAGGCCGTGCACCAGCACGACCGGGACGTGCGCGGCCAGCGGGTCGTCGGCGAAGAGGGCGCGCACCCCGGGCGGCTGAGCGCCGGGCCGGAACCGGCTGTCGACCCGCAGCTGCTCGGTGCGGGCACCCAGCGGCCAGAGCAGTGCGTGCGCGCCCACCCAGGCCAGCTCGGTGAGGCCGCCGGTGAGGATGGCGGGGGAGACCAGCGAGCGCAGGCTCCGGGACGTGCCGGAGGGTGCCGCCGGGACGTCGCTGCCTGCCACCGCGGCCGGGGCGTGCCACGCTGGTGCGGAGGGCAGATCGGTGGCGTGCACGCCGGTCTCCCCCCACGTCCGTGTCGGCCAGCCGACCGCTCCGACAGAGCACCAGGTGTGCTCGCGTCCGGGACGTTAATGCCCCGGTGTGCAGGACGTCACACACCTGACACACAACACGCCCGAGGGCGACGACGACGACTCCGAGGAGGGGACCTGTGCCCGCCCGTGACCGGATCCCTGCCCGCTCCCGCGCGGGCGGTGGGCGAGCCGCTGCCTCCCCCCGGCGTGCGTCGGCGACGACCGGGGCCGGCCGCAGTGGTGCCGGCCCGGCTCGCCGGGCGGGTGCCCCGGACCCGGCGCCGGCCGGCCAGCTGGTCGTCGGACCGGTGCCGCCGCTGGCGCGGGCCGTCGGCGTCCTGCTCGCCCTGGCCGGCCTGGTGGGTGCCGTCGCCGTCTTCCCGACCTACCTCGTGGTGGGTGGCACGGCCGTCACGCCGGTGACCGGGCCGGTCGACGCAGTCGTCGCCCTGGTCGGGCCGGTCGCCGCGCTGGGGGTGGGTACCGGCCTGCTGCTCGGCCGGGTGCCGCGGCTCGGGCTGGCCTACGCCGCGGTCACCGGTGCGCTGGCCGTGGGCCGGTTGCTGATCGAGCTCTACCAGGGGCACGGGTCGACAGCCCGGCCGGCGGTCGAGGTGCTGGCCGGCGAGCGGGTGATCACCAGCTCCGTCGGCATCGGCGCCGGGTGGGTGCTGGGGGTCGTCGCGCTCGCGCTGACCGTCCTCGCCGGTGTCCTGGCCATGGTGGCGTGGGGCCGCACGGTCATGGACGACGGCGGGACGCTCGACCCGCTGCGCCCGGTGCTGGCCGGCTGCGCCGTCGTCCTCGGGGTGGCCGCCGTGCTCTGCCTGGCCCTGCCGGCCGCCGACGTCCCGGACCGGGTGGTCACCGACCCGACCACGGGGCTGGAGACGGTCGTCACCGCGGAGGGGGCGCAGGGCCTGCTGGAGCGCCCGGGGACGGCGCTCCTCGGCGGGCTGCTGCTGGCCGGGGCACTGCTGCTGTGCTCGGTGATCGCCCCGTCGCTGCGGCCCCGACTGGGTGCGGTGGGCGGTCTGCTCGGGGTCACCGTGTTCCTGCTGGCGGCCGCGCTGTCCGGATGGCGCGACGCGGTGCACGGCCCCGACGTCGACTGGACCCTGCCGGGTGCGGGCCTGCTGGTGCTGGGCGTCGGGGCGGCAGCGCTGACCGTGCTCGCCTGGCGCTGGGGGGCGGGGAGCGGGCCCGCCGGAGCGGCCGGGGCGTGACCCCGGGCGGGTCGTCGGGCGGCCGGGGACGGCGCCTGCGGACGCCGCTGGGCGGAAGAGACGTGTGATACGACCCACGCTCGCCGAGGCGGTGCGGCGACCCGGTGTCGGGAGAGCTACGGTGCCTGTTCGTGGATCTCTTCGAGTACCAGGCCCGTGACCTGTTGGCCGCGCACGGCGTTCCCGTGCTCCCCGGCGGCGTCGCCGAGACACCCGAGCAGGCCGAGGCGATCGCGCGCGAGATCGCCGCGCCCGTCGTCGTGAAGGCCCAGGTCAAGGTGGGTGGCCGCGGCAAGGCCGGCGGTGTCAAGCTCGCCGACGACCCTGAGAGCGCCAAGGCGCGCGCCCAGGACATCCTCGGCCTGGACATCAAGGGGCACATCACCCACCGCGTGATGGTCGCCCAGGCCAGCGACATCGCCGAGGAGTACTACTTCTCCTACCTGCTCGACCGGTCCAACCGCACCTTCCTGGCCATGGCCTCGAAGGAGGGCGGCATGGAGATCGAGCAGCTCGCCGTCGAGCGGCCCGAGGCGCTGGCCCGCATCCCCGTCGACGCCAGCGTCGGGGTGGACGAGCAGAAGGCCGCCGAGATCGTCGACGCCGCCGGCTTCCCCGCCGAGGTGCGCGACCAGGTGATCGCCATCGCCGTGCAGCTGTGGGACGTCTTCACCAAGGAGGACGCCACGCTGGTCGAGGTCAACCCGCTGGCCAAGGCGCCCGACGGCACCGTCCTCGCCCTCGACGCGAAGGTCACCCTCGACGAGAACGCCTCCTTCCGGCACGGCGACCACGACGCCCTCGAGGACTCCGCCTCGGCCGACCCGCTGGAGGCCGCGGCCAAGGAGAAGGACCTCAACTACGTCAAGCTGCAGGGCGAGGTCGGGATCATCGGCAACGGTGCCGGCCTGGTCATGAGCACGCTGGACGTCGTCGCCTACGCCGGTGAGGAGTTCGGCGGGGTCCGCCCGGCCAACTTCCTCGACATCGGTGGTGGCGCCTCGGCCGAGGTCATGGCCAACGGGCTGGGCATCATCCTGTCCGACCCGGCCGTGAAGAGCGTGTTCGTCAACGTCTTCGGTGGGATCACCGCGTGCGACGCCGTCGCCAACGGCATCGTGCACGCGCTCGGCATCCTCGGTGACGAGGCCACCAAGCCGCTGGTCGTGCGGCTGGACGGCAACAACGTGGAGGAGGGCCGGCGGATCCTCGCCGAGGCCGCCCACCCGCTGGTGACCGTGGTGGACACCATGGACGGCGCCGCCCGCCGCGCCGCCGAGCTCGCCGCCTCCTAACAGCCTCCGGCCTCGTCCAGAGGCTCGCCCCGAGCTCGCGAGGGGTGAGGGGACGAGGTCCTTCCACAGACAGGACTCATCAGAGATGTCGATCTTCCTCACCGAGAACAGCAAGGTCATCGTCCAGGGCATGACCGGCTCCGAGGGGCGCAAGCACACCCAGCGGATGCTCGCCTCGGGCACCGCCGTCGTGGGCGGCGTGAACCCCAGCAAGGCCGGCCAGGACGTGGACTTCGACGGCACCGCCGTGCCCGTCTTCGGCTCCGTCGCCGACGCCATGAAGGAGACCGGGGCCGACGTCAGCGTCGTCTTCGTGCCGCCGAAGTTCGCCAAGGACGCCGTCCTGGAGGCCGTGGACGCCCAGATCGGGATGGCCGTGGTCATCACCGAGGGCATCCCGGTGCACGACTCGACCTACTTCTGGGCGCACGCCCAGGGCGGCTCGACCCGGATCATCGGCCCGAACTGCCCCGGCCTGATCAGCCCCGGGCGCTCGAACGCCGGCATCATCCCGGCCAACATCACCCAGGCCGGCAAGATCGGGCTGGTCAGCAAGTCCGGCACGCTGACCTACCAGATGATGTACGAGCTGCGGGACATCGGTTTCTCCACGGCCGTGGGCATCGGCGGCGACCCGGTCATCGGGACGACGCACATCGACTGCCTCCAGGCCTTCCAGGAGGACCCGGAGACCGAGGCGATCGTGATGATCGGCGAGATCGGTGGCGACGCCGAGGAGCGGGCCGCGGACTTCATCAAGGCCAACGTGACCAAGCCGGTCGTCGGCTACGTCGCGGGCTTCACCGCGCCCGAGGGCAAGACGATGGGCCACGCCGGCGCCATCGTCTCCGGCTCGGCCGGGACCGCCGCCGCCAAGCAGGAGGCCCTCGAGGCCGCGGGCGTCAAGGTCGGCAAGACCCCGTCGGAGGCCGCCCGCCTCATGCGGGAGATCGTCGGCGCCTGACGCTCTCGCGAGCATCGCAGGGAGCGCCAGCGACCGAGGAGCGGAACGAGGGCGGAAGGCGCCCAGTTCTACTCGGCGCCTGAGGGAGGACCCCCGTTCCCCCCACCCTTCGCAAGCTCAGCGCGGGACCCTGAACGGGGGCCGAACTGCCCGGCATCCCCTTCGGGGTGCCGGGCAGCGGCGTCCCCGGCCGTCGCTGGGAGGATCCGCACCATGACGTCGAGCGGTCCGGAGCAGGAGCCGGGCGGTCCGCCGGGACGACGGGCCCGGGGTCCGGTGCTGGGCCGGCTCGCCCTCGCCGACCGAGCCGTGGTCGCCGGCACCCTGCTCTACCTGCTGTTCGCGCTCGTCCCCTGGTACCGCGTCGCCGCCTTCGACCTGGGGCAGGGCTACCGCTTTCCCGGCGCCTCGGTCAACGGCTTCGACTCGGGCCTGGTCGTCGTGGCCTTCGTGCTGTTGCTGCTGGCGACCGCCTGGGCGGTGCTCCCGGCCGTCGCCGACGTCCCGGTCCGGTTCCCCCGGTCACTGGTCACCGTCGGGCTGGCGACGGCGGCGTTACTGCTGACGCTCGTCGAGTGGCTGTCCGACCTCGACGTCGGGTTCAGCCCCATGGGTCTGCTGGCCCTCCTCGCCGCGGTCGGCGTGCTCACCGGCGCGGTGCTGCGGCTCCTGCCCGAGCTGCGGCGCTCCGCGTCGCCCGGTGCGTCCGCCACCGGGAGCCCGGCGCCCGACCCCACGGGTCCCCGGGCCGGTGCCGAGGCGGCACCCGACGCGGAGGTACCGCCGTCCGACGACCCGGAGCCGCGGGACGAGTCGCCCTACCGCGGGCCGCCGCCGACCCGGCCTCCCGCGGGCCCGCCCACCGGCGCCGCCGGGGACCCCGCCCGCTGACGGGCTGACCCCGGTACGTGCGTCCGGCGCCCGGCCTTGCGACAGTGGACCGGTGACCTCGTTGCTCGCGCGCCTGCCGACCCTGGCGCCGGGTGCACCGGGTGAGCGCCGTGGCCCGGCCGCAGGCTGGCTCGCCGCGGCGACCACCCTCGCGGTGTCCGTGGTCGGGCTGCTCGGCCTGGGGCTGGCCCTCGTCGTCGTGCAGACCCTCGACCCCGACGGCGGGCTGCCGGTCGGGTCCTCCGCGCGGCTGGCCGGTCAGCTGTGGCTGCTCGCCCAGGGTGGTGAGCTGGAGCTCCCGTCCGGTCCGCTGCGGCTGGCCCCGCTGCTGCTCACCGCCGGCGTCGCCTGGGGGCTGAGCCGGGCGGCAGGGTCGGTGGTCGCCCTCCGCGAGCTCTCCGGTCCGCGTCCGCTGACCCGGGTGCTCGCCGTGGTCGTCGTGGTGCACACGGCCGCGACCGCCGGCCTTGCGTTGGCCGTCAGCACGCCGGGCGCCCCGGTCGCGCTGCTGCGGTCGGTGCTCGGCGCCCTCGTCCTCGCCGTGCTGGCCGGTGGGCTGGGCGCGCTGCGTGAGTCGGGGGCGGGTGCCGGCCTCGCCGACCGCTTCCCCGGCCCGGGCCGGGCGCTGCTCCGAGCCGCCGTCGCCGGCACCCTGACCCTCGCCGCCTGCTGCACCGCGGTGATCGCGGTCGCCCTGGTCGACGACGTCGACGCCGCCGGCCGGCTGGTCACCGGGCTCGGTGGCGCCAGTGCCGGCGCGGCGGGCCTGGTCGGCCTGAGCGTGCTGCTGCTGCCCAACGCCGCCGCCGCCGTCATGGGCCTCGCCGCGGGACCGGGCTTCCTGGTCGGCGCCGGCACGTTCGTGTCGACCGGTGGGGTGACGCTGGGCAGCGTGCCGGCGCTGCCGCTGCTGGCCGCCCTGCCCGACACCCAGGCGGTGCCGCTGCTCGCCTTCCTCTCCCAGGCGCTGCCGGTGGTGGCCGGCCTGGTCACCGGTCTCGTGCTCGGCCGACGGCTCGGGGACGCCGACGGCGGCGCGCTCACCGCCGGGCTGTGGGGCGTGGTCGCCGGGGTCGGTGCCGGTGTCCTCTGCGGGCTCTGGGTGCTGGTGGCCGGTGGCCGGCTCGGCGACGCAGGGCTGGCCGAGGTCGGCGCACCCGCGCTCGCGACCGGGCTGTCGATCGCCGCCCAGGCCGGGATCGCCGCCGCCCCGGTGGCCGCGGTGAGCCGCTGGCGGTCCCGAGGCTGACGGAGGACCACCCGGCCCGCCCGGCTAGGGTTGTCCACCGTGCCCGCCGATGTGCCCGCTGCACCGCGGTCGAGGGTGGTGGTCCTGCTCTCCGGCACCGGCAGCCTGTGCGCCGCGTTGCTGGCCGCCGCTGCCGACCCCGGCTACCCGGCCGAGGTCGTCGCCGTCGGGTCCGACCGGGCCGGTGCCGCCGGCCTCGCCCACGCCCGCGAGCGCGGTGTCGACACGTTCGTGCAGGCCCTGGGGGAGCACCCCGACCGGGCCGCGTGGGACCGGGCGCTGGCCGAGGAGCTCACCGCCCGGCGTCCGGACTGGGTGGTCAGCGCCGGCTTCATGAAGCTGCTCGGCCCCGCCGTCCTCGACGCCTTCCCCGGCCGCGTGCTCAACACCCACCCGGCCCTGCTGCCGGCGTTCCCGGGTGCCCACGCGGTCCGCGACGCGCTGGCCGCCGGCGTGCCGACGACCGGGGCCACCGTCCACCTCGTCGACGCCGGCGTCGACACCGGGCCGGTGCTCGCGCAGCGGACGGTCCCGGTGCTGCCCGGCGACGACGAGGCGCGCCTGCACGAACGGATCAAGACCGTGGAGCGCGAGCTCCTGGTGCAGACCCTGGACGACCTGGTGGTCGCCGGGCTGCCCCCCACTGCCACGACCACCGAGGAGAGCCCCCGATGAGCGACCGCATCCCCGTCCGCCGTGCGCTGCTCGGCGTCTACGACAAGAACGGCGTGGAGGAGCTGGCCCGCGGTCTCGCCGCGGCCGGCGTCGAGCTGGTCAGCACCGGCGCCACCGCCGCCCGCATCGCCGACGCCGGGCTCCCGGTGACCCCGGTCGAGCAGGTCACCGGTTTCCCGGAGTGCCTGGACGGGCGGGTCAAGACGCTGCACCCCGCGGTGCACGCCGGGATCCTCGCCGACCGGCGCAAGGCCGACCACGTCCGCCAGCTCGACGAGCTCGGCATCGCGCCCTTCGACCTGGTGGTGGTCAACCTCTACCCGTTCAGCGAGACGGTCGCCTCCGGTGCCTCGCCCGACGAGTGCATCGAGCAGATCGACATCGGCGGCCCGGCGATGGTGCGCGCCGCGGCGAAGAACCACCCGTCGGTCGCCGTCGTCGTCGACCCCGGCCGCTACGACGAGGTCGTCGAAGCGGTCACCGCCGGCGGCTTCACCCTCGCCCAGCGGCAGAGCCTGGCCGCCGAGGCGTTCCGGCACACCGCCGCCTACGACGTCGCGGTCGCCTCGTGGATGGGCAACGTGCTCAGCCCGGACGACGAGAGCGGCTTCCCGACCTGGGTGGGCGGCAGCTGGGAGCGCGCCGACGTGCTCCGCTACGGCGAGAACCCGCACCAGGGCGCGGCGCTCTACCGCAGCGGCCAGCCCGGGCTCGCCGACGCCCAGCAGCTGCACGGCAAGCAGATGTCCTACAACAACTACGTCGACACCGACGCCGCCTGGCGCGCCGCGCACGACCACGACGACCCGTGCGTGGCGATCATCAAGCACGCCAACCCGTGCGGGATCGCCGTCGGCGCCGACATCGCCGCAGCGCACCGCAAGGCGCACGCCTGCGACCCGGTGTCCGCCTTCGGCGGCGTCATCGCGGCCAACCGCGAGGTCGACCTGACCCTGGCCGAGCAGGTCGCCGAGGTCTTCACCGAGGTGCTCGTCGCCCCGTCGTTCACCGAGGACGCGCTGGCCGTGCTGACCCAGAAGAAGAACATCCGGCTGCTGCTGATGCCCGAGGCGCCGCGGCTGACGGTCGAGCTGCGGCCGGTCAGCGGCGGGCTGCTGCTGCAGACCGCCGACCGCATCGACGCCCCCGGCGACGACCCGACCAGCTGGACGCTGGCCACCGGCCGGCCGGTGGACGCGGCGGGCATGGACGACCTGGTCTTCGCCTGGCGCGCCGTGCGGGCGGTCAAGAGCAACGCCATCCTGCTGGCCAGCGACAAGGCCACGGTGGGCGTCGGGATGGGCCAGGTCAACCGGGTGGACTCCGCCCGGCTCGCCGTCGCCCGCGCCGGGGAGCGTGCCGCCGGTGCGGTCGCCGCCTCCGACGCGTTCTTCCCCTTCGCCGACGGCCTGCAGGTGCTGCTGGACGCCGGGGTCCGGGCGGTCGTCCAGCCGGGTGGGTCGGTGCGCGACGCGGAGGTCGTCGCCGCTGCCGAGGCGGCCGGCGTGACGCTGTACCTCACCGGCACCCGCCACTTCGCCCACTAGTGCGCACCACCCGACCGCACGTGGCGCCTCCCGAGCCGGACAGCGTCTGGGAGGACGAGGACCTCGCCCGCGTCGACTGGGACGGCGCGGTGCTCGAGCGGGTCACCTTCGTGGACTGCCGGTTCGACGACGCGCAGCTGGCCGAGCTGGTCACCCGGCGGTGCGTCTTCGAGCGGTGCGTGCTCACCGGGGTGGCGATGGCCGGCTCGGCGCACGACGGGACGGCCTTCCTGTCCTGCCGCTTCGACCGGGCGAGGCTCTTCGACGTGCGCTGGACCGGCTGCAAGCTCACCGGCTCGCAGTTCCCCGGCGCCACGATGCGGCCGATGACCTCGGTGGACTCCGACTGGTCCTACGCCTCGCTGCGCGGCGTCGACCTGTCCGGGGTGGACCTCTCCGGGCAGAAGCTCCGCGAGGCCGACCTGACCGACGCCGACCTGACCGGCGCCGACCTCACCCGCGCCGACCTGCGGCACGCGCGGTTGCAGACCACCCGGCTGCGTGGCGCCGACCTGCGCGGAGCGGACACCGACGGGGTCAACTGGCGAGGCTTCGACCTCACCGGGGTCCGGGTGGACGTCCTCCAGGCGGTCGCCTTCGCCCGGGCACACGGCGCCCTGGTCGACTGAGCGCCCGGGCTCACCTCCTCCGCGGGGAGGTCGACAGGGCCTTGAGCGCGCCGAGGAACCCGAGCACGGCGACCGCGGCGGCGGCCCAGGCGCCGACCGCCCAGCGCTGCAGGTCCCAGTCGAGGTCGGCCAGCGGCACGAGCACACCGGCGGCGACCACCAGGCTGACCAGCAGGGCCAGCGCCCCGAGGAGCCGGTGCGTCTTCGCCGGCACGTACGCCAGCAGGCCCAGCACGAACAGCACCGCGCCGCCGTACACGACCGCCGGCACCTCCCAGCCGCCGTCGTCGGCCAGCTGCTGTGGGCTGTCCAGGTCGTCGGTGCCCTGGCGCAGCAGGTCCAGCCCGGTCGCGCCGCCGTGGAGCCACACCACGAGCAGGCTCACCCCGGCCGCGATCCCGGCGAGGAGGAGCAGCAGGCCGGCGAGGGTGTCCGCGCGGCGCACCACGACGGGGGAGTCCCGGTAGTCCGGCCGGGTCGCCGTCCCGTCGTCCTCCCACTCCGCGATGTCGTCCAGCGGGTCGTCCGAGCGCTGGTCGTCGACCGGCCGCGGGGACGGGTACGTCACCGTGTCCTCGCGGGGCGGTGCCGGGGCGACGTCGGTCGGCTGCTCGGTCCGTGGCTGCCCGGGCAGCGGGGCACCGGTGTAGCCGGTGCTGCCGTGCGGGGTCGCGGCGTCGTCGCGGGACCGGCCGTCGGGGTCGCTCATGGGGGGCCTCCTCCGCGCGCGGGCGGCGTGACAGACGCGGCTGTCGGTGCCGCCGAGCCTAGGGCGGGCACCGGCGTGCGGCAGACTGCAACACGTGGTGGCGACGACTCTCGACGGCAAGGCGACGGCAGCGGCGATCCGGGCGGAGCTCACCGACCGGGTGGCCGCGCTGGCCGCCGTCGGACGGCGTCCGGGGCTCGGCACGCTGCTCGTCGGGGACGACCCGGGCAGCCGCTGGTACGTCTCGGCGAAGCACCAGGACTGCGCCCAGGTGGGCATCGCCAGCATCCAGCGCGAGCTGCCGGCCACCGCCGGGCTCGAGGACGTCGTGGCGGTGGTCGACGAGCTCAACGCCGACCCCGCGTGCACCGGCTACATCGTGCAGCTGCCGCTGCCCCAGGGGATCGACGAGAGCGTCGTCCTGGAGCGGATCGACCCGGCCAAGGACGCCGACGGCCTGCACCCGGTCAACCTCGGCCGGCTGGTCCTCGGCGTCCCCGGCGCGCTGCCCTGCACACCGCTGGGCATCGTGGAGCTGCTCCGGCGCTTCGACGTCCCGCTGGACGGTGCCGAGGTGGTCGTCGTCGGCCGCGGCATCACCGTGGGCCGGCCGCTGGGCCTGCTGCTCACCCGCCGCAGCGAGAACTCCACCGTGACCCTGTGCCACACCGGCACCCGCGACCTGGCTGCGCACACCCGCGCCGCCGACGTGGTGGTCGCCGCGGCCGGCGTGCCGGGCCTGATCACCGCCGACATGGTCAAGCCGGGGGCCGCCGTCCTGGACGTCGGGGTAAGCCGGGTCGACGGCAGGATCGCCGGGGACGTCGCCGCCGACGTGCACGAGGTGGCCGGGCACGTGGCGCCCAACCCCGGGGGCGTCGGCCCGATGACCCGCGCGATGCTGCTGGCCAACGTCGTCCTCGCCGCGGAGCAGGCCGCCGGGGTCGAGGCGCTGTCGGCATGACCGGCCCGGCCACCCGCCCGGTCCGGCGCCCGGGGAGCACCCCGCGGCGGCCGCTGTACCTGCGGCGGCCTCTCATCGCCGGGTTCCTGCGGCAGTGGCCGCTGCTGGTCGTCCTCGTCACCGTCGGGTGCGGGCTGCTGCTGGTCGCGGCCGAGCGGTGGCGCAGCGGCCTGGTCGTCATGGGCCTGGCGGTGGTCGTGGCCGGGCTCTTCCGGCTGCTCCTCCCGCTCCGCCGGATCGGCTTCCTCGCCGTCCGCAGCCGGCCGGTCGACGTCGCCCTGATGCTCGCGACGGGGGTGGCCGTCGCGGTCATCGCGCTGGCGATCCCGCACACCTGACCAGCGCGGAGCAGCCCCCGCATGGCCGGGGGACGCCGCCCGGGGCTAGGTTGGCGGGCATGGCAGAACGGGCCCGGAACGGCAAGGTGACCGTGGTCGGTGCCGGTTTCTACGGGTCGACCACCGCGCTGCGACTCGCGGAGTACGACGTGTTCGAGACCGTCGTCCTCACCGACATCGTGGAGGGCAGGCCCGAGGGCCTGGCGCTGGACATCAACCAGTCCCGGCCGATCGAGGGCTTCGAGACCCGCGTCGTCGGCGTCGGCGGCGGCTCCTACGCGGGCACCGAGGACTCCGACGTCGTCGTCATCACCGCTGGTCTGCCGCGCAAGCCCGGCATGAGCCGGATGGACCTCATCGCCACCAACGCCGGCATCGTCCGCCAGGTCGCCGAGAACGTCGCGCAGACCTCACCGGACGCCGTCGTGATCGTGGTGTCCAACCCGCTGGACGAGATGACCGCCCTGGCGCAGCTGGCGACCGGCTTCCCGAAGGCCCGGGTCATGGGCCAGGCCGGGATGCTGGACACCGCCCGCTTCACCGACAACGTCGCCGAGGAGCTCGGCGTCCCGGTCGGCTCGGTCCGCACGCTGACCCTCGGGTCGCACGGGGACACCATGGTGCCGGTGCCGTCGCGCTGCACGGTCGACGGCAAGCCGCTGTCCGACGTGCTGGCCGCCGACCGGATCGAGCACCTGGTCCAGCGCACGCGCAACGGCGGCGCCGAGGTGGTGGCGCTGCTGAAGACCGGGTCCGCCTACTACGCGCCGTCCGCGGCCGCCGCCCGGATGGCGCGCGCCGTGATCGAGGACTCCGGTGCCGTGATGCCGGTCTGCGCCTGGGTCGACGGCGAGTACGGGATCTCCGGGGTCTACCTGGGGGTCGAGGCCGAGATCGGCCGTGCAGGTGTGCGGCGGGTCGTCGAGGGCGACCTGGCCGAGAGTGAGCTCGCAGGCCTGCGTGAGGCGGCCGAGGCCGTGCGCGCCAAGCAGGCCGACATCGCCGACTTGTAGGCCAGACCTCTGAAGAAGGACCCCCCTGCCCCCCACCGCTCGCAAGCTCGCGGCGGGACCCTGCAGCGGGGCCACAAGAGCACAAGGAGAAGAACTCTGTGAGCAAGATCAAGGTCGAGGGCAAGGTCGTCGAGCTCGACGGCGACGAGATGACCCGCATCATCTGGCAGTTCATCAAGGACCAGCTGATCCTCCCGTACCTCGACGTCGACCTCGAGTACTACGACCTGGGCATGGAGAACCGCGACGCGACCGACGACCAGGTCACGATCGACGCGGCCAACGCCATCAAGCAGCACGGTGTCGGCGTCAAGTGCGCCACCATCACCCCGGACGAGGCCCGGGTCGAGGAGTTCGGCCTGAAGAAGATGTGGCGCTCCCCGAACGGGACGATCCGCAACATCCTCGGCGGCGTCATCTTCCGCGAGCCGATCATCATGCAGAACGTCCCGCGCCTGGTGCCGGGCTGGACCAAGCCGATCATCATCGGTCGCCACGCCTACGGCGACCAGTACCGCGCCACCGACTTCACGTTCCCGTCCGCGGGCACGCTGAAGGTCGTCTTCACCCCCGAGGACGGCGGCGAGCCGATCGAGCGCGAGGTCTTCCAGGCCCCGGGCGCCGGCGTCTCGCTGTCGATGTACAACCTCGACGACTCGATCCGGGACTTCGCCCGCGCCTCGCTCAACTACGGGCTCAACCGCGGCTACCCGGTCTACCTGTCGACGAAGAACACGATCCTCAAGGCCTACGACGGCCGGTTCAAGGACATCTTCGAGGAGGTGTTCCAGACCGAGTTCAAGGAGAAGTTCGACGCGGCCGGGATCACCTACGAGCACCGCCTGATCGACGACATGGTCGCCGCCTCGCTGAAGTGGGAGGGCGGCTACGTCTGGGCGTGCAAGAACTACGACGGTGACGTGCAGTCCGACACCGTCGCGCAGGGCTTCGGCTCGCTGGGCCTGATGACCTCGGTCCTGGCCACCCCGGACGGCAAGACCGTCGAGGCCGAGGCCGCCCACGGCACGGTGACCCGGCACTACCGCCAGCACCAGCAGGGCAAGGAGACCTCGACCAACCCGATCGCGTCGATCTTCGCCTGGACCCGCGGTCTGGCCCACCGCGGCGTGCTCGACGGCACCCCCGAGGTGACCCGCTTCGCGGAGACCCTCGAGCGGGTCTGCATCGAGACCGTCGAGGGCGGTCAGATGACCAAGGACCTGGCCCTGCTGATCAGCAAGGACGCTCCCTGGCTGACCACCCAGGACTTCCTGGCGGCCATCGACGGCAACCTGCAGAAGGCCATGGCCTGACGGAGGACCCCGTCCGCGGCCCCCTCACCCACCGGGTGAGGGGGTCGCGGTGCCTTCGGGGGTGCTTCGCCCGGTGATCACCTCGGCTCAGGAGTGGTCACCCAGCGCTGGATGAGCACCACCAGCCCGGGGTGATCGAGCCTGTGGACGACGGCCGGGGACGACGTCATGGAGCGGCCAGGCTGCGCAGGTGTCTCGCCCCCCGCATCGGCCGGAGCTCCTCGACGGGCGGGTCTTCCGCGGCACCTGGGCGGTGGACAGCGGCGTGCTCACCCGCAACCAGCTCCGCAGCAGTGCGTGGCGGCGACTACGGGAGGACGTGTACGTCGACGCCCGCCAGCCGGACGGCCACCTGCTGCACGCCCGCGCCGTCAGCCTGGTCATGCCTCGCGGTGCCGCGCTGGGTGGCCGGACCGCGGCGGTGCTGTGCGGGCTGACGGATGCGGCCGGGCCGACGGACCCGGTGGAGGTCGTCCTGCCGCCGCCGCTGCGCTGGGACCCTGCGCCCGGGATCCAGGTGCGCTCGGCACCCCTGGCCGGCGACGTCGTCGGCCGCGGTCCCTTCCTCCGCTGGACGACGCCCGTCCGGACCGCCGTCGACCTCGCCCGGCGAGGGCCGGTGGAGGAGGCCGTCATCGTGCTCGACCGACTCGTGGCGTCCGGCGTGGCAGAGCTGCCAGCCGTCCGGGCGGCAGTGGCTGACCTGCCGCGCTGTCGGGGCAGCCGCCTGGCCCGGGAGGTCGTGGCCCTGGCCGACGGTCTCGCCGAGTCGCCGCAGGAGACCCGGCTCCGGCTGGTGCTCCACGCCAGCGACCTGCCCGATCCGGTGGCCCAGTACGTGGTCCGGGACGGCCGCGCGTTCGTGGCCCGGGTCGACTTCGCCTGGGTCGCCCAGCGGCTGGCGCTCGAGTACGACGGCATCTGGCATGCTGAGCCGGGTCAGTTCCGTCGGGACAGGGAGCGTCTGAACCGGCTCACCGCGGCCGGCTGGCGGGTCGTGTTCGTCACCGCAGCCGACCTGCGGCGGCCCGAGCTGCTGCTGGCCCGGCTCCGCGCCGAACTCCGGTGATCACCTCGGGTCAGCAGTGGCCAGCGACGCCGGATCACCACCACTGACCCGAGGTGATCACACCCGGGCCGGGATCAGGCGCCGAAGAGCTGGGTCCACCACGGGCCGCCGGCACCCTGGGCCACGCCGACGCCGAGGGTGCGCAGGGAGCAGTTCAGGATGTTCTGCCGGTGCCCGTCGCTCGCCATCCAGGCCGCCATCACGGCAGCGGGGTCGGGCTGCCCGGAGGCGATGTTCTCGGCCCGCGCGTACTTGATGCCGGCCGCCTCCGCCCGCTGGAAGGGGTTCAGGCCGTCGGGGTTGGTGTGCGAGAAGAAGTGCCGGTCCCGCATGTCGGCGCTGTGCGCCCGGGCGACCGCGGCCAGCCGGTCATCGGCGGTGACCGGGGCGCACCCGGCCGACGCCCGCTGCGCGTTGACCAGGGCGAGCACCTGCCCCTCCAGCCCGGGCGTGGCCGCCGGGGCGGCAGGAGCCGGTGCGGGCGCGGGAGCCAGGACCGGAGCCGGCGCGGGAGCCGGCGGGGGAGTGGCTCTCGCGGTCGTCGTCCCCACCGGAGCAGGGACCGGAGCAGGGACCGGGACCGGGACCGGGGCCGGGACCGGGGCCGGGACGGTCGTCGTCGAACGCGTCGGCGCCGGTCGCGTCGTGCTCCGCGCCGCCGGGGCGGAGGAGGTGGCCGTGGTGCGAGGCGCCGGGACCGCGCGGGTCGTCGCCGCAGTGGTCGGCGGCGTCGTCGACGAGGTCGGCGGGATCGAGGTCGGCGGGATCGAGGTCGGCGGGATCGAGGTCGGCAGCACCGCGGTCGGCGAAGGCGGCGCCACCACCGGCGGCACCGGGGACGACGGGCTGCTGCTGACGGTCGTCGGAGCCGCCGGTGCCCAGGAGCTCTGCTGCGGAGCCGACGCGCTCGAGGCGTCGTCCATGCCCGGCAGCGACCCTCCGCCGATCGCGGCGGTGAGCGCGACCGAGCCCACGGAACAGGAGAGCGCCAGGGGCGCCCACAGCCGGCGCCACCCCCGCAGTCGGGCGGACGGGGGGAGGGAGCGGGAGCGCACGATGGAGGTCCTCACGGCAGATCACGAATCGTTACCGAGAGAGCGTAACCAGGTGCGGTCGGTCACCGGAGTGTCGCGCGGGGAACACCCCGGCGCTGTGCGCCATTGATCAGTCGAATCTGCGCACTGCCGCAGCCACTACCGTGGTCGGTCACGGGACACTCCCGTCGAGGACCACATCTGGAGGAGCGCGCCGCTCGTGAGCGACGTCTGGCTCAACATCGTCATGGTGATCGCCTTCGTGCTGATCGGAGGCGCGTTCTCCGGCGCCGAGATCGCACTGGTGTCCCTCCGTGAGTCGCAGGTCCGGGCTCTGGCCGAGACGGGCCGCCGCGGACAGGCGCTGAACAAGCTCCTCGCCGACCCCAACCAGTTCCTCGCCGCCGTCCAGGTCGGCGTCACCCTGGCCGGCTTCTTCTCCGCCGCATTCGGCGCGAGCACGCTGTCGGCGCCGCTGGCCGACTGGGCGGTCACCACCCTCGGGATGTCCCGCGGCCTGGCCGACCCGCTCGCCTTCGTGGCCGTCACGATCGCCATCAGCTACCTGTCGCTGGTCGTCGGTGAGCTGACCCCCAAGCGGCTGGCGCTGCAGCGGGCCGAGGGGTTCTCGCTGATCGTGGCCGCCCCGCTCAACGCCATCGCGAAGCTGTTCCGGCCGATCATCTGGTTCCTCTCGGCGTCGACCAACGTGCTGGTGCGGCTGCTCGGCGGCGACCCCCGGGCGAGCGGTGAGTCGATCAGCCAGGAGGAGCTGCGCGACCTCGTCGCGGCGCACGAGTCGCTGTCCTCCGACGAGCGCCGGCTGATCGACGAGGTCTTCCGCGCCGGTGACCGCGAGGTCCGCGAGGTCATGACCCCGCGCACCGAGGTGCACTTCCTCGACGCGGGCACCACGGCCAGCCGCGCGGCCAAGCAGGTCGCCGACTCCAGCTGGTCCCGGTACCCGGTCGCCGGTCGCAACGAGGACGACGTCGTCGGCTTCGTGCACGTGCGCGACCTGTTCCTGCCCAACCACCCGGCCGGTCGCGCCGCGACCGTCGGCGACCTGGCGCGCGAGGTGAAGCGGCTGCCCGGCACGGCGCGGGTGCTGACCGCCCTGTCCGAGATGCGCAAGGAGAACCGGCACTTCGCGATCGTGGTCGACGAGTACGGCGGCACCGACGGGATCGTCACCCTCGAGGACCTCATCGAGGAGGTCATCGGCGACATCTACGACGAGTACGACGACGACGTCACCGCCGAGTCCGACGAGCCGGCCGAGGGGCCGCACGACGTCGACGGGCTCTGGAACCTCGACGACTTCGCCGAGGCCACCGGGCTCGAGCTCCCGGAGGGGCCCTACGAGACCGTCGCGGGCTACGTGCTGGCCGAGCTCGGCCGGCTGCCGGTGGTGGGGGACACCGTCGACGTCGAGGGCCGCACGCTCACCGTGCTCGAGCTCGACGGACGGCGGATCGCCCGGATCTCGGTCAGCGCCGCACCGCAGCAGGACGCCGACCCGGCCGAGCCGGCCCCGCAGGCCCCCACCCGCCAGTAGGCGCTAGCGCCGCTGCGCGAACTCCCAGGCGTCGGCGACGATCGCGGTGAGCGCGGTGTGCACCGGTGTCCAGCCCAGGTCGGCGTGGATGCGCTCGGAGCTCGCCACCAGCCGGGCCGGGTCGCCGGCGCGGCGGGGGCCCATCACGACCGGCAGCGGGTGCCCGGTCACCGTGCGCACCGCGTCGACCATCTCCTGCACGGAGAAGCCGCTGCCGCTGCCCAGGTTGTAGATGCGGTGCTCGCCCGGTGCGGGGGCCGGCAGCGCGAGCAGGTGGGCGGCCGCCAGGTCGGTCACGTGCACGTAGTCGCGGATGCAGGTGCCGTCCGGGGTCGGGTAGTCCTGGCCGTAGACGGTGAGCGCCTCGCGGGTGCCGGCCGCGACCTGCAGCGCGATCGGGATGAGGTGGGTCTCGGTGGCGTGCCGCTCGCCGCGCCCGTAGGCGGCGCCGCCGACGTTGAAGTACCGCAGGCTGACCGCGGCGAAGTCGTACGCGACCGCGTAGGAGGTCAGCATCGCGTCGACGGCGAGCTTGCTGGCCCCGTAGGTGTTGGTCGGCCGGGTCGGCGCCGTCTCCAGGATCGGCACCTCCTCGGGCTCCCCGTAGGTGGCCGCGGTCGAGGAGAAGACGATGCGCCGGCAGCCGGCGGCCCGCATCGCCTCCAGCAGCGCCAGCGACCCCCCGACGTTGTTCTCCCAGTACAGCTCCGGGGACTCCTGGCTCTGGCCGACCAGGCTCTTGGCGGCGAAGTGCAGCACGGCCTCGGGGCGGACGTCGGCGAGCACCGGCGCCGAGTCGTGCAGCGAGGCGCGGACCAGCGTCGCGCCCTCGGGGACGGCGTCCTCGTGGCCGGTCGACAGGTCGTCCAGCACGGTCACCTCGTGGCCGCCCTCGAGCAGGGCCGCGGTGACTACGCTGCCGATGTACCCGGCGCCGCCGGTGACGAGAACGCGCATGGTGCGAGCCTAGACAGCGCCCCTCCGGGGTGCGGCCCGGACGTGCGGAGGAGGAGCCCCGCGTGGTCAGCGCACGTCCCGCCGTGGCCGCGATGCCGGCGTACCGGCCCGGTCGCAACCCCGCCGACCTGGCCCGGGAGATCGGCGTCGAGCGGGCGGTGAAGCTGGCCAGCAACGAGGTCGCCTTCCCGCCGCTGCCGGCCGTCCTGCAGGCCATCGCCACCACCGCCGCGGAGACCAACCGGTACCCCGACAACGGGGCCACCGTGCTCACCGCGGCGCTGGCCGAGCGGTACGGCGTCGACCCGGCGCAGGTGGCCGCCGGCTGCGGGGCGGTCACGGTCTGCCAGCAGCTGGCCCAGGCCTACAACGACCCGGGCACCAGCATGGCCTTCGCCTGGCGGTCGTTCGAGATGTACCCGCTGCTCGCCCAGGTCGCCGGCGCCCGCACCCAGCAGGTGCCGCTGGTCCCGGGGTCGCCCGGGGCGGCGCCGGACACCCACGACCTGCCGGCGCTGGCCGCGGCGATCGACGAGACCACCCGGCTGGTGTTCGTCTGCAACCCGAACAACCCGACCGGGACGGCGGTCCGCCGGCCGGAGCTGGAGCGCTTCCTCGACGAGGTGCCCGCCTCCACCCTCGTCGTCCTGGACGAGGCCTACCGGGAGTTCGTCACCGACCCCGACGTCCCCGACGGCGTCGAGCTCATGCGCGGCCGCCCCAACGTCGCGGTGCTGCGCACCTTCTCCAAGGCCTGGGGCCTGGCCGGGCTGCGGGTGGGCTACCTGCTGGCCGAGGACCCGGCCGTCGCCGACGCCGTCCGCCGCACCCACGTGCCGTTCAGCGTCTCGACCCTCGCGCAGGCCGCCGCGGTGGCCGCACTGGCCAGCGAGGACGAGGTGCGGGCGCGCTGCGTCGCCGTCGTCGCCGAGCGGGCCCGGCTGACCGGGGAGCTGCGCCGCCGCGGCCTCGCGGTCGCCGACAGCCAGGCCAACTTCGTCTGGCTGCCGCTGGGGGAGCGCACCACCGACGTCGCGGCGGCGCTGGAGGCGCGGGCGGTGATCACCCGGCCGTTCGCCGGTGAGGGGCTGCGGGTGACCGTCGGGACCCCGGAGGAGGACGACGTCTTCCTCGGCGCGCTGGACGGGGTCCTGACCAGCGAGCCCGCAGGAGCCGCGGGCACCTGAGCGGTGACGCGTGGGGCGCGTGGTTCGATGGAGGGCGTGCCTGCTCCCCGTGTGCTGTCCGGCATCCAGCCGACGGCGGACTCCTTCCACCTCGGCAACCTGCTCGGTGCGCTGAAGCAGTGGGTGGCGCTGCAGGACGACCACGACGCCTTCTACTGCGTCGTCGACCTGCACGCGATCACCCTCGAGCAGCCGGACCCGGCCGTCCTGCGGCGGCGCACCCTGGTCTCCGCCGCCCAGCTGCTCGCGCTGGGCGTCGACCCGGCCCGCAGCGCGCTGTTCGTGCAGAGCCACGTGCCCGAGCACACCCAGCTGTCCTGGGTGCTGCAGTGCCTGACCGGCTTCGGTGAGGCCGGCCGGATGACCCAGTTCAAGGACAAGAGCACCCGCGAGGGGACGTCCGCGACGTCGGTGGGGTTGTTCACCTACCCGGTGCTGCAGGCCGCTGACATCCTGCTGTACCAGGCCCAGCGGGTCCCGGTGGGCGAGGACCAGCGCCAGCACCTGGAGCTGACCCGCGACCTGGCCACCCGGTTCAACAGCCGTTACGGCGACACGTTCGTCCGGCCCGAGGCCTACATCCCGCCGGGCGCGGCGAAGGTCCTGGACCTCCAGTCGCCGGACAAGAAGATGAGCAAGAGCCTGCCCCCGGCCGGCTGCATCAACCTGCTCGACGACCCGAGGGTGACCGCGAAGAAGATCCGCTCGGCGGTCACCGACACCGGCCGTGAGGTGGTCGCGGACCCGGTGGAGAAGCCCGGTGTGACCAACCTGCTGACCATCCACGCCGCGCTGTCGGGGCAGACCGTGCCCCAGCTGGAGGCGCACTTCGCCGGCCGCGGCTACGGCGACCTGAAGAAGGAGCTGGCCGAGGTCGTCACCGACGCGCTGGCTCCCGTCCAGGCGCGCACGGCGGAGCTGATGGCCGACACCGCGGAGCTCGAGCGGGTGCTCGCCGCCGGCGCCGCCCGGGCCCGCGAGGTCGCCGCCACGACGCTGGCCGCGGTCTACGACCGGGTGGGCTTCCTGCCGGCCGCCGGAGGCCGCTGACGTGACCAGCCGACCGCTGCGCGCCGATGACACCTTCGTGCACAGGTCGATCGCGGTCCCGCGGACCGAACCCGAGACCGCCGTGCTCGGCGTGGTGGTGTCGATCCCGGAACCGTGGGCGCAGTTGCTGGTGGAGTGGCGGGGCAAGTGCGGCGACCCGCAGGCCAGCCTGGTGCCGCCGCACGTGACGCTGCTGCCGCCCACCGAGGTGCTGGCGGACGACCGGGCGGCGATCACCACCCACCTCGCCGCGGTGGCCGCCGCGCACGCCCCCTTCGACCTGCACCTGGCGGGCACGGACACCTTCCGCCCGGTCTCCGAGGTCGTCTTCGTCGCGGTCGCCGAGGGGGTGGCGGAGTGCGCGCGGATCGCCGGTGACGTCCGCCGCGGACCGCTGGCCCGGCCGCTGGGCTTCCCGTACCACCCGCACGTGACCGTGGCCCACGACGTCCCGGCCGACATGCTGGACATGGCCTCGGCCGGGCTGGCGGAGCTGCAGGCGGAGTTCCGGGTCTCCTCGTTCACCGAGTTCGAGCAGCTGCCCGACGGCGCGTGGGCCGTGGCCCGCGAGTACCCCCTCACCGGCCCGCCCCGCTGACCGACCCCGCCAGCCGGGTGCTGGCCGCCGCCCGGGGCCGGCTGCGCCGCCAGCGGGACCGCCGGCCGTGGCTGGACCACCTGGTGCACGCCGGCGGCCACTACAACCGGGTGCAGGGCGACCTGCTCGCCTCCGGGGTCACCTACTACGTCTTCCTGGCGCTGTTCCCGGTGCTGCTGCTGGTGGCCTCCGTGGCCGGGTTCGTGCTGCGCGGCAACGCCCTGCTGGAGGACCAGCTGATCCGCGGCATCCGGGATGCGGTCCCCGGGTCGACCGGCGCGGACCTCGCCGACCAGGCCAGCGCGGCCATCGACCGGGCGGCGACGTTCGGGGTGATCGGGCTCGCCGGGTTCCTGTTCGTCGGGCTGGGGGCGATGGACAAGCTCCGGGTCGGCATGGACGTCGTGTGGCGCGGCCGGCCCGACCCGCCGGACTTCCTCGTCGACCGGCTCAAGGACCTGGGGGCGCTGCTCGGTCTGGGCGCCGCCGGCGTGCTGAGCATCGCGCTCACCACCGGGGCGACGGCGGCGTCGTCCTGGGTGCTGGAGCTGCTGGGGGTCGACGGCGTCCCGGGGTACTCGCTGCTCACCGGCGGGGTGGCCATCGCGCTGGCCCTGGCCGGCGACGTGCTGGTGTTCCTCTGGCTGCTCAAGGGCGTGCCGGACAACACCACGGCGGTCCGGCTGCTGCTGCCCGGGGCGGTGTTCGGGGCGGTGGGCTTCGAGGTGCTCAAGCTCGTGGGCAACTGGTACCTGACCCGGATCGGCACGAACGTGACCGCGCAGACCCTGGGCGGGTTCGTCGGGCTGATCGTCTGGATCAACGTCGTCGCCCGGTTCGCCTTCTACACGGCGTCCTGGACGGCGACGATCCCCGCCGTCCCCGACCCGGCGACCGCTGCTCCGCCTACTCCGGCGGTCCCGCAGCCGCCGGTGGCCGCTCAGCCCCCCGCCCGGGTCCGGACGTCGGGTCCGGCGCCGGGACGCGTGGCCCTCGGGCTGCTGGCGGTGGGGACGCTGACGGGTGCGCTGGGGAGCCGGCTGCTGCTCCGGGCCCGCCCGGACCGGCGCCGGGACCCGGACGATGGGGGAGGGGACGACGGGACGGCGGACGACGCGCGTCACCCCGGGCGGGCGGGACGGCCACCGGCCGCACCGCCTGCCGCACGCCGAGGACGGTGGCGGCCACGATGAGCAGCGCGGCCCCGGCCAGCGCGAGGGGGACGACCGGCGACCCGGAGCCGGTCCCCTGCGCGGCCGGCTGCGGGGTGGGGCGGGCCGTCGCGGCCGAGGCGGACGCGGCCTCGTCCGCCGACAGCCGGCCGTCCGCCGCCGCGGTGGGGGTGGGCACCGTCGGGG
>NZ_SJEX01000064.1 GCF_005930495.1 Modestobacter excelsi | reverse complement strand
GGATGGTCCTGGGCTGGGCGGGGTGGGGCGTGCTCATCGGCGGGGTCTTCGCCGGGTTGCTCGGAGGCGCGCTCGGATCGGTGCTGCTCATCGCCGCCGGCCGGGCCGGCTGGCGCACCCGGGTGCCGTTCGGCCCGCCGCTGCTGGTGGGCGCCTACGTCGCGATGTGCCTGGCCGCACCCCTGCCCCTCGGGTGAGGGTCCTCCGACTCCTAGGATCGTGGCCATGTTGCGCTGGCTGACCGCAGGTGAGTCGCACGGTCAGCAGCTCACCGCCGTGCTGGACGGGTTGCCGGCCGGGGTGCGGGTGCAGACCTCCGACGTCGACCTCCAGCTGGCCCGGCGCCGGCTCGGCCACGGCCGCGGCGCGCGGATGAGCTTCGAACAGGACGAGGTCACGATCACCGGCGGGGTGCGCCACGGCGTCACCCAGGGCGGCCCGATCGCGATCCAGGTCGGCAACACCGAGTGGCCGAAGTGGTCGACGGTGATGGCGGCCGACCCGGTGGACGCCGAGGTGCTCGCCGGTCAGGCCCGCAACGCCCCGCTGACCCGCCCCCGGCCCGGCCACGCCGACCTGCCCGGGATGCAGAAGTACGGCTTCGACGACGCCCGCCCGGTGCTCGAGCGGGCCAGCGCCCGGGAGACGGCGGCGCGGGTCGCCCTCGGCACGGTCGCCCAGGCCTTCCTGCACCAGGTGCTCGGCGTGCGGGTGGTGAGCCACGTGGTCGCGATCGGCCCGGTCGCCGTCCCGGAGGGCGTGCTGCCCGGTCCGGAGGACAACCCGCGGCTCGACGAGGACCCGGTGCGCTGCGCCGACCCGGCGACCAGCGAGCGGATGACCGCGGAGATCGACGACGCGCGCAGGTCCGGGGACACCCTCGGCGGGGTCGTGGAGGTCGTCGTGCACGGCCTGCCGCCGGGTCTGGGCAGCCACGTGCACTGGGACCGGCGACTGGACTCCCGGCTGGCCGCAGCGCTGATGGGCGTGCAGTCGGTGAAGGCGGTCGAGGTCGGGGACGGGCTGGAGACCTCCCGCCGCCGCGGCTCGGTGGCCCACGACGAGATCGAGGTCGCCGACGGCCAGTTGTCCCGCCGCACCGACCGGGCCGGCGGCATCGAGGGCGGCATGACCAACGGCGAGGTGCTGCGGGTCCGGGCCGCGATGAAGCCGATCAGCACCGTGCCCCGCGCGCTGGCCACCATCGACACCGCCACCGGTGAGGCCGCGGTCGCGATCAACCAGCGCAGCGACGCGTGCGCCGTCCCCCGCGGCAGCGTCGTGATGGAGGCGATGGTGGCCCTGGTGCTCGCCGACGCCGCGCTGGAGAAGTTCGGCGGCGACTCGGTGCCCGAGACCCGGCGCAACGTGCAGGGCTACCTCGACGCGCTGACCTACCGGTGACCGGGCCCGCCCTCGTCGTCGTCGGCCCGCCGGCCTCGGGCAAGACGACCGTCGGGACGGCGGTCGCGGCCGCGCTCGGGCTGGCCTTCCGGGACACCGACGCCGACGTGGAGGCCGAGACCGGGACGACGATCGCCGACCTGTTCGTCACCTCCGGTGAGCCGCACTTCCGTGCCCTGGAGGAGCGGGCGGTCGCCCGCGCGCTCGCCGAGCACGACGGCGTGCTGGCCCTCGGCGGCGGCGCGGTGACCAGCGCGGCGACCCGGCAGCTGCTGGTCGCCTGCGGCCGCGCCGGGACCCTGGTCCTCTGGCTGGACGTCGACGTGGCCTCGGCGGCCAAGCGTGCGGGGCTCTCCCGGGACCGGCCGCTGCTCGCGGTCAACCCACGCGCCATGCTGCGCACCATGCTCGAGGCCCGCGCTCCGCTGTACGCCGAGGTCGCCACGGTGACCGTCTCCACCTCCGGCCGCCCGGTCGAGGAGGTGGTGGCCGAGGTGCTGGCCGCCGTCGGGTCGGTGCAGCGGTGACCGCGCAGCGGATCACGGTGGCCGGCGACCGGCCCTACGACGTCGTCATCGGCCCCGGGGTGCAGGTGCAGCTCGGGCTCGTGCTCGACGGGACCGCCCGGGCCGCCGTGGTGCACAGCCGTGCGCTCGCAGCCGCGGCCGGCGCGGCGGTGGAGACGCTGCAGCAGTCCGGGGTCGCCGCCGAGGCGGTCGTCGTCCCCGACGGCGAGGCGGCCAAGACCGCCGAGGTGGCCGCCGGCGCGTGGGAGGAGTTCGGCCGGCTCGGGCTGACCCGCTCCGACGCGGTCGTCGGCATCGGCGGGGGAGCGGTGACCGACCTGGCCGGGTTCCTCGCCGCCACCTGGCTGCGCGGCGTGCGGGTGGTGCAGGTGCCGACCAGCCTGCTCGGCATGGTCGACGCGGCCGTGGGCGGCAAGACCGGCATCAACACCGCCGCCGGCAAGAACCTGGTGGGCGCGTTCCACCCGCCCGCCGCCGTCCTGGCCGACACCGACGCGCTCGCCGGGCTGCCGGAGGCGGAGTTCCGGTCCGGGCTGGCCGAGGTCGTCAAGTGCGGCTTCATCGCCGACGGGCGGGTGCTGGACCTGCTCGAGGCCGACCCGACCGGGCGCGCCGACACCGCCGAGCTCATCGCCCGGGCGGTCCAGGTCAAGGCCGACGCCGTGGGCGAGGACCTCTACGACACCGGCCGCCGCGAGTTCCTCAACTACGGCCACACGCTGGCGCACGCCATCGAACGGGTCGAGGACTTCGGCTGGCGGCACGGCGAGGCGGTCGCGGTGGGCCTGGTCTTCGCCGCCGAGCTGGCGGCGGCCGCCGGGCGGTTGAGCCGGGCCGACGCCGACCGGCACCGCGCGCTGATCGCCGCGATGGGCCTGCCGACGAGCTACCGCGGCGACTGGGCGGCCCTGCAGTCGGTGATGCGGATCGACAAGAAGGCCCGCGGTGCGTCGCTCCGCTTCGTCGTCCTCGACGGGCTCGGCAACCCCACGATCCTGACCGACCCCGACCAGGCCTGGCTCGACGCCGCCTGGGCAGCAGTCAACGGAGAGGCCGCATGACCATCCAGGTGCTGAACGGCGCCAACCTCGGCCGGCTCGGCAGCCGCGAGCCGCTGATCTACGGCGACACGACGTACCCCGAGCTGGTCCAGCTGATCGAGGCCGCCGCCGCGGAGCTCGGGCTGGACGTCGTCGTCCGGCAGACCGACTCCGAGGCCGAGCTGCTCGGCTGGGTGCACGACGCCACCGACGCGGGGGACGCCGTGGTGATCAACCCCGGCGGTTGGTCGCACACCTCGGTCGTGCTGGCCGACGCGCTCACCGCGCTGACCGGACCGCTGGTCGAGGTGCACATCAGCAACATCCACCGGCGCGAGGCGTTCCGGCACCACTCCTACGTCTCCGGCGTCGCCGACGGCGTGATCGCCGGTCTGGGCATCGCGGGTTACGAGCTGGCGCTGCGTTACCTGGCCGGCACGGGGGTCCGGTGAAGGCGACGGGCGAGCGAGCATCGCAGGGAGCGCCAGCGACCGAGGAGCGGAACGAGTCCGGAGCCGAACGGGGAACACGATGAGGGAGGCGGGGCGTCGCGACCGGCTGCGGGCCACGGCTGCGGAGGCCGGGCTGGACGCCGTCCTGGTCACCAACCTGCTCAACGTCCGGTACCTGACCGGGTTCACCGGGTCCAACGGCGCGCTGCTGCTGCGCACCGACGGCGGGGACCTGTTCGGCACCGACGGCCGCTACACGACCCAGGCCGGCACCCAGGTGCCCGACATCGAGCTGCTGGTCGACCGGGCCACCACCTCGGCGCTGGCGACCGAGGCGGTGCGGCGGGGCTCCGCCCGGATCGGCTACGAGTCCCACGACGTGACCGTCGACGGGCTGCGTTTGCTCGAGCGGGTGCTCACCGACGCCGCCGGCAGCGGGCGGGCCGCCGAGCTGGTCAGCATCCGGCGGGCGGTCGAGGCCCTGCGCGCGGTCAAGGACGACGCCGAGGTCGAGGCGCTGCGCCGGGCGTGCGCGGTCGCCGACCGGGCGCTGGCCGAGCTCGCCGCCGAGGGCGCGCTCCGGCCGGGTCGCAGCGAGCTCGAGGTCGGCCGGGAGCTGGACGCCCGGATGCTCACCCTGGGCGCCGAGGCCCCCAGCTTCGAGACCATCGTGGCGACCGGGGCGAACTCGGCGATCCCGCACCACCGCCCGGACGCGACCGTGCTCCGCGACGGCGACTTCCTGAAGCTCGACTTCGGCGCCACCGTCGCCGGCTACCACTCCGACATGACCCGCACCCTGGTGCTCGGGCACGCCGCGGACTGGCAGCGCGAGGTGTACGAGCTGGTCGCGGCGTCGCAGGCCGCCGGTCGCGCGGCGCTGGCGGTGGGCGCGGACGTCACCGCGGTCGACGCGGCGTCCCGCGACGTGATCGTCGCGGCCGGCCACGGCGACCACTTCACCCACGGCCTCGGGCACGGGGTCGGCCTGGAGATCCACGAGGCTCCGGGCATCTCCTCGCTCGGCGCAGGTACCCTGAGCGCTGGCATGGCCGTCACCGTGGAGCCTGGCGTCTACCTGCCCGGCCACGGCGGTGTCCGGATCGAGGACACCCTGGTCGTCACGGACGACGAGCCCGAGTTGTTGACCCTCACGAGCAAGGAACTCCTGGTCCTTTAGATGGCTACCACCAACGACCTCAAGAACGGCACCGTCCTCAACCTGGACGGGCAGCTGTGGACCGTGACCGACTTCCAGCACGTGAAGCCGGGCAAGGGCGGCGCCTTCGTGCGCACCACCCTCAAGAACGTGCTCTCGGGCAAGGTCGTCGACCGCACCTTCAACGCCGGCACCAAGGTGGAGACGGCGAACGTCGACAAGCGCTCGATGACCTACCTGTACGCCGACGGCACCGACTACGTCTTCATGGACGGCGACACCTTCGAGCAGATCTACGTCCCGGCGGCCACCCTCGGCGACGGCGCGAGCTACCTGCTGGAGAACACCGAGGTCGTCGTGGCGGTGCACGACGACACCCCGCTGTACGTGGAGCTGCCGGTGACCATGGAGCTCGTGGTGCAGCACACCGACCCGGGTCTGCAGGGCGACCGCTCCACCGGTGGCACCAAGCCCGCCACCCTGGAGACCGGCGCGGAGATCCAGGTCCCGCTGTTCATCACCACCGGCGAGAAGCTGAAGGTGGACACCCGCGACGGTCGTTACCTCGGCCGGGTCAGCTGACCTCGTGAGCGCTCGTTCCAAGGCGCGCAAGCGCGCGGTCGACGTCCTCTACGAGGCCGACCTGCGCCGCAGCGACCCGCTCGTCGTGCTGCGTGACCGCGTCGCCGACGGCAACCCGCCGGTGCCCGACCACGCCGTCCGGCTGGTCGAGGGCGCGGTCGAGCAGGGTGCCCGGATCGACGAGCTGATCGAGGAGCACGCGCAGGGCTGGTCGCTCGATCGGCTGCCCGACGTCGACCGCGCGATCCTGCGGATGGCGGTCTACGAGCTGCTGTGGGTCGACGACGTCCCCGACGCGGTGGTGATCGACGAGGCGGTGGAGCTGGCCAAGGCGCTGTCCACCGACGACTCGCCGGCCTACGTCAACGGCGTCCTCGGCGGCATCGTGAAGGCCGAGATCCCCACCTGATCCTTCCGACGCTGTCCCCGTGCCTCGATGCAGAGAATCGAGGGAGCGGGACCGGTGGCAGCCGTGGCGCGGCGAACCCGGACCCCGCTGCTGATTGGCCTTGACGGTGAACAGGTGGTGACGTCCGCGGTCATTCACCAACTGGACGTGGTTGCGTCGGCAGTGCAACGCATCGGCGGTGACCACGACCCCGTCCGGGCCAAGCAGGGCGCCTGGCACAGAGGTGCGGCGATCTCATCCCTCCGGCCACCGCAGCCTGGTGAGGACCAGCTGGTGAACGAGGTCATACACGCACACGAGCTGGGTCTGTGTCGCATCCGGTTGGTGGGTCCAGCGCAGGGTCGTGCGTCCATGGCCGTCACCAGATGCCGCTCGGCAGGTGTTTGGCCGGCCTCGGCAGCTGCTGGACCTGAGCGCGGCGGCCCAGCACCCAGCGGTCAGTGCGGCCTCCAACGCGACCACGTCGACCCGGGCCCGGGTGCGGCGGGATGTGCTCGCCGACGGCGTTGGAACGCACCGGCAAGGGCGCGGTCGGCGGTGATGGCCCACTGGGCAATCCCGACTCAGGAGCGCGCACCGGCAACTGTCAACGGCGGGCGAAGTCTGACCCCCAGGTGGGGGTGGAGTTGACCCCCTCTGTGGTCATCGGTCTTCGGTGGCGGCCGTCCTGGGGTAGCCGAGGTCTCGGTCACTGCGTCGGTGATTGTCGCCCTGAGCGCGATGACCTCGGCGTGATGGACGAGTCGGTCCATCATGGCGGCGGCGACGACATCGTCACCGAAGACCTCACCCAGCGGCCGAAGGGCTTGTTGGAGGTGATGATCAGCGAGGCCAGTTCGTAGCAGCTATTGATCAGCTGGACGAACAGGTTGGCGGCTTCGAGTTCGAAGGGCATGTAGCCGACCTCGTCGGCCATGTGCAGCGGACAGCAGCCCAGCCGCCGCAGCCCGTCTTGGAGCCGGCCGGCGTCGTCGGCCTCAGCTGGCCCGCTGACCCATTCGGTGACGGTGCCGAACAGGACCCGGTGGCCGGCGGGTGAGCGCCGAGCCTCGACTCACGTCGTCTGGTCCGGCCGGTGCTGACGCTCGGCGCCAGTGGACTGCACTGCCCCGCTGTGGACCAGGAGAGGTCACTGACGAGCGTCGGCCCGTGTGGGGATGAACGACGTGATGGGCATCCACCGCTCGGTCTCCGCGAACTGCTGGCGTTCGGCGCGATCAGTTCGGGGGAGCGAGGCGTTCATCGGCAAAGGCGCCCGCTCCCGGCCTCCTATTCGACGGTCGACCGGCACTCAACACCCGCGGAGCAACCCCCACGGAAACGTCGGACCGTCACTGTAGAAGCGAGTCGCAACCACATGTCTGTCCCACAGGAGGTCAGGTGCGCCCACGGCCCCAATACGGTCGGGACGGGCGTCCAACTGGCGCCTCATCCGTCCTCGGCGCACGTCGGCATGATCCAAACCCAACGTGCCCACGCGGTAGAGTGCCGGGCGCAGAGAGACCTTGCTCAGACGAAACTCCTGTGCTTTCCTGGATTTGCTGGTGGTGGTGACGCGTACCGCTCGGCTGCTCGAAGTCCTCTTTCAAAAGAGTGCTGCTCGTGCTGCTGACTATGTGCGCACTAGTCATGTCGCTGGTGACGTGCTCCAACTTCACCCAGATGACGACGTCCTTGGATGCCATGAACTTCTCCTACGCAAGCAGTGTCGTGGTTGCGAACAATTCCTCCAGCCCGCCGGATTCCAGTTCCACCGTCATCGTGTCCTGTTCCGGGAACGAATGCTCTGTGACGCTGGGAGGTACTGGCTCCATGGTGGGGATCTTCGGAACGACGATCTCCCTCGTCGGGATCAAGGGCGGCCGCGCGACGATTCGAGTGGGCGATCAGGACGTCTCCTGCGCCGAGGGGCAGTCCGTTACGACCGGTCCGCTCGCGCTGAGGTGCACGCACGTCGGAGACGCCATCGTGGAGTTCACTGCCTCTCCGCACTGAGCTCAGGGCCGGATGGTGAGCGCGGCGGCGTAGCTGAGGGAGATGGCCGGTCATCGCCGTAGAGCTGGGAGGGACGTCGTCCTCGACGACGTCGTGCCCGCGCCAGCAACGCCGGGTCGTGTTCGCCATGCCCGACCCGACCCATGGGTGCGTAGAAGTCCGCACGGAGGTCCTTGGCAGGCGACAGGCAACCCATCGTCACTGGACTGGCCCGTGGCGGCTCCGTCGGGTGCGGCAGCCCTCGACGTGGACCCACGCCGCCGTCCAACCCCCGGCAGCGGACCAGGAAGTCGCGGATGACGGTGACGGTGCCGCGACAGCGGACGGCTGGACGCCGCGCGCCGAAGACCGCCCGCGTACGGCGGTGGCCGACCCTTCGCTACTGGTCGGAGGGCGAGCCCAGTCGAGGCCATCGAACCGGTGCCCGCTCCGTCGTCGTGGCGAGCACTCTGCGGCCCCGCCTCGGACAGGCATCTCACCCCCTTGGGAGCAGCCTGGAGCGGTCAGCCGGCGCGCCGCAGTTCCACGCGCGCGTACTTCCACGGATGCCGGACGCCATGGGCACCGCACGGCCGTTGGGTGGACCGGCTTGGTGACCAGCCCACGCTGGCCGGCCAGCCGCGCCTCTGGGACGTCGACGCCGGAGTCATGAGCGGAGAACGCCATGAACGCCCGATCCTGTCCCCCCGATCGACGGCCCCCCGATCGACGGCCGGTACCTCGGCTACCGCGGCCAGAAGACAGTCAGCCTCGTGTCGCCCGAGCCGATCACCACCCGTTCTCGGGGGCCGGACTCCTGCTCTCCCACCACGATCTCCCAGTCCGTCGCGTCGGCTGCGGCGGTGTCGCTCGGTTGCAGTCGGTCGGCCGGAACCCCGTCCCGGACCAGATCGGCCCAGAGGGGCAGCGGCGCCGCCACGGCCGCCACGGGTGAGGCCGGGTCGGTGAGCACATCGGCGACCTGCGCGTGCGGCAGCGCCGGCGCCGTCGTGGGCAGGAACAGGGCGCCGACCACGACCATGACGAGTACCGGGACGGCCAGAGCCGCCCGCAGCAGCGGGTGTGGCCGTGACTCGACGGGGTGCCGCGTGAGGACCTGGACCACCAGTGCGCCCAGGCCGGTGGCGGTGCAGACGGCCAGCGGCAGGACGGCGTCGGCCCCCGGTGCGGGGAGGAGGGTCAGCAGGACCACCGGGGCGGCGATCGCGGCGACCGTCCGCAGCGCGGGTTGGGCCAGGCCCCCGACGACGACGAGGACGGCCGCGATGACGAGCACCTGCCACTCCGCGGAGCTCAGCGTCGTAGCGGCCGGCGCGCGCAGCAGCGCGGGAACGGCGAGGGTGGTCAGCACGGTCAGCGCGAGCACGCCGAGCACCAGTGGAACCCAGCGGGATGCTCGAGCCGGGTGGTCGCCGGGGCGTAGTACCAGCAGGGCGGCGCCGACCACCAGGGGAACGGTGAGGACCGGCGCGGTGGCCACCCCGACGGCCACGGCAGCAGCGCCCAACGTGATCATCACGCTCTTCGCAGCCGTGTTCTCGGGCCGGTGCCGGCCGTGGCGCCGATGTCGGCCGACCAGGAGCAGGGTGCCTCCGACGGCCGCCCAGGCCGCTCCGACGATGCCGGGTCCGACGGTGGCCAGCTGGACGACGGCCGGCCCCATGGCAGCCACCGCGGCCAGCGGGAGGGCGATCGCCCACCAACGCCACCGCAGGACCCGCGCCAGGACGAGGTAGCAGCCGACGAGGACGGCGGTGGCCAGCACGGCGAGCTCCCGCGCGCCGGTCAGCACGTCGGCGTGCCGGTCGAAGGCGCCGGTGAGGTCGGCGTAGGCCATCAGCTGCTCACGCACCACCACCTCGCCGGCGGCGACGTCCGGAGCCGCGGCGAAACCGAGCTCCGGCGCCCCGAAGGCGCTCGAGGCGATCCGCGCTTCCGCAACGGACGCCGGGACGTACGTGGCCACCGCGGCCACCCGCCAGACCAGGGCGACGGCCAGCCCTCCGAGCACGCCGAGCGCTGCGTACCGACGAACAACGGTCCAGGCCTGGCGTCGGGTCCAGGCCCATCCCCAGCGGGCCTCCAGCAGCGGCCGGATGGTCCCGAAGATCATCCCGGCCATCAGGACGCCGCCCACCCAGGGGAGCACGAGCAGGAAGAGCTGGAACACCCCCACGGCGCTGGTGATCACGTCGCCGGTCCGCAGCGCGGTGTCCAGGGTGCCCACGTACTCGAGGAACCCGGTCCATGCCACCGGCAGGGCGAAGGGCAGCAGGACAAGGACGCCGATCAGGTAGAGCGCCAGCAGCGGAACGGTCAGTGCGACCCAGCCGATGATCACGCGGCGCGCCCGCGGCCTCAGCTCCTGGACCTTCGGGTGGGTGGGGCGCCCCGGGAGCAGCGAGCTCACCGCCGGCCAGACGTAGCCGAAGAGGTCGGGTACCCCGACGAGGTCGGCGAGGATGAAGTAGCCGTCCAGCCGGATGGACGGGAGGAACTGCGACAGGGTCTCGCCGAGCATCCCGAGCAACATGAGGAGCAGCCACGGCTCCCCCGTGTACAGGTAGGCCAGGCCGAGCCCCGTCAGGAACAGCGCATCGAAGTACACGCCCCCGAGGTCGGTGCGCAGTCGCCCGACCCGGTGGAGGCGGTAGGAGTCGGTGACCGTGCTGTAGAAGGCGGGCCAGACGATGTAGATGCCGATGCCCATGTCGCCGGGACGGGCCCCGCCGTAGCGGCAGGCGGTGACGTGCCCGAACTCATGCCATATCCCGGACAGGAAGAACGTCAGGACGTACATGGCCAGGATCAGCTCGGGCTCGTGGACGATCTGGTCCACCCCGGCGAGGATCTGGTCGAGCAGTCCGCCCTGGACCACGATCGTGGCGTGGACGGCCACGAAGACTGCCAGAGCTGCCACCCACACGGGCCGGGCGAAGAAGAGGCGGAGGAGCCCGGCGACCCGCCAGGAGACCGCGGCGGGGAGCACGCCCACCCGGTAGCGCAGCGCGAGGAGCGGGTCGGCCATGACCGGCGACGGCGCGGACTCTGCGCCGTCGGGGGCGATGATGCCGACCGGCCGCAGCCGCTCGTCGACCAGGAAGGAGATGTGCTCGGCGGTCAGTTCCTCTTCCAGCTCACGGTGCAGGTCCTCGGCGATCCGCCCGGCGTCGCGGCCGTCCAGGGACCCGGCCACCCGGTACAGGAGCCGCGGGAGCTGCATGACTTGCCCGTCCGCTCGGCGGACGAGGTACTTCGGGGTCTCCAGTCCGGAGTCCCGGTACTCGCCCAGCAGTTCGGTGCCGGGAGAGAGTCGGTACACGGGGTGGTCACGGCGGTCCGCGGGCGCCAGGACATCGGTGTCCGTCGCGATGGCCATGTCAGGATCTAGCTCTCCTCGCGAGTTCACCATGGTCCACGGATGAGAAGGGGGGCGACCTACTGACCGGTCGCCCCCCTTCGTGTCAACTCAGCGACTGCGCTGACACGACTCGATGTCAGCCGATGCTGTTGGAGGCCGCAGCAACGTTCAGCTGGTTGGCCTCGCTGCCGGCGCCGGAGGCAGTGTTGGTGTTGCCCGCGACCACGGCGACGGCGACCTGGGTGATCGTGAGCTTGTTACCGCCGTTACCGCTCTTCTTGCCCCCGCCGTTGCCCTTCTTCGTCATGGTCGTGCGTGCCGGCAGCAGCTCGACCATCTGGTTCTCGAACATGGTTCCTCCTCGTTGCGATGAGAATGCGCAAGGAATGCAGGAGAACGTCCGGGTGGCCCGCGAGAAATAGTCCACCGGGGAACGTGTACCCCGTTGCCCCTGCCACCGATGCCGTCGACTTCGGTGAACGAATCCTGGGAGATGCAGCATTGGAGGACAACCCGGTTTGTCACCGATACCTGCAGATCGAACACGGATGTTCACGCGACATCCATACGGCCCCGACCACCGGAACTACGTAGTCTCGATACCCGAGTCACAACAGGTCACGGTCCTGTTCCAGCCAGTCAATCAGGGTGCTCCCGCGCGCGCCGTGCTTGTCACCACAGGCGTGCGGCTCGATTCTGTTCCGCATGGCAGCTCCCCCCGCCATCCTGCGCAGCGGTCGATGACGCCCAGCGACGGCGTTCCCGGCAGGGGCCGGGACGCCGGGCAGCACCACCCGCAGCTGTCGGCCGTACCGAGCCCGTTCGTCGACCGGGACCACAAGCTGCAGGCGCTTCTGGCGACGCTCGACGGGGACCGGCCGGGTGCGGTCGTCGTGTCGGGGCCGCAGGGTGCCGGCAGGACCCGGCTGGCCCAGGAGGCGCTCGCCGCGCTGCACCAGCGGGGCCACCGAAGCGCATGGGCCACGGCCACCCGCACTGCGGCGGGGATACCGCTGGCCGCGCTCGCGCACCTCGTCCCGGTCGTCGGCGCAGGCTCGGATCCCGCGGCCGTGTGGCAGGCCATGGCCTCGAGCCTCGACAACGACAGGTCCGGCCGCCCGGTCGTCTTGGTCATCGACGACGCACACCTGCTGGACGACCTCTCGGCCGCGATGGTGCACAAGCTCGTTCTGACCGGGGCGGCCAGTGTGGTCCTCACCGTGCTGAGCGGAGCGCGTGGTCCCGACCTGGTGGATGCGCTCTGGCGGGACAGGTTGGCAACCCGCGTCGAGCTGCGGCCGTGGACGCGCCCGCAGGTCGAGGAGGGCCTGAGGGCCCGGTTGGGCGGCACCCCGGAGAGCCGGCTGGTGCAGACCCTGTGGCGCGTCAGCGGTGGCAGCGCGGTGATGCTGCACGAGCTGGTGCAGGCCGGGCACGAGACCGCCCGGCTCCGCAGCGTCGAGGGCATCTGGCGCTGGGAGGGCGAGCCGGCTCTCACCCAACGGCTCCGCGAGGTCGTCCAGGCCGAGATGGGCGACCTCACCGACTCCGAGAGGGCGGCCATGGAGCTGCTGGCGATCGCAGGAGCGCTCGAGCTGGGGGACCTGCTGTCCCTCACCTCGCCGGCGGTCGTCACCGCCCTGGAGCGGCGGGGCCGGGTCGTCGTTGAGCGGGTGTCCCGGCGTCCCGTCGCCCGGCTCGCCCAACCGCTGGAGGCAGAGGTGCTCTGCGCCCAGATGCCTCAGGCCGCGTCCGGTCAGTACCTGGAGCAGCTCGCCGGGACCGGTTCGGTCCGGCGCTGGGCCCGGGAGGACCCGCTGCGGATCGGCCCGCTGCTGTTGCAACTGGACGGGCCCCCGCGGGATGTGACCGTCCTGACCCGAGCGGCGGTCCAGGCCAACGCTGCCTCCGATCACGAGCTGGCGGAACGCCTCGCGCGCGCCGCTCTGGACGAGCGCGCGGGACCGACCGCTGCCGCCGCCCTGGTGGAGGCCCTCCGGTGGCAGAGCCGGCACGAGGAGGCCGAGCAGGTAGCTGCTCGGGCGGCGCCGTCCACGACGACCACGAGGGAGCGCGATGACCTGGCGGTCACCAGGATGCTCAACCTCTTCGCGTTGGGCCGGGTCAGGGAAGCGTTCGCCCTCGCCGGCGTGGTCAGCGGGTCCACCGGTGTCCCAGGCCAGGTCGTCGAGGCGGTCGTGAGGGTGCTGCGCCTCGCGAACGGGGAACCTCCGAAGCCCACCTTCCTGACCGACGACGTACCGGACAGGAAGCGGACCAGACCTGTCGCGGCCCTGTGGGACGACGTCGCTTGCGCCGCCGAGCTCGCCGCCCTCGGCCATTCGGACGAGTCGCTCGAGTGTGCGGCCCGAGCGTGGCGCGCGTTGGGCGCCGGCGTCGACGGCGTCGAGACGGCCTGCGCGCGCACCGTGCTGATGCAAGTGGAGTGCTGGGCGCTCGAGATGGGCGGGCGCTTGCCCGCGGTCGAGTCACGGGCGATCGCGCTGCACGAGGCCAGCCTGGGCCGTAGCCGATCGGCCGCCGACGCGGTCGCGGCGCTCAGCCGGGGGTCGGCGGCGCTTCTAGCGGGACGCGCGGCCGAAGGGGTCCGGTGGCTGGCAGAGGCCGCAGCCCGTCTCGTCGAGACCGATCCCGTGGGCTGCCTGCCGCTGTGCCTTGCGAAGCTGGCCCATGCCCATGCCCTCCTGGGAGACGCGGCCAGCGCCGCGTCGACGCTGGCGGCGGCTCGAGCCGAACCCGCGATACGCATCTTCGAGCCGGAGCTCCTCCTCGCGGAAGCGTGGGCGGCCGCCGCGGCCGGTCGCGACGGGCAGTCCGGTGAGGCGGCTCTGCGGGCCGCCTCCGCGGCCGACGAGATGGGTCTGCTCTCCGTGGAGGCCGTGGCCCTGCACACCGCAGCCCGCCTCGGCCGCGCCGGCGAGGTGGCCGGCCGGTTGGCTTTCCTGGCCACCGAACTCGGTGGACCGTTGTTCACGTCCTTCGCCGCCCTCGCCGACGCGGTAGCGCGGTCGCGCGGCGAGGCCCTGGACGAGGTGGCCGAACGGTTCCGACAACTGGGCGCCCTGTCGTGCGCGGCGGACGCCGCCGCCCTGGCGGCACAGGCGCACCGGTCCGTCGGCCACCGTCGCCGGGCCGCGGCCTCAGGTTCGCGGGCGAACGTGCTGGCCCGGAGCGCCGGCGGGCTGCACACGCCGGCTCTCGACCGGTTGGCGCCGTACGCGCTCACCCAGCGCGAACGGGAGATTGCCGTCCTGGCAGCCGCCGGTACCCGTAACCAGAGCATCGCGGAGCAGCTCGTGCTCTCGGTCCGCACGGTCGAGACCCACCTCGCCCACGTCTACGACAAGCTGGGGATCAACAGCCGAGCCGCGTTGCGGGCTGCACTGGGGGCCGAGAGCTGTACGTACTGACGAGGGGGCCGGCCGACCGGTCACTCGACGCTCGCACAGGTCGGACGACGGCCTCCGCACGCACGGGCGGGCAGGCCTCGAAGGAACCAGCGCTTCGCCGCCGAGACGCCAGGTGGCGGTGTTCTGCCCAGCAGAAGCACCGTCATGATCGGTTTCATCCGTGGCACCGGCGAGCTCTGCCGGCTGGACCCGACCACATCGAGCACATGGAGGCCGGCCACGACACCGTCGTCACGACGGAGGGAAGCCACTGAAGCGTCTGCGAGACGCTCGACCAGGTCATCGGCGGATCGTTGAGTCCTGCGCCGACGTGATCGCGACATCCGACGTGCTCGACCGGGGCGAGGACCCCGACCCCTGGGCCCCGGCCATCGCGACGTCCCGCCCAGAGGGGCAGGACCCGCCTTCGTGCTGCCTCTCGGCTGCCTGGCCACGACAGCCGTCGCCCCTCGAAGGGAGGGCCGCATCAGCTCCTGGCTCCGGCCCGTCCTCGGACGGTCCGATCACCTGGCACGACTGTGGCGGCAGCACGCGACACAGGACACCCCATGCCGGCGGGGCGCGCGGCGCGTGTCGAGACGCGGGTCTGTAACAGGAACCCGTGGAGGTCTGGTGGCGGTTCCGGTCGCTCGCCGTCACCCGGCGGGACCCACTGGAGCCCCGCCGTCGTGCCGGCGGGGCCCGCCGGCACGTGCGACGGGTCAGCGCGGAGCGCGGCGGCGGTCGCCCCAGGCGGGCTCGTCGTCGTCGACGTCGGCGTAGATGCTGCCGTCGGCGCCAGGGGAAAGCACGCCCCACTCGATGAGCCGGGTGGTCAGCTCGTCGGGGCTCATGTCGTAGATGATCGCCAGGGACTTGAGGTCCTCGGCGCGGATCGACAGCACCTTGCCGTTGTAGTCGTGCCGCTGCGCCTGGATGGTCGAGGCGTACCGCGCGAGCGGGCCGGCCTCGTCGGCGGGCAGCGAGCCCAGCGACTCCAGGTTCAGCACGATCTTGGTGCTCTTGGTGACCGCGGAGCTGGGCCGCGGGTCGGGCAGGAGCTCGGAGACCGGCACGCCGTAGAACACGGCGAGCTCGGAGAGCCGCTGCACGGTGACAGCCCGGTCGCCGCGCTCGTACGAGCCGACGACGACGGCCTTCCACCGGCCGTGGGACTTGTCCTCCACGCCTTGCAACGACAGTCCTTGCTGGTTGCGGATGGCCCGCAGGCGGGCGCCAAGCGCCCTGGAGTAGTCGGTGCTCATGACCCTCTGCTCACTGACTGTCGTCGTATCGGGACGGTACTGGTGACGCAGAGTACTGGTAGTGGGTTCGCGGCAACAGTCAGGTCGCCCTCATGGGTCAGATCTCTCACCTGGGCCGGGTGAACGGGCGCGATCGGGGTCACAACGGGCTGTGCAGTACCGTCGTCCGCGGTCCACACCGCCGCCGGCGCAGCCGCGTCGACGACGGCCCACTCCTTTAACGACCCGTCCCGTGAGGCGGGGAAGGAGGCTGCGATGACCGGGTCATCCGCGCTGCCCGCCGAACCGACGATCGCCCCGTTGCTCTCCGCCGACGACGTCGGCCGGGTGGTCGACCGGATCGCCCACCAGTTGATCGAGAAGGCGGGTCCCGACCTCGGGGGCCTGGTCCTGGTCGGCATCCCCACCCGCGGTGCCCCGCTGGCCCGCCGGCTCGCCACCCGGATCGAGACGTTCAGCGGCATCCGCGTCGACGTCGGCACCGTCGACATCACCCTCTACCGCGACGACCTGCGGCTGCGCGGGGTCCGGGCGCTGGAGGACACCCGGCTGCCCGAGGCCGGCATCGACGGCCGGCTGGTCGTGCTCGTCGACGACGTCCTCTTCTCCGGCCGCTCGGTCCGCGCCGCGCTGGACGCGCTGCGCGACCTCGGCCGGCCACGCGCGGTGCAGCTGGCGGTGCTGGTCGACCGCGGCCACCGGGAGCTGCCGATCCGGGCGGACTACGTCGGCAAGAACGTGCCGACGTCCCGTTCCCAGTCGGTGAAGGTGCGCCTCGCCGAGGTGGACGGGCGGGACGAGGTCACCGTGGAGGACCAGGCGTGAAGCGGCACCTGCTGGAGGCCGGCGACCTGGACCGGGACGACGCGACGCTGGTGCTCGACACCGCGGCCCAGATCGAGTCCGCGCTGGCCGGTCGCGAGGTCAAGAAGCTGCCCACGCTGCGCGGCCGCACGGTGGTCAACCTGTTCTTCGAGGACTCCACCCGCACCCGGATCTCCTTCGAGCTGGCCGCCAAGCGGCTGTCCGCCGACGTCATCAACTTCTCCGCCAAGGGCAGCAGCGTCTCCAAGGGCGAGAGCCTCAAGGACACCGCGCTGACCCTGGAGGCGATGGGCAGCGACGCGATCGTCGTGCGGCACGGCGCCTCCGGGGCCCCGCACCGGCTGGCGCAGTGGGTGCAGGGCAGCGTGGTCAACGCCGGCGACGGCACCCACGAGCACCCCACCCAGGCGCTGCTGGACGCGTACACGATCCGGCAGCGGCTGGGCCGGCTCGACGGCGTCCGGGTGGTGGTCGTCGGCGACGTGCTGCACAGCCGGGTGGCCCGGTCCAACGTCTGGCTGCTGGCCACGCTGGGCGCCGAGGTCACCCTGGTCGCCCCGCCCACGCTGCTGCCGGTCGGCGTCGGGAGCTGGCCGGTGCAGGTCAGCTACGACCTGGACGCCGTCCTCCCGAAGGCCGACGTGGTGATGATGCTGCGGGTGCAGGCGGAGCGGATGAACGCCTCGTTCTTCCCCAGCGCCCGGGAGTACAGCCGCCGCTACGGCCTCGACGGCCGGCGGATGGGCGCCCTGCCCGACGACGCGATCGTCATGCACCCCGGCCCGATGAACCGCGGCATGGAGATCGCCGCCGAGGTGGCCGACTCCGCCCGCTCCACGATCGTCGACCAGGTCGGCAACGGCGTCTCGGTCCGGATGGCGGTCCTCTACCTGCTCCTGGGAGGGGCTCCCGACAGTGAGTGAGCATCGAAGCGAGCGCCAGCGAGTGAGGCGCGGAGCGAGCGCCCGAGCGAAGCGAGGCACCAGCACATGTCGATGCTGATCAAGGGTGCGAAGCCGTACGGCGAGGACGCCGTCGACCTGCTCGTGGAGGACGGCCGGATCGCGGCCATCGGCGACGAGCTGACCGTGCCCGGCGCCGATGTCGTCCAGGCCGCCGGGCTGGTCGCCCTGCCCGGCCTGGTCGACCTGCACACCCACCTGCGCGAGCCGGGCCGGGAGGACGCCGAGACCGTCGAGACCGGCAGCCGCGCCGCCGCGCTCGGCGGGTACACCGCGGTCCACGCGATGGCCAACACCGACCCGGTCGCCGACACCGCCGGCGTCGTCGAGCAGGTGTGGCGGCTCGGCCAGCAGGCCGGGCTGGTGGACGTCGTCCCGGTCGGGGCGGTCACCGTCGGCCTGCGCGGCGAGCGGCTGGCCGAGCTCGGCGCGATGGCCGACTCCGCCGCCCGGGTGCGGGTCTTCTCCGACGACGGGCACTGCGTCGCCGACCCGGCGCTGATGCGCCGCGCGCTGGAGTACGTCAAGGCGCTGGACGGCGTGGTAGCGCAGCACGCGGAGGAGCCCCGGCTGACCGTCGGCGCCCAAATGAACGAGGGCGACCGCTCCGCCCGGCTCGGCCTGACCGGCTGGCCGGCCGCCGCCGAGGAGGCGGTCATCGCCCGCGACGTGCTGCTCGCCGGGCACGTCGGCGCCCGGCTGCACGTCTGCCACGTGTCGACGGCGGGCTCGGTGGAGATCCTGCGCTGGGCGAAGAGCCGCGGCGTGCAGGTCACCGCCGAGGTCACCCCGCACCACCTGCTGCTCACCGACGAGTGCGCCGAGAGCTACGACCCGGTCTTCAAGGTCAACCCGCCGCTGCGCACGGAGGCCGACGTGCAGGCGCTGCGGGCCGGGCTGGCGGACGGCACCATCGACGCCGTCGCGACCGACCACGCGCCGCACGCGGTGGAGGACAAGGAGAGCGAGTGGGCCTCGGCCCGCCCGGGGATGCTCGGTCTGGAGCAGGCGCTGGCCGTCGTGGTGCAGACCATGGTCGAGCCCGGGCTCCTCGACTGGCGCGGGGTCGCCGAGCGGATGTCGGTCGCCCCCGCGGCGATCGGCCGGCTCGAGTCGCACGGCCGCCCGCTCGCCGTCGGCGAGCCGGCGAACCTGCTGTTGCTGGACCCCGCGCACCGGGCTCCCGTCGACCCGGCCGCGCTGGCCAGCCGCAGCCGCAACAGCCCCTATGCCGGCCGGGAGCTCCCCGGCCGGGTGGTCGCGACGTTCCTGCGCGGGACGGCGACCGTCCTGGACGGAAAGGCAACACGGTGACCGCGAACACGACGCGCGAGCGAGCATCGCAGGGAGCGCCGGCGACCGAGGAGCGGAACGAGTGCGGAGTGGAGCAGTGAACTCAGCGATCCTCGTCCTGGAGGACGGACGGACCTTCCGCGGTACGGCCTACGGCGCGGCCGGCACGACGGTCGGCGAGGCGGTGTTCTCCACCGGGATGACCGGCTACCAGGAGACCCTCACCGACCCCAGCTACGCCGGCCAGATCGTCGCGATGACCGCGCCGCACGTCGGCAACACCGGCGTCAACGACGAGGACGACGAGAGCCGCCGGATGTGGGTCGCCGGCTTCGTCGTCCGCGACCCCGCCCGCCGCCCGGCGAACTGGCGGGCCACCGGCAGCCTGGACGACGAGCTGGTCGCCCAGGGCGTGGTCGGGATCAGCGGCATCGACACCCGGGCGCTGACCCGGCACCTGCGCGACCGCGGGGCCATGCGCGCGGGCATCAGCACCGAGCTGGGCGCCGAGGAGCTCCTCGCGCAGGTCACCGGCAGCCCGAGCATGACCGGCGCCGACCTCGCGCCCTCGGTCAGCGCCGCCGAGCGCTACGTCGTCCCGGCGGTGGGGGAGAAGCGGTTCACCATCGCCGCGCTCGACCTGGGCATCAAGACCGCGACCCCGCGGGCGCTGGCCGAGCTCGGGGTGGAGACCCACGTGCTGCCCGCCACCGCGACCGCCGCCGAGCTGCTCGAGCACGGTGTGGACGGCGTCTTCGTCTCCAACGGCCCCGGCGACCCGGCGGCCGCGGACTACGCCGTCGAGGCGGTGCGCGGCGTGCTGGAGGCCCGCCGGCCGCTGTTCGGCATCTGCTTCGGCAACCAGATCCTCGGCCGCGCGCTGGGGCTGGGCACCTACAAGCTGCGCTTCGGCCACCGCGGCCTGAACCAGCCGGTGCTCGACCGGGTCAGCGGCACGGTGCGGGTCACCAGCCACAACCACGGCTTCGCCGTCGACGCACCGCTCGACCGCCCGGTGGACACCCCCTTCGGCCCGGTCGAGGTCAGCCACGTGGGCTTGAACGACGACGTGGTCGAGGGCCTGCGGCTGACCGAGGCGCCGGCGTTCAGCGTGCAGTTCCACCCCGAGGCCGCCGCCGGCCCGCACGACGCGAACCCGCTGTTCGGCCGGTTCGTCGACCTGATGGCCGCGGAGAAGGAGAACAGCTGATGCCCAAGCGCACCGACCTGCAGCACGTCCTGGTCATCGGCTCGGGGCCGATCGTCATCGGCCAGGCCAGCGAGTTCGACTACTCCGGCACCCAGGCCTGCCGGGTGCTCAAGGCCGAGGGGCTGCGGGTCAGCCTGGTCAACAGCAACCCGGCGACGATCATGACCGACCCCGAGGTCGCCGACGCCACCTACGTCGAGCCGCTGACCCCGGAGTTCGTCGAGCGGGTCATCGCCGCCGAGCGGCCCGACGCGGTGCTCGCCACCCTCGGCGGGCAGACCGCGCTGAACATCGCGATCGGGCTCTTCGAGAACGGCGTCCTGGAGAAGTACGGCGTCCAGCTCATCGGCGCCGACGTCGAGGCGATCAACCGCGGCGAGGACCGGCAGCGGTTCAAGGACATCGTCCGGTCCATCGGCGCCGACGCCCCCCGCTCCACGGTCTGCGGCACCGTCGAGGAGGCGATCGCCACCGCCGAGGAGGTCGGCTACCCGGTCGTCATCCGGCCCAGCTTCACCATGGGCGGGCTGGGGTCGGGCATCGCCACCGACGAGCCGATGCTGCGCCGGATGGCCGGTCACGGGCTGGCCGACTCGCCGGTGCACACCGTGCTCATCGAGGAGTCGGTGCTCGGCTGGAAGGAGTTCGAGCTCGAGCTGATGCGCGACCGCAGCGACAACGTCGTGGTCATCTGCTCCATCGAGAACATCGACGCGATGGGCGTGCACACCGGGGACTCGGTGACCGTCGCCCCGGCGATGACCCTCACCGACCGCGAGTACCAGCAGATGCGCGACGTCGGCATCGCGGTGCTGCGCGAGGTCGGCGTGGACACCGGCGGGTGCAACATCCAGTTCGCCGTCCACCCCGAGACCGGCCGGCTGGTCGTGATCGAGATGAACCCCCGGGTGTCCCGGTCCAGCGCCCTCGCGTCCAAGGCCACCGGCTTCCCGATCGCCAAGATCGCCGCGAAGCTGGCCATCGGCTACACCCTCGACGAGATCACCAACGACATCACCGGGGTCACCCCGGCGTCGTTCGAGCCGTCGCTGGACTACGTCGTGGTGAAGATCCCGCGCTTCGCCTTCGAGAAGTTCCCCGGCGCCGACCCGCGGCTGACCACGACGATGAAGAGCGTCGGCGAGGTCATGGCCATGGGCCGCAACTTCACCGAGGCGCTGGGCAAGGCGATGCGGTCGACCGAGACCACCGCCGCCGGGTTCTGGACGACCCCCGAGGACGGGTCCACCGCCGAGGAGCTGCTCGAGCAGCTGCGCACCCCGGTCGACGGCCGGCTGTACACCGCGCAGCGCGCGCTGGCCGCCGGCGCCACCGTCGAGCAGGTGTCGGCCGCGTCGGGCTTCGACGCCTGGTTCGTCGACCAGATCGCACTGGTCACCGAGATCGGCGAGCAGGTCCGTGCGGCGCCGGCGCTGACCCCGGAGCTGCTCGCGGTGGCCAAGCGGCACGGCCTCAGTGACCGGCAGGTCGCCGAGCTGCGGCCGGAGCTGGCCGGTGAGGACGGCGTCCGGCGGCTGCGCTGGCGGCTGGGCATCCGGCCGGTCTACAAGACCGTGGACACCTGCGCCGCGGAGTTCGCCGCCCGGACGCCCTACCACTACTCCTCCTACGACGAGGAGGACGAGGTCGAGCCGCGCGAGCGCCCGGCGGTGCTCATCCTCGGATCGGGCCCCAACCGCATCGGCCAGGGTGTCGAGTTCGACTACTCCTGCGTGCACGCGGTGATGGCGCTGCAGGACGCCGGCTACGAGGCGGTGATGGTCAACTGCAACCCGGAGACCGTCTCGACCGACTACGACACCGCCGACCGGCTGTACTTCGAGCCGCTCACCTTCGAGGACGTGCTGGAGGTCGTCGAGGCCGAGCGCGCCGCCGGGCCGGTCGCCGGGGTCATCTGCACCCTCGGCGGGCAGACGCCGCTGGCGCTGGCGCAGCGGCTCAAGGACGCCGGCGTCCCGGTGCTGGGCACCTCGCCGGAGGCGATCGACGCCGCCGAGGACCGCGGCGCCTTCTCCCGGGTGCTGCGCGACACCGGCCTGCTCGCGCCCAAGCACGGCATGGCCACCACTTCCGCCGAGGCCAAGGAGATCGCGGCCGACATCGGGTACCCGGTGCTGGTCCGGCCCTCCTACGTGCTCGGCGGCCGCGGCATGGAGATCGTCTACGAGGACGCCGTGCTCGAGGCCTACATCACCAAGGCCACCGACGTGAGCACCGACCACCCGGTGCTGGTCGACCGGTTCCTCGAGGACGCCGTCGAGATCGACGTCGACGCGCTCTTCGACGGCACCGACCTGTACCTCGGCGGGGTCATGGAGCACATCGAGGAGGCCGGCATCCACTCCGGCGACTCGGCGTGCGCGCTACCGCCGATCACCCTGGGAGGCGCGGACCTGGCCGGCATCCGCCGGGCCACCGAGGCGCTCGCCGCGCGGATCGGCGTGCGCGGGCTGATGAACGTGCAGTACGCGCTCAAGGACGACGTCCTCTACGTGCTGGAGGCCAACCCGCGGGCCAGCCGCACCGTGCCGTTCGTCTCCAAGACGACGGCGGTGCAGCTGGCCAAGGCCGCCGCCCGGATCGCCGTGGGGGAGTCGATCGCCTCGCTGCGCGCGGCCGGGGTGCTGCCGGCCACCGGGGACGGCACCGACCTCCCGGTCGACGGGCCGATCGCGGTCAAGGAGGCGGTGCTGCCCTTCCACCGCTTCCGCACCGTCGAGGGCCACGGCGTGGACACCGTCCTCGGCCCGGAGATGAAGTCCACCGGCGAGGTGATGGGCATCGACGCGGAGTTCGGCACCGCGTTCGCGAAGTCCCAGGCCGCCGCCTACGGCAACCTGCCCACCACGGGCACGGTGTTCGTCTCGCTGGCCAACCGGGACAAGCGCGCGGCGATCTTCCCGATCAAGCGGCTGGCCGACCTCGGGTTCACCGTGCTGGCCACCGTCGGCACCGCCCAGGTGCTGCGCCGCAACGGGGTGCGCTGCGAGGTGGTCGGCAAGTTCTCGCAGGGTCCGGGCAACGTGGTCGAGCGGATCCTCGCCGGGGACGTCGACATCGTCGTCAACACCCCCTTCGGGACGCCCGGCAACAGCGGCCCCCGGCTGGACGGCTACGAGATCCGCGCCGCCGCGGTGGCCATGGGCGTCCCGTGCATCACCACGGTGCAGGGCATGGCCGCCACGGTGCAGGGCGTGGAGGCGCTGCGCCGCGGTGAGCTGGGCGTGCGCAGCCTGCAGGACCTGCACCGGACGCTGGCCGCCGCCCAGGCCGCCGAGGCCCGCGCGTGACCGCCCCCGCCGACCGCCAAAGTCACGCCTTCGGCGAGCTGCTGACCGAGCCGGCACCGGCGGCTGTCCAGGCGCCGGTGCAGCGGGTGGTCGAGGTGGTCGGACGGCGGCCGGTCGGCGCCTACGTGGAGCTGACCTTCGCCGCCCCGGAGACCGCCGGCCGCGCGGTGCCCGGGCAGTTCGTCGCGTTCGCGATCGGCGGCCGGGAGTCGGCGATGCTGCTGCGCCGCTCGATCGCGATCGCCGGCACCGGCGACGGGCGGCTGACCGTCGTCGTCGCCCCGCACGGGCCCGGGTCGACCTGGCTGGCCGGGCTGCAGCCCGGCGCGACCGTGGACGTCGTCGGCCCGCTGGGCCGCCCGTTCCCGCTCCCGGAACCCGGCACGCCGGCGCTGCTGGTCGGCGGTGGCTACGGCGCGGCCGCGCTGGTCGGGCTGGCCGGCGCGCTGCGCGAGCGGGGCTCGGACGTGTCCGCCGTCGCCGGGGCCGCCTCGGCCGACCGGCTCTGCTCGGTCGACGAGCTCAGCGCGCTGGCCGGGGTGACCGTGCTGACCGACGACGGCAGTGCGGGCCGCCGGGGGTGGGTCACCGACGCCGTCGCCGAGCAGGTCGGCCGGGTCGGCGTCGTCTACGCCTGCGGGCCGATGGGGATGCTCCGCGCGGTCGCCGAGCTGGCCACCGCGGCCGGGGTGCCGTCCTACGTCGCGGTGGAGGAGTCGATGGCCTGCGGGATCGGGGTCTGCATGACGTGCGTGCTGCCGGTCGTCGGCGCCGACGGGCGCACCCGGTTCAGCCGGTCCTGCACCGAGGGGCCGGTGTTCGGTGGGGACCGGGTGAGGTTCGCCGACGTCGGCACGCTGACCGCCGACGTCGTCGGCGCCGCCGCGATGGGGGTGCTGCCGGCGTGACCGCGACGAAGCCCTCCACTCTCGGCGCCGAGAGCGGAGCAGTCGACATGGGGACGGCGTTGGCGTTCGCGCCGATCCCCGGCCCGGTGCTCACCGCCTCGGGGTGCTCGGCGTTCGGTCAGGAGCTCGAGCCGTTCGTCGACCTCGACGCGCTCGGCGCGGTGGTCACCAAGTCGGTCCAGCTGCAGCCGCGCTCGGGCCGCCCCACGCCGCGGATGGCCGAGACGCCCAGCGGGATGCTCAACTCCATCGGACTGCAGGGTCCGGGCATCGACGGCCTGCTCGCCGACGAGCTGCCCTGGCTGGCGCAGCGCGGGGCGCGGGCCCTCGTCTCCATCGCCGGCACCCGGGTGGAGCACTTCGCCGAGCTCGCCACCCGGCTGCGCGGCGTGCCCGGCGTGCTCGGCCTGGAGGTCAACATCTCCTGCCCGAACGTCGAGAGCCGCGGCGAGGTCTTCGCCTGCGACCCCGTCGCCGCCGCCGACGTGGTGGCCGCGGTGCGGGAGGCGGCGGACCCGGCCCACCCGGTCTTCGCCAAGCTCAGCCCGGACGTGACCGACATCGTCTCGATCGCCCGGTCGGTCACCGCGGCCGGCGCGGACGGGCTGTCGATGATCAACACCCTGCTCGGGCTGGTCATCGACCCGGACACCATGCGCCCGGTGCTCGGCGGGGTCACCGGTGGGCTGTCCGGCCCGGCGATCCGCCCGGTCGCGCTGCGCTGCGTCTGGCAGGTGCACCAGGCGCTGCCCGAGGTGCCCGTCCTCGGCATGGGCGGCATCCGCACCGGGCTGGACGCTCTGCAGTTCGTGCTCGCCGGGGCCAGCGCCGTGTCGGTCGGGACGGCGGTCTTCAACGACCCCTCCGCGCCGGCCCGGGTCCACGCCGAGCTCGCCGACGCCCTCGCCGCCCGGGGCTTCGCCTCGCTGCGCGACGCCGTCGGGTACGCGCACCGATGAGGGTCCCGTTCGGGGAGCGGCTCGCCGACGCCGTCGCCGCCCGCGGGCCGCTGTGCGTGGGCATCGACCCGCACGTGCCGCTGCTGGCCGACTGGGGGCTGCCGGACAGCCCCGACGGCCTGGCCCGGTTCACCGACGCCGTCGTCGACGCCCTCGCCGGGCACGTCGCCGTCCTGAAGCCGCAGCTGGCGTTCTACGAGCGGCAAGGCTCCCGCGGGCTGGCCGTGCTGGAGGACGCCGTGGCACGCGCCCGCGCCGCCGGGGCGCTCGTCCTGCTGGACGCCAAGCGCGGCGACATCGGCTCGACGATGGACGCCTACGCCGACTACCTGCGCCCGGAGCACCCGCTGGCCGTCGACGCGCTGACGGTCAGCCCGTACCTCGGCCCGGGGTCGCTGCAGCCGGCCGTGGACACCGCGCGGATCACCGGCGGCGGGCTGTTCGTGCTCGCGCGGACGTCGAACCCCGACGCCGGCGCCTTCCAGCACGCCCTCGTGGGGGAGCGGACGGTCGCCCAGGCCGTCGTCGACACGGTGCGCGGCTGGAACACCCCCGAGTGGGTGGTCGGCGACCCGCTGCCCGACATCGCCGCGGTCCGGGACGTCGCCGGGCGCTGGGGGCCGTCGACCGGCTCGTTCGGCGTGGTCGTCGGGGCGACGCTGCGGGACCTCGACGTCGACCTCGACGGCCTGGGTGGGCCGGTGCTCGCCCCGGGGCTGGGGGTGCAGGGCGGGTCGGTCGCCGACCTCCGCCGGCTGTTCGGGGCCGGGCGCGCCGTCGTTCCCACCGTCTCCCGGGACGTGCTCCGGGCGGGGCCGGACGGCGCCGCGCTGCGCGCCGCGGCGGACCGCTGGACGGCCGAGCTCACCGCGTGAGGCGGGCGGCCTGGCTGGTCGGTGGCGTCGCGCGCTCTGGAGACGCTGGGTGACGGCCCGGTGACGGCCTGGTGACGCGGAGGTGGCGGTCACGGAACGGCCCGCTGACCAGCGGTGATGGGCTGGTTACGGCACCGCACGGTCCGCCGTCCGGGCGGGTGAGCACACGCGTCGACGGCTGAGACAGCCGGGTACCGGGTGACCAGCGAGTTCGAGGTGACTAGGTTGGCGCCAGGTTCATCCACGAGCCGTTCGGCAGCAGTGCCCCAGACCGAAGAACACCGCCGGCCACGACCACCGGCATGAACACGATTGGGTTGCTCCGTGCCCCTTCCCGAGTTGTCACCCGAACAGCGCGCCGCCGCCCTGGAGAAGGCCGCTGCGGCCCGCAAGGCCCGTGCCGAGCTCCGCGAGAAGCTCAAGAGCAAGGGCACCACGGTCGGCGACGTCCTCAAGCAGGGCGAGACCGACGAGGTCATCGGCAAGATGCGCGTCTCCGCGGTCCTGGAGTCGCTCCCGGGCGTCGGCAAGGCCCGCGCGGCCAAGATCATGGAGCGTCTCGAGATCTCGCCGACCCGTCGCGTCCGGGGCCTGGGCGCGAACCAGCGCAAGGCGCTGGAGGCCGAGTTCGCCGGCGAGCAGGTGCAGCCCGACCAGGTCCCGACCGAGGGCCTCGTCTGAGCACGTCGCTGTCCCGACCGACGCCCGTCCCGAGGACGCCCGGAGTGGCTCGTGCGCAGGCCCGCCTGACGGTCCTGTCGGGTCCCTCCGGAGTCGGCAAGGGCACGGTCGTCGCCGAGGTCCGGCGCCGGCACCCCGCGGTCTGGGTGTCGGTGTCGGTCACCACCCGCAAGCCGCGGCCGGGTGAGGTGGACGGCGAGCACTACTGGTTCGTCGACGACGAGCACTTCGACTGGCTGATCGCCCAGGACGGCCTCCTGGAGTGGGCAGAGTTCGCCGGCAACCGCTACGGGACGCCGGCGGGACCGGTGCGGGAGCAGCTGGCCGCCGGGTCGCCGGCGCTGCTGGAGATCGAGCTGCAGGGCGCCCGCCAGGTCCGCGCCCGCGCGCCGGAGGCCCAGCTGGTCTTCCTGGCCCCGCCGTCCTGGTCCGAGCTGGTCAGCCGGCTGGCCGGCCGGGGTACGGAGCACCCCGAGGTCCAGGAGCGCCGGCTCGCCCTCGCGCAGGCCGAGCTGGACGCTGCCGGGGAGTTCGACGTCGTCGTCGTCAACGACGACGTGGCCAGAGCCGCGGACGAGTTGGTAGGCTTGCTGACTGCGCCTCCGCCCGCGGGTTCCTGACCGCTGCCGGAGGCGCGCCCGAGGCGACCGTGCGGAGGAGATCCGCCGCCCGCCCGCACACCGAGTTGAGGAGCACGCCCGCCCGTGTCCGGAGTCGCACCCGCCCCTGAGGGCATCACCAACCCGCCCATCGACGAGCTGCTCGAGCGCACCAGCAGCAAGTACGGGCTGGTCATCTACGCCGCCAAGCGCGCGCGTCAGATCAACGCCTACTACAGCCAGCTCTCCGAGGGCCTGCTGGAGTACGTCGGCCCGCTGGTCGACACCGCGCCCCAGGAGAAGCCGCTCTCGATCGCCCTGCGCGAGATCAACGAGGGCCTGCTGACCCACACCGCCGGCGAGAACTGAGGAAGGACCCCCTCGCCCCCCACCACTCGCGAGCTCGCGGCGGGGCCCTGCGAGGGGGCCGTTCCAGACCCTTGCGGGTGACGCCCCCGGCACCGAGTGCCGGGGGCGTCGTCGTGTCCGGGGAGGATGGACGCATGGCACGGATCGTCCTGGGCGTGGGTGGCGGCGTGGCGGCCTACAAGTCCGCGCTGCTGCTGCGCGCCCTCACCGAGCGCGGCCACGACGTGCGGGTGGTGCCCACCGCGTCCGCGCTGCGCTTCGTCGGCGCGGCGACGTTCGAGGCGCTGAGCGGCAACCCGGTCGCCACCGAGGTCTGGGACGACGTCCCCGAGGTCGCGCACGTGCGGATCGGCCAGACCGCCGACCTGGTCCTGGTGAACCCGGCCACCGCCGACCTGCTCGCCCGCGCCGCCGCCGGCCGGGCCGACGACCTGCTCACCGCCACGCTGCTCACCGCGCACTGCCCGGTCGTGTTCGTGCCCGCCATGCACACCGAGATGTGGCTGCACCCGGCCACCCAGGACAACGTCGCCACGCTCCGCCGCCGCGGCGCTGTCGTGCTGCCGCCCGCCGTCGGCCGGCTCACCGGTCCGGACTCCGGTCCCGGCCGGCTGCCCGAGCCCGCCGACGTCGCCGCGCTGGCCGAGGTCGTCCTCACCGCCGGTGCCCCGGCGCTGCGGCAGGACCTCGCCGGCCGCCGGGTCGTCATCAGCGCCGGGGGCACCCGGGAGCCGCTGGACCCGGTGCGCTTCCTCGGCAACCGCTCCTCGGGCATGCAGGGCTGGGCGCTGGCCCGGGTCGCCGCCGCCCGCGGCGCCGAGGTCGTGCTGGTCGCCGCCAACGTCGAGGCGCCCGCGCCGTTCGGGGTGCGCGTCGTCCCGGTCGGGTCCGCCGAGGAGCTGCGGACCGCCGTGCACACCGAGGCGGCGGTGGCCGACGTCGTCGTCATGGCCGCCGCGGTCGCCGACTTCCGCCCCGGCACGGTCGCCGCCAGCAAGCTCAAGAAGGGCAGCGCGGGCGAGCCGACGTCGGTGGACCTGGTCCGCAACGCCGACGTCCTGGTCGAGCTGGTGGCCGCCCGCCGGACCGGGCAGCGGGTCGTCGGCTTCGCCGCCGAGACCGGTGACGCCGAGGGCGACGTGCTCACCCACGCCCGCGCGAAGCTGGCCCGCAAGGGCGTCGACCTGCTCGTGGTCAACGACGTCTCGGCCGGGCAGGTGTTCGGCCGGGCCGACAACGAGGTCACGGTGCTCGCTGCCGACGGCACTGTCACGCCCGTCCCGGCCGGCCGCAAGGACGTCGTCGCGGCGGGCATCTGGGACGCGCTCGCCGCCGACCCCGCCGGGTAGGACTGACCCGGCTCCTCGGCACCGCTCGTCCACACCGCTCGGCCGCCTGGGACGCCTGCCGGTCCGCGCCGGTAACCTCAGCCGACGGGGCCACCCGCCAACCGGACGCGACCACCGCGTGCGGCCGCCGATCGCAGGGAGAACCGAGTGCCACGCCGTCTCTTCACCTCCGAGTCGGTGACCGAGGGCCACCCCGACAAGATCGCCGACCAGATCAGCGACGCGATCCTGGACGCGATGCTCGAGCAGGACCCCCGCAGCCGGGTGGCCGTCGAGACCCTCATCACCACCGGCCAGGTGCACATCGCCGGGGAGGTCACCACCTCCGGCTACGTGGACATCGCCGACATCGTGCGCAGGACCATCCTCGGCATCGGCTACGACTCCTCGCGCAAGGGCTTCGACGGCGCCTCCTGCGGCGTCAGCGTCTCCCTCGGCGCGCAGTCCCCGGACATCGCCCAGGGGGTCGACACCGCCTACGAGGCGCGCACCGCCGGCCTCAGCGACGACGAGCACCGCGCGGCCGTCGCCGACGACCTGATCGAGCGGCAGGGCGCCGGCGACCAGGGCCTGATGTTCGGCTACGCCTCCGACGAGACGCCCGAGCTGATGCCGCTGCCGATCGCGCTGGCCCACCGGCTGGCGCGCCGGCTGTCGGCGGTGCGCAAGGACGGGTCGGTGCCCTACCTGCGCCCGGACGGCAAGGTCCAGGCCACCGTCGTCTACGAGGACGACCGCCCGGTCGCCGTCGACACCGTGGTGGTCTCCAGCCAGCACGCCGAGGACATCTCGATCGACACCCTGCTCGCCCCCGACGTGCAGGAGCTCGTCGTGGAGCCGGAGCTGGCCGCCCTCGGCCTGCCCACCACCGGCTACCGGCTGCTGGTCAACCCGACCGGCAAGTTCGTCATCGGCGGCCCGATGGGCGACGCCGGGCTCACCGGCCGCAAGATCATCGTCGACACCTACGGTGGCATGGCCCGGCACGGCGGCGGCGCCTTCTCCGGCAAGGACCCCTCCAAGGTCGACCGGTCCGGCGCCTACGCGATGCGCTGGGTCGCCAAGAACGTCGTCGCGGCGGGTCTGGCCCGCCGCTGCGAGGTGCAGGTCGCCTACGCGATCGGTGCGGCCCACCCGGTCGGGCTGTTCGTGGAGACCTTCGGCACCAACACGGTGCCCGAGGAGCAGCTGGAGAAGGCGATCAGCGCGGTCTTCGACCTGCGCCCCGGCGCCATCGTCCGCGACCTGGACCTGCTCCGGCCCATCTACGCGCCGACCGCGGCCTACGGCCACTTCGGCCGCACCGACGTCGAGCTGCCCTGGGAGCGGCTCGACCGCGTCGACGTGCTGCGCGACGCCGTGGGGGCTTGACGGCGCTGAGTCAGCAGGAGCTCACCACCGACGACCCGGGGACCCGAACGACTCGGGTGGCCCGGGTCGTCGTCGATGTGCCCCTGGCGCACCTGGACCGGCCCTTCGACTACGCCGTCCCGGACGAGCTGGCCGAGCAGGTGGTGGCCGGCTGCCGGGTCCGGGTGCGGTTCGCCGGCAAGCTGGTGGACGGCGTCGTCCTCGAGCTGGCCGGCAGCACCGACCACGCCGGCAAGCTCGCGCCGCTGGCCAAGGTGGTCTCCGCCGAGCCGGTGCTCACCCCCGAGGTCGCCGAGCTCGCCCGGTCGGTCGCCGACCGCTACGCCGGGTCGATGACCGACGTGCTGCGGCTGGCCCTGCCGCCCCGCCGGGGCGCGCCGGAGAAGAGGCCGCGGCTCGACCCACCCCCACCG